>NZ_JBMPQB010000004.1:0-355984 GCF_049725185.1 Pseudactinotalea sp. Z1748 | reverse complement strand
GGCTCTTCCGGTTTGAGGGTGCGTTGAGGGGCTGATCAGGCGGCGTGGTGGGCCTGGGAGCAGGTGGGCCTTGGGTGAGGATTGGAGGTGCTAACCAGTCCGATCCAAACACCCAAGGCCCGCGATGAAATCTACCTGCTCTGCCGCTGTTTCTGGTTGCCCTGTTGCTGATGTCATCTGTCGCACCGCGGAGTTGGACCTGATGATCACCGGGGCCAGCATCGACGCCGCAGACGTCACCATCATCCAGGCCCGACCGCGCCAGGGGTTGCCGTTCTGCCCGTCCTGCGGGGCCGAAGGGGTCCTGCGGGATCACGTGGTGCGGGTGCTGACCGACGTACCGGTGGCCGGCCATCCCACCAGGTTGCACGTGCGCCTGCCTCGCTATCGGTGCACCGGGACCCAGTGCCCGCAGCGGATCTTCCAGCAACGGCTGGACTGCGCCGCGGTGGGGGCCAAGACCACCAACCGGTGCACCCGGTGGATCCTGCAGCGCTTGGCGATCGACAAGATGAGCATCAGCGCCGTGGCCCGGGCCCTGGGACTGGGATGGGACCTGGTCAATAACCTCGCGGTCGATGCCGCCCGCACCCTGGTCTATGACGACCCGACCCACCTGGAAGGGGTGCGGATCTTGGGGGTCGATGAGCACAAGTGGAAACACGTGCGCGGCGGCGGTGAGGACTCGTATGTCACGATCCTGGTAGATCTGACCCCCACGATCGAGGGCACCGGGCCGGCGCGGCTGCTGGATGTGCAAGCAGGCCGTTCGGCGAAGGTACTCACCGACTGGTTGGCCGAGCACACCCAGGAGTTCCGCGACCGCATCGAGGTGGTCACCATGGATGGCTTCACCGGCTATCACAGCGCCACCAAAGAAGCACTGCCGCAGGCCACACCGGTGATGGACCCCTTCCACACGGTGCAAGTGCGCCGCGAGGCGCTGTGTGTTCGGGGGTGGGTGAGAGGCCCACCCCGCTGGTCTGTCGCAGCAGATCGGTGAAGTTGAGGGCAGCCTGATCCCGGAGGTGCGGGGGAGGGCGGCAAGCAGCCCTGACAAAGCCGGGGCGTGCCAGTACTGCCAGATGGCAGCGTGCCCGGCAAGCAAGGCAGAGAGGTGTAACGAGAGTGAACCAGTGGTTGAACCTGCTTAAGGGTGGAACCGGCTCGAACCTGGCGGATCTGGGCCGGGCAACAGTGCGCGCTGATCAGGATGTACGTGGTCAGCGACTCCGAAGCCGACTACTGACGTCGGCGGGGAGGCCGTCACCGCAGTGCTGCGGGTTCGGTGACGGCGAGGCTGTAGCGGCAGAGCTGGGCGCCGATCCTGCCAACCGACACACAGTGAACGTGGGAACCATCCCGAAGTCGCCCTTCCCGGCCAGCAGTCTGCTGGTCGGCGGGCAGGTTCACCGTCAACTGACGGCTCCGGGAGGGGGCGGAGGGTCCGTAGTAGTCCGAGGGCGGGAAAGCCGTCCACATGGCGAAGGGACCCAGCGAGTATGCAGTCGATGCGATGGAATGCCGGGAGGTCGCTGGTGAATATCGGCGAGCCGTGGCTCGACCTCGATGAGGCTCGGGTGCGGGTACTGGGTATCCAGACCAAACTGCACCAATGGTCAGCCGATGATGGTGATCGTCGGTTCGATGACCTGTTCAACCTTGTCACCGATCCCGCGTTCCTGACGGTTGCATGGGATCGGGTGAGAGGGAATCGAGGGGCACGATCTGCCGGGGTCGATGGCGTGGTTCCACGTTCCATCGACTTTGGGGACGCGATGCTGCATCGGCTGCGAGATGATCTCAAGGCCCGCAGTTTCGAACCGCTCCCGGTCAAGGAACGGATGATTCCGAAGACGCCGGGCAAGTACCGTCGTCTGGGCATCCCTGCTGTGCGGGACCGGATCGTGCAAGCCAGCCTGAAGTTGGTCCTCGAACCCATCTTCGAGGCGGACTTTCACCCGTGCAGTTACGGGTTTCGTCCGCGTCGTCGACCTCATGACGCGATCGCTGAGATTCACATGCTGGCATCCAACCGTTACCAGTGGGTGCTCGAAGGTGACATCGAAGCGTGCTTCGATGAGATCTCCCACCCGGCTCTGATGGACCGGATCAGGGAGCGGATCGGAGACAAACGTGTCTTGGCGTTGATCAAGGCGTTCTTATGCGCTGGCATCCTCGACGAGGACGGCGTCACCAGGGACACCAAGATGGGCACACCCCAAGGCGGCATCTTGTCGCCGCTGCTGGCCAACATCGCATTGTCAGTCCTTGACGATCACTTCGCCGAAGCCTGGCAGCGCGATATGGCCACCCGACCCCAGCGGGCGACCCGCCGCAAACACGGAAATGCCACGTATCGCCTGGTGCGCTACGCGGACGACTTCGTGGTCATGGTGGCCGGCTCCGAGGCTCACGCCGAGGAACTGCGGGGCGAGGTCGCAGCAGTGCTCGCTCCGATGGGCCTACGCCTATCGGAGCACAAGACGCTGACCGCTCACATCGACGAGGGGTTTGAGTTCTTGGGGTTCCGCATCCAGCGGCAACGCCAACAGGGCTCGAACAAGCGATACGTCTACACCTGGCCTTCCAAGAAGTCGCTGACTTCGATCCGGGCGAAGGTCAAGGCGATCACCAGAATGGGAACGAACCAGCCCCTGTCCGAGTTGCTTCGCCGCATCAACCAGGTGCTGCGCGGCTGGACCGGCTACTTCCGGCACGGCGTCTCGAGCCGGACCTTTGCTCACCTGCACCAGTACACCTGGGAACGGATCGTGCACTGGCTCCGACGCAAACACAAACGTGCCACATGGCGGTGGCTGAAACGGCACTACCTGGCCAACAACTGGTGGCCAGAGCACGACGGCGTCTCACTGTTCAACTGCGGGACAGTGCCGATCACCCGTTACCGCTACCGCGGAACGAAGATCCCAACGCCGTGGGAGCCGACCATCATCATCACCTGACCTGCGGCCTGTGCTCGTGGAGAGCCGGATGCGGTGGAAATCGCACGTCCGGTTCGGGAGACGGGCCGGAGAAACCCACCAGCGGAAACTCTGGCAGGGCGCTCCGGCCCGATCTCACCTGGCTGGGGAGAAACTCACCGTCTGTCGTCAGCGCCTGCAGCAGCAGATCCACGGCCACCGGGGCCGCAAGGAGAACCTGCTCTACCGCGGCCGGCGAACACTGCTGACCCGGCAGTCGCTACTGACCGATGAGCAGATCGCCCGACTGCAGCGGCTGTTCGCCGAACACGAGGACCACGCGGCCTTGGAGGTCTCCTGGCACATCTACCAGGACATCATCAGCGCCTACCAACACCCAGATCCGGCCGCCGGCAAGAAGCGCATGCAGGCCCTCATCACCAGGCTCCGGCGCGGGCTACCCGAGGGGCTGGAGGAACTCGCTCAACTCGGCCGCACGCTCTGGCGCAAACGAGACCAGATCCTGGCGTTCTTCGACCGTGGCGGAGCCTCCAACGGCCCCGTCGAAGCGATCAACGGACGCCTCGAAGCCCTACGCGGCATCGCCCTAGGGTTCCGCAACTTCGACCACTACGTCCTGCGCTGCCTACTGCACTCCGGCCAACTGGTGACCCGGATCAATGCACTCTAAAACCGGAAGAGCCACCAAACGTCTTGCTCAGATGATCGTCGAACGAATCGACTGCGACGAGTTCGAGATCCGCGCCGCCGACCCGTATCCAGAGGCCTACGACCCGACCGTCGAGCGCAACCAGCGCGAGCAGAACGACGATGCCCGCCCTGGCCTCGCGGGAGAGCTCCCGGACGTCAGTGGCTACAACGCGGTGCTGCTGGGCAGTCCGGTGTGGAATGTCCGTGCCCCGATGATTCTGTCCACCTTCCTCGAGGGCGTCGATCTCTCTGGCATGCGGATCCTGCCGTTCGTCACCTACGCCGTCTCTGGCATGAGCGAGATCGACCAGGACTACCGTGACACCCTGCCCGAGAGCAACGTCGCAGACGGTCTCGCTGTCCGCGGAGAAGACGTCGATTCCGCCGCCGCCGACCTCGAGGCCTGGCTCCGGACGAACGGTCTGATGTAGGGCCATCCGCTCGGGAGGGGTGCACTGCCAGTGCCTTCCTCGGCCACCGTCGCGCTGATGCGATGAGGGAGACCGGCCCCAACACAACCGTAGGAAGACTCGAGCCTTGGCAGCACACCGAACTCCCGTCGCATCGTCCGGCATGGGGACAGTCACCTCCCGTGCCACCCGGAGAGCCGCCCTCACTGCAGAGCTCAGCTCACACTCGCTTCCCACCCCTTCCTGAACCTTGATGGAGCGCTCCCCCGGGCACGGTCCTGGGTTGGTGCGTGGCGTCTGCCGCAGCTCAGCCGTGACAGCCAAGCACCCACAGGTGATCACCCGATATCGAAGTCGCGAAAAGCTACAGTTTTACGAGACGCCCCGCTCGACGAGCATGGCGCCGGCACGATGTGAATGTCCGAAGTCGTCTGCACAGGCGACCTGTATGTTCGAGGCAGTGTGCAGCGGAGTTTGATCGCCCGGCGTGTCCGTACCCGTGTGCACGGTCGGCTTGTTGTTCCATAGTCCTGTGCACGACGAAGCGGTCGCTGAGGACCGGGTTCCTGAGCGTGGTCTGCTGACCGTCCCCGATGCCGTGTGGGCGGTCGCAGTGCGCCGGGCGGAGGTGATCGGCCCGCTGGCCGAGGCCGGGACAGCCGGTGAGGAGGCGGTGGAGGCGGCCGCCGAGCAGCTGGGCATCTCACGCCGGCAGGTCTATGTCTTGCTGCGCCGGTGGCGCGAGGGCCAAGGCGTGGTCTCCGATCTGATCCCGGGGCGCTCCAGCGGTGGCCGCGGCGGCCAGCGGCTGTCGGCCGAGGTCGAGGCGGCCATCCGCGAGGTCGTGCGCAAGCACTACCTGACCCGGCAACGGAAGACGACCGCCGCGGTACACCGCGAGATCACGCGGGTATGCCGTACCCGCGGCCTGCCAGTGCCTTCACTCGGCGCGATCACGCGCCGCATCGCTGGCCTTGACCCGCGCGCCGAGACAACAGCCCGTCAGGGAGCAGACGCGGCACGGTCGCTGGAGTCGGCCGGTGGGCAGGTGCCACCGATCACCGGGGTGTTGGAGCAGGTGCAGATCGACCACACCGTGGTGGATCTCATCGTGGTCGATGAGCACCACCGTCTACCGATCGGGCGGCCGTACGTGACGGTCGCGATCGACGTCTTCTCTCGGTGCATCGTGGGCCTGGTGATCACCTTGGAGGCACCCTCGGCGCTGTCGGTGGGGTTGTGCCTGGCGCACATGGTCACCGACAAGCGGGCCTGGCTGGAGCGCCTGGGGATCGAGGTGAACTGGCCGATGGCCGGCAAGCCTGGCGAGCTGTATCTGGACAACGCCGCGGAGTTCAAGAGCGAGGCCCTGCGGCGAGGCTGTGAGGAGCACGGGATCACGCTGCGCTACCGCCCCCTGGGACGTCCGCACTACGGCGGGATCGTCGAGCGGGTCGTCGGCACGCTGATGGAGATGGTCCACGAGCTGCCCGGCACGACGTTCTCCAACCCGGCCCAGCGCGGCAGCTACGACTCCGATGCCAAGGCCACCTTGACGGTCGCGGAGCTGGAGAAGTGGCTGGCCCTGGCGGTGGCGAACTACCACGGGACGGTTCACGGCACGACCGGGCAGACGCCGCAGGCCCGCTGGGTCGCCGGCGCGGCCCAGACGCCGGCGGTGGCCGTGGCCAACGAGACCGCGTTCTTGGTGGACTTCCTGCCGGTGATCCGCAGGACGCTGACCCGCACCGGGTTCGTCATCGACCACGTGCGCTACTTCAGCGACGCGCTCAAGCCATGGATCGCCCGCCGCGGGCAGCTGGACCGGTTCGTGATCCGCCGCGACCCGCGCGACATCAGCCGTATCTGGGTGCTCAACCCCGAGGGCGAGTCCTACCTGGCGGTGCCCTACCGGACGCAGTCCCATCCGGCGGTGAGCGTGTGGGAGCACCGCGCCGCGGTGGAACGGCTCCGGGCGGAAGGCCGGGCGCAGGTCGATGAGGAGGCACTGTTCCGGATGGTCGAGCAGATGCGCACCATCACCGACACCGCTAGGTCCACCACGCGCAAGGCCCGCCGCGACGCTGAACGCCGCAGGAAAGCGGGGGCCGCAGACTCTTGGGACAAGCCCGCCGCGGCGGGCCCGCCTGACGACACCCTTGCTGATGGTGCCAGCAGGGCCAGCGCCTCGGATACGGCGTCCGTGGCGCCGTTCGAGGTGATCGAGCAGTGGTGAGCCAGGGCCAGGACCGGACAGTCGAGGACATCGCGGGTGACGGCCTGGATCATCTGCACGAGAGCGCCCGGCCGGTGGCCCGGCTGCCGGCGGAGGAGCGGGTGCGGCACGTGCGCGCCGACCGGTGGATCGGCTACTCCCGCGCCACCGCGGCGCTGGAGCGGCTGGAGACGCTGTACGCGTGGCCGGGCAAGCAGCGCATGCCCAACCTGCTGCTGATCGGGCCGACGAACAACGGCAAGTCGATGATCATCGAGAAGTTCCGCCGACTCCACCCGCCCACGTCCCACGCCGATCGTGAGCAGATACCGGTGCTGGCGGTACAGATGCCCTCAGAGCCCTCGGTGATCCGGTTCTACGTCGCGCTGTTGGCCGCGATGGGAGCACCGCTACGCCCGCGCCAGCGCCTGGCCGACCTGGAGCAAGCCACCTTGGCGCTCCTGCGCGCGGTCGGGGTGCGAGTCCTGGTCATCGACGAGCTGCACAACCTCCTGGCCGGGCGCGGCGAGACCCGGCGCGAGTTCCTCAACCTGATCCGGTTCCTGGGCAACGAGCTGCGCATCCCGCTCGTCGGGGTCGGGACCCGCGAGGCCTATCTGGCGATCCGCTCCGATGACCAGCTGGAGAACCGCTTCGAGCCATTCACCCTGCCCCGCTGGGAACCGAACGAGGAGACCCGCACACTGCTGGCCAGCTTCGCCGCCGCCTTCCCGCTACGGCGCCCCTCGACGATCGCCACTGAGGACATGGCCCGCTACCTGCTCTCCCGCAGCGAGGGCACCATCGGAGAACTCACCCACCTCCTCACCGACGCCGCGGTGGCAGCAATCGAGTCCGGCGAGGAGGCGATCAACCAACGCACTTTGCTCATGGCGCCCTACGTTGGCCCCACCGAACGACGCCGGATGTTCGAACGCGAGCTGGCATGACCGCTCGCTGGCCCCTGCACCCACCACCGGGTGAGGGCGAGGCGCTGACGTCCTGGCTCAGCCGACTGGCCGAGGTCTACGGCTTGAGCGTCGAGGAACTCATCCGGCACAACCTCGCACCGGACCTCGATCTTCCCGACCACCACACCAGCACCCTGGACCTGAACCCACCCGCAGTGGTGCTTCCCGCGCTGACCGCCCGCACCGGCGTACCGCTGGACCAACTGCGCCAGATGACGATCGCCGGCCAGGTGCCCTGGCTCCTGGACACACTCGATTCCGAGCCAGTGCCCGGGGAAGCGTTCGACACCTACGTCCACCAGGACTCGGTGCTCCTGACCGCCAAGGAACGCCCCCGGCGGGAGGTGCCCGGCTGGCGTGCCTGGTTGCCGACCGACCCCAAACGCGGGCCGCTGCGCCGGGCCTGCCCGACCTGCCAAAGAACCTCCGCGGCCGGCACCTTCGGATTCACCCTGATCTCCCAGCTCCCGCTCACGCTCAGCTGCCCGCAACACGGCTGCTACCTCGACCCCGCCTTCGGCGGCCTTGGCGCCTTCGCCGCCTGGGAGAAGCAGGACACCCGCGCCCGCACTGCACCGGCCGCGGTCCTCGTCATGGACGCACGCACCCACCAGGCCCTGCACACCGGCACGGTGACCCTGCCGCGCCGATCCGTGCACGCGGGAGTGTGGTTCCGGCTGCTACGCACCCTCATCGACGAGCTCTCCGGCCCCGTCTCGGCGCTGCGCACCCGCTCCCACCGAAGCGTCCGGCGCATCTGGCACACCGCCGGTCACCCCGTCCGCGCCGGCATGGTCGCTCCCTGGCACCCCTACGAATCGCTGCCCTGGCCCCGACAGCAGATGCTTCTCGAAGCTGCCGCCGCCACCCTTAACCTCATCGAGACCGGCGAAGTCACCGCCCACGGCACCCTCGCATCTCTCCTGAGTCCTGAGCCTCACCGGCCCGTCCCCGACGGCACCCCACCCGACCGGCACTACTGGCAGGAAGCCGAGGACGCACTCAACACGGCGATCGCGCTCGCCCAGGAAGACCCCGTCGCCGCCCGCCAGCTGCTGGCCACCCTCACGGCCCTGACTCGCAGCGAGGCGACCTTCCAACGTGCTCGCGATGACCTAATCGCCCTCGGCATCCCGGACGACCACCTCCCACGGACGCTGGCGGAGCAGCGTGCACGCCAGGTGCCGGCCGGGCCGGAAACGACTGTCACATCTTGACAGATGGAGACCGTTCGCAGGACGTAGAATAGATGACGGGTTAAGTGACATGGACGCTCCGGACAGCCGTCACGCTGCGGACTGTCACGCAATCGGTCGTATAAGTGATGGGTGGGAGGCGCCTCGTGCTGGTCGGCTACATGCGGGTCTCGAAGGCCGACGGATCGCAGACCACGGACCTGCAGCGCGATGCGCTCCTGGCTGAGGGTGTCGACGCCGAGGCTCTGTACGAGGACCGGGCCTCGGGCAAGAAGGAGGACCGTCCCGAGCTTGCGGCGTCCCTGAAGTCCCTCCGTCGCGGGGACACCCTGGTGGTGTGGAAGTTGGATCGGCTCGGCCGCGACCTGAGACACCTGGTCAATATTGTCCATGACCTCACCCAGCGTGGCATCGGGCTGAAGGTCCTCACCGGGCAGGGCGCGGCCATCGACACCACCACCGCCTCCGGCAAACTCGTCTTCGGCATCTTCGCCGCCCTCGCCGAGTTCGAACGCGAGCTCATCTCCGAACGCACCATCGCTGGCCTCGCCGCCGCTCGCGCCCGCGGCCGCAAAGGCGGGCGCCCCTACAAGATGACCCCCGCCAAGATCCGCCTCGCCATGGCCTCCATGGGACAACCAGACACCAACGTCAGTGACCTGTGCAAAGAACTCGGCATCACCCGACAGACTCTCTACCGCCACGTCTCGCCCACGGGCGAACTCCGCGAGGCCGGACACAAGCTCTTGGCGCAGAGCCGGCGCAAGTGACAGGCCAACCTCGACTCCTGGGGCCGGGCCAAGCGCGGGATGACGATGGCAGCGTGTTGCGCTGGGGGTACACCCCGCGCAACAGATCCGTTGCAAACGGTCTAACACCCCAACGCAACAGAGTCGCCCGCCATGCGGTGCCACGGGCCCGTGACCTTCGGGGTCACAGGTAGCGGCAGACATTCTCGGGGGAGCACGTGGCCGGGTCGCCGGCGGCGGCGTGGTCGCGCAGGGCGGCGATCGTGGTGCGTAGCTGATCGAGCTCGGCGAGCTGTCGCTCGATCACCTCAAGGCGGGTGTCGAGCAGGTCGGTGACGTGCTGGCAGGGGGCCTGCCCCCGGTCGCGGATGTCCAGCACCTGACCGATCTGGGCCAGGGTGAGCCCGGCGGCTTGGCCCCGGCGGATGAAGTCCAGCCGGGCGAGCACCTCGGGGCCGTAGTCCCGGTACCCCGCCGGGGTCCGGTCCGGGTCGGGCAGCAGCCCGACTTCTTCGTAGTACCGCAGGGTCTTGGTTGTCGTGCCTGACGCCTGGGCCACCTCACCGATCCGCATGCCACTCATTCTGCCTTGACCTTCCAGTGCACTGGAAGGTCGATCCTGAGGACGACGAAGGAGGAGCTCGTGACGGTAACGGCTAGAGGTAGGTCGTATGACCTGGCAGTGATCGGGTCCGGTGGGGCGGCGTTCGCGGCCGCGATCCGCGCCACCAACCTGGGCAGGCGGGTGGTGATGATCGAGCGCGGCACCGTCGGCGGTACCTGCGTGAACACCGGGTGTGTGCCCTCCAAGGCCCTGCTCGCGGCCGCCGAGGCCCGCCACATCACACTCGACGCCACCCGGTTCCCCGGCCTGCCGGCCCCCGACGTCCGGCCGGTGAACATCGCCGCCCTGGTCGCCGGCAAGGATGAGCTCGTCGGATCACTGCGCAGCGAGAAGTACCTCGATCTTGCTGCCGAGTACGGGTGGGACCTCCTCCCCGGGGACGCCATGTTCGTCGGCACACCGACCCAGCCGGCACTTCGCGTCACCGGCCCTGACGGCACGGTGGAGACCGTCCGGGCCGCGCACTACCTCATCGCCACCGGCTCCAGCCCCTGGGCGCCGCCGGTCCCCGGCCTCCAGGAGGCCGGTTACCTGACCTCGACCACCGCGATGGAGCTGGACCACGTCCCGGAGTCGCTGCTGGTCATCGGCGGCGGTTACGTCGCCATGGAGCAGGCCCAGCTCTTCGCCCGGCTCGGCGCCCGGGTCACCATGCTGGTCCGCTCACGCCTGGCGCCCCACGAGGAACCCGAGGCCGCCACCGCCCTGGAGGAGATCTTCGCCGACGAAGGCATCGAGGTCATCCGCGGGGCGGTGCCCACCGCGGTCCGTCGCGACCCGGCCACCGGCGAGGTCGCGGTCACCGCCACCACCGCCGCCCATGGCTCACAGGAACTGCGGGCGGCCGAGGTGCTCGTCGCCACCGGGCGCCGCCCGGTCACCGGCACCCTCGGCCTCGACACCGTCGACGTGCGCACCAGCGACCACGGCGCGGTGGTCGTCGACAACCACCTGCGCACCACCAACCCGCGCATCTGGGCCGCCGGAGACATCACCGCCCACCCGCAGTTCGTGTACGTCGCCGCGGCCCACGGCACCCTCGTCGCCGACAACGCCCTCACCGGCGCCGGCCGTGAGGTCGACCACCGCCACCTGCCCCGGGTCGTGTTCACCAGCCCCGCCCTGGCCGCCGTCGGCATGACCGACCAGCAAGCCTCCGCCGCCGGGATCCGCTACGACAGCCGCGTCCTGTCCCTCGCGCACGTCCCACGCGCGATCGTCAACCGCGACACCCGCGGGCTCATCAAGATGGTCACCGACGCCGACACCGGCCGCATCATCGGCATCACCGCCCTGGCCCAGGACGCCGGCGACCTCGCCGCCGCCGGGGTCTACATCCTCGAGGCCGGCATGACCACCGACCAGGTCGCCAACCTCTGGAGCCCCTACCTGACCATGGCCGAAGGCCTGAAGCTCACCGCCCAGG
Source organism: Pseudactinotalea sp. Z1748 (assembly GCF_049725185.1). Lineage (NCBI taxonomy): Bacteria > Bacillati > Actinomycetota > Actinomycetes > Micrococcales > Cellulomonadaceae > Pseudactinotalea > Pseudactinotalea sp. Z1748. The sequence goes on along the minus strand of NZ_JBMPQB010000004.1, from coordinate 344,757 downwards.
CCTTCACCACCGACATCACCAAGCTCTCCTGCTGTGCAGCGTGAACCGGCCCCACACTGGGGCACCGATAGGGGACCGACGCGCCCGCGGGCGCGGGACAAGAAGACACCCTCTGGGAGGCCGGCACTAGGTCCGGTGTGGGAGTCACTCGGTTGCGATCGGTTCGAAGGCCACCTTTACGTGCTCGACCCGACGAGGACGGCCGTGGACGACGCGATGACTGCCTTGCGGCGTCACCGTGGTTTTCCATAGAGGGCCGCGGGTCGGACAGAGGTTGTTGGACGAGAAGACACGATAGGCCAGCAGGTGCTGTATAGTCAGCGCATGCTGACTATTGCTTCGCGGCTGGACGTGATGAACCGGTTGGGCAGGGCGATGGCCGACCCGACCCGCTCCCGGATCCTCATGACGCTCCTCGAGGACCCCAGCTACCCGGCGGTGCTCGCCCGCGACCTGGGCCTGACCCGGTCGAACGTGTCGAACCACCTGACCTGCCTGCGGGACTGCGGCCTCGTCGTGGCCGAGCCCGAGGGGCGCCAGACGCGCTACGAGATCGCCGACCCGCACCTGGCGGCGGCGATGACCGCGCTGGTCGACGTGACGCTGGCCGTCGATGAGAACGCCTCGTGCGTGGATGCCGCCTGCGCGGTGCCCGGCTGCTGCCCGACCGGGACCGTGGCATGAGCGCGACCACCCAGGCGCCCGTCGAGGAGCTGGCGAGCGACGACGAGCACGAAGCCCCGTGGTGGGCTGACCGCGCCGTCATGATCCCCATCGCCTCGGGGGCTGCCCTCGTCGCCGGGCTGGCCTGTGAGTGGTCCGGCGCCCCGACGGCAGCGCTCGTTCTGTTCTGGGTCGGCCTGCTGCTCGGGGCATCCACGTTCGTCCCGGGTGCGCTGCGCAAGCTCGCCACGGGCAAGCTCGGCATCGCGCTCCTCATGACGATGAGCGCCACCGGCGCGGTCATCCTCGGCCACGTGGAGGAGGCCGCGGCCCTGGCCTTCCTCTACTCCATCGCCGAGGCCCTGGAGGACCGGGCGATGGACCGCGCGCGTGCCGGGCTGCGCGCACTGCTCAAGCTCGTGCCCCAGAGCGCCACCGTCCTCACCGACGGTCAGAGCGTGACCGTCCCGGCCCGTGACCTGACCGCGGGGCAGGTCATGGTCATCAAGCCCGGTGAGCGCATCGCCACCGACGGCATCATCCGTACCGGCCACAGCAGCGTGGACACCTCGGCCATCACCGGTGAGTCCATCCCCGTCGAGGTCGGCCCGGGTGATGAGGTGTCCGCCGGGGCGATCAACACCACCGGAGCCCTGCAGGTCGAGGCGACCGCGGCCGGCACCGACAACTCCCTGACCACGATCGTGAGCCTGGTCGAACGCGCCCAGGCCCAGAAGGGGCAACGCGCGCGGCTCGCCGACCGCATCGCCCGCCCGCTCGTGCCCGGCGTCCTGGTCCTGGCCGTGCTGGTCGCGCTCATCGGCTCACTCGCCGGTGACCCGCAGACGTGGATCACCCGCGCCCTGGTGGTGCTCGTGGCCGCCTCCCCGTGCGCGCTGGCGATCGCGGTGCCGATCACCGTGGTCTCCGCGGTCGGCTCGGCCAGCAAGTTCGGCGTCATCATCAAGAGCGGGGCCATCTTCGAACGCTTCGGGGACATCGGGCACGTCGCGTTCGACAAGACCGGGACCCTGACCAGGAACCAGCCCACCGTCACCGCCGTCGTCCCCACCGCCGACGTCACCGAGGAGCAGGTCCTGGCCTGGGCCGCGGCGCTCGAGCAGCACAGCACCCACCCCCTCGCCACCGCCATCACCCAGGCCGCCCCAGGAGCCCCCGCCGGTCAGGGCATCACCGAGGAAGCCGGTCACGGCATCCACGGCACCATCGACGGCGGCGAGGTGTGGGTCGGCAGCCCCCGCTGGGTCGACCCCGGCGACCTCACCGACCGAGTGCGTGACCTGGAGGCCCAAGGGATGACCGTAGTCGTCGTCCACCGCGACGGCACGGTCGCCGGGGCGATCGGGGTGCGTGACGAGCTACGTCCCGAGGTCCCCCAGGTCATCAAGACCCTGGCGGGCCAGGGCATCGGCGTCACGATGCTCACCGGCGACAACCAGCGCACCGCGCAGGCCCTCGCCGCCCGGGCCGGCATCAGTGACGTGCGCGCCGAGCTGCGCCCCGAAGGCAAGTCCGCCGCCGTGGACGAGCTCAGCGTGCGCCGGCCCACCGCGATGATCGGTGACGGCATCAACGACGCCCCCGCCCTGGCCGCGGCCGACGTCGGGATCGCGATGGGAGCCACCGGCTCGGACGCCGCGATCGAGTCCGCCGACATCGCCTTCACCGGCCAGGACCTGCGCCTGCTGCCCCAGGCCATCGCCCACGCCCGACGCGGGCGGCGCATCGTCAACCAGAACATCGTCCTGTCGCTGCTAATCATCGCTGCGCTGCCACCCCTGGCCATCACCGGCGTCCTGGGCCTGGCCGCCGTCGTGCTCATCCATGAGGTCGCCGAGGTCCTGGTCATCCTCAACGGCCTGCGCGCCGCACGCACCCACCAGCCCGCGCTCGGACGCTGACGCCGTGGGCCAACGCGGCCGCACTGACCCACCGCCGGCGGTCCGGCGCGCCCTGAAAGGCACCCGATGGAACTGCTCACCCCGATCCTGCAGGCGATCGGCCTGTTCGTGGCCACGAACATCGACGACATCATCGTCCTGTCCCTCTTCTACGCCCGCGGCGCCGGCCAGCGGGGCACCACCCGCAAGATCCTGCTCGGCCAGTACCTCGGCTTCGGGGGCATCCTGCTGGCCGCCGTGGTCGTCTCCCTCGGCGCCCGCAGCTTCCTGCCCGAGGACGCCCTGCCCTACTTCGGGCTCATCCCCCTGGCCCTGGGCCTGTATGCGGCCTGGCGCGCGTGGCGCAACCGCGGTGAGGATGACGACGATGACGAGGCCAAGGTCGCCGGCAAGCAGGTCGGAGTCCTGACCGTGGCAGCCGTGACGTTCGCCAACGGCGGGGACAACATCGGGGTCTACGTCCCCGTCTTCGCCACCGCGTCCACCACCGCGATCATCGCCTACTGCCTCGTCTTCCTCGCCCTGGTCGGCCTCCTCGTGCTCGCAGCGAAGTACGTCGCCACCCGCCGGCCCATCGCCGAGGTCCTCGAACGCTGGGAGCACATCCTCTTCCCGCTGGTCCTCGTCGGCCTCGGCATCGTCATCCTCCTCGAGGGTGGCGCCTTCGGCCTGTAGCGAGTTCCCAACCGCATCAAAGAGAGGCGGAGCACCTTCGCCGGAGGGGAAGAACCTCCGCGGAGGGTGAGGCTCACCGTTGCAGTGGGGTGCACCCCCTGCAACGCCCTTCCTAAGTGCATAACCGCTGTTGCACCTGGGTCTCGATTTCGGCAGTGCCACACATGAGTCGAATTGGGTCTAGACGTCGCGCTACACACGGGCGGATGCTGCGCCGCCGCCTGGGAGCGATCAACTGCTTCGCAGTTCGAGGAGCGCCTGCTCTTAGCCTTAAAACCAGCTTGGACTCGACGCCGTGCACGCGAGTACGGATATTCGTGCAGCCGAGTTCGAGAATTGACAGCACTGGCGTGAAGACGCGCTTCGAGGGTGCCCGTATGGGGCGCCCGATATTGCGCCCGGTGAAGAAGCCTCAACTGCAACACTTGGACCATGAGTTCGATCAAAGTGGGCTATGCGCGGGTCTCCACCGCCGATCAGGACGTGCAGGCCCAACAGGAGGCACTTGTAACTCTCGGCGTGTCTTCCGACCGCATCTATATCGACCACGGGCTGACGGGCACTAACCGGGACCGTCCGGGCCTGCGCGAGGCAATGGCGGCCTGCCGGTCCGGCGACACCCTGGTAGTCACCAAACTGGACCGTCTGGCCCGGTCGCTACCGGATGCCAGAGACATCGCCGATGAACTCACCAGCAAGGGGGCGGCCCTGGATATTGGCGGGAGCCGCTATGACCCGACTGACCCGGTGGGCAAGTTGCTGTTCAACGTGCTGTCCATGGTGGCTGAGTTTGAGGCGGACTTAGTCCGGACGCGCACTCGGGAGGGTATGGCGATCGCCCGGGCCAAGGGTCGCCTTCGGGGCAGGAAGCCCAAACTCTCCCCCGCCCAGGAGCGGCACCTGGTGGGTCTGGTGGAGGCAGGTGAGCACACCCAGGTCGAGGTGGCCGAACTGATGGGCATTTCCCGCGCCACGGTGCACCGGGCGATGCAGCGAGCCAAGATGCGCCGGGACCTGGCCTCCGATTCTGCTAACTCCAACGAGAATTAGGCGTTTTGCATCAACCGTTCCCTGGCGCGAGGCCCTCGCAGCCCACTGCAACGGCATTTTGTTTGGGTCGCGGCTTGGACAGTGATCTCACAAACCATCCCGGTCGGATACTCACCAACGCGTCACGATCGTTCTTCACGAATTGGTCAGGACCGCAAGCGGGCCACCATGTCGACTTCGACAAGCAGACCTGGGATAGCCAATTCGACACCGATCGTGGTGCGTGAGGGAAGCGGCTTAGAGAAGTACGTACCGTAAACTGCATCGAAGATCCGAAAGTCATCCTTAACGCGCACTAGGTAGGCCCTGGATTGCACCACATCATCGAATGTGAGTCCGGCCTGGCTGAGCACCGCTTGGAGGTTCGCCATTACTTGCCGGGTCTGCTTTTTAATATCGTCACCGACGATCTCAGTCGTGCCTGGGCGGTTGGCCACAGCCCCAGAGATGAACAGGAAATCACCAGAAATGATGCCCTGAGAGAGCGCCACTTCCGGCTCGGGGAAATTGCTGGGATGTACACGTGTCTTATTGGTCATAATCTGCTCCACTTCGTCGATTGCGGTTCAAGTGTGGTCGAACTGGATGATTTGCCTTAGTTCCGTGGCATCGGCCAATTTATCGAGCGCTTCATTGATCTCACCTATAGAAATAATTGAACTGATGAGGCTCTCGATGGGCAAACGCCCTGACCGCCACATGTCCACGAATTTCGGCAGGTCGCGCTCCGGCACTGCCGAGCCAAGGTAAGAGCCCTTGATCGTGCGCGCCTCAGCGGTGAGTTGAGCCACGGGAATCGCCGAGCGGGCACTCGGATGTGGCAATCCGACGGTGACCGTGGTGCCGCCGGGGGCGGTGAGCGCGAACGCCGTCTCCAATGCCTGCGGATGCCCGGCAGCCTCGATAACTATCTGCGCTCGAATGTTGGCGTCAATCGCTTGATGGGGACTGTATGCCTCATCGGCGCCGAGTTCTCGGGCTTGGTGAAGTTTCTTAGTGAGGGCATCGACGGCGATCACGCGCCGAGCCCCCAGGGCTCGGGCGGTCAGCAGCGCAGCCATACCGACTCCACCAAGCCCGACGACGACGACGTCATCATCTGCGCTCGGCTGGCCCACATTCAGCACTGCCCCCCCGCCGGTCAGAACGGCGCACCCCATGATCGCAGCAATATGTGCGGGGACATCATCAGCAACGGGGACCACGGAGTGTCTGCTCACAACTGCGTAGGTAGAGAATCCGGAGACACCCAGGTGATGGTGCACGTCGTAACCATCGCGCTGGATGCGGGTACCACCGGCGATAAGGGTCCCGGCAGCATTGGCCTGGCTGCCTGGTGCACAAGGCTCGCGACCATCTGTGGCACAGCCGGCGCACCTGCCACAGCGAGGCAGGAAGGTCATGACGACGCGTTGACCGATGCTCAGGTCAGTGACATCCGGACCCAACTGCACGACGCGTCCCGCTGCCTCATGGCCAAGCAGCATGGGTGTAGGTCGCGGCCGGTCACCGCTGACCACAGACAGGTCAGAATGGCAGAGCCCAGCTGCCTCAATCTGCACTAGCACTTCGCCGCCTTGCGGTGGCTGCAGTTCGAGTTCAGCCACCGTGATTGGGCGGCTGTGTGCGTAGGGCCGCGAGCGGTGCATCTCCTCAAGCACAGCGCCGGCAATTTTCATGGTCATCTGTTGGTCTTCCTTCACGCTTCCGGGGAGAAACAGTGCGAACAAGGTCGCGCGTGCTGCTCAACTGTCTTCGCCTGCGCACGGCGATCAAAACGTCGGCCGTGAGAACTCGGATGCTCCAATCCAACGGTGGGCCGCCCCTAGGGGCGGCCGGCCGTGAAAAGCGCGCGGGCCCGCCCGAGTGGGCACGCTATCGCGTGCCCACTCGGGGTCACAGCCAAGCGACGGCGAGGTCAGAGCAGGCCGAGTATTGTTACCGCCTGCGAACGCAGGTCCTCCCGTGCCTCATCGGCGAGCGTGTCCGGACGCTTTGGGTTGTCTAGGTGCCGGATAAACCTGTTCAGGGCCTGTACGGCCGGGGTGGTGCGCCCGCCATCCAAGTGCCGCTGTGCCAAATCCAGTGCGTTGGTCAACTGGTGCGCGATTGGACCATCGACCGCACCGGAATTCTTGTACTCCTCCAGCGCATCCGTCAGCACGACGGCCGCCTCGAGCGGATCGTCCTGGCCGCCCTCGTCACCGTTGTCGCCCTCCGCCGGTGCGTAGTCTTCAACTGTGGTGCGGATGCCGTAGAGAGTGCGGACGGTGACGTCATAAGCCAAGGTCATAAAGACACCTGGCTCGACCTCGATACTCGAGGGATTGGCTTGGTCAGTATGGCCGGAGTCGTAGACCATGACTGGCGTATGACCGTTCCAGTCACCAAGTGCATCTGGGATAAGGATCCCCGAGGTGGGCCGGTTTTGCACGTGCGCACCGACGTCCCCGTAGGTCAACAGCAGACTTCCATCCTCGCGCAGCAACTGGTGGTGCGACGATGCGGGGATATCAGTCCGTTCCGGTTCAGACCAAGTTCGACCGTCGTCATCGGATCGGGACAGATACAAGTGCACTGGTTCCTCGTTGACCCGCAACCCGGCAATGATTTCGCCGCTGGGCATGAGCGTGAGGTTGGGCTCCTGGAAGGCGAAGGTCTCACCTTCAGCGATGGTGACCTCATCGGCTGGGTCCCATGTGACACCGCGGTCTGAACTGCGAGCCACGGTCGCCCTAGAGTGGACGTCGTCGGGGGTTCGGCCGTAGATGGGCGCCAAGATGTCGCCGTCGTCGAGTTGAATGATCGATCCGTGGCTCACTGAGATTCCCGAATCCAGCGGGCAGCCATCGGCCGGAGGCGGGTTCTCGCAGGTCAACTGGGTGCCAACCCAGTTCGGGTCGCTCCAGGTTTGGCCATCATCTTCCGAACGCACCAAGTGCACACCGAGTTGAGTGCGATCGCCGGCATCAGGATCAATCCAGTTGGTGACGAAGTACATCATTAGGATGGTGCCGTCATCCAGGAGGGTCAGTTTGGGGTCGCGATCATCGAATTCACTATCGACGGCGACCCATGGTTCGGACCAGGTCTCACCGTTGTCGAAACTTTGCGTCACTTTGATCAGGCCGGCACGGTCACGATGGTCAGCGGCTGAGTAGTAACTCACCAGCAGATGATCGTCACTGAGTCGCAAAATGTCCGGGAATCGTGGTGCAACCCCTTCCGGCTCGACCGCGATGACCGTTCGGGGATCGACGGCGTCAGCAGTCGCTTGCACCAGAACGTCGTCAACGTAGAAGTCCATCCCGTCCGGGGCCACTCCTGCTGACGAGAAGACCACGTCAGTCAGAGCCTCGACCTCATTGCGAGGTAGGTCGGTGAAGAACTTCTGCCCGCCTACGCGCACCTCGGCCTGGTCAGTGGTTGCTGAGACGGCAACCGGTACGAAGGTCTCACTCGCAGCCGCATCCCGCACATGGCCGAGGCGACGCCACTCGCTGCCGTCATAGACTCGCACGCGCAGATCATCAGTACCTGGGACGGGCTGGAAGTTGAACCACCATGCATGGGTCGTCTCGCCTGCACCGGTCTCGCCCATGAGGCCGAAGAGGAATGAGGATCCGAAACCGTCATGGGTCCAGCGGAAGTCGACCGACCGCTGCGACGAAGCCGCATAGTGACAAGTAGCCTCAGCGGTCTGATCGGTGAAATCGTCGTAAAGCCGCATCGCTTGGTTACTTGAGTCTTCTGACGCGAATGCGGCCTCGGCGACAGTCACCTCACCCCGGATCGAGCAACCCTCGGGCGCCTCCCCTACGAGTTCATCGTCGAATGTGCGCACCTCACCCTCCTCCCAATTGAGGGTGTGGGTCTCGGAACTCAATGAGTCCGAATCGCCGAGCGAACTCGGGAGCGGCACAAGGAGCCCCAGAGCAGATAATATTGCGATTCCTCTGAATATGGAGTACACGATGTTCTCCTTCGTTGTTCAAATTTACGCGGGCTGCGCAATAGGTGTCATCTATTGCGCTGGTTAGTTTTTTCCCTCCTTCATTCTCCAAATCGCGCGGACTGCGCAAATAGGTGTGATCTATTACGGTGGTTAGTTCTGCGACAGCGGGATCACGCTGAACCGACGGTTAGCCAGACTCGGGTTGGTCTGGCGGACTTGGGCGATCCGATCAGTGGTGATCGTTGCGATGGCGACACCCGTTCCGGACTCCCCTGCGGATGCGATCGTCACGCCCATCGGATCAACGATCACGCTGCCGCCGATGCGTGCTGGGCCGCTTTGGCCGCTCCCGGCGAAGTAGATGGTGTTCTCGATCGCGCGGGCCTTGATCAGGGTCTCCCAGTGGAATTCTTTTAGCGGTCCGGTGACCCATGCGGTGGGCAGCACGATGATGTCTGCCCCGTGGTCCACCAGGAAACGACTCATCTCGGGGAATCGCACGTCGTAGCAGGTGGCTGCGCCGACTTTGACGCCGCCCACGTCAAACACTAACGCCTCTGGTTGGGCCGCTCGTACGTCGTCGGACTCGCGATATCCGAACGCGTCATAAAGGTGCACTTTGCGGTAAACGCCCGCCAAGTCGCCTTCAGGATTTACGTAGACGAGGGTATTGAAGGGAAGCTCGCCCGCAACTTTTTCAGTCATCCCGGCTATTACGTGCACATGGTGATCCTTCGCAGCCTGACGAATAGCGGAGACGAAGGTGCCATCGAGCGGCTCCGTGTGCCGCTGTCCTGGACGTTGTTTGAGCGGGTCGGAATACATGGAACTCTCAGGGAGAACCACGAGGTCGGCACCGCGGTGAGCGCCCATCTCAATGAGTTTCAACGAGTTCTTGAGATTCTCTGGTGGGTCGGTCGTGACGGCGAATTGTGCTACGGCGAGGATGAAACTGCTCATGACCTACCTTTCTGCACAGGCACTGGTGACACCAGTGCTGCACCATTGATATGTGCGATCGCGTTCTGTACCGGGTAATGCCCGTAGGCATCCCACGCCTGCACTGACTCAAACGCCCGGTGCGGGCTGGAAATGACGCGTGGATGCAGGAGAAGGGCATCGTCTTGATGTGGTGGTTCAGGGTCAAAGGCATCTAAACCGACACCATCGAGCGCTCCACCTTCGAGGAGTTCGAGCAGCACATCATGGGCGATGAGTCCGCCTCGGCTGACGTTGATCAGGTAGCGCACGGGGCTGTCGGCGAAATCGATGTCAGCAAGCAAAGCTGCGGTCTCGGGCGTTAGCGGCACATGTAGTGACATCACATCGCAGCGTCGCGCGAGTGTGTCGATTGAATCGACTAGTTCAACGTCGGACTCATGACCTTGAGTGGGGGCGAGGTATGGGTCATATCCGATGACTTGTGCGAATAAGGGGGTGGCGATTCGGGCGAGTTCACCGCCGATCTTCCCGACCCCGACGACGCCGAGGGTCATCGTGCTGGTGCGTGTTGGGGTCACGATTCCTGCTGGAGATTGCCACTGGCCGGCTCTCATATTGCAGTCATGCATGGGGATATTTCGCAGCAGCGCGAGGATAAGCGCTAGAGCATGTGTGGCGACCTCCTCAGTGGCTTGGCTGGGCACGTTGGTCACCGCGATGCCGAGGTCTTCGGCGGCCTTCAGGTCGACGCTGTCCCAGCCCGTCGCCGGTAGGGCCACTAAACCCAAGTTCGGGAACCGCTCCAATGCGGCACGATCAATGCGCTCGAGGCCCGGCATGAGGACCACAACGCGGTCCTCGGGCAGGTCTTGGTCGGCCATCGAGCCCACTACTGGTTGAAGTCCGGCTGCCGCCAGTGCCTCGAGGTGTTCGGGGGCCGGCAAGTTCTTCCGTGTGATCAGTGCGATCGGTTCAGTCATAGAGGTCCTCAGGGAGGTTCGGTGGCATCAGTGTCGGGCCAAAGTGGGCCAGATGTCGGTGACCAGGTCGTCTTCGATGACCCAAGCGTTGCTGTGCATATTGATCAGCCCGCAGACGTGGTTGGGCCGGATGCGCACCGTGTCGCCGACTTTCAAGCCGGTGCTGGAGCGTAGGAACCCGTGTTCCTCATGGCCAGTGGCGACGATGCCGCCACAGTCGGAGACAACGGTGCCGATGCGGCCATCGCCATGCATCGTGCCGTCTTTGCTCATGGCCTTTATTCCGGCGTCAATCAGCACCGTGCCATCGCGCTCAATGCTGATCACTCGGCTCAGCACGGTCACAGCGGCGTCCTCGGGTGCCGTGGTGCCGATCGCGACCTGGTTCTCATCACCGTAGATGTAGGTCCCGGGCCGGGCCTCGGTAATACCGTCGACTGTAGGGGCTGACCGCACACCTGCGGTGGAGCCCACTGAGACGCTCTGTAATGCGATCCCTGCCGCGCGGATCTGTTCGGCGACCTCAACCAAGATGCGCCCGGCGTCGACCCCGGTGTCCCGGCGGCGTTGTGGATCGGCGCCAACGCCTTGAACGTGCCCTTCGTGGGTGAAGATGCCTTCGAGTCGAATACCGGGAAGGACCATAAGTTCTTTCGCTGTGGCCAGAGCATTCTCCGGGCTCACCCCCGTACGGTGCAGACCCGAGTCGACCTCCAGGCGGACGTCGATGAGAAGTTCATGGCGCTGAGCAGCTTCTGCCAGTGGTCGCACGGCCGCTACTGAGTCTGGCCCGAGGATCAATCTGGTGTGGCGTGCGAGTTCCAATGCCGTTTCCACCCGGTGGCGACCGACAGGAGGGTAGGCCCAGAAGATGTCGTGACCGCCTGCTGCCGCCAGCGCGGTGGCCTCGGCGGCGGTCGCCACTGTGTGCCCGATAGCGCCGGCTTCCGACTGCAACCTCGCGGCTTGCGCCGACTTACTGGTCTTCCAATGCGGGCGTAGAGCCACACCGAGATCTTCTGCATGTTGCGCCATCGCCTGGACATTGCGCTGCACAGTGTGCAAGTCAATGAGCACGCTAGGGCTTGGCAGTTCGGCGATGCTCAGCCCAATGAATGACTGACGATTTCTCACGTATTCTCCTTCCGCCGGGCGCGCTGCAAGGCCGGGTCCGGCAGGGGTGCAGCCGCGACAAGCCGTTGGGTGTACTTCTCCTGAGGTCGGGTGAGCACTCGGTAGGCGTGACCCTGTTCGACAATGCTGCCGTCGCGAAGGACGACGACGTGTTCAGAGAGCAGTTCCACCACCGCAAGGTCGTGGCTGATGAACAGGCAAGAGAAGCCGAGGTTTCGCTGCAACTCCTGAAACACTTCGAGCACCGCTGCCTGCACCGAGACATCGAGGGCTGACGTCGGCTCATCGGCGATCAGAAGCGACGGATTGAGCGCCAAGGCTCGGGCGATACCCACCCGCTGGCGCTGGCCCCCAGATAGTTCGTGGGGGAACCGCCCCTGCCAACTCGTGGGAAGTTCGACCTGCTCAAGAAGTTCCGCCACTCGACTCCGGCGTTCCCGCATGGACATGTCGGGGCGGTGCACCACGAGCGGCTCCGCGATAGACGCGCCAATGACCATACGTGGGTTCAGGGATGAACTCGGGTCCTGGAAAACCATGCCATAACGCGCGCTTGCGGCCCGTAGGTCCTTACGAGGCAACCCAACAACGCTCTGACCAGAGGCTCGAATCGAACCAGCGGTGACCGGCGCCAATCCGATAATCGCTTTACCGATCGTGGACTTGCCCGACCCGGACTCCCCAACCAGGCCAACGATCTGACCTGATGCGACGGAGAAACTCACATCCTCCACAGCGAGAAAGCCAGCCTTGCGCCAGGAACCTGGATAGCGCACGGAGAGGTTCTCAACCTCCAGTGCAGGCTCCTCAACATCGTCTCCCTGTGCCTCCTCGGCCGGCTCGAAGACTTCGGTGTGCGGCTGGGGAACAGCGTCGAGGAGTTTGCGGGTGTAGTCATCTTTCGGATTGGCGAATAACTCATGCACTTCTCCGGTCTCGACCACCTGACCGTCCTTCATGACTACTACACGGTCAGCCATCTCGGCGATCACGCCCATGTCATGGGTGATGAGAACGATCGACAGTGTGCGGCTTTGTTGCAGACGCCGCAGCAACGCGAGCACCTCGGCCTGCACAGTGACATCTAAAGCAGTGGTCGGTTCATCGGCAATGACCACATCTGGGTCATTAACCAGTGCCATAGCGATGACCGCGCGCTGCCGCATGCCACCAGACCACTGGTGGGGGTACTGCTGCATGCGTTCGGCAGCGTTGGGCACTCCCACCTGCTCCAGTGTCGTGACTGCACGCTCCGTGGCTTCGGCACGCTTGGCACGAGGGTGGTGAATGAGGTATGCCTCTTCGATCTGCCGACCGATCTTCGCTACTGGGTCGAGGGTGGTCATGTGGTCTTGGAAGACCATGGCGATGCGTCTACCGCGCAGGGCACGCAGTTCCCGCGGCGACAGGCTCGTGAGATCGACGCCATCGAAATCAACCGCAGCGGCGTCCACCTGCGCCCCTGGGGGAAGTAGACCAAGGATCGAGAAGGCTGTCATGCTCTTACCCGATCCGGACTCGCCCACCACACCGAGGATTTCACCGGGCGAGACATCAAAACTCACCCGGTCCAGGATGTGCGCCGGCCCAGACGGGGTGGGGAGGTGCAAGGTGAGATCACGGATAGTCAGGGCAGCTTGCGGCGCATTCATGCGATCACCTGTTCTTCCGAGGATCGATGGCGTCGCGCACGCCGTCACCCACCGCCATTGCGGATAGCACGGTGAGAGCGATCATCAACCCGGCTGGGATCCACATCCACGGCATCGACGACAGCACCGTCAGCGACTGCGCTTCAGTGAGGGTGTTACCCCAACTGGCTTGCGGAGGCTGTACACCAGCGCCGAGGAATGACAGTGCCGATTCCAGCAATACCGCCTCAGAGACCAGCAAGGTGGCGGCCACGATCACCGGTGGCAGCACACCCGGGATCAGATGCTTGACCACGATGTAACCGTTCCGGGACCCGATAGCGCGGGATGCTTGGACGAACTCTTCTTCCCGCAGGCTGAGCACGACTCCCCGAGCAATCCGCGCTGAACTCGGCCAGGCTAAGCCAGCGATGACGGCAACCAGCAGCCTCACGTCCGGGCCGAAGATTCCGGCGAGCACGATCACCACCAAGATCGGTGGCACCGTCAGCATAATGTCGATAACTCGGCTGATGACCGCATCAATCACACCGCCAAACCAGCCAGCGGTCACTCCAGCGATGGTGCCGATCATGACGGCGAAAAAGGCGGACAGGAAACCTACTGTGAGCGAGACCCTGCCCCCGGCGAGTAGCCGGCTGAGCACATCGCGTCCGGTGGAGTCGGTGCCGAGCCAGTGTTCAGACGATGGTGGAGTGCGAATCGCCTGGAGGTTGATGGCGTTGGGGTCATACGGGCTGATCCACGGTGCCAACGCAACAAGGGTGACGATGATGGTGAGAAGGATGGCTCCGACCACCGCCATGGGGTTCTTACGGAACCGACGCAGCGCCATCCGCCCCGGTGAGGTCTCGGTGGTGACCTTCCGTGCTTCCAGAGCTGTGGTAGTCATCGTCCTGTCCTCACTCTCGGGTCGACGACGGAATACAGCAGGTCGGCGATCAGGTTGCAGACCAGCACGAGCACCGCGACGTATAGCCCGAAGCCAATGATGACCGGGTAGTCGCGCTGGGTCAGGGCACGGATGGCCAACTGACCCATTCCGGGCCAGGCGAAGACCTGCTCCATGATCACCGCACCGGACAGGAATGAGGGGATGTATAGCGCCAGCACCGTGACCAGGGAGATCAAGGAATTGCGCAGCCCGTGCCGAAGTGCCCGCGCCGGTGTACCGCCCTTGGCGTGAATCGTGCGGACGTAGTCCTTGTTGAGTTCCTCCAACATTCCGCTACGCACATACCGGGTAAAAGGTGCCGCGACGGTCAACCCGAGCAAGGTCACCGGTAGGACCATATGTCGGAGCAAGTCAGGGATATCGGTGCGCCCAGATGAGTACATTCCTGCTGAGGGCAGCACTCCGAGTTGGACCGCGAAAATGTAGATCGCCAGCATCGCGAGGAAGAAGCTCGGCACAGCAATCGCAATGATGCTGAAGTTGGTGATTGCCTGGTCGATAATCGTGTTGCGCTTCTTAGCCGCGATGATGCCGGCAGGCACTGCGATGATAAGCCCGAGCAAGAGCGCGCTGCCCATCAGCAGAACTGTGGGACCGAGACGTTCAGACAGTAGTTCACTGACCGCTCGGCCACTGGAGTATGAGTAGCCGAGGTCCCCCGTCAAGAGCCCGCCGAACCATCGCACGAATTGCACGGGCAAGGGCTGATCGAGACCGAAGCGTTCGCGCACTCTGGCGACGTACGCGACTCGATCCTCACCAGCCACTTCCGGCGGCACCATCATGTCGATGGGGTCGCCCGGTGCGAGGCGCACGAGCGCGAACAACCCGATGGCGATCACCAGGAAGACGAAGACGCTCGTGATCAGGCGTATGACGAGGGACCTCAGCATAGTGTCAGCCGTCCACCGTCCAGTCAGCAGCGTTCATGAAGCCGTTGGTAAAGTCCCCATGCGGCTCAAAGCCCTGCAGTCTGTCGCTGTAGGCCCAGATGGTGTCCGGGACGTTCAACCAGAGCTGGGGCACTAGTTCGTTGTCCAACCGTGCCGCCTGCTGGTAAGCGGCCTCACGCTCCTCGAGTACGCCGGTCTGTGCACCTTCGAGCAGGAGTGCGTCGAGTCCTTCATCGCAGAACAGGGCGGTGTTTGAACCAGCCGGGTAGATGGCGGAGCAGGCGACGATCGGGTAGGTCATTGCCGGGTCCGGGCTGTACACCCCACCAGCGGAGAGCATCAGGTCGTACTCGGCCTCCTCGATCATGGGCAACTGAGCGGCAGCATCCATCTGCTGGGCGGTGGCGTTCAGCCCGATGTCGTTCAGGTTCGCCACGACGACGTCGACCATCTGGTCGCGGTCACGCTGACCGGGAATCCAACTGACTGCGATCTCTTGATCGAAGTCGAATCCGGCTTCGTTCAGCAGGTCAGTGGCCCGCTCTGGATTGTAGTCGTAGGTTTCCAGATCATCGGGCAGGGCCCAGTCGGTCATGATCGTGCTGTTAATCGGCTGAGCATAGCCGCCGAGGATTCCGTCGATAATGCCCTGGCGGTCGATGGCGTACAAGAATGCTTGGCGTACCCGCTCATCGGGGAATTTCTCGAAGTTCGGCAGGAGTCGGAAGAATCCCGCTGAGGGCGCAGATTCTACGGTGACTCCGTCCAGACCTTCGACTGCTTCGACATCGAGAGCGGAGACCTGTACGAGGTCGATCTCACCACTACCGAGTTGGGCGGTTGCCACATCCGAGGTGAGCAACTTCAGGTAAAGCGTGTCGATGCCGACGTCGGTGCGGTAGTTCTCGTTCGCGTTGAGCACCACTTCTTGGTCAGTTTGGTAACTGTCCACCGTATAAGGGCCCATTCCGACATCAGGAGTGTCGAAGAACTCATAGTCGAGCAGTTCCCTGCGGTCAACATCACCAAGGATGTGCTCGGGCAGGATGTAGAACGCTGAACCATAGGCGATCAGGGAGAGGAAGCCGGCGTTCGGCTCGGTCAGTGTGATCGTGACAGTGGTGTCATCGACGGCTTCGACTCCGGAGAGGGTGTCAGTTTCCCCAGAGTCGAGATCGTCGAATCCTTCAACGCCGGCCAGGCGCGAGCGAGCAGCGCTTGCGACTTCGGGGTCGGCGTACAGGCTGTAGGAGAAGGCGACGTCGTCAGCGGTGAACGGTTCACCATCGCTCCAACTCAGACCCTCATGCAGGTTGAACGTGATCTGTGTTGCGTCCTCGGAGATGTCCCAGGACTCAGCCAGTCGCGGTTCGTACTCGAAGTCTGGTCCGGTGGTCACCAAGTTGTCGAATACCAGCGACATGGTCAGTTGCTCGCCGCCTTGCGCTGGGCGCAACGGGCTGAACGCCTCAGGAGCCTGGTAGAGGTAGACGCTCGCTGCGGTGGGATCGGTAGTTGCGCCGTCGCCGTTAGTCGGTTCAGTCGGGTCGGACTCAGTTGATGCATCAGTGCACGCGCCAACCAGCGCGATGCTTGCACCAAGCGCCACAACGGTAATCAGTGGCTTCCTTCTCATGGTGTTCTCCTTCATTGGAGGTGGGTGTAGTTCGGACTCCATCGGGCCGGAGGGGACTCTGTTGCTCCTTTGCCTTCTCCTTTCTCCGGTCGTGAACGGTTCGCGGGTGCGGTGGATCAATGCGAGGTCTGATGAGCCACAACGGGTGTGCGCAACGCTCCGAGTCCTTCGACCTCGGCGACCATGACGTCGCCGGGGTCCAGGAACTCACCCGTGGTGGCGCCGACACCTGCTGGGGTGCCAGTGAGAATGAGGTCGCCCGGGTTCAGCGTCATCAGTCGCGAAGCGAAAGCGATGAGTTCGGCGACACTGTGGATCATCTCTGAAGTGTTTCCACTCTGCCGTAATTCATCGTTGACACGGAGCGTAAGTGGCAGGTTCTGCGGATCCGGAATCTCATCCTTACTGACTACGTAGGGCCCCAGGGGGGCCGAACCATCGAGCCATTTGCCTTCGAGCCAAGTGAAGAACTTCCCGGCTGCTGCCGCATCGCGCTCCTCCCCCAACTCCAGGCTGCGAGCAGAGATGTCATTGGATGTCGCATAACCGAAGACATGATCCAAAGCGTCTCCTTCGCAGATGCGCCGCGCGGTGCGGCCGATCACGATGGCCAGTTCCACCTCCCAGTCCAGGGCACTCGTAATCGGGTCGAGTTCGACTGTCGCTTCGTGACCGATGATCGAGGTGTCGGGTTTGAGGAAGAGTCGCGGAGTCGCGGTGGTTTTATCGCGCTCCTTGCCGCCTCCTTCAACCACGTGGGACTGATAGTTGGCGGCAACTGCGGCGATCTTTCCTGGACGAAGCAGCGGGGCGAGGATTCGGACGTTGTCGGCCGGTACCCGGGTGACTTCTTCCCGAGGTGCGATCCCGGCCACCACATCGGCAAGGTCACCATCGCCGGTGACTACCACGTCGTCACCGGCGAGGTATCCGTGCCGGATCTTGCCGGCGTGTTCGAATGTCAGCCATTTCATGTTCGGTGTCACCAATCCAGTGTTGTCTGCGTGCCTGATGTTGCGGATGCGGCGAGGCCGTCAAGTGCCCGGGAGAGCACCAGGAGGTCTGTGATGGGTGCGGGGCGGGCACGGCCCGCGATGACGGCAGCGAAATTCCGCAGCAGACCCTCCACTGAGGTCTCGCCGTAACGCAACGTGCGTTGGTGCCCTGGCTGGTGCAACTGCAGTGCGGGGCTGAGCAAGTCGACTCGAGTGGACCCGTGGGTACCTGCGAAGCGAACCGCTGCGCGTAACGTGCCGTTGCCGCCGGCCTCGGCGCTGGTGCGGGAGGTGTGGGCGCTGACGACGACGTCGCGCTCAGTTTGGCCAAGGAAGGTCCAACTGTCGGTCCTGCCGTGGGCGCGCAGGCGCACTGTGGCTGGTCCGGTGGCTCGGCGCAGCAGGTCGACAAGGTAGACGCCAAGGTTGCGCAGTTCGCCATCTGGGTGTGCGCCGTCTCCGGATGCCACGACGAGTTCGGCGGCCACGGCGCGCAGCAGCCCGATCTCACCGCCATGCACTGCGGCAATCGCGCGTACGAATCCGGGATGCCAGCGGAAATGGTGGGGGTCCACCACAACGGCGTCGATCTGGGCCAGTGCTTCCAGCTCCGCTGTGGAATCGAGAGTGGGCTTGTCCAGCAGGACCGGCATATTCTGGGCAGCGGCGAAATCCAGGAACTCCCGGCGCTGACCACCGCGAAGGCACACGATCGCGGCCTGTGCCCCGGCATCGGGGCGCTCACCTGTCTGACATTCCACACCCAAGTCAGCGGCGAGGGCTTCGGCTCTGCGGCGCTCAACTTCCACCGTGGCGGGTGGTACCCACACAGCGCTGGTGGTCAGTCCGGCCGCTGCTAATGCCGGCGCCCACATGTCGCGTTGGTGATCCTGCCCAGGGCCTCCAGACACTCCGGCGAGGAGCACTGTGGTCTCGCTCATCAGACGGCTCCGCTCTGCTTGATAGATGCTTCTGCGATGGCGATGGGGCGCCCTTCAGCCAGAGACTGCTCTGCGGCAACCGCCACGTCGACGGCGTGCACGGCTTCGTCAATCGAGGGGATCACCGGTGCCCGCCCGCGGGCGGCGTTTGCGAAGCTTTCCATCTCGCGGTGGAAGGTGCGCGCTCCCTCTCCGTGGGGTGCCCAGGTGTGCAGCCCGGTGTCTCCCCAGGCAAGCAGACCCTGTGCATCCCATTCGCGTGCGAGAACCCCTTCGCTGCCCACGACAGTCATCTCGAGGAAGTTGGAGGTGCGTGGGCGCTCACCTCGGCTGATCTCGCAAATCGCTGAGGCGCCGGAGGGGAAGCCGAGTTCGACGACGAGGTAGTCGTAGATTTCCAGGGCGGCGCTGGTTGCGTGCTGGCCGACGGCGAAGACGCTGTCGGCGTGCTCACCGATCCACCAGGTGGCCAGGTCGGTCAGGTGGACCCCGTTGTGCAGCGAGTGGCCGCCGGAGACTTCGGGGTTGAGGATCCAAGACTGCCATCCGGGCCAGATCCAGCCACCGTTAATCACGATGCGAACGAAGCGTGGGGTGCCGATCGCACCGGATTCGATGGTTTCGCGGATGGCTCGGCCTTGGTCAGAAAAGCGGTGACTGTGCCCAACGGCGAGGGCCAAGCCTTCCTGCTGCGCGGTGGCGGCCAGGTTGCGTGCGTCCTGTGCGTTCATCGCCAGCGGCTTTTCCATCAGCAGGTGCCGTCCAGCGTCGAGCACCTGCTGCCCGAGAGCAGCGTGGGAGACGTTCGGGGTGCACACGACGACCGCTTCGACGTCGTCATCAGTGAGCATCTCTGCGAGGTCGCCATAAGCGGCGCAGTCCTCGGCTCGGCCCAGTTGAGTTGCGCGAGAAAGGTCGACGTCGCACACCGCGCGTAGAGCAGCGAGGGGTGTGGAACGCAGTGCGGCTATGTGGTTGGGTGCGATTCCACCCACTCCGACGATGCCGACTCCGAGTGGTCGATCAGACATGTGCCCGCTCCGTAGGTGGTTGGGATAGCAATCTTCCGGGCCGGTTCTGGGTCATCTCGTCGTTGCGGAACACGAACTCGCCGCCCACCATGACCGCGTGGAGTCCGCTTGCCGGCTGCGCCGGTTCAGCGAAGTCCGCGGATGAGGTGAAGGTGTCGTCGTCGAAGACGATGACGTCGGCGCGCTGATTGACGGCGATCGTTGCGCTCAGACCAGCGCGGCGAGCTGGGGCGTCGGTCATCCGGTGCACGATCTCACCAATGGGTAGCCCCAAAGTGCGCATGTGTCGGTAGGCGCTGGGGAAGGTGCCCCACGAGCGTGGGTGGGGCACTGAGGAGCGATGGTCAGCGTTCAGTGCTGCACCGTCGGAGGCGATGGAGACCCACGGCGTGCGCAGCGCCAGGTCGACATCTGCCCAGTTGCCGCTCTCGACCGCGACATCGACGTCGGCCTCGCAATCGACAAGCACTTGCACCACCCAGGCGAAGGGGTCACCGGGAACGCCAGCGAGTGTCATCCCGACCGCATCTGGGCGGGCCGCGGCCTTCATCACCACGATCTGCTCGGGTAGTCGACCAAACTCACGCAGGAGACGTGCGACCCCGTCGGGGTTCTGGCGCGCTTCGTCAGTCACGGCCTGGGTACCACGGGAGCGCAAGGCGGTGGGCAGCAACTGCAGCAGGGTGGTGTGACCGTGCACGTAGGGGTAGGCGTCGGCGGCGATGTCCTGGGTGGTACGCAGATCCTCGATGTATTCGATCACGCCGGCGAACTCCGTGCCGTTGCCGACCATCCGGAGGTGCGAGATCTGCAGCCGGGCACCAGCGTTGCGTGCTGGTGCGGCGACTTCGTCGATCGATTCGATCAGCCCTGCGGCTTGGTAGTTGCGCAGGTGCACGGAGAGCAGCGCATCGCGAGCAGCCACGACCTGGGCCACGCGCTGTAGTTCGAGTGCAGTGGCGGCCTCACCGGGGGTGTACATCAGTCCGATGCTGACTCCGACGCAGCCAGCGTCCAGTGCATGATCGAGTTCCTGCTCGAGTGCGTCCAGTTCTTTCTCGCTCAGTGGTCGGCCCACTTCACCGGCCACCTTGAAGCGCGCAGAACTGTGACCTACTTGGGCGGTAAAGTTCGTCGTCGTCGGGGTTTGGGCCAGCACGGACATCCAGCCCTGCACGTCGGACCATGCCCATGGAGTGCCGGGAGTGATATTGATCGTGCTGATGACGTTTTCGAGGCCGCGCTGGTCACCCCCGGTGGGGGCTGGTGTCATGCCGCAGTTGCCGAGGATTTCGGTGGTGATGCCTTGACGGATGCGGCTGTGGTTGGCCGGGTAGGTCAGCAGCGACAGGTCGGAGTGAGTGTGCACGTCCACAAACCCGGGGGCAACGATGTTCCCTTTGCAGTCGTGTGCCATGGCGTCGTAACCGCTGGCTGGGCGCTGTTCCGCTGGCACGATCGCCTCGACGCGCTGGTCGCGTACTAACACGTCGGCAGCTATCGGTGGGGTGCCGCTTCCGTCAACTACCAAACCACCGGCGAATACGGTCCGTGCGGTACTACGTGTCATAGGCGCGTCAACTCCGCTTCGTGGCGAAGTGTCCTTCGGCGGCCATCGCGCCGAGTACCTCGCGGGCTTGGTCGAGGGTGCGGTCAATATCTGCCTGGGTGTGGGCCAGGGAGATGTGGTTGCGCTTGAGCGCCATCGGCAGCATCATCGAACCCTTGTCGATCATCCTGCGGTGGAACTCGGCGTAGGCGGAGTCGTTATTGCGCATCAGGTCGCGGTAGCCGCGCACTTGGCCTTCGAGAAAGTAGGTGACGAAGACGGAGCCGAATCCGGTGACCACAGCGGGAATGTCGAACTCCGCGGTGATCTGGCGCAGTCCGGCGCGCATCTGATCACCGAGTCCGAATACGTGGGTGTAGAAGTCAACCTCGGGGTCGAGTAGGGCTTTGACGGTAGCGATTGCTGCTGCCATGGACACGGCATTGCCGTTGAAGGTTCCGGCGAGCATTACCTTGCCGCCAGCTGAACTGAAGTGGCTCATCAGGTCTGCGCGACCAGCCATGCCGGCCACTGGATAGCCGTTCCCCATCGCCTTGCCGAAGGTGGTCAGATCCGGGGTGATGCCGCAGACCTCTTGGTAGCCGCCCAGGGCGTGGCGAAATCCGGTGATGACCTCATCGAAAATGAGCACAGATCCGTGCTTCTGGGTGAGTTCGCGCAGACCTTCGAGGAAGCCGTGATCGGGTAGAAGCGCTCCGACATTGTGCGGGACCGGTTCCAGAATGACTGCGGCGATGCGGTCGGGTTGCTGATCGAAGAGTTCCGTTACGGAGTCCAGATCGTTGAACTCCGCGATGAGCGTATTGTCGATGGCGTCGTCGAGGATGCCCGCTGAGTTGGGGTCACGTCCGTAAGCCAGTTCTGGTGTGGAGATCACGTTGCGCGCGACCGGGTCATATGAGCCGTGGAAGCAGCCCTGGAACTTCACCACTAGTGGGCGGCCGGTCGCTCCGCGGGCCAGGCGGATGGCCTGCTGCACCGACTCAGAGCCGCTGAGCGTGGAGATCACCATCTCCGCTGAGGGTATGGAGTCCACGAGCAGTTCGGCCAGTTCGATTTCCAGGTCTGTTATGCCCAAGCCAACAAGGTCGATCGAGTCGATGGCCTGGCCGATCGCGGCGTTCACGCGTTCATCTGCGTGGCCGAGCAATGTTGCTCCGAAGGCGGCGTGGTAGTCGGTGTAGCGGCGGCCGTCACCGTCGGTGATCGTGGCCCCTTTCGCACTGCTGAAGGCCCACGGTTCTCCGATCGCGCGGGTGGCTGAGTTGACTCCGCCGGGGATGATGCGGGCTGCCCGTTCGGCCATTCGCTTGGCTCGGCCGACGTGCAGGTCAGCGTGTCCTTCAGTGGAGGTGTCGTTCATGTGTCCTCAAGGGGGTTGCGGTGATGTGGACTAGGAGAAGGGATTAGTTGGAAGCGTTAGGGTGTCTCAGACCCAGCAGGTCCAATGCGTTCTGGTGCAGGATGGTGTGGATAGTTTCCTCGGTGACGTGCGGCAGGTCTCCGGCCCTGAGTTCGCCAACAGATCGCAACTTCGCGATTGCTTCGGCGGGAGTCCATAGCGGATAGTCCGAGCCGAAGAGTAGTTGGTCGACAGTGCCCCACTCCTGGGCGTGCACGAGCCCGAGGAAGGCGTCCATCGGTCGGCTGGGGACACCGGAGATGTCAGCGAATACACGGCGGTTCTTGCGCAGCACAACGTTGGTGTCGCGCTGCCAGGGGTGGCCCATGTGAGCCATGATCTGCACCAACCCGGGGTGCCGGCGTGCCACTTCGTCGACCACTAGTGGGTGACTCACAGCGAGTTTGCCCACGGGGCTTGGGCTGGCGCCCATGTGCCACAACAGCACCATGCCGTGCCTGGCCAGGACTTGGTAAAAGTCGTCGAAGTCCCGCGCAGTCGGGTCGAACAGGGACAGTACTGGGTAGAGTTTCACACCTGAGAACCCCAGTTGGACGGCTTCTTCGAGTTGCTCACGCCAATCTTCATCAATGGGGTCGATCGCAGCGAAGGGGATAGTCGGGGTGCTCAATTGATCGACGAAGTCCGCAACGTAGTCATTCGGCGTGCGCACACCGGCCCTCGAGGCGGCTAAACCAAAGGTGATGGCGACGTCGATGCCACCTTCGTGCATAACGGCGTCGAACTTCTCGGGGGTGACGAACGGGTAGGGCGTACCGCCATAACGGCCTTGCCAGTGGCGCTTGTGTTCCGCACCCCAGTGCTCCGGGGCGTGGCAGTGGGTGTGGACGTCGACGATCATTCGATCCCCCACCGAGTGCGTGCTGCAGCAAGTGATGGCCCGAAACCGGGCAGGTCAGCGAACTTTTCGCTGGCTGTGGTAAGGGCGGTCAGCACTTCCCGCGCGATCGAACTATCAAGTTCACCGGCGGGACCTGATGCGCTAATTGCCAGACTGGAGTCACCATCGAGGGGAACGACCACGGACATGCACCGCACACCACGATTGCGTTCCTGGTCATCGATGCTATAGCCAAGGTCGCGGATTCGCTGAAGTTCTGCGTCGAAGTCGGCCCGGTTGGTGATCGTGTGGTCGGTGAAGGATTCCCATTCCGGTGACACCGGTAAGTGCTCATCGACTTCCTTCATCGGAAGAACGGAGAGCAGCATCTTTCCCAATGCGGTGCAGTAGGTGTGGTCGAGGTAGCCGCCAGAGGCGATCCGCAAAGCACGGTCGGGTTCTTCGACGGCCAGATGCAACACTGAGCGGCCATGGAGGACACCGAGATTTGTGGTGAAGCCGAGTTCATCGGCTAACTCTTTGAGGGTATCGGAGGTGATATCGGCAAAGTCGATGGTGCCGATGGACTCAGCCACTTCGAGGATGCTCGGCCCGAGGCTGTAAGCCGGCACGTTGCCGGCCTTGACGACGAATCTCTCCCTCTCCATGACGGCGAGTAGCCGAAGCAACGTTGGTTTGGCGATATCCAACTGTTTCGCGAGCGCGGCGAGCGTCAGTGGATCTCGAGACTGGCCCAGCACGCGCAACATCCTCAGACCACGTGCCAGTCCTTGCGAGTGGTAGGAAGGCGCGCCGTTGGACATGCGGTAGAAGATACTTGGAACATCGTTTCACGTCAAGGAATAGGCAAGAACTTTGGAACAGCGTTCCATGTCTAGGGTGTCAAAGGCAGACACTGGCCCCATATTGGCCAAGTAGAAGTCCGCAACCTCTGTGATCGCTTAACGCCGGGGATGGATCCGCACCTCCGTGAAGGGCTCACGCTTGTCGGCTCTGCCGGGTGCTCCTGGTGGCGCACAACGCACCAGCCCTCGTACCACCTCCGGAGGCCGGTTCCCGCAGTTCTAGGCCTGCCCATCGGGTGGACTCGTCCCGACCCGAGTTGCCTGGCGATTGCCCGGTTTGGGTACAGGACGGGGCGGTGGGGATGAGCCACGAGTCCGCACACCCATAGGGCATGGAACTGACCAAGCCTTCAGCCGACCAGCACGCCGACTTCTCCGCCTGGCGTGCGGTGCCCTGTCAAGCATGCCTTACATGGCCGCGATGCTGTTCTCCGTCCGGGTTCTCAACTCCCCCGGCCTGGGGACGTTCGCTGTCGATGCCGGTCACCGCCTGTACATCGACTTCGACGCCGTGACCAACTGAGGCACCACCGGTGGTGCGCCGAGGTACTCCTGCGCGAAGTAGGCCACCTTTTCGGTGAGCACGCCACGTTCGCCAAGGATTTCGGCGTCACATTATCCGACCACGACGTCTGGAATGTCAGCGCCGATGCATCCCTGAACGACGACCCTGGTCGATGCCGGGTGTGACTACACCGCCGAGAACGGGGTTCTGCCGGCAGAGCGCCGGGACCGAAGCCCACGTTGGCGCTTCGGTCCCGCGCCCCAGTGTCACATCAGGCCCTGGAGTTGTTCGGCCTGCTCGCGCAGGTCGGCAGCGGCCTCATCGGTCAGGGTGTCAGGTCGCTTCGGGTTGTCCAGGTGGCGCATGAATCGCTCCACTGCCTGGGACGCCGGATTGTCACGCCCGCCGTCCAGGTGACGCTGGACCTGGTCTAGGGTGTTGGACAACTGGTGGGCGATCGGTCCATCGATGTCACCAGCGGCCAGGTAGCCCTCAAGGGAGTCCCTCAACGCCTCGGCCGCCTTAAGCGGGTCCGCGGCGACAAGATAATCATCGCGCGTGCTGAAAACGCCAACCACCGAGGCCGTCTCTACGTCGAAGGAGAGGGTCAGAAACAGGTCAGGCTCAACTTCCGCACTCGAGGGGTTGGCTTGATCCCAACTGTGTCCGGAGTCGTAGAGAGGAATGTCGTGGTACCCATCCCAACTGCCAGCAGGCTCCTCGACAATGCGCCCGGAAGTCGCCCTGTTCGGTGAGAACCGGTCCGAGACGTCGCCATAGGTGACCAAGACTCCACCGTTCGCTAGAGATAGGAGGTGATGTGATGAGGCCGGTATGTCGGTTGGCTCCGCTTCGGTCCAGGTCTGGCCGTTATCAAAAGATCGAGACAGATAGGCTAACTGTGGTGACGTAGTGGTGCGGAGAAGTGCCACAATCTCGCCGTCGCTGAGCGCAGTCAGGGTAGGCTCCTGGAAGTCGAAGTTCTCACCCGTAACCGACTCTTCGGCGAGTCCGATCTTCTCAAGCACCGGCCACTCACCGAACGAATCGGTGATCGTAACTCGGAAAGCACTGATCTCAATCGGCTCCTCCAGATTAGTCCAATCCAGAGCCCGGCCAGTATCGACTTCATCGTAGGCCGCCACAGTCTCCCACAACTCCCCATCTACCGACACCTCCACAACCGCGGACTCAGGGAAGCCAGGCTTGAGCGCCACACCTGTGGCCCCAACCAAAATCGGCTCATCGAAGTCAATACGATAGTGGGCTTCCGGCGGAGTTGCAGCGTCACGGACAACTCCATACGGCGCGTTTATATCCAGGACATTCCGCTGCCGCTCAACCTCACCAAAGGTCATGTCCGTATCAACGCTTAACGTCCCGGCATCGTACATTGCGGACAGATCAATGAATTCGCTCGGGGCGTTCATCGCAACTACCACCTCGGAAGCCGCAGGCCAGGTGCGTCCACCATCAGTGCTTCGTACGACCGTGGCCTGGGAGGGCGCGTCGCCTACGCTGCCGTACAGGGGCATCAATACGCTACCGTCACTCAGTTCAGTTATTGGCCCGTGACTGGCATCCCAGTCCATCTCCGTGCCGACCTTGACCGGCTCAGACCAGGTCTGGCCACCGTCCGCCGAACGGACAACATGTGTACCGAGCGTTGTTGACGTGGACTGGTCGGTTTGAAAAAAACCTAGTAGCACGGTGCCATCGCTCAACTGGGCCATCTTTGGGTCGCGATCGTCATATTCGCTATCGATCACGAGTTGTGGATCCGACCAGGTGAAACCCCCATCGGAGGAGGTAGTCACGTAGATTCGCCCAACCGGTCCGTAGTGAGTTTCCGCCTCTTGGAACGCCGCAAGAAGCCTCCCGTCCTTGAGTCGGATAATGTCCGGAAACCACAGACCGTGGCCCGCCGATGCCGTCGCGACGGTAACATCACCACCACTAGGAGTTTCTTCATCCGTGACGAACTCACTAGAAAGTCCGACGTTCTCAAGCACCGGCCACTCACCGAACGAATCGGTGATCGTAACTCGGAAAGCACTGATCTCAATCGGCTCCTCCAGATTAGTCCAATCCAGAGCCCGGCCAGTATCGACTTCATCGTAGGCTGCCACAGTCTCCCACAACTCCCCATCTACCGACACCTCAACAACCGCGGACTCAGGGAAGCCAGGCTTGAGCGCCACACCTGTGGCCCCAACCAAAATCGGCTCATCGAAGTCAATACGATAGTGGGCTTCCGGCGGAGTTGCAGCGTCACGGACAACTCCATACGGCCCGTTTATATCCAGGACATTCCGCTGCCGCTCAACCTCACCAAAGGTCATGTCCGTATCAACGCTTAACGTCCCGGCATCGTACATCAGCGCCAAGTCGATAAGCGGATCAGTTTCTTGCATCTGTGTCGTGTGGACGTAATAGTCGGGCTGCACCGGCGCAAAGAGCGACGCCGTCATCGCTAGAGCCATTGCGGATCCCAAAGCTAACTTCATTGCTAACTCCTCTGTAGGTGGAAGGAAACCTACCTCGCGTGATCGGAGGCAAGCCGACGAGTTATGTCGCGGGGAGATTACGAGGAGCCCCCTAGTGAGTTTGCCTTACCAAGAGGCACACTCCTCCGGGGCTCCTCGGGTTAACGGGATCCACTGCTGAGGCTCACCCCATACTGGCTAGTTCTGGCCCCGCGGATCCCCGACTGGAGACAGTAGGGGTGTGCTCGGGCAGTCACCTGTACCGGCGGGCTTATTACCCCACTGGCTCGCTACCGGCCCGTCATTTCCATGCGAGTAAGTTGTGCCCACTCGCCGAATGAATCGGTGACTTCCACCCTCAGGGCTTTAACTGGTCCATGGGGGACCGGTATCCACACCAACTCGTTGGTCACCTCGCCCTCGAACCTGGCGATAGGCTCGTCCCACTCCTCTCCGTCTGAAGAGATGTGTACGTTGGCGGACTCGGGATAGCCAGGCTTGAGTACGACACCTACCTCGTCCAACTGCTGCGGCTCGTCAAATTCGATCGTGTAGTAGGAAGCCGGAGGCGCGTCGCGGTCGATAGTAGCCGCGTTCCAGTAGTCGCTGCTGCCATCAAGCGGCGATAGCGGGCCCATCCCCGGGTAACTCGGATTCATCCACGTCATGTCAGTCTCGACGTCAAGGGCGTCGCTCTCATACATTCCCAACAAGTCAAGCATGTCACGTTGCTGGCCTGGCGGGTCGGGTTCTGCGCGCATGTAGTCGCTAAGGTGCGAGAACGTGCCCACGATCATACCCCTTGGGGCATCATACGAGACCGTGAAGAACTGGTTCGGGCTGATCTCCACGCTGCTCGGGTAACTCTGGTCACCGGGACTCCCGTCGTACAGCAGTCGCTGGCTGACCTCCGTCCAATCCTGGTTGGGTCGCTGCACCGCTCCCACGACGG
Organism: Pseudactinotalea sp. Z1748; assembly: GCF_049725185.1. Classification (NCBI taxonomy): domain Bacteria; kingdom Bacillati; phylum Actinomycetota; class Actinomycetes; order Micrococcales; family Cellulomonadaceae; genus Pseudactinotalea; species Pseudactinotalea sp. Z1748. The sequence continues at coordinate 316,711 of NZ_JBMPQB010000004.1, read as the reverse complement.
GACGTCCAGCGCCGAAGTCGCCAGAGGTGTCGCCCCAAGTGTGGAAGACCATACCGTTGCGCAGCGTCAACAAGTCCGAGGCTGCTGCATGCAGATTTGTGGCCACAGGGTGCGACCACGTCAGACCGCGGTCGTCGGAGGTGGTCACGTATGCGGCCCCGTCACCGTGGTGAGTTCGGATCATCATCGTGACCTCCCCGTCGCGCGCCTGGGTCAGCGCGGGCTCGTTGAGGCTCCAGCCCGGATCGTGGGGTACGGAAGACTCGTTCTCGATCGGCCACGTCTCACCACCGTCGGTTGAGCGCACCACGCTTGCTCGCCGATCGGGGTCGTCCGGCACGGTGCCGTAGATCGGCACCAGCAACTCGCCATTGTCAAGTTCCAGGATCTTATCGGAGGTTCCAGCCCAGCCGGTCTGATAAGGCCCGTCAAGTATGTCGGACTCACCGGACATCTCCGTCTCGACCAGCACCGGTTCAGACCAGGTGTCACCGCCGTCCTCCGACTTGGTTACGAAGGTGCCGACGATCTCCGCAGGGTCACTGTGCCAGTCCGTGCGGAAGAAATTCATCAGCAGGGTGCCGTCGCTCGTCTCAATAAGACTGGGATCCCGATCGTCAAGTTCGGAGTCGATAAGGACCTCCGGCGAGGACCACGTTTCCCCGTCGTCAGTACTGCGAACCATTGAGATGCGCCCGTCAGCATCTGCGTGGCCAGGGCTGTCATAGTAAACTACAAGTAACTCGCCGTCCTGAGTGCGCTCGACGGTGGGGAAAAATACGTTCCGGTCATCGGTGCGCTCCGCGACGACCACGTCATGTTCGTCAGGATCCGCGCTGACGGCCGCCGCAGGGGCGGCAAGCGTCACAGAAAGCGCGGCCGCCAAGAGCGAAACCGCTCGTGCGGGCCTATTCAAGTACCTCAAAGCACTTCCTCCTCTATGAGAATCCACCCCGTTATCAGGAATGGTCCTTAGTGCTGACGAGCCCTACTCTGACGCCGACGCCGTTCCATGTCAACGTTCGTGGCATATCGTTCCACGTCGCCCACACTGGTGCTGGCGATTGACTATGTGTCCCTTCTGAAAAAGTCCAACGCGAGCCCGATCCATAGCCTTCGAGGAAAATGCCGTCGGCAGGGCGTGCCGCGTCGGAGAATAGGCCATGGAATGGCCTTCCAGAGTAGAAGTTGGTCCGCTCTTCCAGTTAGCCTCCCTTTTTCACGGGGTTGGTGAGTGAGAGCTACGGACGGTTCCTAGCATCACCTTGACGTCTGCGGGGCACGGAGGAGCACGCCGTCTTGGAGGCCTCCTGGCATATCTACCAGGACCTCCTCAGCGCCTATTCCCACCCGCGACCGTGCCAAAGATAAGAAACTCATGCAGGCCCTGATCGACAAGCTCCGCAGGGTCCTGCCCGAGGAGCTGGAGGAGATCGCTCAACTCGGCCGGACTCTGGGGCGCAAACGCGAGCAGATCCTGGCGTTCTTCGACCGCGGTGGCGCCTCCAATGGCCCCGTCGAGGCGATTTATCTGGAGCGGGGACGAGGGTATCGCCTACGTCGCTGACGGGGTCGGTCAGCCGTGTGCGAGACACATTCTCTGGACACTGTCTCTGACGTCCCCCACATCGCTGTCGAGCGGGAGTAGACCTGGGGTGACTCGATGCAGTTCCGGTCGGGCCTACGGCTACGTAGGGATGTGGGATGAAGGCTCAGCGTGTGCTCATGCCGGTCACGTCCAGGGAGTCCTGGACCGTCGTCGATGACAACTTCGTCGTGGCCGATTCGGCCGAGCGGTACCTGGCGCATCTGGCCGGGATCGAGCGGTCCCCCAACACAGTGCGTGCCTACGCTCACAGTCTGGCGCTGTGGTGGGAGTTCCTGGCCTGGCGCGGGGTCGGGTGGACTGATGCCGGGGTGGAGAACGTCTCCCGGTTTGTCACCTGGTTGCGGGCTCCGGCAACCAACGTCATCGTCCTGGACGCCGGCGCGACCCGCCGCGCGGAGTCCACAGTCAACCGGCACCTGGCGGCGGTGTTTGGCTTCTATGACTTCCATACCCGAGGCGGGGTCGTGCTGGCCGAGTCGCTGGTCGCCTGGCGCCGGTCCGCGCGCGGCTCGTTCAAGCCGTTCCTGCACCACGTGAGCAAAGGGGCCCTTCGCAGTTGAGGGTGTAGTAGGGGGTTGATCGCGGTCGGCGTGGCGGTCGCTGGATAGGGGTCGAGGCCCCCGAGGATCGGAAGCGCAAACTAACCCGATCTGTCACGAGGACCTCGACGTGTCTGACGCTACCTTCACTCGCCCTGACCTGACCACATTCGCCCGTGTGGATGACCTCGGCCTGGAAGTCATCGACCCCAATGGCCCTAACGCCGTCGAATCGGGCTGGGTCATCGATCAGTACCCGGCGTGTGACCGGTACCAGCAGGCCGCTCGACCAGTGCGTCACCCCGTACTTCTTCGGCGGCGGGGCCAGCGTCGCGGCCACCACCTCGCGGTGATCAACTGTGCGCGGGCGACCGCTGCGCGACTCATCACTCAGGCCAGCCAGACCGCGCTGGGAGTAGCGCAAGCGCCACTTCAGCACCGTCACCTTCGATACCCCACCTGCTCGGCGATGCGCTCATTGGCCACCCCCGCCGCCGCGGCCAGCACAATCCGAGCCTGCACCGCCATCCCCGCGCGCACCACCGTGGTACGGGTCCACCGCTCCAATTCCTCACGGTCACCCTCGCGCAATCCCAGAGCCGCAGCAGGACGATTCGCCATACCCCATGATCTCAACACCACAACCGTTTAGGAACTACCGACACGCGACACTAGGTCCGACCGACTGCGGCGCTTGAGGTGCCATGCCCTCAGTGCATAAACCTGCAGGTCAGAGCAACGCAGTCACACAGATCCCAGACCGGTGAACCAACTCCGGCTGACAGTCGCTTCTGGCGGCAACTTGAGTGACTTGGCCGCCTTCTCTCCCGGTGACCATACCGCCGGCCCAGAGTTCGTCTATCGCCTCCCGAACGTGCCCCACGAGCGCCCTACGGTTGAACCGTGATGTCAAAGCATCTCGATGATCTGCTCGGCTGACTCGCGCAGGTCGGCCGCCGCGGTTTCAGTCAGGGTGTCGGGTCGCTTCGGGTTGTCCAGGTGCCGGATGAAACGCTCCAGCGCCTGGGATGCCGGGGTCATGCGCCCATCCGCCAGATGCCGCTGGGCCTGGTCTAATGCGTTGGACGATTGGTGGGCGATCGGCCCGTCAATCTCACCGGCGTCCAGGTAACCCTCCAGGACATCGGTCAATGCCTGGGCCACCTCGACCGGATCACCGGATGCGCCTGGGGCAGCGACCTGGTCGAGGGGGAGGTGAAGCTGCGCACCCTCGCCCGGGAGGACGTTTGACTCCGCGAGGCTACTGACCTCTTGGGCAGAGAGCGCGTGGTCAAGCAAGACGATCTCGTCGACGGCTCCCAGCAACTGGTCGCCACCGTCGGGGCGCTGGCCAATGTGGAGGCCGGTAAACGCGTTGCGCGAAATCGAACCCACGTGCGGATCGGTGGTTGCGGTTTGTGTGCCGTCCACATACAGAGTCACCGCCTCCTCGTCTCGCGTAAATGCCAGGTGGTGCCACTGTCCGTCCGTATGTGATCCGGGCGCACGCAGTACGGTTGTCGTAGCGTCGTCATGCCCGCTCATGAGGATAGTCTGGATGCGATTGTTGTCTGGTTCGATACGAATCGAAACGTATGATACTGGGACCCGTGGGTGCGGGGCTTGATCGTACGCCCACATGAACGCCTGGGGCCTTTGATCGTCAGTACGGAACCAGCCAGCTATCGTGAACGGCCCCTCGCCAACCTCAAGAGAGTCAGCCCTATCCACTCGGACGTGAGTTCCCTCATGGAATTCAAGTGCGGTGTTGAAGACTCCGGCTACTTCCGACGGAGATCCGTGAACCACACCATGGTGTGCATAGTCGGTGACGTCGGGAGTCCTATTATTAGGGGGGTGCGGAACTCCGTAATCCTGGCGATTACTGTATGTGCCAACGATTATTTCCTTACCCGCATCATATGAAACTGTGAAGTAGTTGGTGCTATCGAGAGCCACGGTGCTGGGATCACCTTCATCGACCCCTATACCAGCTCGATAGAGCACGACGGGCTCTGTATCGGCCCAACTCTGTCCATCCCATTATCCCCGCGCAGTTCGCCGGCGACCTGCGCAGCAGTGGCTGAGTTTGAGGCGGACCTAGTCCGGACGCGCACTCGGGAGGGTATGGCGATCGCCCGGGCCAAGGGTCGCCTTCGGGGCAGGAAGCCCAAACTCTCCCCCGCCCAGGAGCGGCACCTGGTAGGTCTGGTGGAGGCAGGTGAGCACACCCAGGTCGAGGTGGCCGAACTGATGGGCGTTTCCCGCGCCACGGTGCACCGGGCGATGCAGCGGGCTCGTCCGATGGACTCCGCTGGCCGCTGATGGCGACGGGGCTGGCGCATCAGGAGGCTAACCGGCTGGGCGGGTGAGGACTTCGACCTTCACTGATGCGCACATGTCGATGAGCCAATCGAGATCTGGGCCGGTGGCGAACACCCTGGCGAACGTGGGGTCCACATCAAGATCACTATCGCCCACTCGGTCACCGAACAGAACATAGGCCCGGTCGGTGTTGCAACGCCTGGACATCCATTCCAGGCCATCGAACCCGGCCCCGTGGGCTGCCGCGGCCCAAGCGACGGTCCGGCCATAGGTGGATGAGGGTGAGCCGGTGACCTCAGCGGCCTCTACACCGAGGCGGCGAAGGCTCAGCCCATGCAATGCCGCCAGACGTAGTGGGCGCGTGGTCAGCAGCGCTCCTGCCACCATGGGTTCGTACTGCTCGGGAACAAGCCGGCCGCCGACCAGTGGCACCTCGTGCAAAATCGGCTCACACACCGCTGCGGTGTCGGACTCAGCGGCATACAACACCGGGACGACGGGGTTGCCGAAGAATGAAAAACGGCTGGACGACCCATAGCCGGGGTTGAAGGTTCTCACCGTCCTGCCGGACCCTGACCGAAAGACACGGATGAGGCGTGTGCCCGCAGGCACCTTGGTCACCAGTGGGTCGAACGGGCGCGGTGGCGGTGGCGTGCTCACCAAGGCGGCGCCATCGCCTCACCTGCGGCCACCAGCACCGCCTCCGCGTCGCCGTGCAGCACATCGACCGGGCGCTGACCCTCGGCGAAGCGTCCCGAGGGAGAGCACAGCCACAGCACGAGTGACTCGCTGCTCCAGGTGTGCTCCTCGGCGAGTTCCAGCAGGCCAGCCATGGCGGGCACCACGCGCCCCTGTGCGATCTGAAATCCCGGGTACAAGTACCGTCCGCCCCGACGCACCCCCACGAGGCGCCCAGCCTTACGCTGGTTCGAGGCCCACGTCCGGTTGGGCCCATAACCGAGCCGCTGGGCCACCTCGGTGCTGGTCAGCATCCCGAACTCGATCTCGATGTCACGCCAAGCGTTCTCGGTGGCTTGCGCGGCACGCGCGATCTGCGGGGAGACCCTGGTGGGCAGCGCTTCAAGTGCCGGGGCAAGCGAAGCCAGCCCATCGGCGGCCTCTCGCGCCCAGGTGCGATATAACTCCGCTGCCCGGTCGGCACGTGCCTGGCTCTTGTGATCTACATGTGGCGCGCTCACGGTAGCCACCTCCTAAGTACGATTCTGACATAGGGCCGGTGGTGTAACAAGTGTGAGTTGAGTTCCGGCGCCCCAACGCCGGCAGTGCTGACCCTGTACTTGTAACTCTCAGCGTGTCCTATACATGCGGTGGCCCAAGTGGCCTTGTTCCGCACACCTAAGGGGCATGAGTTACTGCCGCTGGTCCACCGACGACTTCCACTGTGACATCTACGCCTACCCCTCCAGGGAGGGGATCACCATCCACGTGGCTGCCCGTCGTGCCCACTTCACCGCACCGCTACCCGACCCGGTGCCACTGACGCCCGCAACGGCCTTCGAGTGGGCCGAGCGCAACGCCACGGTGTCGGCGATGCTGCACGAGGCGGAGCGGGAGTGGATCGACCTCCCCCACGCCGGACGCACCATCACCGAGCCCGGCCCGGCACAGGCAGCCCAGAGGCTGCGGGAGTTGGCCGACCTCGGGTACCGGGTTCCGCAAGGAGCCATCCAGGCACTCGACGAAGAAGCGACTTTGGAGGCTGCGGAGTGAGGATCCTGGTCACTGGCTCCCGCACGTGGACCGACGCCCAGGTCGTGGAACAAGCCCTGGATGAGGTGCTGGCAACCGCCGAGGGCGCTGAGGTGGTGCTGGTCCACGGAGCCTGCCCCACCGGCGCCGACTACTTCGCCGATCTTCACGTCCGCCGGCTCGGACTGCCGGTGGAAGCCCACCCTGCCGACTGGCGGGCTCACGGGCGTGCAGCCGGGCCTATCCGCAACGCCCAGATGGTGGACCTTGGTGCCGACATCGTGCTGTCCTTTCCGCTGGGCACCTCCAGAGGCACCTGGCACACCACCCGCCTTGCCAAACGTGCGGGAATCCCGGTGCGCATCATCGCCGGGAAGTCGAACGTGGAGGTCCCGACCTAAAGCCCCACTTGGGCAGATCCCATGGCTAACTAATTGCGATTCCCGCTCTCGCGTTTACGGCGAGGCGTGACGATCGCCGACTTGCTATTGCATCGGCACGGCTCGCCGCCCTCGAAACCGCTCGCGGGTGGCCACTGTCAGCGGTAAGAAACTCAAGACGGTAGGGCAGGCGCGATCCCGTCGCCGCTACCTGCAGTTCCTGTCCAGCCAACCTTCGGGCGGACTCGTCCTGCCCGCGCCGCTTGACGGACCCCAACGCTCCGGACCTGGTTGGCCTTGGGGGCCTGAGGCTAGGTGATGCATCCGGCGCGGGGCACCTCCACACCGGTCGGTTGTGCGCCGGCGGGCGCGGTCACCCGCATTTCCTGGGGGAGGTTGGGGCCAGCGCCCATAACACGCTCACGCACCTGGCCGATGCGGTCACCGTACTCGTCACGGAACTCCACCTCAGCGAAGAAGCCTGCACTACAGGCCGGGTCGGCGGCGACGACCAGGTTCACGCAGGCCGTTCCCGGATCACACTCGGTATTCCTGGTGTCGACATACACCCAACCACCGCCGAAGAAGTGATGGACGTCACTGAACTCCAGCCCCTTGTTGGCTAACGCCGGAGGCACTTCTAATTGGTTGGACTGTTGCGTGTCCTCGTCAGAAGAACCGCCGCTGCCCTGGTCAGAGTCGCGCTCAGCGGGTCCGCTCGAATCCGCGCTCCCGCACGCACTTACTGCCAGCATTAGCGTCGTGATCATGGCTGCCGCGACCCTACTCATACTCCTCATGTCCGCTGAGTCTCCCATATTGCATACCGGTCGATGCCAGCCTTCACCGCACCGGTCACGGGTTCGGCACACCTGGTCCCTTCTTGTTCTTCATCGCCAGCGTCGGCATCACCTGACGTGAGACCCCGCATCGCTTCACGTGGCATCAGCCCCGCAGATCCGCACACCCATAGGGCATGGAACTCACCAAGCCTTGCGCCGACCAGCACGCCGACTTCTCCGCATGGCGTGCGGTGGCCTTGTCGCGCATGCCCTACATGGCCGCGATGTTGTTTTCTGTCCGGGTACTCAATGCCCCCGGGCTGGGCACCTTCGCCGTGGACGCCGCCCACCGGCTGTACATCGACTTCGATGAGGTCACCGAGTGGGGCACCACAGCGTGCGCGGAGGTCCTACTGCACGAGGTGGGTCACCTGTTCGGTGAGCACACCACCTTCGCCAAGGACTTTGGGGTTACCGCTGCCGACCAAAAGGTTTGGAACGCCGCAGCGGATGCCTCAATCAACGACGACCTGGCGGCTGCCGGGTGTGGCTACATCGCCTCCACCGGCATCATGCCGGCCAAGTTGGGCGAGCCGGACTTCCAGACCGCCCAGCACTACTACGGGGTGCTGAAAGGACTGCAGCAGCAACAACGGCAACAGCAATCCGGTGGGCAGGGCGCCTCCAGCTCGGCAAACTCCGGCCAGCCGGACTCCTCCGGCTCCGGACGGCAGCCGCAGGACGCCGACACAGGCCACGGGCAGGGCTCTTCCAGCGATGGCGACGGCCAGGGCAAACCCTTCGCCGGGTGTGGCTCGGGTTCTGGTGGTCAAGCAGCCCCGGTTGAACTGGACGCCGGCGATGACTTCGATGGCCAGGCACCTGGTGCCTCATCGGGTGAGCGCAAGCGCCTGCTGGTGGCCACCGCTGCGCAGATCATCGAGCACGCCTCCCGTGGACGGGGCAACGTCCCCGGTGGGCTGGTTGAGCAGGCTGAGCAGTTGCTGACCCCCTCCACCACGCCGTGGCAGCGGATTATCGGGTCGATGGTTCGCCGGGTGGTGCGCCGTCGTGCGGGCCAGGAGCGGACCGATTACACCCGCCGTGACCGCCGCCGCCACAACGTCCGCATCGGTACCAGCGGGGCCAGGGTGGTCTACCCCGGCCGCAGCGCCCCCAAGGTGCGACTGGCCGTGGTGCGCGACACCTCAGGGTCGATGGGTCCCGATGAACTCACCACCGTCACCAACGAGATCGTCGGCATCTCCCGGCGCCTGCGCATCAAAGGTAAGGACCTGCAGGTACTCGATGTAGACGCAGATGTGCACACGACCCGCGGTTTCACCGGGGCCAGATCGCTGAATGAGGTTCACGGCCGCGGTGGCACCGATATGCGGGTGGGCATCGAGCAGGCGTTACGAACCCCCGGTGGGGTCGATGTGGTCGTGGTGATCACCGACGGAGGCACCCCGTGGCCCGATGAGCGCCCCGCTGTGCCGGTGATTGCCTGCCTGGTGGGGCCGTGGGCCGAGGACACCGTGCACCAGGTTCCCGACTTCATCACCCGCGTCGTTATCGAAAACCCTGCCGCGTAACCGGCCATCCAGAACCCCACACGAGCCAAGGACAACGAATCAATGGACAACACCGACATCAACATCAACATCACCGACGCGGTGCTGGAACTGGCCGACCTCGAAGAAGCCCAGGAGACACTCGACGCCAGGCGGGAAGCCATCCTGGCCCGCGTTGAGACGGCACGCAGTGGCAGGCTCGTCCAGCACTGAGATCGAGGCCGCAGTGGAGTGGGGCCAACTTGTCCTACTCGGCCCCGGCCCAGCCCCAGTAAACCGCGCCGTGCGGCTCCTGGGGCGATTGAGCGAGCCAGCACTCACTTCCCGGCCCAGGCGTGATGGCACCACCACCGCGCGCACCGATCGCGGGGACTTCACCATCCACCAGGTGCTGGAGCTTGTCCAACGCCTGCGCCAGGACGGGGTGGCTGTTGTGCTGCGGGCAGGCGTCATCAGCACTGATCGTCTTCACCGGCAGGGCAAGCCGCCCGAGTCCGGCCTGCTGCGCCACCGCCAGCGCACCCTCGCCACGTTCATCTTCCCTGATGCAGCCACCTACGACAACGGTGTTGTGAACCTGCTGCTGGAGCGCAACGGGTGGGAGCGCTCAGGTGAAAAAGTGGTGATGAGCAGGGGCGAGGGTGTGGTGGTGCTGATCCTGGTGGAATACGGCATCGACGAGCAGGTTCACCGCCGCCCTTGGTGGCCGGTGGAGCCAGGGGACATCACAGACGAACCAGAGTTGAGCCCCAAGTCCGCCTAATCAACAGATCTGGCCGGCGCGGTACTCATTGAGACCAGCGCGCCTTGGCCGAGCACGAGTGGGAGCAGAATCGGCGTTTCCGTTTGCTTCCCTGTAGTGGACAGAACTGCGCGCCACACCACTCACAGGTGACCACCACTACGAGACGGCGCGACTTGTTGCCCTCCACCCTCGTCCTTCGCATCGCCTCCAGGCCGGCGGGTGAATGAATCGCCTCCATCGCTAACCGTGCTTCGGTCGCCCGAGCCGGGTCCCGGTTCGCAGTGAAAGTGGCCTTGCTGGCGAACCGCTCGTGGGCATTTGCGGTGATCTTCGCCCGGGTCGCCTCGACCACGAGCCCGCGCCTGCCCAGTCCGTGAGCCCATCGATATTCAGCAGCGGTGAGTTCGTGCGCCTTGTAGGCATGCAGCCCAAGGTGGGTGAAGCGACGACCACACTCATGGCAGAGCAGACCCTCGGCGGTCTCATCCAGCATTCCGTAGCGTCCGAAACCGTCCACATCGTCGTACTTCATGAGCACTCCCGCGGGTCCACATCCGCCCACCGCTGTCGTCACTGCGCCTGGGCAACTATGCAATCAGGCGGCCGGGCGCCGTCATGGGATCATGATACTGTCCGCGCCGCCTAGTCTTCCCCCGTCTCAACAAGCCTTCCCGGCCTGGCCTCCTCTTCACGCTGCCGGTCGAGCATCGCCTGGTAGGCGTCCATGGAGTCCCGTTGCATCGACGGCATCAGGTGGGTGTACAGGTCCATGGTGATCTGGAATGAGGCGTGCCCGAGGCGCTCTTGCACTGCCTTGGGGTGCCAGCCTGCGATGAGAAGGATGCTGGCGTGGGTGTGGCGCAACTCGTGCCCCGTGATGGGTGGTAGTGGATCTGTGCGGTGGTCCAGGTTGTATCGCTCCACCGCCCTGGTCCAGCGCCGGTAGACATAGTTCGGGCGCATCTGGTGACCGTCGCTGGGATTAGCAAACACCGGCCGGTCTGCGCGGATCCGGTTCATGTCGACGGTTGCGAGCCTGCGCCGGTGGTCTCGCAGGGCCGAGGTGACGTCGGTGTTCAGTTCGACTTTGCGCGGGCGGCCACCCTTTACTTTCTTCGTTAGGTCGTACTCGGGTTGCCCCTTCTTTTTGATGGTGGCCACGGTGCGGCGGATGGAGGCCGACGTCGGGAGGTCGAGGTCCGACCAGCGCAGCCCAACCACTTCGCCTCGGCGGACACCGGTGTGTCCGATAAACGTCCACGCCGGAGACATCTCTCGGTCTTCGTGGTCAGCCCACTTCAAGAACTGGGTAAGTTCCCCGAGGGTCCAGACGAGTATCTCCCCCTTGGCCTCCTTGATTTGTTTGGTCGTCGGAGGCTTGGCCCCTTTGAGCCTGGTCGGGTTGTTCCGGATCACGCCGTCGCCTAGGGCGGAGTCGAGTGCGACAGATAGAGCCTGGTGCACCTTGTGGACGGTGTTTGGTCCCAGGCCCTCGCCGGTGCGTTCCCCCTTGTGGTTGCGCCGGCCGCTGGATTCCAGTTGCCGGTACAGCGCAGCCAAGCGCGTGGAGGTAAGTTTCGCCAGTTCCACCTCCCCGATGTAGGGCTTGATATGCAACCGTATTATTTTGAGGTATCCGGCTTTGGTGGATTCACCCACACGGTGACCTTCCACCCACTCGTCCATGAACCCACCCACGGTAAGACCTCCACGCGCTGTGCTCGTCGGATCTCCGCGGTCGAGGGAACTGAGTTTCTGGCGTAGCGCGGCTGCCGCGTCCTTGGCGGTGGGGAAACCTCCCTGGGACCGGCGCCGCAATGGCGAGTCAGGGTCGTGGGTTCCCTCTCGCTCGTACCACTGGATCCGGTACCTGCGGACACCTGAGCGCACGTAGGAGTAGACGCTCCCTTCGCCGTGCTTGCGCCTGCTCATGCGACGTCAGCACCCAGCAGTTCCATGAGTTTCAGGCGGGGGATCAATCGCTTCGTGCCGACCCGAAGCGCGGGCAGTTGTTCATCTTCAATGGCCCGGTAGACGGTTCGGGCATCGACCCCAAGAAGGCTGGCCACCTCCTTGACGGTCAGTGTGGGGCGGTCGGCGGCAAGGGCTTCAGTCATCGTGGTGATGGTTTCGTTTGTACTCATGGCCTCTATGTGTGCGGGCGATGTTCTCTCGTGCCACGGGATGTATCTGGGTGCCTTCCTCCCCTTGCCCAGCCCCGTTTGGCACACCAAATGGCACACCACCAGTGCCAGGAGCATCGTTGATCGCCGGAAACTGTTGACATTCTGCCAATCCGCTTCGCCGCGGGCGTGGGGGTTCAAGTCCCCCTCTGGACACTTACCGTTGGAGCACACGTGTTCTCAGGACGCCTAAGACCATCCCCTCCCCTCTGCCCGGGCGGGCTCGGTACATCAACCAGTCGGATTCTTGAGCCGCAACCGTCGTCCCCGGGTGCCGATAAGAGCGATGGCGGCACCGGCAGTCGATCCCACAGCGATACCGGCGATGGTGCAGAGCCAGGGCGGGAGGTCTGTGGCGACGGCAGGGATATAGCCGAGTCCGATCAGCCACCAGGACCACAGGAAGCCTCCTGTGGCAGCCAGGCCGACCAGCCTTCCCCAGTTCATCTGCGTCAACCCGGCCGTGGCCATAGCGAACGACCGAAGGGCATGGCGAAAACAAGAAGCAGACCGATCCAGGTGCGATTCTGGCCAGCATGTAGTGAGATTCGCAGGAGGTTCCGGTGCAGGCGGCGCCCCCATTGCCACCGCAGAAGTAGCCGAATGAGTGCGCCGGGATTTTCGACCTCGACGCCTGGCGGGCAGGCTCGCGCCACGCCCTACTCGGTACCCGCACACTGGTCGACCGGAGCAGCCCTAGGGCTGCTGGTGCGCCGACACAAGCAGACTACCCGCCTCTCCAGCCAGCGACACTATCTGCTGTGTTCCATGTGATGTTCTTCGAACCCCGGATCCCCCCGAACACCGGAGCGGCGATCCGGATGTCCGCGGTCACCGGTACCACCTTGCACCTGGTCGAGCCCCTCGGCTTCGATCTATCGGACGCGAAACTGCGCCGTGCGGGACTGGACTACCACGACCTTGCGCACGTGATCGTCCACCCGGACTTCGACGCCGCGATGGCCTGGGTCGGTGAGCACGCCAACGGGACCGTGTACGCCTTCACCGGGCGCGGGCGCACCCTGTTCGCCGATATCGCCTACCAACCGGGCGACACTCTGCTCTTCGGCCCCGAGCCGGCTGGTTTCCCCGACCACATCGGCACCGACGAACGCGTCACCGACACGGTCCGCATCCCGATGCGTCCGGGCCTGCGCTCGCTGAACCTGTCCAATGCCGCAGCGATCGCCACCTACGAAGCCTGGCGCCAGCACGGATACGTCACCGGCGAATAGGCACCATCCGAAGAGGGCCGGCGGCATTAAAGTATGGGCCGTGACCCAGCCCCCTCCTGCCGTTCCGATCCCCCACGCACTGAGCACCGGAGCCGGCTCAACCCCTCAGGGTGCGGAGTGGATGCGGCGAGTTCCGGAACTGGTGGCACGGGCCGTGCGTCGCTGGTCGCTGCATCTGGGCGAGCCATTCGGCGTGGGCACCGCGTCCTGGACCGCCCCCGGAAGGTTGTCCGATGGGACCCCGGTGGTGCTGAAGATCACCTACCCCCACTCGGAGGCGCAGTTCGAGGCGATCGCACTGCGGATCTGGCAGGGCCATTCGGCCGTGGAACTGCTCGATCACCACGGCGGTGACTGGGCGCTGCTGATGCGCCGGGCGAGGCCGGGCGACCTGCTGCTGAATGACCAGGCACCCCCGGAGCACCGGCTGCGGATCGCGATGGACATCCTGGCCGATCTGCACCGGGCGCCGCTGGAGGAGTTCACGATGCCATCCCTTCGCGGCGTGGCCGCAAACTGGTCCACGATCGCCACCGAGCGTGCCAATACCTGGTCCCACCTGTACGAGGGCTTCCGGTCCGAGATGCAGTACGGACTGGACCTGCTGGCCGCCTTCGCCGACCCGGTTGCCACGCCGGCCCCGACCGTGGCCCTGCACGGTGACCTCAACCCCGGCAACGTGCTCCTGGATGCCCCCACCGCCGGTCCGTCCCGGTGGCTGGCGATCGACCCCAAACCGATGGTCGGCGACCCCGGCTACGACCTGTGGCCGATCCTGGCCCAGATCGATGACCCGTTCGCTCATCCCGATCCAGCCGGTGTGCTGGCGCCCCGGATCGGCATGGCTCAGCAAGTGTTGGGGGTGCCGGCCCGGCGCATCTGCGAGTGGGCGTGTGCCCGCACTGTGGAGTCGGTGCTGTGGCGGTTGGAGACCTGGCCCGACCCGGCCCAGCAGCAGCACAACCTGCGCGACCTGCCTGCGGTACGGATCTGGGCGATGCTGGCCCAGCAGTACTGACCTCACCGTCGGATCTGGCTCACCCGTTCACAACCTGCCGGGGAAGCGCACCTAGTGAAAGTCCCGGGACTTCGCCGGCACCCGCAGGCTGAGCGGACTGATCTGATCGGCAGTCAGGTTGGTCACGTTCTCGGCGTACTCCACCACCCCCCGGATCACCAGGGCGGCGCTGGTGCGGGCCACCTTGCGGTACTTCGCCCACACCCCCGGTGAGCAGATCACGTTGATCAGCCCGGTCTCATCCTCCAGGGACAGGAACGTCACCCCCCGGGCGGTGGCCGGGCGCTGCCGGTGGGTAACCACCCCGGCCACCCGGATCCGCTGCCGGTCCAGCCCCGCGCAGGCCCGCGCTACGGTGAGCACCCCTTGGGCGTCCAGATCCTCCCGCAGGAACTGCGTGGGGAAGGAGTCCACCGACACCCCGGTGGACCAGACATCGGCGACGGCGGCACTTACCTCGTCCATCCCGGTCAGTTCGGGCACATCGAGCCCGACGGCGGTCAGTGGCAGCACGTCCTGCACCCAGTTCCCGTGCCGGCGTCCGCTCTCGGCTGCCAGGGCCCCGGCCAGCCACAACGCCTCCCGTCTGGAGTGCCCGAAGCACTCCAATGCCCCGGCGGTGGCCAGCGCCTCCACCTGCGCAGCGCTGAGGCGCACCCGGCGGGTCAGGTCGGCCAGGTCGGCGAAGGGAGCCTGCTCGCGCGCCGCCACGATCCGCTCTGCGGTCTTCTCCCCGATCCCCCGCACCGGCGCCAGGCCGAGTTGGACCGCCAAGGTGCCGTCATCCTCACGCACCACGATCGCCTGAGCGGCCGAGCGGTCCAGCCGGGCCCGGTGCACGACCACGCCACGCCGTCGGGCATCAGCCACCAGGGACTGCGGTGAGTAGAACCCCATCGGCTGGGCAGCCAGCAGCCCGGCGTAGAACGCCTCGGGGTGGTGCACCTTCAGCCACGCACTGGCGTAGACCAGGTAGGCGAAGGAGAAGGCATGGGACTCAGGGAACCCGAAGTCGGAGAAGGCCTTGAGTTTGTCGTAGATCTGCTCCCCCACCTCCATGCTGATCCCGTTGGCCGCCATCCCGGCCATCAGCCGCTCCCGCAGGGCCTCCATCCGTTCGGCTGACCGCTTGGATCCCATCGCCCGGCGTAGTTGGTCGGCCTCGGCGGGGGTGAAGGAGGCCACGTCCACGGCGATCTGCATCAGTTGTTCCTGGAACAGCGGGATCCCCAGGGTGCGCTTCAGGGTGGGCTCCAGCAGGGGGTGCAGGTAGGTGACCTCCTCCTTGCCGCGGGCCCTGCGGATGTAGGGGTGCACCGAGTTCCCCTGGATGGGTCCCGGGCGGATCAGGGCGACCTCCACCACGATGTCGTAGAAGGCGCGCGGCCGGAGTCTGGGCAGGGTGGCCATCTGTGCTCGCGACTCCACCTGGAAGACCCCCACCGTCTCGGCCGCGCAGAGCAGGTCGTACACCGCCGGGTCCTCCTGACCGATCGAGTGTAGATCCAGTTCGATCCCCTCGATCTGGCCGATCATCGTGAAGGCCAGCCGCAGCGCGGTGAGCATGCCCAGGCCGAGCAGGTCGAACTTGACCAGGCCGGCGTCGGCGCAGTCATCCTTGTCCCACTGCAGCACGGTGCGCCCGGGCATGGTGGCCCACTCCACCGGGCACACATCGATCACCGGCCGGTCGCACAGCACCATTCCCCCGGAGTGAATGCCCAGGTGGCGGGGCAGGCGCAGCATCTGCTCGGCGATGTCGATCACCGGTTCGGGGATGCTCTCCAGATCACCACCGGCGGCGTCGGCGGCGGCGACCACCTCCGGCCCGGGCGTCCAGGGACCGTCGCGGCGCAGTCGCTCCTGTTCACTGGTGCGCTCCTTGGGTGCCTCGACCGGCGGGCTTGGTTTGAGACTGCTCCACCGTTCGATGCTCTTGGACCAGGCGTCCTGCTGCCCCACGTCGTATCCGAAGGCACGGGCCGCATCACGCACCGCCGAGCGGGGCCGGTAGGAGATCACGTTGGCGACCTGGGCGGCGTGGGTGCGCCCGTAGCGGCTGTACACATGCTGGATCACCTCCTCGCGGCGAGCCGACTCGATGTCCAGGTCGATATCGGGCGGCCCGGAGCGGCCCGGGGCCAGGAACCGCTCGAACAACAGGGTGTGCTGGACGGCGTCGACGGCGGTGATGCCCAGGGCGTAGCAGACCGCGGAGTTGGCGGCCGACCCCCTGCCCTGGCACAGGATCTGGTTCTCGCGGCAGAACTGCACGATCTGGTGCACGATCAGGAAGTACCCCGGAAAGCCCAGATCGGTGATGATGTCCAGTTCGCGGGCGATGGTGGCATAGGCCTTGGGGTGCTTGGGAGCATCGGGGGGGCCATAACGTTCCAGCGCCCCACGGCGCACCAACTCACGCAGCCAGGTGGCCTCGGTGTGCCCTTCCGGCACCGGGTACGGCGGCAGATTCGGGGCGATCAGGTCCAGATCGAAGGCACACTCGGCGGCCAGCGCCGCACTGGTGGCCACCGCCTGCGGGTGGCGGTGGTGCCGCGCGTACATCTCCGCTGGCCCGCGTAGGTGAGCCGGGGCAGGTGGACGACGGGCGTCCATCTCCTCCAGGGTGGAGCGCTGGGCCAGGGCGGCGAGCACGTCGGTCAGCGGCTGCTGGTCCGGGCGGGCACAGTGCACCGCACCGGTGGCCACCAGCGGCAGTCCGGCCCGATCGGCGAGTTCGGCGAGGGCGTCCGAGCGCACCGAGTCCCACGGGGCACCGTGGTCGGTGATCTCCACCGCCACGTTCTCCGGCCCGAACGCCTCGGTGAGTTCGGCCAGGGCACGTCTGGCGGCCGGCAGGTCGAACCTTCCTGGCTGGGGTTCCAGGGCCTGACGGACCGCGCCCTGCCGGCACCCGGTGAGCACCAACCAGTTACCGGCGGCCAGGTCGGCCAGTTCGGGGAGGTCATAGGCCGGTGCCCCCTTCGCACCACCGGCCAGGTGCGCCCTGGCTATCCCCCGGGACAGGCGCCGGTACCCCTCCGGCCCACGGGCCAGGGCCAGTAGGTGCTGATCGGGCAGTCCCAGTTCGGCACCGTAGAGGGTGGGCAGCCCCAGCGTCCGGGCCGCCTCGGCGAAGCGCACCACCCCGTACAGGCCGTCGTGGTCGGTCAGGGCCATCGCGGACAACCCCAACCCGGCGGCTTCGATCGCCAACTCTTCCGGTTGGCTGGCACCGTCGAGGAAACTGAACGCCGAATGTGCGTGCAGTTCGGCGTAGGCACTCATCCGGCACGCACCAGTACCGCGCCGAGGGACCGCTCCAGGATGCTCTCCCGCTGCAGGTCCGGTCCGCGTCGCTGCCTGGGTCCGGGCTGGACCGGGGCGCGCGAGTGGTACCGGTGCCCGGTCGGAGTGCTCAGTTCGGTCTGATGGGAATCCCAGGTGGACAGTGCCCGGGCCCACCATCCCGGGGCCTCCTTGGTGTAGTTGCACCGTTCGCACAGGCCCTGGAGGTTCTGGGCGGACGTCGCTCCGCCCTCCTGCACCCCCCGGATGTGGTCCCGGTGACGCACCGGGGCCTCGCACCAGGGCGTGCGGCAGGTCTGATCCCGGGCGTCGATGAAGGCAGCCAGGCCCGCCGGCGCACGACGGGAACGGGCGTCCATGGCCACCAGTTGCCCGGTGGTGGGTGCGGTGTAGAGCCGGCGGATCCACACCTGGCGATCATCCGCCGTGCGCACCTGCTCCCGGGCCCACGCCGCGGGCACCACACCGTAGCCGGGCACGTAGGCGGGTTCACCGTCTCCGGACAGCAACGTCCGATCAGTGATCACCAACTGCACCTGGTGGGCGACGGCCTCGGCCTCGGACTGCCCGGTGACCCGCTCGACCAGGGTGTCGGCCATGATCTGGCCGCGCGAACGAGAGTCGCCCTGGCCGCGCAACGTCTCGGCGCGTGCGGTCAGCGCCGCGTACACCGCCACGCCCTGTGCCACCGGGAGCAACCCGGTGAGATAGGCCATCGTGTCCGGTGCCGGCCGGATGGAGACGGTACGTTCACTGGTGGCCTTCGAGGCTCGACGAACCTGGGCCGCAGCATCGATCCGATAGGCGATCTTCTTCGCCTCGGCCACCAGCCGGCGGTCCCCGAGGCCTTCCAGATCGAGACCGGCGAGTTCGGCGTCGAGGCGACCGCGATCGGCCACGCTCAGGCAGGCACTCTCCCGGACCAGCAAGGTGGCGCGCCACTCACTGATCCGCCCGTTCCGCAGCGCGCGGCGGGTGTTCGGCATCTCGGCCAGTGCGGTGGCCAAGCCCAGGTAGCGACCACCACGCACCGGAGACTCCCGCCGGGCCAGGGCGATCTGGGTGGCCACGCCCTTGCTGCGCTCGTCGGCGGGCACTCCGGCAGCAGCACGTTCGGCCCGGGTCGCCTCCAGCAGGTCCACGCTGACCTGGGCCTGGGCTGCGGCCGCGGCGGCCTTGAGTTCCTCCAGGGCGCGGATCTGGTCGATCCGCTCGGGGTTCGAGACCTGCTGATCCAGGCGCGTCAAAGCCTGGGTCCACCCGGTGATCACACCGGCAGCCACGCCCCGATCAGCACCTGATTCGTACATGTGTTTGAGTGTACAGCGATGCACCGACATCGCCCACCGCAGCCCCGCTCGAGGGCCTCGACCCGGTCCCACTCAGGCTGGGGGACGCCGGCTGAAGGACGCCGGCCCCGCGACTTCGCAGTAGGCTGCGGTAAGCGCTTGCACCCACGACGTGAAGGAAGCCCGGACCGGATGAACACCTCCATACCCGCCACTGGCGAGGCCCTGCGGATCGCGATCGTGGGATGTGGGGTGATCGGCACCCTGCACGCCGAGGTGGCCGCAGCCAGCCCTGACCTGCACGTGGTGGCGGTGGTCGACCCGATCGCCGAGCGAACGGAGAAACTCGCGCACCTGCTCACCCGCTCCGAGAGCCGCGCCGCGAGCCAGGCCCCACGCCGCTACGCCCACCTGGACGAGGCGCTGGCGCACGGAGGCCTCGACGTGGTCGCCGTCTGCACACCCAGCGGCACCCACGCCGCCCTGGCGGGCCAGGCCCTGGAGGCCGGGCTGCACGTCGTGGTGGAGAAGCCCCTCGATGCCGACCTCCCCGCCGCCCGTGCCCTGCACGCCGCTGCCGCCACCCGCCCGGAGCAGGTGGTCAGCGTGATCAGCCAGCACCGGCACGACCCCTCGGCGATGGCGATCCACGAGGCCATCGAGCGGGGCAGGCTGGGCCGGGTAACCTCGGCGGCGGCGAACGTGGACTGGTACCGCAAGCAGGCCTACTACGACTCCGGGGACTGGCGCGGCACCTGGTCCCAGGACGGCGGCGGGGCGCTGGCGAACCAGGGCATCCACACCCTGGACCTGTTGTTGTGGTTCCTCGGTGAGCCGCTGGAGGTCTTCGCCTACACCGCCCGGCTGGGCCACGAACGCATCGAGGTCGAGGACGTGGCCGTGGCGGTGATCCGGTTCACCTCCGGCGCGCTGGCCACCGTGCACGCCTCCACCACGGTGTATCCGGACCTGGGCGTGCGTCTGGGCATTCACGGCACGGACGGTTCAGCCGTGATCGAAGGGGACCTGCTCAGTTACTTCCACGCCCGCGACGCCGAGGGGGCCACCTGGGTCGCCAACCAGGTGGGCGCCCAGGAGGATGAGAACAAGAACGTGCTCGGCGGGTTCGATCCGGCCGGCTCGCACACCAGCCAGTACGGGGACTCCCACGCCCTGCAGTGGGCTGACGTGGTTCGAGCGATTCGCTCCGGCGGACAGCCCTGGGTGGGGCTGGACCACGGCCTGAACGCCCTGGCCACGGTGCGTGCGATCTACCTCTCCGCCACACTCGGGCAGCCGATCCGGGTGGCTGAGGTGCTCGCCGGGGACTACGACGGTGTGCCGGTGCGGACCGGTCAGGTGCCGGAGGCGTCGCAGACCAGCGGGTAGCGGCTGATCCGTGCGCTAATTCGTCGCCGCACCGGTCAGCACGACCAGCACGTCGCGGGCCGAGATCAGCCCGATCACGTCATCGGAGTCGGAGATCGGCAGGTGCCGGATCCCGGCCTCCACCATCTGCCGGGCCGCCTCGGTCACGCTCTGATCAGGGGTGGCGGTGACCAGATCGGAGGACAGCACCTCCTCGGCAGTGAGGTTCTCCAGGTTCGCCCCGTTGGCCACGTGCTCGACCAGATCACGCTCGGTGATGATGCCCACGCAGCGGGTCTCGGTGGTGACCATGACCGCGCCGATGGCGTTGGCCGCGAGCTCCTCGGCCACATGTCGCAACGAGTCGCCCAGGCTGACCATCGCCACCGGAGTGCTCATCAGATCCCGCACCGGTGATTGCGGTGTGACGTTGCCGTGTCCCATGCCTCTACGGTGCCACGTCCGGGGGGTTTACGGGCTGTATTCGCCCGGTGGGTCCCGGCGCAGTGGCGTCGTCAGTCATAGATGCCCTCCACCCACCACTCTTCACCCTCGGCGCACAGCAGCAGCGCCGGCCCCTCGGTGCACACCACCTGCAGATAGGTGCGTCCGCGCCCACCGGCCCACCAGCGCTCGCGCACCGGCCACGGTCCGGCCCAACCACTGACCGCCCACCGCCCCGACCAGGACGGTGGCGCCGGAATCTCCACCCGGGCCGGGTCCGCACCGAGCAGTCCGCGAGGGCCCACCCGCACCGGACGATCGGCGGCATCGGCCAACTCCACCTGGATCTTCTCGGTGGGCACCGTGGCCGGCAGCGGGGGCGGGATCTGCCCGGGCCAGGGGGCGTCCGGACGACGACGGGGGCTGGTCTCGTCCCCCCAGGCCACCAGTCGCACCCGGCCCCTGGGCGTGCGCCCGCCTTCCAGCACCGGGGCGAGTACCTGTTCGGCCCCGAGCATTCCCTGTACCCGCAACGCGGCCCGGCCGGCGTGCTCCTGCCCCCGGGTGTTGCGCCCCCACAGTCCCTCGCCCATCGCCGCAGCCGGATGCACCTCCTCGGCGGCCAGTTCCAGGTGCACCAATGGAGCACTGGGCACCTCACCACTGCGTCCGCTGAGCCATCCCTCCAACTGCCAGCGCACCCGGTCGGTCAGTTCGGTGGCGGTCAGCGCCCCGTCGATACGCCAGGTGCGCTCCAGTTCCAGCCCGTCCTCGGTCCGGGCCAGCACCCGCAACCGGGTGCACACCACTCCGCGGCGCAACATCCGGTTGTTCACCTCCTCCGCCAGGCGACGCCCGGCGAAAGCGGCCACATCCACCCGCTGTACCGGCGGGTCCAGTTCGGCGTGCGCGGTGATGTCGGGTTCGGTGCGGTGAGCCGGCACGGGGTACTCATCCAGGCCCTGGGCCAGCCGGTGCACGGCGGTTCCCAGGGCACCGAACCGGGGCCCGACCTGAGCGGGGCGCAGCGCAGCCATGTCCCCCAGCGCCGCGATGCCCAGCCGGCGCAGCAGATCGATCAGGTCGGTCAGTTCCCGGCGCAACTGCTGAGTGGTGGCCACCACCATCAGTTCCCGCACGTCCCGGCCGGCCAGGTAGGCACGGGCACCACCGCGGGGCACGAGCACGCCGTCCCGGGCAGCCAGCACCGCCGCCAGCAACCCGTCGGCCACGCCCACCTGCGCCTCGGCACCGGTGGCGGTGGCGACCTGTTCGATCAGGTCCGCGGCCACACGTTCCTCCGAGCCCAGGTAACGGGCCGGCCCGTCGGCGGTGGTGAGCATCAGGCCCGGACGCATCACCTGCACCTGGGCCACCACATCCTCCGCGGCCTGCACCAGATGTTCGAAAGCCCGTACGTCCCGGCCCTCGTCTGTGTGGATCAGCACCAGGTCCGGGCACAGTCCCTGGGCGGTACGCCGGCGCATCCCCCGCCGCACCCCAGCCGCACGGGCCGACGCACCGGCAACCACGATCTGGCGCCCGTCGTGCACGGCGACCGGCTCGTGCGCCCCGACCAGCCCCTCGGCGATCGCGGCCGCCACCGGCCAGTCCGGTACCCACAACACCGCCAGCCTGGTGCCCACCGGAGGTGCTGCGGACTCAGTCAACGGGCTCATCAGCCGACCTCGGCCAGGATCGGGTCGCCGCCGACCCACGGTCGCCCGCGCTCGTCGGTCTGCTCCGGGACGGAGGAGAGCCCATCGGCCCCGGCGAGCACCCGCACCTGTCGCGCCGGCCCGGCCAGCTGCCCCCGGCCCAGGGAGTGCACGACCATCTCCCGCCCGGTGAGCAACCCGTGCCCGTGGCCCACCCCGGACCACACCGCCGGCTGCACCTGCAACGCCACGTGCGCACCGGGCCAGTGCTGGTCGGTCAGCAGCACCGCTCCTCGCCGGCGCAACCGTCCGGTCAGGGACCGCCGGCCCGCAGGGTTCAGACCCGGACACGCTCCGACCAGGAGCACATCGAACCCGTCCACCAGAGCACCCAGCACAGCGGCCGCATCCGGCCCCGGGTCGGGGACCGCGACCACCCGGCTCAGGTCAAGTCCGGCAGCCGCGGCCGCAGCCCACCCCACATCGGGCATGCCCACCAGCACGCACCAGCGCTCGGCCCCCGCGGCCGACTGGGCGATGGCCAGCAGCACCGTGGTGGACCCGTGTACCTGCGCGATCATGCCTGGGCGCAATCCCCCGGGCAACAACGGGGCCAGGGCCCCGGGCACCGCCAGACCCTGGCATCCGGGCTGCTCCGCAACCGGCTGCCCCTGCGGTTGTCGCCCGAGACCGCCACCACCGCCGCCGGTACCGCCCGCGTCGGTGCCGCCCCCGTCGGTGACCCCGCCCATGCCCGTCCCGGCGACCACCCCCACCGCGACCTCTGCGGCGGCGAGCGCCCGCCGGGCGGCGACCATCTTCGCCTGCTTCGTCGTCGCCGTCGTCATCACACCTCCTCCACTCACACCTGACACGGTAGGTGCGACCACTGACATTCATCGAACGTCAGTTCTAGTCAAGGCTGTCGGCGCCGGCCTGTCAAGATCCAAGAGGCACGAACAACCAAGTCGTGGTAGAACCACCGGGAGAGTTATCCGTACCGAGGAGCCCAGGAGCCCATGGACCTGTCCCGACCCCTCGCCCCGAACCCCTATGACCTGCTGCCCGCCACCGGATCCTTCACCCTGACCAGCCCGGATATCACCGATGGCACCCCTCTGGCCGCCTCCTTCACCGCGGCCGGCGGGAATATCTCGCCAGCCCTGAACTGGTCCGGTTTCCCCGAGGAGACCCAGTCCTTCCTCATCAACTGCTTCGACCCGGACGCCCCTAACCCGGCGGGTTACTGGCACTGGAGCGCGGTGGACATCCCCGTGCAGGTGACCTCCCTCGAGCAGGGCGCCGGGGAGAGCGACCTCGGTCTGCCCGGAGCGGCATTCCACGTGCGGTCCGACGGCGGCACCTTCGGCTACGAGGGTGCGGCGCCCCCGCCCGGGGACCACCCGCACCGGTACATCTTCGCCGTGCACGCCCTGGACACCGAGTCCCTGGACCTCAGCAGTGAGCACAGCCCCACCAAGGTGGCCTTCACCGCGCTGTTCCATACCCTCGCCCGGGCTACGTTGGTGCCGACCTATCAGCAGCCATAACCCCACTGACCCCCGTCGTGAATCTCCAGACCCCCGAACACATCCACCAAGCCGCCATCTACGACTCCCGGACCGAGTTCCTGCAGATGGTGGTGCCGTTCGTGCGGGCGGGCTTCGACGCAGGTGAGCCCACCATCGTCACCCTCGGCCACCAGCGGGCCGAGTGGCTGCGCACTGCGCTCGGCCCGGCCGCAGCGCACGCGAGCTTCCTCGACGGTGACGCGGGGTACCGCCGGCCCTCCAGCACCATCGAAACTCATCTGGAGCACCTGACCGGGCTCACCCGGGGCCACGCGGGCCGGATCCGCGTGGTCGGGCAGGTGCCGACACCGGCGATCGAGCACACCTGGTCCTGGTGGGCACGGTATGAGGCGGCGGTGAATCGTCTGTTCGCCGATTTCCCGGTATCGCATCTGTGCACCTACGACGCCAACGTGGCAAGCCGGGACGTCCTCGATGACGTCCGCCGCACCCATCCGTGGCTGGCCACCACAGGGGCCCGGAGGCTGCCCAGCGCCACCTTCGAACCCCCGGCGGAGTTCTTCGCCCGGCACTCCCCCGCCGCCGACCCCCTCGAATCCGCGACGCCGCTGGCCGATGTGACCGACCCGAGCAGGAGCCAGGCCCGGGCCCTGGCGCGCGAAGCCGGCCGGCGCAGCGGCTGCGAGCGGCGCAAGGCGATGGCAATAGAGATCGCCGTGAACGAGGCGGTGACCAACGCCTTCGAGCACGGCACCCCGCCGGTCCGGCTGCGGGTCTGGTGGGCGCCGGGACGGGCGGTCGCCACGGTCACCGACACCGGCCCCGGGCCTGATGATCCGCTGGTCGGGCTGGTGCGCACCAGCGACAGCACCACCGGAGGGCTGGGTCTGTGGCTGGCCCACGAGAGTTGTGACTACGTCGCGATCGGGACCGACGAGGGCTTCACCGTCCGCCTGGTCATCAGCGATACCGAGCCCGCCGACTGAGAGCCCTCAGGGCTGGGTGCCCAGCGCCACCAGCACCCGCTCCACCGACCCCGCCAGACCCCAACGCTCGCTCAGTTCGCGCAGTGTCGCCTCATCGGCCGGCAGTGGGTGGTCCGAGTCCAGACCGGGACGGGCCGAGTCGACCTCGCCCAACGGAAGGTCCCGGGCCACCGCCACCACCTTCGGGGCGACGTCGAGATAGTCCGCCGCCTCGGCGATGCGGGTGCGCTGGGCCGGGGTCAGTGCCGAGGACGGGTCGGCCGCGGCGGCCCGGACCCCGGCCAGGTCGCCGTAGGTGGCCAGCAGGTTCGCTGCGGTCTTGTCCCCCACGCCGCGCACTCCGGGCAGTCCGTCGGAGGGGTCCCCGCGCAAGGTGGCGAAGTCGGCGTACTGGGCCGCGGTGACGCCGTACCTGTCACGCACGACGGCGCCGCTCACCCGTTCGTGCTTTCCCACCCCGCGTGCGGTGTACAGCACACGGACGTGCGCGTCGTCGTCGACCAGTTGGAACAGGTCGCGATCACCGGTGACCACCTCCACGGCCATCCCGGCGTCGGTGGCCAGGGTGCCGATCACGTCGTCGGCCTCATACCCGTCCACCCCCACCACCGCGATCCCCAGCGCGGCCAGGACCTGCTGGATCACCGGCACCTGCACCGCCAGGGCATCGGGTACTTCCTCGGCGTCCGGGGCCTCGGCGTGCTCGGCCTCGACCCGGTGCGCCTTGTAGGTGGGAAGCAACTCCACCCGCCAGTCCGGGCGCCAGTCGTTGTCCCATGCGCACACCAGGTGGGTGGGCTGGTAGTCGGTGGCCAGCCGGGCGATGAAGTCCAGCAACCCTCGTACCGCGTTGACCGGGGTGCCGTCCGGGGCACGCAGGGAGTCAGGCACCCCGAAGAACGCGCGGAAGTACAAACTGGCGGTGTCGAGCAGCATCAGGCGGGCCATGGGCGACAAGTCTGGCAGAGGCCTGCGTTCGGCACGAGCATCTGTGCCAGGCTCTTGCCATGGAGGTGTGGCTGAGCACCGGGACGATGTCGCGGCGCACCGGGCTGAGCATCAAGGCGCTGCGGCTCTATCACGACAGCGGTCTGCTCGTGCCCGCTCGCGTGGAGGAGGCCACCGGCTACCGGCGCTACACCAACGAACAGGTGGAAACCGGGCGCACAATCGGGCTGCTGCGCCGGGCCGGGATGCCGTTGGAGCAGATCGCGCGCGTGCTCGTGGCCGACCCGCTTGCGGCCAGGGAGCAGGTGCTGACGTGGCTGACCGAACGCTCACACCAGGATCAGGAACAGATCGCGAGCCTGCACCGCTATGCCGTCATGGACGCCCCCGGGGCCGGGAGCCCGCACCAGGCCCGGCGCCGGAAGGTGGGTGAACGGGTGGTGGCGGCGTTGCGCGCGGACGTCAGTGCGCAGACGCTCCCGGACACGATCATGGCGACGGTGGCGCAGGTCCGGGCGCACCTGCGCAGGTGCGGGGCCGGGGTGGGCCCGGAGTACTGGGTGTGTTACCTGGACCCGATCGCCACCGGGGCACCCGCCCGCATCGAGACCTGCGTGCCCTACGCCGGCGCTGCCCGTCCCGCCGGTGCGATCATGCTGCGCGCCGAACCGGCCGGAACCGAGATCTACGTGCCGGTCAGTGCCGAGCAGTGCCGCTACCCGCAGATCCTGCCCGCCTACGCCCACCTGTACCGACAGGCCGCACAGCGCGGCGGCCCGGTGGCCCCGCCCCGGGAGATCTACCCGGTCCCCTGGCCCAGCGACCCCCGGCAGGTCGCCGCCGAGGTGGCCGTGCGAGTGGCATCTGCTTGACCCTGCCCCTGGGGCAGAGACCACCGTTGCGGGCATGGACCTGAACAGCTACGCCACCCACAGCCCCTTCTCCGAGCCCGCCGGCCACGCCGGCCTGCTGGCCGATGTGCCCGCCGACACCCCCAGTTTGCATCGAGCGGTGACGCGCACGATCGGGCACTACCGCGCAGGCCCGGCCCTCTCAGCCCGGCAGTTGGCTGATATCGACACCCGGTGGGTCGATCGGATCTGCGCCACCGCGCTGGAGCGCTCCCCCGGCCCACTCACCACCGAGCGTGCAGACTCGGACAAGGTCGGAGGGTGCTGCCGCGACCACACCCTGCTGGCCATAGCGATCCTGCGCCAACACGGCATCCCGGCCCGCAGCAGGGTCGGGTTCGCCGCCTACCTGACCCCCGGCTTCCACCATGACCACGTCGTCGCCGAGCGCTGGTCGAGGCAGGAACAGCGTTGGATCAGGTTCGACCCGGAGTTCGGAGCCGAGCACCAGGACGTGCCGATGCACGACCTGCCCCGAGGCGCCGGCGCCCCGTTCCAGACCGCCGCGCAGGCATGGCTGGCCTACCGCGACGGCCACACCGACCTGAGCACCTACGGCGTCATGCCCGGACATGCGTTCCTACGCGGTCCGACCTTCGTCCAGCGGTACCTGCTCAGCGACCTGGCACACCTGATGCGCACCGAATTGCTGTTGTGGGATGTCTGGGGGCCGGGACTGGACGAGCCGGCCGGGTCCGGCGGCGGGGCCGCGATGGGCCTGCCCCATCCCGCGCAGGTGCATACCGAGTTGATCGGGGCCACCGACCATCTGGCCCGCCTGATCGTGGCGGCCGACGACGGCGACCGCGGCGCCGAGGAAGACCTCGCCACCCTCTGGGCTACTTCGCCGCAGGTGCGCCCGGGTGCGCGCGTGCGCACCGTCTCACCCTCGGGCCGCATCGGGGTGACCGACCTGCGAGCCCGGCGTACGGAGTGGGCCCCGGCGGCGGACCCCGGCCTGGCGGTACTGCCCTAGTGCGGATGGGCGCACGGCCGGATAGGAACCGAGCGAACCGGTCGTCTACGGTGGCAGGGCCGACCCACCCGCGCCCCCAGGAGACCCGCGAGACAAGTGAACGACGACGGACACCAACCCGCCTACCGGCGCCACCAACTCCACAGCCTGGGCCTCGCAGCGGCCGCCTTCGCCGCCTCCGCGCCGGGGCAATCGTTCCTCATCTCGGTCTTCGTCGACGACTTCCTGGCCGGCACCGACCTGTCCCGCACCACCTTCTCGATCCTGTACGCGGCGGGCACGGTCATCTCGGCCAGCGCGATGATCCTGCTGGGCCGCGTGATGGACCGCCGCGGTCTGCGCCCATCCTGGATCATCGTCGCGGCGGCACTCGCCGCCGCATGCGGCCTCGCCAGCGTGGCCACCGGAGCCCTCACCGCTTTCCTCGCGCTGGCGCTCCTGCGGACTTCCGGTCAGGGATCCTTCCCTCTCATCGGGACCCTTCTGGTGGCCCGCAACTTCGGACGCCGACGGGGACAGGCGGTGGCGCTGGCCAACCTCGGCCTGACTCTGAGTTCGATGGCGCTGCCGCCCCTGACCGCGCTGCTCATCGTGCACACCGACTGGCGCACCGCCTACCAGGTGCTCGCCGTGGTGCTGCTCATCGTGGTGCTCCCCCTGGGGCTGCTGGTGCGTGGTGGACCAGCCCGGGCCGGTAGTGCAGCGACGAATCAAGGCGACACCGTTGCCCACCCCGCTCCGGTACGCCCCGGTCGTCGGGGGCTGCCCGCCCTGCCCAGCGGTCTTGCGGCTCGACTGCTGCTCATCCTCGCAGGGCCACCACTCATCAGCACGGCCGTCACCTTTCACGCCGTGTCCATCCTCGCTGAACGCGGGGTCGACTTCCTGGCCGCCGGCGGCACGGTCGGGATACTCGGCGCCACATCCGCGCTCGGAGTGGTGCTGGCCGGTCTCATCGTGGACCGGCTCACCACTCGCGCCGCCCTGCTCGGCTCGAGCGCCACCGTCCTCGCAGCCACGTGCGTCCTCCTCGTCCCGAGCGCGGTTGCCGCCTATGTCGCCTTCGCGTGCCTCGGGCTCGGCATGGGCGCTACCGGGGTACTGAACGGGACGATCTGGGCTCGCACCTTCGGAACGGTGAACCTCGGGCGCGTCCAGGGCATGGCGCAGTCGGCCACGATCACCGCCGCAGCGATCGCCCCGATGATCCCGGCCGTCTCGGTTGCGTTGTCCGGCTCCCACACCGCCGGTCTGCTCGCACTCGCCCTCATCGCCGTCATAGCCAGCGCTGTCGCCTGGTCGCTACGCGACCCCACGATGGTCCACTGAGCGCGCGGTCAGGACCGCAACCGGGTGGCCCAGAGCGCCACGGCGGCGGCCGCGGCCACGTTCAGGGAGTCCACCCCACCGGCCATCGGGATCTGCACGGTGAGGTCACAAGCGGCGATCGTCTCGCGCCGCAGTCCATCCCCCTCGGTACCCAGCACCAGGGCGAGTTTGCCCGGCGGGTCCGCCTCCATCTGCACCAGGCTGACCGCGTCATCGGTCAGCGCCAGAGCAGCGACAGCGAAGCCGCGCGAGCGCAACGCCTCCACCCCTTCCTGGGGACCGTCGCCCGGCCATGGGTCGATCCGGGTCCAGGGCACCTGGAAGACCGTGCCCATCGACACCCGGATGCTGCGCCGGTAGAGCGGATCGGCGCACCGGGGGGTGATCAGCACCGCGTCCACCCCCAGCCCGGCACAGGCCCGGAACGCCGCCCCCAGGTTGGTGTGGTCCACCACGTCCTCGAACACGGCCACCCGCCGGGCGTCGGTCAGTACCTCGCTGACCTGCGGTAGCGACGGCCGGCGCATCGCTGCCAGCGCGCCACGATGCATCCGGAATCCGGTCAGTTCCTGCAGGACGGGCTCCTTCGCCAGGTAGACCGGGACGTCTCCCCCGTCATCGTGACCACCGCAGGCGGCGGCGATGACCGGGCGCATCGACTCCAGCCACTTCGGCGCCATCAGAAAGGAGATGGGCAGGTGCCCGGCCGCGACCGCACGCTCGATCACCAGGGATGATTCGGCGATGTACATCCCCTTGGCCGGTTCGTGCCGAGAGCGCAGCGCCATATCGGTGAGCCTGGCGTAGGCGGACAGTTCCACCGCGTCCAGGTCGGTAACCTCGACGATCATCGGGTCAGCAACCGCCGCCTCGGGGGACGGAACCGCTGGGCCCGGTCACGCAGGTTGAAGGTGACCGCGTTGGTGTAATGGCGCAGGATCTCGGCGTTGACCACCTCCCAGGTCCGGTTGGCGGTGGATTCGCGTGCCGCCACCCCCATCACCATCCGCAATCCGGCATCCTCGGTCAGGGTCCGCACGTGCCGGGTCAGTTCGGGCAGGCTGTCCGGGGTGTAGAGGAATCCGGTCTTCCCGGGCTCGACCAGATCCAGCGGGCCCCCTCGGGCCGGGGCCACCACCGGCACCCCGGAGGCGTGGGCCTCCACGATCGTCTGGGCGAAGGTGTCCATCTGCCCGGTGTGGACGAAGATGTCGAAACTGGCCATCATCCGCGGCAGGTCCGGTCCCTGCAGGTGTCCGGTGAAGATGGCGCCCGGCAACGACTGGGCCAGTTTCTCCCGACGCGGGCCATCACCCACCACGACGACGCGGATATTCGGCAGATGCGCCAGCGCGGCCAGGTCCTCCACCTGCTTCTCCCTGGCCAGGCGCCCGACGTATCCGACGATCACCTCGCCCGGTCCGGCCAGAGTGGCCCGCAGCGCCTCGTCCCGGTACACCGGGTCGAAGCGGTCCCGGTCCACCCCGTGCGGCCATACCGCGACCCGGTGCACCCCTCGTTCGATCAGTTGGGCGCACGCGTAACTGGACGGAGCCAGGGACAGCGTGGCCCGCTTGTGGATCTGCTCGATCCGGCGCCACAGCAGGGGTTCGATCTGCTTGGCGTGGTACCGCCGGGCGTAGGTGGGCACCTCGGTCTGGTACACCGCGACCGTGGGCAGGTCCAGGGACTGTGCGGCGCCGATAGCCTGCCGGCCCAGCAGGAACGGGGCGGCCAGATGCACCACATCCGGATTGAAGTAGCGCAGGTGCTCGGCGAGCGTACGCACCCGGGGGTTGGACAGGCGCATCTCGGCATATCCCGGCAGGGACACCGACCGGAACCGGTAGACACTTGCGCCGGCGTACTGGTCCACCGCATCCTCACCGCGGCTCGGTGCCGGAGCCAGAACCAGCACCTCGTCGCCGTGGGCGTCCAGGTACTCCAGCAGCCGGAGCGCGGTCACGGTCACCCCATTGGCCTGGGGTAGGAAGGACTCGGCCACCACGGCGATACGCACGGTGCCATCGTGCCAGACGCACTCCAGCCCGGCGATGGGGGACGCCGCCTTAACTTGAACTGTTCCGGAAACTGATCTACTCTAGAGCCATGTCCACCAGCCACGCAGGCATGCTGCGCGCCGCGGAACTACGCGTCACCGCACCGCGGCTGGCGGTCCTGGCCGAGGTGGAGGCCCACCCGCACGCCACTGCGGAGACCATCCGTCACGCCGTGCATGAGCGGCTCGGCACCGTCTCCACGCAGGCGGTCTACGACGTGCTGCACGCCCTGACCGACGCTCGGCTCCTACGGCGGATCGAGCCGGACGGGTCACCCGGCCGGTTCGAACTCTACCGCGGGGACAACCACCACCACGTGGTGTGCCGGGCCTGCGGTGCGATCCACGACGTGCCCTGTGCGGTCGGAGAGGCACCGTGCCTGCATGCCAGTGACGATCACGGCTTCACCATCGATACCGCCGAGGTCATCTACTGGGGCACCTGCGCCGACTGCCGCAGTGCTGCCCAGGCGATCCCGGTACACACCTGAACCACCGTTGCCGGGAACGGCACCGGACCTGCATCAGAAAACCCAGATTCCCGCTAAGGAGCAAGGAATGACCGTAGACAACACCAAGCCCCTGACGACTGCCGCCGGCGCGCCGGTCGCGGAGAACGACAACGCCATCACCGCCGGCGCCCGGGGCCCGATGCTCCTGCAAGACGTGTGGTTCCTGGAGAAGCTGGCCCACTTCGACCGTGAAGTGATCCCGGAGCGCCGCATGCACGCCAAGGGCTCGGGCGCGTGGGGTACCTTCACCACCACGCACGACATCTCCAAGTACTCCAAGGCCGCAATCTTCTCCGAGGTCGGCAAGCAGACCGAGATGTTCGCCCGCTTCTCCACGGTGGCCGGCGAGCGTGGTGCCGCCGACGCCGAGCGCGACATCCGCGGATTCGCCCTGCGCTTCTTCACCGAGGAGGGCAACTGGGACATGGTCGGGAACAACACCCCGGTGTTCTTCCACCGTGACCCGCACAAGTTCCCCGACCTCAACCGCGCGGTCAAGCGTGACCCGCGCACCAACCTGCGCGATGCGGAGAACAACTGGGACTACTGGACCAGCCTGCCCGAGGCCCTGCACCAGGTGACCATCGTGATGTCCGACCGCGGTATCCCGGACGGCTACCGGCACATGCACGGCTTCGGCTCGCACACCTACTCCTTCATCAACGCGCAGAACGAGCGCTTCTGGGTGAAGTTCCACTTCCGCACCCAGCAGGGCATCAAGAACCTCACCGATGCCGAGGCAGCCAAGGTGATCGCCGATGACCGCGAGTCCTCCCAGCGCGACCTCTTCGAGGCCATCGAGCGGGGCGACTTCCCCAAGTGGACGCTCTTCGTCCAGGTGATGCCGGAGGCCGACGCGCAGAACTACCGCTTCCACCCCTTCGACCTCACCAAGGTCTGGTCGAAGAAGGACTACCCGCTCATTGAGGTCGGTGAGTTCGAGCTCAATCGCAACCCGGAGAACTACTTCGCCGACGTCGAGCAGGTCGCCTTCACCCCGGCGAACATCGTGCCCGGCATCGGGTTCTCCCCCGACCGGATGCTGCAGGGCCGGCTGTTCTCCTACGGCGACGCCGCCCGCTACCGCCTGGGCGTCAACCACCACCAGATCCCGGTCAACTACCCCCGCGGCGCCACAGTGGTCAACACCTACCACCGCGACGGTCTGGGCCGGGTGGACGGCAACCAGGGCGGCACCCCCGGGTACACCCCGAACAGTTACGGTCGCTTCGAGGCGACCCCGGCCTACGCCGACCCCAGCCAGGCGATCGGTGACACCGCCGCCCGGTTCGACTTCCGCGAGGACGACTCGAACTACTACGAGCAGCCCGGTGACCTGTTCCGTCTGATGACCCCCGAGGAGCAGCAGCGTCTGTTCGCCAACACCGCCCGGGCGATCAACGGCGCCTCGGAGGCCACCATCGAGCGGCACATCCACAACTGCACCCTGGCCGACCCGGCCTACGGTGAAGGTGTGCGCCGCGCGATCGAGGCCCTGGCGGCCGGGACCCTGGACTCCTTGGACGCGAACCCGGACAACGAGCCGGTACACGTCTGAGCCGCGACGCACTGACCTGAGGGCCCGGGTGACCATCTACGGTCACCCGGGCCTTTCAGCATGTCGCGCCAGCCCCCAGGCGCGCAGTGGGTCACTCCAGCAGATGAGCGCGCCCGAACAAGTCCGCTGTCTGCCGAGCGCTCGGGCTGCCGGCATCAAGGTCCGCGCCAGCGGCCCGCAGCATCGCCACGACCTCGTCCTCACCCTTGAACAGGGCACCGGCGATCGGGGACTGGTCCCTGGCGTTGCGTAGGTTCACATCCGCTCCCCGCTCGATCAGGGCAGCCACGGTCCGGGCGTGCCCGTGGTAGGCCGCCAGCATCAGCAGGGTGTTGCCCTCACCGTCCGGGACGTCGATCGGTAGACCCCGATCGACGAACTCACCCAGTTCCTCCGCCTGCCCCGCGCGGGCCAGGTCCATGGCCAGCGCGATCACCTTGGCGGTCTGTTCCTCCGACAGCGAGCCCATGGCGAGAGAGCCTACTCCGACTCGCCCACCTGCGCCCCTGCGGCGAACTGGGACTCGTACAGCCGGGCGTAGGCTCCGCCGGCGGCGAGCAACTCGTCGTGGTTGCCCTGTTCGACGATGCTGCCGGACTCCATCACCAGGATCACATCGGCATCGCGGATGGTGGACAGCCGGTGAGCGATGACGAAGCTTGTGCGGCCCTGTCGCAGTGCGCCCATCGCCTCCTGCACCAACGCCTCGGTTCGGGTGTCCACCGAACTGGTGGCCTCATCCAGGATCAGAATCGGTGGATCGGCGAGGAATGCCCGGGCGATGGTGAGCAATTGCTTCTCGCCCGCACTGACCGCAGTGCCGCGCACGCCCTCGTCGTCGATCTGGGTCTGGTAACCGTGCGCCAGCGTGCGCACGAACGGATCCACGTGGGTGGCCCGGGCCGCGGCGACCAGTTCCTCGTGCCCCACCTCGGTGTCGACGCCGTAGGTGATGTTCTCCTCGATCGTGCCCGAGTACAGCCAGGTGTCCTGCAGCACCATCCCGATGTTGGAGCGCACCTGTGCCCGCGGCACCGTGGCGATGTCCACCCCGTCCAGGGTGATCTGACCGCCATCGACCTCATAGAAGCGCATCAGCAGGTTCACCAGAGTGGTCTTGCCCGCGCCGGTGGGCCCCACGATCGCGACGGTCTGCCCGGGCTCGGCCACCAGTGACAACGACTCGATCAGCGGGGTGTCCTCGCGGTAGCGGAAGGAGATGTCGCGGAACTCCACGTGCCCGCGCACCTGCTCCGGGATCGACTCCTCCGCGCTGACGTGCGGGTCGGTCGATTCCTCCGGAGCGCTCAACACCTCGAAGATCCGCTCGGCCGACGCCGCTCCGGACTGCAGCAGGTTCAGCATGCCGGCGATCTGGGTGATCGGCTGGCCGAACTGGCGCGAGTACTGGACGAACGCCTGCACCTCTCCGATGCTCAGGTGCCCGGAGATCACGCGCAGACCCCCGATCACCGCCACCAGGACGTACCCGATGTTGGACATCATCCCCATCACCGGCTGGATGATGCCGGTGATGAACTGGGCGCGGTAGGACGCTTGGTAGAGCGCCTGGTTCTCGCTGGCGAAGGTCTCCTGGGCGGTGCGCTCGTGCCCGAACACCGTGACCAGGGCGTGCCCGGTGTACATCTCCTCCACGTGCCCGTTCAAGGTCCCGGTGCGGCGCCACTGCTCGATGAACTCCGGCTGGGAGCGTCGGGCGATCTGGGCCACGATGAAGCCGGACAGCGGCACTGTGACCACCGCCACGAGAGCCAGCAGCGGGGAGATGATGATCATCATCGTCAGCACCGACAGGATCGTCAGTACCGCGGTGATCAATTGCGACAGGGTCTGCTGCAGTGTCTGGGCCAGGTTGTCCACATCATTGGTCATCCGGGACAGCAGTTCCCCGCGCTGGCGGGCGTCGACGTAGGACAGCGGTACCCGGGAGAGTTTGCGTTGCAGGTTCAGTCGCATCATGTTCAGGGTGCGCTGCACCGCGACCGTGGTGAGCACCCCCTGCGCCCACATCGAGGTGGCCCCGACCGCGTACACCCCGCTGACCAGCACCAGGACCCGGGCGAGTGCGGCGAAGTCCACACCGGCACCACCCAGCATCCCGTCCACCACGATGTCGGTGGCCCTGCCCAACAGCATCGGCCCGGCCGCGTTCAGGATCACACCCATCCCCCCGAGCACGAACCCGGTGATGATCCGTGCCCGCTGGTCACGCAGTTCGCCGATCACCCGGCGCACGGTCGGGCCGAACTGTGCCGGACGCTCCCCCGGCATCCGGCCCGCGCCGCCGTGGCCGGCGGGCCCGCGCTGGGGCGCTCGGTGCCCGCTCATCGGCCCGCCTCGGCGGCGCTGAGCTGGGAGTTGACGATCTCGGCGTAGGTGACGTTGCCCTCAAGCAGTTCGGTGTGGGTTCCCGCCCCCACCAGGCGGCCATGGTCGAGCACCAGGATCTGGTCGGCGTCACGGATGGTCGCCACTCGTTGGGCCACCACGATCACCGTCGACTGCGATGTTGCCGGCCGCATCGCGCTGCGCAGGGCGGCGTCGGTGGTGTAGTCAAGGGCGGAGAAGGAGTCGTCGAACAGGTAGATCGGCGCCTGCCGGATCAACGCCCTGGCCATGGAGATCCGTTGTCGCTGACCACCGGAGACATTCGTGCCGCCCTGGGCGATCTCGGCGTGCAACCCGCCGTCCATGTCAGCGACGAAGTCGGCGGCCTGGGCGATCCGCAAGGCCTCCCACATCTCCTCCTCGGTGGCCTCGGCGCGCCCGAAGGACAGATTGGAGGCGACCGTGCCGGAGAACAGGTACGGACGCTGGGGGACCAAGCCGATCATGGTGGCCAACAGACCGGGATCGAAATCGCGCACGTCCACGCCGTCCAGCAGCACCCGGCCGCCGGTGGCGTCGAAGAGGCGGGGCACCAGGTTCACGACGGTGGACTTACCGGAGCCGGTGGAGCCGATGACCGCGGTGGTGCGGCCCGGCTCGGCGGTGAAACTCACCTCGTGCAGCACATCGGCGTCGGCGCCGGGGTAACCGAAACTGACCGACTCGAACTGCACGAGCCCGCGCACCGCGCCCGGGCGCTCGGGCCTGGCCGGGGGCGTCACCGTGGGTATGGAGTCCAGCACCTCCTGGATCCGGCCCCCCGACACCAGGGCCCGCGGGGCGAACATCACCAACATGGTCGCGAGCATCACTGACATCAGGATGAACATCAGGTAGGCCAGGAACGCCACCAGCGCCCCCACCTGGGTCTGCCCGGACTCCACCCGGTGCCCGCCGAACCAGATCACCAGCACCGAAGCACCGTTGATAATGAACATCACCAGCGGGAAGGCCAGCGCCATGAGTTTGCCGACCTTGATCGCCACGTCCTCCAGGGCGACGCTGGCTTCGGTGAAGCGGGCTTCTTCCCGCCGCTCCTTCGCGAACGCCCGGATCACCCGGATCCCACCGAGTTGTTCGCGCATCACCCGGTTGATCCCGTCGATCCGCTCCTGCATCGCCCTGAAGTGCGGGATCGCGCGCCACACCACCAGGCCCATCGCGGTCGCCAGTGCCGGCACCACTGCCACCACCAGCAGCGACAGGCCCGCGTCGGTGCGCACCGCCATGATCACCCCGCCCAGCAGCATGATCGGTGCCATCACGATCATGATCAGGGTGAACAGCACCA
Source organism: Pseudactinotalea sp. Z1748 (assembly GCF_049725185.1). NCBI lineage: Bacteria > Bacillati > Actinomycetota > Actinomycetes > Micrococcales > Cellulomonadaceae > Pseudactinotalea > Pseudactinotalea sp. Z1748. Next base: position 280,032 of record NZ_JBMPQB010000004.1, on the reverse strand, counting down.
GCATCTGCACCTGCTGAACATCATTGGTGGTGCGGGTGATCAGCGACGGAGCACCGAAGACGGAGATCTCCTGGGTGGAGAAGCGCTGCACCCGGGTGAACAGGGCCTGCCGCACGTCGCGGCCCACGCTCATCGCCGTGCGCGCTCCCACGTAGACCGCACCCACGGCGGCGAGCACCTGGACCATCGAGACGCCGAGCATCACCAGACCGAGGCGCAGGATCAGCCCGGTGTCCCCGGGCACGATCCCCTCATCGATGATCCGGGCGTTCAGGCTCGGCAGCAACAGCGCCGCCATGGTCTGGGCGAACTGCAAGACGACGACCAGCCCGATCGCACCCCGGTAAGGCCGCAGGTAGCGGCCCATCAAATCACGCACGCCGTGAGGCTACACCGCCCCGCCCACATCGAGTGTGGACGGGGCGGCTGCGTTCGCGGTGAGCGCAGCGGTGGCGCGCCGGCTACTGACGCGGCTGCGGGGGCGGGGGCGGGGCGGCGTCCTCGCCGCCCTCGGGCACCTGGCCGGCCTCGGCCGCACCGGAGAACGGACGCCCGGAGGTCTCCCCGGCCGTGGTCGCCTCGGCGGTGGCCTCATCGACCTGTCCGCGAGCCTCTCGCAGCGCCTCGGATGGGTCCTGCAGCGAGGTCTCCGGGAGTTCCACGTCCAGGCCCTCGATGTGCTCCACGGTGGAGGCGCGCTCCTTCTTCCGCTTCCTCCTCGGCCCGCCGTTCCCGTCGCCGTCGCCGTCCCCGTCGCCACCGTCGTCGTCGTCATCGCCGAAGCCCTCGAACCCGGGCGGGGTGGCGCCGCCGCCGAAGGCGGAGGAGATCGAGCCCAGCGCGGCAGTGAACTCGGTGGGGATGACCCAGAGCTTGGAGGAGGAACCGTTGGCGATCTGCGGCAGCATCTGCAGGTACTGGTAGGCCAGCAGTTTCGGATCGGCGTCACCGCGGTGGATGGCGTCGAACACCTGCAGGATGGCGCGAGACTCACCCTGGGCCTTGAGGATCGCGGACTGCGCCTGACCCTCGGCGCGCAAAATCGCGGCCTGCTTCTCACCCTCGGCGGTCAGGATCTGGGACTGCTTGACACCCTCGGCGGTCAGGATCGCCGCACGGCGATCCCGCTCGGCGCGCATCTGCTGCTCCATCGAGCCCTGCACGCTGGCCGGCGGGTCGATCGCCTTGAGCTCGACGCGGTTCACGCGGATCCCCCAGCGCCCGGTGGCTTCGTCCAGTACCCCGCGCAACTGCCCGTTGATCTGGTCTCGGCTGGTCAGGGTCTGCTCCAGGTCCATCGACCCGATCACGTTACGCAACGTGGTCACGGTGAGCTGTTCGATACCGGTGATGTAGTTCGCGATCTCATAGGTCGCGTCCTTAGGTTCGGTCACCTGGAAGTAGATGACCGTGTCGATGGAGACCACCAGGTTGTCGGAGGTGATCACCGGCTGCGGGGCGAACGAGACGACCTGCTCACGCAGGTCCACCCCGGCCCGGACGCGGTCGATGAAGGGGATCAGGAAGTGCAACCCCGCGTACATGGTGGACTGGTAGCGGCCCAGCCGTTCGATGATCAGTGCCACGGCCTGTGGCACGATCCGGATCGACTGGCGAATCGCCACGATGACGAAGATGGCGAAGATAACCGCCACCACGATGAAACCGATTTGTGCTCCGGTCACGCTAATTCCCTTGATTGATGACTGGTGGTCGGATCAGTACTGCTGACAGCCTAGGGGCTGGGGGTCAGTATCCGGGCCCCGGCGGACCGTAGGGTTGGCTCGGGTTGGTCTCCACCGGCAGCGGTTCCACGATCGCGGTGGCGCCCTCGATGCGCACCACGCTCACCCGGGCCCCCACCGGCAGCACCGCCCCGGGCGCCTCGGTGCGTGCGGTCCACACCTCGCCGGTCAGTTTCACGCGGCCGGCCCGGTCGGAGACGTCGGAGACCACGGTGGCGATCCGGCCGCGGTGCGCGTCCACGTTGGTGCGCGCCTGCGGGGTGTTCGCCTTGAGTTTGGCCAGGGCCCAGGGGCGCACCAGCACCAGCAGGCCTACCGAGACCACCGCCGCGATGATCAACTGCAGCCAGAACGGGGCTCCCAGCGCCCCGGAGATCGCTGCCGCGGTGGCGCCGCCGGCCAGCATCAGGAACAGCAGGTCCACGGTGAGCATCTCGACGACGCCCAGGACCAGTGCCACCCCCAGCCACCACAGCCAGCCCATTCCCATACCTCCCGCGTGTCGTCCCCGTTAGTCTAAACGACTCGTAAATTCTTCGCTGGCCCCTTTCGCCCGGTCTCAGGCGTGCGCACCGCCGCTCCGGGAGCGGTGGGGCCGTCCGCGGGCGCTCCAACGCTGCCCGTGCCGCTCCACCACCAGATCCACCCCGAAGGTGCGCGAGAGGTTCTGCTCGGTCATCACCGAGTACAGTTCCCCGGCGGCCTCCACCTTCCCCTCGCGCATCAGCATCGCGTCGGTGAAGCCCTCGGGCACCTCCTCCACGTGGTGGGTGATCAGCACCAGTACCGGCGAGGCCAGATCGCGGGCGAGTTCGGTCAGCGCGCCCATCAGTTCCTCGCGGCCACCCAGGTCCAGCCCCGCGCCGGGTTCGTCCAGGATGAGCAGTTCGGGATCGGCCATCAGGGCGCGGGCGATCTGGGTTCGTTTGCGCTCACCCTCGGACAGGGTACCGAAACGGCGCTGGGCCAGATCGGCCACCCCGAAGGCGGCCAGCAGATCCATCGCGCGGGAGTCATCCAGTTCCTCATACGACTCCCGCCACCGTCCGGTCATCCCGTAGGAGGCCGTGCGAACCACGTCCAGCACCACCTCACCACCGGGGATCCGGTCCGCCAGCGCCGCACTGGCCAGCCCGATCAGCGGCCGCAACTCGAACACGTCCACCGCGCCCAGGCGCTCTCCGAAGATCTCCACCGTGCCCGAGGTGGGGTGCATCCGGGCCGCGGCGAGTTGCATCAGCGTGGTCTTGCCGGCCCCGTTCGGGCCGAGCACCACCCACCGGTCCCCCTCATCGACCGACCAGTCCACGCCGTCGAGAATGTTCTTGGCGCCGCGGCGCACGGTCACATCGGTCAGGTTGAGCACATCACCCATATCGCCAGAGCCTAGTTCACCTACGGTGGTCACCATGCGCCTCGACATACCCCGTTCCGTGCTGGTCGCCCTGTGGGCGAACCGGCTCGGCACCGCCCCGAGCCCGGAGGAGTTGGCGCAGGCGGCCCGGGCGGTGCGGGCGGTGGCCGACGACGACGGGATGCCGACCGCGGATCTGCTCACCCAGGTCGCCGGTACGGCGGTGCTGGCGGTGACGCCGGTACCGGGCGAGCCGGTCCCGCTGCCGGCCCCGGCGCGCGCGGCGGCGCTGGAGGCAGGGCAGGCGCTGATCAGCGGCCCACCGCGCGGCGCCCCGGGCCTGTTGCGGATCGCGGTCCCGGATGAGCGGGCCTTCGGCTCCGAACTCGAACCCGGTGAACTGCTGGGCTGGCAGGTCTGGACCGAGCCGGTGGACGGGTCGGGGTGGGTGCCACCGGTGATCACGATGGCCGAAGCCCGCACCGGGCTCGCCGAGGCGCTCGACCTGGCGATCGAGACCCTGCTCAGTGTGGATGTGGCCCGGTGGCGGGAGGAGGCCGCCGAGGAGATCGCGATGCTCGGCAGCGACGAGCTGCCCCCGCCGGCCGCCGACCGGATCCCGCCCGGTCTGGACCCCAGGCGCTCGCACGTGCTCTCCCGCGCGGTGCGCCTGCAAGCCATCGTGGACCTGGCCACCCAGGACGACGGCGCCGCGGTGAACTCCTGGCAGGCCGATCAGCGCACCGCCGCTCTGCGGCACGTGGCCGCGGCCGCCCGCGGCGCGCTGTGCGCCGTCAGCGTTTCCGGGTTCTGACCGGCACTAGCCCAGCACGCTGCGGTAGACCTCCAGCGTGCGCTCCCCGATCGCGTCCCAGGAGAAGTGTTCGGCCGCCCGGACCCGGCCGGCCTCCCCCATCGCGGCGGCGCGCTCGGGGTCGGCGAGCATGTCGTTCAACGCCCGGGCCACGTCGGCCACGAAGGCCTCCGGGTCATTCGGGGTGCCGGTTCCGTCGTCGGCCTGGTCCAGCGGCACCAGGGTTCCGGTGACACCGTCGGCGACCACCTCGGGAATGCCACCGGTGGCCGAGGCGACCACCGGCACCCCCAGCGCCATCGCCTCCAGGTTCACGATCCCCAGCGGCTCATAGATCGAGGGGCAGGCGAACACGCTGGAACTGGCCAGCAGTCCGACCACGTCGGCGTGCGGGAGCATCCGGTCGATCCAGATCACGTTCGGGTGGGTGCGCCGCAACCGGCCGATCGCCGCACTGATCTCGGCGGCGATCTCGGGGGTGTCCGGGGCGCCGGCGCAGAGCACCAGTTGCACCTCCGGCGGCAGTTGGTGCGCGGCCCGCACCAGGTAGGCCAGGCCCTTCTGCCGCGTGATCCGGCCCACGAAGATCACCGCCGGCACCTCCGGGTCCACCCCGTGGCGCCGCGCGATCTGTTCGCTGACCTGGCGTTGCGGGCGGGACCAGCTCTGCAGGTCCACCCCGTTGTGCACCACCGAGACCTTCTCCGGATCCACGTCGGGGTAGGCGGCCAGGATGTCGGCACGCATCGCGTGACTGACCGCGATGATCCCGGCCGCGGAGGAGTAGGCGGTGTGCTCGGCCCAGCCGGACAGCGCGTACCCTCCGCCGAGCTGCTCGGCCTTCCAGGGGCGCAGCGGCTCCAGTGAGTGCGCGCTGAGCACGTGCGGGATGCCGTGCAGCAGGCCGGCCAGATGCCCGCCGAGGTTGGCGTACCAGGTGTGGGAGTGCACCAGATCGGCTCCGACCACGTCGGCGGCCATCGCCAGATCGACGCCGAAGGTGCGCAGCGCCGGGTTGGCCTGCGCCAACCCCTCGGGTTCGTCGTAACCGTGTACACCCGCGTCGGTGCGGGCACCATCGAAGCAGCGCACCTGCACGTCCACGTGCGCGCGGAGCACCCGGGCGAGTTCGGTCACGTGCACCCCGGCTCCGCCGTACACGTGCGGCGGGTACTCCCTGGTCAGCAGGTCGACGCGCATGGTGAGGCTATCCTTCCCCCACCGGACATTACGGCGGGAACTTGCGGTGCGGAATCGGTGGCTGAACCCGCGTGCTCAGCCTAGGGTTCATGGCATGGCCACACCACGGGTACTCGCGATCGTCCTGGCTGGAGGCGAGGGGAAGCGGCTGATGCCGCTCACGGCTGATCGGGCCAAACCTGCGGTTCCCTTCGGTGGGATCTACCGCCTGATCGACTTCGCGTTGTCCAATGTCGTCAACGCCGGGTACCTGCGCGTGGTGGTGCTGACCCAGTACAAGTCGCACTCCCTGGACCGCCACATCGCCAAGACCTGGCGGATGTCCTCCCTGCTCGGCAACTACGTGGCCCCGGTGCCGGCCCAGCAGCGGGTGGGCAAGAACTGGTTCCTGGGCAGCGCTGATGCGATCTACCAGTCCCTGAACATCATCGACGAGGAGAAGCCGGACATCGTGGTGGTGGTCGGTGCTGATCACGTCTACCGGATGGACTTCTCCCAGATGGTGCACACCCATATCGATTCCGGCGCGGAGATGACCGTGGCCGGGATCCGCCAGCCGATCGAACTGGCGAATCAGTTCGGCGTGGTCGACGCCGACACCGCCGATCCGAGCCGGATCGCGGCGTTCCTGGAGAAGCCGGAGAATCCGCAGGGCCTGGCCGACTCCCCCCGGGAGGTGCTGGCGTCCATGGGCAACTACGTCTTCAATGCCGACGCCCTGGTCGCCTCGGTCCGCGAGGACGCCAGGTCCACCACCTCCAGGCACGATATGGGCGGGGACATCGTGCCCTACTTCGTGGACAAGGGGCAGGCCGGGCTGTACGACTTCATCTACAACGACGTACCAGGCTCCACCGACCGGGACCGGAACTACTGGCGTGATGTGGGAACCCTGGACTCCTACTACGACGCGAACATCGACCTGATCAACGTCGAGCCGGTGTTCAACCTGTACAACGACGACTGGCCGGTGCACACCGGCTACGTGGGCCTGCCGCCGGCGAAGTTCGTGCACTCCGTGGCGGAACGGACCGGGCACGCGGTGGACTCGATCATCTCCCCCGGAGTGGTCATCTCCGGTGGTGACGTGCGCGGCTCCATCCTCTCCCCCGGCACCCGGGTGAACTCCTGGTCCACCGTGGCGGACTCGGTACTGCTCGATGGCGTCGTGGTGCACCGGCACGCGCACGTGCACAAGGCGATCCTGGACAAGAACGTGGTGGTCAGCGAGGGTGCCTCGGTGGGTGTGGATACCGAGTTGGACGCCTCCCGTGGGTTCACCCTCACCGATGCCGGCATCACCGTGGTGCCCAAGGGAACCCGGATCACGCACGGATGAGCCGGCGCCGCCTGGTGGTGCTGGATGTGGACTCCACGTTCATCGCCGAGGAACAGATCGACCTGCTCGCCGCCCACGCGGGGGTGGGCCCGCAGGTGGCGGCGATCACCGAACGCGCGATGGCCGGGGAACTCGATTTCGCTGCGGCGCTGCGCGAGCGGGTGGCCGCGCTGGCCGGCCTGGCGACCTCGGCGATCGAGGCGGTGCGGGCCCGGATCAGCCTCAGCCCCGGTGCCGGCGAACTCATCGCGGGGCTGCATCAGCGGGGCTGGCCGGTGGGCCTGGTCTCCGGGGGTTTCCATGAGATCGTCGACCCCCTGGCCACCGCGCACGGCATCACCCGGGTGCAGGCCAACCGCCTGGAGACCGACGACGACGGCGCCCGCCTGAGCGGGCGGCTGCGCGGGGAGATCGTGGACCGGGCGACCAAGGCGGACTTCCTGCGCGCGTTCGCCGCCGCCGAGGGCATCGACCTGGCCGACACCGTGGCCATCGGCGACGGCGCGAACGACCTGGACATGGTCACCGCTGCCGGCCTCGGGGTGGGTTACCGGCCCAAGCAGGCCCTGGCCGAGGCAGCCGATGTGGTCCTGACCGACCGGCTGGACGAGCTGCTGGCAGTCCTGGACCGCTGAGCGCCCTCAGGTGCCCGGCTGTGGTTCGGCCAGGTCGGTGAGGGTGGCTGCGCCGCGGCCGAGCTCGGCCCAGGGGCGCTCCACCCCCAGCACGGCGAGCATGGCCGTACTCATTCCGGTGCGGAGCCGGGCCAACGCGGCCTCCTGGGAGTCCGGCCCGGCCAGGATCCGGGCCACGTGGGAGATCACCGGTTCGTGCCCCACCACCAGCACCGAGACGGTCTGCGCCGGCAACGCGCGAACCAGGTCGAGCAACTCACCCGCACCGGCCCCGTAGATCTCCGGCACCCGGCGCACCTCGATGCCGGAGGTGTCCACGTCCTGCTCGCCCAGGCCGGTCTCGATCAGTTTCCACGTCTCGACGGCACGATTGGCGCTGGAGCACAGCACCAGGCCGGGCACCGCGCCGTGTGCGGTGAGCAGCGCCGCCAGCCCCTTGGCCTGGGTGCGTCCGTGCAGGCTGAGCGCCCGGTCCACATCGGCACCGGTGGGAGCATGGGGTTCGGCTTGGGCGTGCCGCAGCAGGCTCAGCCGGGCCATCACTGACCCATCGCGTGCACGCCGCCGTCGACGTGCACGATCTCCCCGGTCGTGGCCGGGAACCAGTCCGAGCACAAGGCGGCCACCGCCCGGGCGGTGGGCTCCGGGTCGTCCACGTCCCAGCCCAACGGCGCCCGGTCGGGCCAGGCGCCCTCCATCCGGGCGAACCCGGGAATGGACTTGGCGGCGGTGGAGCGGATCGGGCCGGCCGAGACCAGGTTCACCCGGATCCCGTCCGGGCCCAGGTCGCGTGCGAGATAGCGGGCGGTGGACTCGAAGGCCGCCTTGGCCACTCCCATCCAGTCGTAGACCGGCCAGGCGTAGCGGGCGTCGAAGGTGAGCCCCACCACCGCTGAGCCGGGCCGCAGCATCGGCCGGGTCGCCACCGCGAGAGACTTCAGCGAGTACGCCGAGACCTCCAGCGCGGTGGCCACGTCCGGCCACTGCCCGTCCAGGAAGTTCCCGCCCATCACCGACTGCGGGGCGAACCCGATGGAGTGCACCACGCCGTCGAGGTGGTCGGTGTGCTCACCCACGCGCCCGGCCAGGGCCTCCAGGTCCTCAGCGGACGTCACGTCCAGTTCCACCACCGGTGCCTCCTTCGGCAGCCGGCGCGCGATGGCCCGGGTCAGGCGCAGTTGCCGCCCGAAGGAGGACAGCACCACGTCAGCGCCCTCGTTCTGGGCGAGTCGCGCCACATGAAAAGCGATCGAACTCTCCATCAGCACCCCGGTGATGAAGAGCTTCTTTCCGTCCAGAAGTCCCATGCTGTCCTCGCTACCTCTCGTGTTCGTCTCAGTGACCCATGCCCAGGCCGCCGTCCACCGGCAGCACCGCCCCGGAGATGTAACCGGACTGCGGTGCGGCGAGGAACTCCACCGCAGTGGCCACGTCCTCCACCGCACCGAACCGGGCCGCAGGGATGGCCTCCAGGTATTTCGCCTGGGTCTGTTCGGGTAGTTCGGCGGTCATCGCGGTGTCGATGAAACCGGGTGCGACGACGTTGGCGGTAATGCCGCGGGCGCCCAGTTCACGGGTGATCGAGCGGGCCATGCCCACCAGGCCGGCCTTGGCCGAGGAGTAGTTGATCTGCCCGGGTGAGCCGTACAGGCCCACCACCGAGGAGATCAGCACGATCCGCCCGCCACGCTGGCGGATCATCCCCTTGCTGACCCGCTTGACGCACCGGAACGTGCCGGTGAGGTTGACATCCACGACGTCGGCGAAGTCGTCCTCGCTCATCCGCAGCAGCAGCATGTCCCGGTTCATCCCGGCGTTGGCCACCAGCACCTGCACCGGGCCCAGTTCGGCCTCGATGGTGGTGAAGGCGGAGTCCACCGAGTCGGTGTCGGTGATGTCGGCCCGTACGCCCAGGACCCCCGGCGGCACCTCGCCGCTGCGGTGGATCCCGGCCACCTTCTCCCCGGCCGCGGCGAACCGCTGCGCGATCGCATACCCGATCCCGCGGTTGGCTCCGGTCACCACCACGGTGCGGGGCTGATCACTGCTGTGCTGCTCGCTCACGCTGATCCCTTCGACTAGCAACTGCGCATAGACGGTAGTGCACCGGCGGCCCCACGGGGAACGGACCGGAGCACGGCCCGGCGAGTCATCATGGCCGCGCGCGGCGTAGGCTGGCAGGTATGCCCGAGGTCCACTCCGTCACCAACGCCGCGGAACCACTCAGCGTGCGCAACAGCAGGCGGATGCGGCGGTACCTGATCACGATGGGGATCAGGTGCGCCGGGCTGGTCGGGGCCGTCTACGCCGAGGGTTGGCTGCGCTGGGTGAGCATCGTCCTGGCGGTGGTGCTGCCCTATGTGGCGGTGGCCCTGGGCAGCGAGAGCGTGGACAAACCCACCGGAGCCACCCCCTATACCGAGCCCGATCCGCAGATCACCGCCTCCGGTCGGGTGGAGTTGGAGCAGCGCCATGACTGACCTGATCTGCAGCGCCAAGGGCTGCCGCGCCGGTGCGCAGTGGGCGCTGCGGTGGAACAATCCGAAACTGCACACCCCCGGACGGCGCAAGATCTGGATGGCCTGTCCGGACCACCGCACCCATCTGGAGAACTTCCTGGGCGCCCGCGGGTTCCACCGGGAGACGGTGGCCCTGGCCGACCTGCCGCCGGAGGAACGACCCGCCGGCCCATGACATCGCGCTACTCCTTCCTGACCAGCCGCCGCTGGCTCGGCCTGATCGCTGCGGCGGTGGCCATCTCGGTGGTCTGCGCCCTACTGGGGTACTGGCAGTGGTCCCGGTACCAGGGTCGCGCCGACCAGGTCGCCCTGGTCGAGGCGAACTTCGACCAGGACCCCGTTCCACTGACCGACCTGGTCAGCCGGCCGGGTGCCGAGTTGGATCCTGCGCACCAGTGGCGCCCGGTGCAGGTGCAGGGCCGCTATCTCGGGGAGGTAGTGGTGCTGCCCCAGCGCGGGGTTGCGGGCAACCCGGCCGATCACGTGGTGGGAGTGCTGGCCGTGGACGCCGGTGACGGGCCGGACTGGGCTGTGCTGGTGGACCGGGGCTGGTACACCACCGACACCTTCGCCGACCACGCCGCAGCCCAGGAGCTACCCAGCGGGCAGGTCACGACCACCATGCGGCTGCGCCCCGCAGAAGCGCCTTCGCCCCGGGTGCTCGACGTGGGGCAGATACACCGGCTGAACCCTACCCAGGCCCTGACGGCAGCCACCGGCACCGAGGAGGATGACAGCGCCGGGTACGTGCTCGCCACGGGGATCTACGGCCAGTTGGCCGCCGAGACCGAGGGGGGCTCCGACGTCGTCCCGGCAGAACTGAACCTGCTCCCCCGTCCGGTCGCTGACCTCGGGTCGCACCTGTCCTACGCGTTGCAGTGGTGGGTCTTCGCCCTCGGCCTCTACGTGGCCCTGGTGGTCCTGGCCCGCAGGGAGGCCCGGGACCCGCGCGCACCGGCCCCGGTGCGCCGCCGGGCCGATACCGACGAGGACGAGGCGATCGAGAACCAGATTCAGGCCAGCGCGACCAGTTCGGCGTAGTCCTCGCTCCACAGGTCCTCGTCGCCATCGGGCAACAGCAGCACCCGCTCGGGATCCAGCGCCGCCACGGCTCCCTCGTCGTGGCTGACCAGCACCACCGCACCGGTGAAGTTGCGCAACGCCTCCAGGATCTCCGCACGGGATGCCGGGTCGAGGTTGTTCGTGGGCTCATCCAGCAGCAGCACGTTCGCGGCCGAGACCACCAGCACCGCCAGCGCCAGTCGCGTCTTCTCACCACCGGAGAGCACCCGCGCGGGCTTGAAGGCGTCGTCGCCGGAGAACAGGAACGAGCCGAGCACGCTGCGTACCTGGGTATCGGTCAGGTGCGGAGCGCTGCGGCGCAGGTTCTCCACCACGGTCGCACCGGTGTCCAGGTTCTCGTGTTCCTGGGCGTAGTAACCGATCTTGAGCCCGTGGCCGGGGTTGATCTGGCCGGAGTCGGGCTGTTCCACCTGGGCGAGCAGACGTAGCAGGGTGGTCTTCCCGGCACCGTTGAGTCCGAGCACCACCACCTTGGAGCCCCGATCGATGTCCAGGTCCACATCGATGAACACCTCCTGGGAACCGTAGCTCTTGGACAGCCCTCGTGCCGACAACGGCACCCGCCCGCACGGAGCGGGGTCCGGGAACCGGAGGTTGGCGACCTTGTCCGCCGTCCGGGTCGACTCCAGGCCGGACAGCATCCGCTCCGCCCGGCGGAACATGTTCTGCGCGGCCACGGCCTTGCTGGCCTTGGCGCGCATCTTCTCGGCCTGGGCGACCAGGGTGGCCGCCTTCTTCTCCGCGTTCGCCCGTTCCCGCCGGCGGCGGCGCTCATCGGTCTCGCGCTGAGCCAGATAGTCGTCCCAGCCCAGGTTGTACACCTCCAGTTCCGCGCGGTTGGCGTCCAGGTGGAACACCTTGTTCACGGTGGCACGCAGCAGGTCGGTGTCGTGGCTGATCACGATGAAGCCACCGGGATAGGTGGCCAGGAAGTCACGCAACCAGGTGATCGAGTCGGCGTCGAGGTGGTTCGTGGGCTCATCCAACAGCATCGTCTCGGCACCGGAGAACAGGATCCGGGCCAGTTCCACCCGGCGCCGCTGGCCCCCGGACAGGGTGCTCAACTGCTGGGCCAGGACCCGGGTCGGTAGCCCGAGGCTGGAGGTGATCCGGGCGGCCTCCGACTCGGCCGCCCACCCCCCCTGGGCGGTGAACTCGGCGTCCAGGCGGGAGTACCGGGCCATCGCCCGCTCGCGCGTGTCCTCGTCGTCGCTGGCCATGTCGGTCTCGGCCTTGCGGACGCGGCGCAGCAGTTCGTCCAGCCCTCTGGCGGACAGCACCCGGTCCATCGCGACCACCTGCAGGTCCCCGGTGCGTGGGTCCTGGGGCAGGTAGCCCACCTCACCGGTGCTGGTGATCGTCCCGGCGCTGGCCTGATGCTGGCCGGCCAGGGTCTTGGTCAGGGTCGTCTTACCGGCCCCGTTTCGGCCCACGAGACCGATCCGGTCGCCGGTGTCGACCCGGAAGGTGGCGCCGTGCAGCAGTTGGCGGGCACCGATTCGCAGTTCGACGTCAGTAGCGGTGATCACCGGGCCGAGTGTAGGTGGCCCGATCGGTGTTCCGACAATCGGAATTCCCCGCCCAGGTCGGGCCACCGCGGGCGACCTGGGCACGGTGGCGGATAAGGTGCAGAGCATGAGTACGGCCGATCCGACCCCGGTACGCGGGGTGCCCAGCCCGGGCACCGCCGTCGATGAGGGCGCACCGTCGCCTGCCGCGGCCGGTGCTGGTGGGACCGATCCTGAGCGGTCCGGTGCCACCGAGTCGGCCCGCACCCGCTCCGGTGCATGGCGCCGGGCCGAGCAGGCACTCGCCCAGGGGTGGCAGCGCAGCACGCCCAAGGCGCGGTGGGTCACCGAGAAGGCGGCTCCGCTCAGCCGGCGGGCCGCACAGGTGAATCTGGTCCAGGTGGCCGCCGGGGTCGCGGTGACCGCCCTGGCCGCACTGCTGATCGCGGTCGCGGCACAGGTGGAGTGGGAGGTCGGGGTGTTGTCCGCGCCGCTGTGGCTGTTCGTGGGCGCGGCGCTGCTGGCCGGGACCGTGCTGGGACCATGGCGCGGGCTGCTGGCGGCGGTGCTCTACCTGGTGATGGGCCTGGTGGGTGCCGCCTGGGCCGGCGATGGCACCGCCGCGCATACCGACGGCCCGTGGGCCGGGGTGCTGCTCACCTTGCCGCTGGCGGCGTTGATCTCGGGGTGGATCAGCGCCCGCCACGCGACGTTGCGCTCACCGGTGACCTCCGGATGGTACTTCTTCGGCTGGTTCTTCTTCGCCGCCCTGGCCGGTCTGGTGCTGATCTACACCGGCGGCTTGTGGACCCTGTTCGACCGGACCGACGTCGGCGGATGGGCGGTGTTCGCCACCATGTCGGCCCGGTTCCCCTTCGACGTCGCCCAGTGCATCCTGGTGGCGGTGATCGCCGTGGGCGTGCACCGCTTCGTCCCCGGTCTGCTCAGACGTTGAAGCCCAGCGCCCGCAGTTGCTCGCGGCCGTCGTCGGTGATCTTCTCCGGACCCCACGGCGGCATCCAGACCCAGTTGATCCGGGAGCCTTCGGTGATGCCCTCCAGGACCTGGGCGGCCTGATCCTCGATCACGTCGGTCAGCGGGCACGCCGCCGAGGTCAGTGTCATGTCGATGATCGCCTGGTTGTTCTGGTCCAGGCTGACCCCGTACACCAGGCCCAGGTCGACGATGTTGATGCCGAGCTCGGGGTCGATCACATCGCGCAACGCTTCTTCCACGTCCGCGGCGGTCGGTGCTCCCGCAGGGGGCTGGTACTCGTTCTCGATCTCGATGTCAGTCATGGTTTCCTCATGCCTCGCTTCCTCACGTAGTGTCCTCGGGCCCGGACGAATCTGCAACCAGCGCCTGCGCGGTGGCATCCCGAAGTGCCATCCAACCCAGCAGCGCGCACTTGATCCGTGCCGGATAGCGGGCCACCCCGACGAACGCGGTGGCATCGCCGAGTATTTCCGCCCGGGCTTCGGCGAGCGGCTGGCCACGCCCGTCCATCAACGCCCGGAACGCCTCGGTGATCTCATCGGCCCGAACCACCGGGACGTCCCTGATCAGTTCGGTCAGCACCGAGGTGGAGGCCTGTGAGATGGAGCAGCCCATCCCCTCCCAGGTGACCTCGCCGATCCGGGGCGCACCGGTAGAGGTGTCCAGGTGAACCTGCAGGCGCACCTCGTCACCACAGGTCGGATTGACCTGGAATGACTCACCGTCGGCGCGCTCGCGCAACCCGTGCCCGGTGCGCTGCTTGGCGTGGTCGAGGATCACCTGCTGGTACAACTGGTCCAGGTTGCTCATGCTGCTCCTTCGAAGAAGGTGCGCGCCCGGGCCAGGTGGGCGCAGAACTGCTCGATGTCCTCGTGGCTGGTGTAGACCCCGGCCGAGGCGCGCGCGGAGGACGGCACGCCCAGGTGCCGGTGCAGCGGCTGGGCGCAGTGGTGGCCCACCCGGACCGCCACGCCGGCGTCATCGAGCACCTGGCCCACGTCGTGGGGGTGGATGCCCTCAACCGCGAAGGAGACCACCGCGAGCCGGTCCGCAGGTTCGGTCGGTCCGAGCACGCGCACCCCCTCGATGCGGCTCAGACCGGTGAGCAGGTGCTCGGTGAGCGCGGCCTCGTGGGCGGCCAGTGCCTCCATGCCCAGTTCCTGCAGGTACCCGACCGCGGTGTGCAGGCCCACGGCCTGGGCCACCATCTGGGTGCCCGCCTCGAACCGCTGTGGCGGCGGGGCGTAGGTGGTCCCGGTCATTGTGACCACCTCCACCATCGATCCCCCGGTCGCCACCGGGGGCATCGCCTCCAGCAACTCACGACGGCCGTAGAGCACGCCGATACCGGTGGGGCCGAGCATCTTGTGCCCGGAGAACACCGCGAAGTCCACCCCCAGGGCGTGCAGGTCCAGGGGCAGGTGCGCGGCGGACTGGCAGGCATCCAGCACGGTGAGGGCACCGACCGCCTCGGCGGCGGCCACGATCGGCGCCACCGGGGTAATCGCTCCGGTCACGTTCGAGGCGTGGGTGAAGGCGACCACCTTCGTGGCCGGGCCGATCACGTCCAGGCCTGCCAGGTCGAGCCGTCCCTGGGCATCCAGACCGATCCAGCGCAAGGTGGCGCCGGTGCGGGCACACAACTCCTGCCAGGGCACCAGATTGGCGTGGTGCTCGGCCTGGGTCACCACGATCTCATCGCCCGGGCCCACTGCCAGCGCCCGGGCCGCGGCGCCGCCGCGGCCGGCGGCGGCATTCGACATCGCGTACGCCACCAGGTTGATGCCCTCGGTGGCGTTCTTGGTCCAGACGATCTCGTCGTCGTCGGCCCCCACGAAGGCGGCTACCCCGGCACGGGCCTGCTCGAAGAGTTCGGTGGCCTCCTCGGCCAGGGCGTGCGCGCCGCGGTGCACGGCGGCGTTGCGGGCGTGATAGAAGTCCTGCTCGGCGTCGATGACGCACTCGGGCTTCTGCGAGGTGGCCGCCGTGTCCAGGTAGATCAGCGGACGGCCACCCCGGACCGTGCGGCGCAGCAGCGGGAAGTCCGCGCGCACCGCCGCCAGTTCGGACTCGCTGAGTCCGCTCCGGTGCTCGATGCGGTGCGCGCAGGTCATCACACCGCCTGCAGGAACCGGTCGTAGCCCTCGGCCTCAAGGCGGTCGGCCAGTTCGGGGCCACCCTCCTCGGCGATGCGACCGTTCACGAACACGTGCACGAAGTCGGGCTTGATGTGCTGCAGAACCCGGGTGTAGTGGGTGATCAGCACGATGCCGGCGCCGGTCTCGGCCTGGGCGGCGTTGACGCCCTCGCCCACGATCCGCAGGGCATCGACGTCCAGGCCGGAGTCGGTCTCGTCCAGGATCGCGAACCGCGGCCGGAGCAACTGCATCTGCAGGATCTCGTGGCGTTTCTTCTCACCGCCGGAGAAGCCCGTGTTGACGTCCCGCTGGGCGAAGTCGGTGCCCATCCGCAGGCCCTCCATCGCGGTGTTCATGTCCTTGACCCAGGTCCGCAGCGGCGGGGCCTGGCCGTCGATGGCGGTCTTGGCGGTGCGCAGGAAGTTCGATACCGACACCCCGGAGACCTCCACCGGGTACTGCATGGCCAGGAACAGTCCGGCGCGGGCGCGCTCATCCACCTCCATCTCCAGGACGTTCTCGCCGTCCAGGAGGATCTCACCGTCGGTGACCTCGTAGTTGGGGTGTCCGGCGATGGCGTAGGCCAGGGTGGACTTGCCCGAACCGTTCGGGCCCATGATGGCGTGGATCTCGCCGCTGCTGATGGTCAGGTCCACCCCCTTCAGGATCGGCTTGGGGCCGTCCTGGGTGCCGACGTTGACGTGCAGGTTCTTGATCTCGAGCTTGCTCATGTGCTGGTTTCTTCTCTTCCTTGGTCTGGAGGTTTCTCAGGCGCTGGCGCCGACGGTCACATCAATATCGACGAGGACGTTGTCGCCCTCCACGCAGATGGAGTAGACGGGGACGGGCTGGGTGGCCGGCAGACTCAGCGGCTTGCCGCTGGCCAGGTCGAAGGTCGACCCGTGCAACCAGCACTCGATCGTGGCCTCCTCCACCTCCCCCTCGGACAGGCTGACCTGGCCGTGGGAGCAGATGTCGGAGATCGCGTGGTAGTTCCCGTCCTCGTCCCGCACGATGGCGATCGGAACGGGCCGCCCGTCGACGTCCTCGAGGTCGGCGCGCATCGCCTCCCCGGGTTCGAGGTCACCGGTGTCGCATACGTACTGGGCGCTCATGCCGAGACAGCCTCGTACTGCCGGATCTCCTCTTCGATCGCTGCGGTGAGACGGTCGGTCACCTCGGGCACCGCGATCTGGTTGATGAGTTCGGCGAAGAAGCCGATCACCACCAGGCGGCGCGCCTCGGTCTCGGGGATCCCACGAGCGCGCAGGTAGAACAATTGCTCGTCGTCGAACCGGCCGGTGGCGCTGGCGTGGCCGGCACCCTCGATCTCGCCGGTCTCGATCTCCAGGTTCGGCACCGAGTCGGCGCGGGCACCCTCGGTGAGCACCAGATTCCGGTTCAGCTCGTAGGTGTCGGTGCCCTCGGCCTCGGACCGGATGACGACGTCGCCGATCCAGACCGCGTGAGCGTCCTTCCCCTGCAGCGCGCCCTTGTAGGTCACCCGGGAGATGCAGTTCGGGGCCACGTGATCCACCAGCAGGCGGTGCTCCTGGTGCTGGCCGGAGTCGGTGAAGTACAACCCGACCTTCTCCACCTCACCGCCGGGCTCGGCCAACTCCACGTCGGGGGTCAGCCGCACCACGTCACCCCCGAGGGTGACGACGATGTGGCGCAGGTTGGCATTGCGGCCCACCCTGGCCCGGTGCGCACTGATGTGCACGCTGTCGCGCTCCCACTCCTGCAGGCTCACCAGGGTGAGCCGGGCACCCTCGCGCACGTCCACCTCCACGGTCTGGGCCAACTGGGCCGAGCCGAAGTGGTTCAGGATGATCGTGGCCTCGGAGTGCTCCTGCGCCACGACCAGCACGTGCTGGGCGCCTGGTTCGGTGCCGCCGGCACCGGTGATCGCCACCGAGGTGGGCTGATCCGGGGTCGCGTTGGCCGCCACGGTGATCACCGTGGCCTCGGTGGTGTTGTTCCAGGCCGCGGCCGAGACCCGGTCGGTGGGCGCTCCGATGCGGCCGAGCCGCTCGTCGTCGCGCCCCACCTGCTCGCTGTGCACGCCGGGGGCGGCGTCCACGACGACGGTCGGTGCCGGGCCGCTGAACTCATCGCCGAAGAAGGACTGGAACCGGTCCACCGGTGAGAAGCGCCACTCCTCCTCCCGGCCGGTGGGTACCGGGAAGTCCGAGAGCGCGAAGGAGGTGAACCGCTGTCCCGCTGGTTCGGGACCGGCGTGGCTGTGGGCACCGTCGGCGACGGCGAGGGTGTGATCGGTCTTCATGGATTCCTTGTCTGGTGCGGTGCTGGACTGGACGTCGTTGGTCATCAACCGACGGATCCCTCCATCTGCAGTTCGATGAGCCGGTTCAACTCCAGGGCGTACTCCATCGGCAGTTCCCGGGCGATGGGCTCGATGAAGCCGCGCACGATCGTGGCCATCGCCTCGAACTCCGTCAGCCCACGGGACATCAGGTAGAACAACTGGTCCTCGCTGACCTTGGACACCGTGGCCTCGTGGCCCATCTCCACATCGTCCACGCGCACGTCGACGTAGGGGTAGGTGTCGGTCCGCGAGATCGTGTCCACCAGCAGCGCATCGCACAGCACAGTCGACTTGGCGTGCGTGGCGCCCTCGAGCACCTGCACCAACCCGCGGTAGGAGGAGCGCCCGCCACCACGGGACACGGACTTGGACACCACCGAGGAGGAGGTGTGCGGGGCCATGTGCACCATCTTGGCGCCGGTGTCCTGATGCTGACCGGAGCCGGAGAAGGCGGCCGAGAGGGTCTCCCCCCGGGCGTGCTCACCCATCAGGTAGATCGCCGGGTACTTCATCGTGGCCTTGGACCCGATGTTGCCGTCGACCCACTCCATGCTGCCGCCGGTGGCGACGGTGGCCCGCTTGGTCACCAGGTTGTACACGTTCTGCGACCAGTTCTGGATCGTGGTGTACCGGACGTTGGCGTCCTTCTTCACGATGATCTCCACCACGGCCGAGTGCAACGAGTCGGTCTTGTAGATCGGCGCGGTGCACCCCTCGACGTAGTGCACCGAGGAGCCCTCGTCGGCGATGATCAGGGTCCGCTCGAACTGGCCCATGTTCTCGGTGTTGATCCGGAAGTAGGCCTGCAGGGGGATCTCCACGTGCACGCCCGGCGGAACGTACACGAACGATCCACCGGACCAGACCGCGGTGTTCAATGACGCGAACTTGTTGTCGCCGGTGGGGATCACGGTGCCGAAGTACTCCTCGAAGAACTCCGGGTGCTCCTTCAGCGCGGTGTCGGTGTCCATGAAGATGACACCCTGGCGCTCGAGTTCCTCGTTGATCTGGTGGTAGACCACCTCGGACTCGTACTGGGCGGCCACACCGGCCACCAGGCGCTGCTTCTCCGCCTCGGGGATGCCGAGTTTGTCATAGGTGTTCTTGATGTCCTCGGGCAGGTCCTCCCAGGTGGTGGCCTGCTTCTCGGTGGAGCGGACGAAGTACTTGATGTTGTCGAAGTCGATGCCGCTGAGGTCTGCGCCCCACTCCGGCATCGGCTTCTTGTCGAACAGTTTCAGACCGCGCAGCCGCCGCTTGAGCATCCACTCCGGCTCGTCCTTCAGCCGGGAGATGTCCTGCACAACCTCCTCGCTCAGCCCGCGGCGGGCCGAGGCACCGGCGTCATCGGAATCGCTCCAGCCGAACTGGTAGGCGCCGAAACTCGCGATCGCCTCGTCCTGGCTGAGCTGCTCACGGGCCTTGTCGGCCTCCTGCGGTGTGGTGGTCGTCATGAATTTCCTTCCATGTCGTCATGGTGTGACGGTGTGCTGACCTGCGGAACGCCGGGTGGCACGTGCGTTGTGCACACGTGCTCGCCACCGGCCAGGGTGGCCAGTCGCTGCACATGCACTCCGAGTAGTTCCGAGAACGCACGGGTCTCGGACTCACACATCTGCGGGTACTGGGCCGCGATCGCATGGACCGGACAGTGACCCTGGCACAACTGTATGGCCAGATTCGCACCGACCGGGCGTGTGGACGCGGCGTAGCCATCCGCGCTGAGCAGATCGGCCAGCATCCGGGCGCGATCGGCCGGGTCCTGCCCGGCCGCCTCCACCGCCTGCCGGTAACGGCCCACCATCTCATCGGCGCGCCGGTCCGCGAACTGCTCCACCGCCTCATCACCCAGCCGGTCCCGCAGTTGCTCGATCGCCATCAGCGCAACCCTGGAGTAGCCATCGTCGAGCCTGGGCCGGGCCTCGGCCGTGGCGATGTAGCGCTTGGCGGGCCGGCCCCGGCCGCGGGGGTGCAGCGGGCTCTCCGGGCGCACCCTGATCTGCCCCTCGCTCTCCAGGGCGATCAGATGCCGGCGAATCGCGGCGGAGGTCAGGGCCAACTCGGTCGCGAGATCCGCGGCCCGCACCGGCCCGCGCTGAACCACCAGGTTCAGCACCCGCTCCCGGGTGCTCTCCTCGATCTCACTGGCCTGCTCGCTCACACACATCACCTCCGCCCACCGCTAGGGCAATTACCTCACATTGTCCTTTCCAAATTGGCCCCTGGCAAGCAAGGCTGCCCTAAGTGAGTGTCGTCACAGGCGCGGGCCACACGCACGGCCGGGCTAGGCTGGCGGGCGTGTCCACACCCTGCGTGCACCTGGAGCAGGTGAGCCTGAGCTTCGGCCCCGTGCCGGTGCTGCGGAACCTGTCCTGGCAGGCCGAGGCCGGCCAGGTGACCGCGATCCTGGGCCCCAACGGCGCCGGCAAGACCACGACGATGCTCACCTGTGAGGGTTTGCTGCGCCCGGACTCCGGACGGGTGCGGGTGCTGGGTCTGGATCCGCACACCGACGCGGTCGCGTTGCGCCCCCGAGTGGGCGTGATGATCCAGGACGGGGGTCTGCCGGTGATGGCCCACGCCCGGGCCCTGCTGGACCATGTGGCCCGGTTGTACGCCCACCCCCACGACACCGGCGAACTGGCCGACCTGCTCGGAATCGGGGAATTCGCCCGGACCGCGGTGCGGCGTCTGTCCGGGGGCCAGCGCCAGCGACTGGCGCTGGCGCTGGCGATCGTGGGCAGACCCGAACTGGTGTTCCTGGACGAGCCGACCGCCGGCTTGGACGCCCACGGCCGCGAGGTGGTCTGGGACCTGGTCCGGGGCCTGCGCGCAGTCGGCACCTCGGTGATCCTGAGCACCCACGTGATGGAGGAGGCCGAGTCCCTGGCCGATCAGGTGGTGATCATGGACCGCGGTGTGGTGGTCGCCGCCGGCAGTCCCGGCGAGTTGACCGGCGCGGGCGAGGACGTCAACCGCGTGCACATCACCGGCCCGATCGATGCCGAGGCGCTCGGGGCGCTGCGCAGTGTGGCCACCGAGCACGGGCTCGATGTGTCCGTGCCATCCGAGCGGGCCCTTCGCGAGGTGTTCCTGGACCTGACCGGGCCGGAGGAACGATGACCCACACGCTCGGTCTCGCCCCGCGTCCCGGTGCTGCGTCGCGACCCCGGCGGGTGCTGGCCCAGGCTTCCTTCGAGGTGCGCACCACGCTGCGCCACGGTGAGCAGTTGCTCATCACCGCGATCCTGCCCGCCCTGTTCCTGGTGGTGCTGGCCCGCACCGAGGTCTTCACCCTGCCGGTATCGGGCGGGCAGGAACGGATCGACCTGGTCGCACCCGGCGTACTCGCCCTGGCGGTGCTCTCCAGTGCCTTCACCGGCCCGGCGATCGCCACCGGGTTCGACCGGCGGGCCGGCGCCCTGCGGCTGCTCGCCACCACTCCGCTGGGCCGCGGCGGGCTGCTGGCCGGGCGGATTCTCGGGGTGGGTTTCATCCAGGTGCTCCAGGTGGCGCTACTTGCCTCGCTCGCAGTGACACTGGGTTGGCGCCCACCACTGGCCGGTGCCGCGCTCGGGGCGCTGCCCTTCGCCGCCGGGACGGCGGCCTTCACCGCGCTGGCGATGCTGGTGGCCGGCACGCTGCGGACCGAGGCGGTGCTGGCCGGGTCGAACCTGCTGTGGGTGTTGATGGCGATCGGCGGCGGCGTGCTGTTACCCACCGGATCGCGCTGGCTGCCCTCGGCCGCGCTGGGCGACGGCCTCCGCGCGGCGATGAGCCTGGAGGTGGCCACGGTCGCGGTGTGCACCGCCATCCTGATCGGGTGGGCGGGTGTCCTCACCGCCGGGGCGTTGCGCTGGTTCCGCTGGCATTGAGGCGCCCGCACACCACGTATCCTGGGCGGGTGGACGTCGAACGTGTGCGCCGTTGGATCCCCGGAGTCGCCTGGGCCAATCTCGTGGTCCAGATCGGCATCATCATCACCGGGGGCGCGGTCCGCCTGACCGGTTCGGGGTTGGGCTGTTCCACCTGGCCCAACTGTGAGCCCGGGCAGTTCACCCCACAACTGCGCGACGCCACCGACTTCCACGGAGCGATCGAGTTCGGCAACCGGGCCCTGGCCGCGGTGGTATTCGTCGTCGCCCTGTCCCTGGTGGTGCTGCTGGTGGTGGCCGGGCGCAAGCAACCGCACCGGCGCCGCCGCGGGCTCGAAGCGCTCGCTGCCGGCATCGCCGCAGGTGTGCTCATCCAGGCGGTCGTGGGCGGGATGACGGTGTGGTTCGAACTGCATCCGGCCCTGGTCGGTTCGCACTTCCTGCTCTCCGGTGTGCTGGTGGCCGCCTCGTCCTACCTGCTGTCCCGCCTGCGCGAGGGTGATGGCCCGCCCAGGCCGCTCGCGGCCGAGGGTCTGGGTCCGGTACGCACCCTGGTGGTGGTCCTGATGCTGGTGACCGCGGTGCTGGTGGTCCTGGGGGTGATCGTCACCGGCGCCGGCCCGCACTCCGGTGATCAGGACGTCGGCTACCGGTTCGCCGTGGACCCGGTCTCGGTGGCGCGGGTGCACGCCGGTGCGGCCTGGGCATTCACCGCCACGGTGATCGCCCTGCTGGTGCTGCTGCACCGGGCCCGGGCGAACGTGGGGGCCGGTGCTGAACTCACCCGAGCGCGCCGCCGCACCTGGGTGCTCCTGGCGGTGACGCTGGCCCAGGGGGTGGTCGGCTACGTGCAGTACTTCACCGGGCTCCCGGAACTGCTGGTGGGGATCCACCTGTTCGCCGCCGCGGTGCTGATCGCCGCGGTCACGTTCACCGTCACCGGACTGCGGGTCCGCGAGCCGGTCCCGGCGACCGAGACGCTACAGGCAGCCTGAGCGCGGCACCCACGCGGCGTCGGCGGGGCGTAGACCGTCCCAGTCGCGGCCGGCCAGGGCGTGGGCGGCCAGTGCGCCCGCGACGGTACTGGGGTTGTGGATCCGGCCGGCCAGCACCGCATCGACCGCCTCCTCCAGGGCCACCCACCGGCTGATCATGCCGGCCTCCTCGGCCACCCGCTGGTACCGGTCGCGCGTGGGCACCGGGTGCAGGTCCCGGGCCAGGAACACCCTGACCGCCTCGTCCGAGCCACCGGGGCTGGTGTAGAAGTCCACCAGGGTGTCCCAGCGAGCGGCGCGCAAATCCGCTTCCTCGGCCAGCTCCCGCGCCGCTGCGGCCACCAGGTCCTCTCCCTGTTGGTCCAGGAGGCCGGCGGGGACCTCCCACAGGTAGGAGCGCACGGGGTGGCGGTACTGGCGCAGCAGCAGCATCCGTCCGGCCTCATCCAGGGCCACGATCGCTACCGCCCCGGGATGGCGCAGGTACTCGCGCACCACCTGCCCGCCGGGGCCCAGGTCCACGTCCTGGCTGACCAGGTCCATCACGGCGCCGCGGTGGATCTCCACCAGGTCGCCGGTCCGGAGCCGCGCCGGTTCGTCGGCGAATCCGGCCGCCGCGCTCACTCCCCGGCCGCCAGCGGCGCCGGCTCGACCTCGATCAGACGGGTCTGGCGCTGCCGGTCCAGTGCTGCCCCGATCAGGCCTCGGAACAACGGGTGGGCCCGGGTGGGCCGGGACTTGAATTCCGGGTGGGCCTGGGTGGCCACATAGTAGGGGTGGTGCTCGGTGTCGAGCTCGACGAACTCGACCAGTTCGGAGTCCGGGGACCGACCCGAGATCACCAGGCCGGCCTCGGCCAGGTCCCCGCGGTAGGCGTTGTTCACCTCGTACCGGTGCCGGTGACGCTCGGTCACGTGCTCGGCGTCGTAGGTACGGGCCACCAGGGAGCCCGGCGTCAGTACCGCCGGGAAGGACCCCAGTCGCATCGTTCCGCCGAGTTGGCCCTCCCCGCCGACGTTCTGGCGTTGCTCGGCCATCGTGGCCACCACCGGATGGTCCGTCTGTGGGTCGAACTCGCTGGAGGAGGCATCGTCGAGCCCGAGCACGTTGCGCGCGTACTCGATCACCATCGCCTGCATCCCCAGGCAGATGCCCAGGGTGGGCACCTGCTGCTCCCGTGACCAGCGCAGCGCCCCGAGTTTGCCCTCGATGCCACGGACGCCGAAACCGCCGGGCACCAGCACGCCGTCGACCCCGGCCAGCGCCTGCCGGGCGGCCTCGGGGGTGGCACAGGCATCGGAGGGGACCCACCGGATGTTCACCCGGGCGTTCTCGGCGAAGCCTCCGGCGCGCAGCGCCTCGGTCACCGACAGGTAGGCATCGGGAAGGTCGATGTACTTGCCCACGAGCGCGATCTCGACCGCGTGGGCCGGGTGGTGAACCCGTTCCAGCAACGTGTTCCAGGTGTCCCACTGCACGTCCCGGAACGGGATCCCCAGACGCCGGATCACGTAGGCGTCCAGCCCCTCGGAGTGCAGCACCTTGGGGATCTCGTAGATGCTGGCAGCGTCGATACAGGTGATGACCGCCTCGCGATCGACGTCACACATCGCGGCCAGCTTGGCCTTGACCGACTCCGGGATGTCCCGGTCGGCCCGCGCCACGATCGCATCGGGCTGGATACCGATGCTGCGCAGCGCGGCCACCGAGTGCTGGGTGGGCTTGGTCTTCAGTTCCCCGCTGGGACCCAGATAGGGGATCAGCGAGACGTGCACGAAGAAACAGTTGTCCCGTCCGATGTCCTGACGGACCTGCCGGGCCGCCTCCAGGAACGGCTGGGACTCGATATCGCCGACGGTCCCCCCGACCTCGGTGATGATCACATCGGGTGCCTCCCGGTCATCACTCGGAGTGGCCTGGGCACGCATCCGGCGCTTGATCTCATCGGTGATGTGCGGGATCACCTGCACGGTGTCGCCCAGGTACTCCCCGCGGCGCTCCTTGGCGATCACCTCCGAGTACACCTGGCCGGTGGTCACGTTCGCCTCGGCGCTCAGGTTCGCGTCCAGGAAACGCTCATAGTGCCCGATGTCCAGGTCGGTCTCGGCGCCGTCCTCGGTGACGAACACCTCACCGTGCTGGAAGGGGTTCATCGTGCCGGGATCCACGTTCAGGTACGGGTCCAGTTTCTGCATCGTCACCCGCATGCCGCGGGCGGTGAGCAACTGGCCCAGGCTGGCGGCGGTCAGGCCCTTGCCGAGGGATGAAGCCACACCGCCGGTCACGAAGATGTGCCGGGGAACGGGGGGCAGGTTGCCGGGAAGCCGGTCCGAAGAGATCACCACGGACTCCCACTCTAACCGATCAGACCAGGGTTCGGTAGCAGCGTTGTATCTGGGCGAGCGTATCGGCGCGGCCGGGGAGCTCGCCCCGACGACGACGCGCAGCCGCACCCAGTTCCGTAGCCAGAGCGGCGTCGGTCAGGACCGCGCTGACGCGCTCGGCCATCGTGGCGGCGTCCCCGTAGGGCACCAGGAGCGCGGCATCCCCGGTCACCTCCCCGGTGCCACCCACATCGGTGGCCACGATCGGCCGGCCCGCGCGCAAGGCCTCCTGCAGGTTCAGCGGCTGCCCCTCCCAGGAACTGGTCGAGACCACCACATCGGCAAGGGCGAGCAGTTCCGGGGCGTCGCTGCGGTGACCCAGGACGTGCACCGGCAATCCCGCCTCCCCCGCGCGCCGGCGCAGGTCCTGCAGCATCGGCCCGCCGCCGGCGACCAGCCAGTGCACCTGCGGCACCCGCTCGACCAGCAGCGCCGCGGTCTCCATGAGCAGATCCAGACCCTTCTGCGGTGCGAGCCGCGCCAGGGTCAGCACCACCGGCGCGTCCTCGGGCAGGCCCAACTCCCGGCGCAGGGCCATCAGGGCCTCGGTGCCCGGTCCGGCATCATCCTCCCCGGCGGGTCGCCCCGGGGGGAACGGGGCCGGCACCAGGGCCCGCTCGGCGTGGGCGGCACCCAGGTCCCTGGCGCGGTCCACCAGGTCCCCGCTGACGCCCAGGACCACCTGGGCGCGGCGTGTCACCAGCCGTTCCAGCACGGCGCCCACCGCGCGTACCCGCGCTGACCCGACGGGCTTGTTGTGCAACGTGACCACGAGCCCGGGGCCTCGCCGGCCGGTCAGCGCCAACGCGGCCAGGGCGCCGGCACGCAATCCGTGGGCGTGCAGCACGTCGGCACCGCGGGAAAGTGCCCGGATCCGGCCGATCGCCCGGAGGTCGGAGGGTCTGGGCCGCTCGGCGATGTCGACCACCCGCGTGGGCGCCTCGGTCGTGGCCACCACATCGGCCGGGCCGGCCAGCACCACCCGGTGGCCGGCCTCACGGAGCCCGGCTGTGAGGTCCTGGGCGTGCCGGCCGGCACCCCCGGTGGTGGTGCCGGTCAGTTGCAGGACATGTAGGTCAGCCACGAACCCTCCGGAAGACGTTGACGGTGCCGCGGTCGCCCGCGGCCACGGCCAGGCCGACCAGCCCCATCGAGACCACCGCCCCGAGCAGACCGGCCATGATCGCCGAGATCAGTGAGTGCCCCGCCAGGTCCAGCACGGCCGCGGTGGCGAACCGCCCGACCATCGCCCCCACCAGGGTCCCGGCGCCGGCCACCGCCACCGAGCGGCCGATCGCACCGAGTACGCGCCGGTGCACCACGTTCGCGAATGCCCCCAGCAGCGCGACCGCCGCGACCGTCATCCCCACACTGTGGCCCAGCCCGAGCGCGGCCAGGGTGCCCGGCCCGTCCCCTCCCTCCGGTGCCCAGGCGAACACGCCGACGAGGCAGGCCACCGAGACCACCGCCCACCCCAGTGAGGTGGCAGCCAGCGCGGCGCGGCTGCGGTCCATCGCGTACAACACCCGGGTGACGTGGAACGTCAGCGACAGGCCCACCACCCCCGGCGCCATCCAGGTCAGCGCCTGGCTCATCCCAGTGGTGTCGTTCCAGGTGGCGAAGACCTGCGCGATCGCCGGCGCTACCGCGATCAGGCCGGCCACCCCGGCGAAGGAGACCGCGACCACGGCCCGGGTGGAGGTCTCGGCGACCCGGGCGAAGGGGGCCAGGTCGGAGTGGCTGGCTAGTTCGGCCAATCGCGGATAGACGGCGGTGGCCAGCGGCACCGCGAGCACCGCGTAGGGCAACCAGTACACCGCCTGGGACCACTGGAACAGGTTGATGGTGCCGTCCACGCCGCCGTTCAGCGCCAGCAGCATCACCACCACCACCGAGACCTGCTGGGCCAGCAGCGCACCGACCCCCGCCAGGGCGAGAGCGCGGGCCCGTGCGGCCACCCCGGGCGGGAACCGCAACCGCGGACGCAGCCGTACGCCGCAGCGCCAGACCGGGATCAGCAACGGCAGCGCCATGACGGCCACTCCTGCGGTCGTCCCCCAGGCCAGCACCGCCAGGGCGGTCTCGGACAGACGCCCGGGCTCATCCTGCAGCCCGTTCGCCAGGTAGCCGAAGGCGACATAGGTCGCTATCACCATCAGCGTGGACAGGATCGGCGCCAGCGCGGGAGCCAGGAATCGCTTGTGCGCCTGGAGCACCCCGGTGAGCACCACCCCGATTCCGTAGAGCACCACCTGCGGGGAGAACACGATGAGGAAGTAGGTGACCAACTCCACCTGCGCGGCACCATCGGCCCCCTGCGGGGTCGGCAGCAGGGTGGCGATCCGGCGGGCGAACAGCCCGAGCAGGAGCGCCACCGGGGTCAGCACCATCACTGCCCAGGTGAGCAGGGCGGAGGCGATCTGGTTCACCTCACCGCGCAGCCGGCGGGCGATGGGCCCGGCCAGCACCGGGATGACCGCTCCGGCCAGAGCCCCTCCGGCGACCACCTCGTAGAGCACGTTCGGCACCAGGTTCGCCGCCCCGTAGGCGGTGCCGGTGGCGCTGGCCTGCACGGTGGCCGACTGCACCAGCCAACGGCCGAACCCCAGCACCCGGGAGACCACGGTCAGGGCAGCGATCAGCGTCGCCGCCCCCGCGATCCCACCGAGCAGGTAGCGCAGCCTCACCCGGACCGACCCCAGGTGTCCAGTGCGCGCAGCGCCGGCACAGACTCGATCACCCGGGAGAAACTGACCTTCTCACTCAGCAGGGTCAGGCCCACCACGCCGGCCAGCACGCCGGTGCGCAGCCCGGCGCTGGGGTGCAGGGCCAGGGCCGTGCCGACCAGGGCTCCCAGGGCATTCGCCCCGGCATCCCCCAGCATCGTCTCCTCGGTCAGGTCGGTGTGCCACGAGGCGGCCGCCACCGCCAGCGCACCGGTGGCCAGCGGGGCGCCCGGGCTACGGCCCAGCGCCGGTCCGAGGCTGAGGGCACCGGCAACCTTGAGCGCCCGGCCCGGCCGCAGATCGAACAGGTTGAGCAGATTCGCGGTGCCGGCGATCAGCGCCGCCGAGGTCAGCACATCCCCGCCCCGGGCCAGCCGCCCGGGGGCTGGCCCGGAGCCACGCCGCCCGGCTGCGGTGCCGATCATGGCGCCGATCAACGCGGCGCCGGAGATCCCCAGGAGTTTGGCCCCCCCGGTGGTCAACCGGCCCTGCGCAAGCGCTCGTACGTGGCCGCGCAGTCCCTTGTCCACGCTGTCGGTTTCCCGGTCATCGAGCGCGCCGAGCACACCGGCGGTGCCGGCGGTCACGACCGCGGCCGCGCCCGCGCGACCGCCGGCACCGGCAGCGCTCGCGACCGCCCCGGCTGCCGTGGACAGCCCACCGGTGAGGCTGACCTGGTTACCGCGGAAGTTCGATCGGGTCCAGCGCGGCGTACCCGCAGGCAGGGTCGAGCGCAGGATCTCGCTGAGGCTGGCCGTCAGGCCGGCACCAAGTGCGGACGCGGCCAGCCTGCTCATCCCTCGTTCACCCCGTCGGCGCCGGTGTCCTCCTGCTCGGCACCATCGCCCTGCTCGTCAGCGGCCTCGCCGTCCTCGGCACCCTCGCCGGCTTCGGTGTCCGTGTCGGTCTCCGGGGCATCGGGTGAGCCCGGTGCGAAGTCCTCGGGGTCGGGTGGGGGGAGCATAGTGGTGCTCGGGAAACCCTCCTCGGCGCTGTCGGTGGTGCCGTAGGCCCCGCCGGACCCGGCGATATCAGCGGCCAGGGCCAGCGGGACGGTCACCTGCCCGGTGATCAGATCCACCCCGTCCACGGTGCTCATCGCCTCGCTGAGCGCCTCCTGCTCGCGCACCGCGAGCACCAGGCTACCCTCCTCGCGTGCGGCACCGGCGAGTACGTTGCCCTCCCCGGTTCGGGCCAGCCCGGTGAGGGTGGAGATCAGCACCACGTTGGTCTGGCCGGCCAGTTCGACGTCCTCGACCTCCTCGGTGCCGTCGATCACCACGGTGGCGTAGGCCGGGGCGCTGGGGGCTTCGATCTCCTCGATCAGGTCGGAGGAGATCAACAGGTCATACATCGCCTCGGCCTGCTCGGAGGCCTGGCCGGTGTTATCCGGGTCCCGCAGCGTCAGGGCCTGCCCCATGGCCATCCCGAGGATCTGATCGGCGCCGGTGTCGTCGTCCGGCTGGGGGTTGAGGTAGGCGGCGATGTTGCCCGCGATCCCGGACCGGAAGGCGCGCTGACCGGGGTCGGTCCAGCCCTCGGCCAGCACGGTGCGCGAGGTCACCTCGGCACCGGCCTGGTCCAGACGGGCCAGCACAGCATCGACCGCGTCAGCCCCGGCGCCGGGAAGTTCCACGACGGCGACGGTGCGGCCCTCGAGCGCCCCGCTGAGCAGTACCGGGCTGGCGGCCGCCACGAACTGCGCGGTTTCGGCGCCGTCGGCCTCGGCCTCGTCCAGAGCCTGGCGCAGGTCCTCTCGCTCCACCCGGAGTTGGTCCACCTGCCCGGACAGTTCCTCGGCCAGGTAGTCCCGCAACGGACCGGCGCCGATCACGATGCCCACGGCCAGTGCCATGAACACCGCGATCAGGGAGACGATGTGGTAGCGGAAATCGATCACGTGCAGTCCTTCTCTCGCATGGCCGGCTTCAGAACATCGCCGCGAACAGGCCGCGGAACCACGAGAGGATGTCATCGAGGCGGGTGAGCAGGATCCCGAAAATGGTCTGGCCGGCGGGGGTGACGGCCAGCGCGGTGATCAGCGCGGCCAGGCCGGCCAGGATGAGGCCGGTGAGTTGCCAGTTGGAGATGCGGTGCTGGTACAGGCGCGAGACGCCCTTGGCGTCGATGAGTTTGCCGCCCACGCGCAGACGGGTCAGGAAGGTGGAGGCCATTCCGGCCCGGCCCTTGTCGAGGAACTCCACCAGGGTGCCGTGGGTGCCCACGGCCACGATGAGTTCGGCACCCTTGTCATCGGCGAGGAGCATCGCGACGTCCTCGCTGGTGCCGGTGGCGGGGAACACCACCGGTTCCAAGCCGAGTTTCTCCACGCGCTCCCGGCCCGGTGCCCGGCCGTCCCGGTAGGCGTGCACCACGATCTCGGCGCCGCTGAGCAGGGTCCTGTCGGACACCGAGTCCATGTCCCCGACGATCATGTCGGGTTTGAGGCCGGATTCCAGGATCGCGTCGGCTCCGCCGTCCACCCCGATCAGCACCGGCCGGTACTCGCGGATATAGGACCTCAGCATGCTCAGGTCCTCCCGGTAGTGATAGCCGCGTACCACGATCAGGACGTGCCGGCCCTCTAGGTCGGTGTGTACCTCGGGAACTCCGACCCCGTCCAGGAGCAGTTCGCGCTCGGCCCGCATGTAGTCCATGGTGTTGGCCGCGAAGGCCTCCAACTGGACGGAGAGTCCGGCCCGGGCCTCCTCCATCGCCTCCTCGACCATCGCTGGGGTCTGCTCGGTGCCCTCGGCCACCATCGAGCCCTCGGCGTCGAGGACGGTGTCGGCCTCCAGGCGTACCTTGCTGCCCTCCGAGAGGGTCATCACGTCCGAGCCCAAGTCGTCCAGCAGCGGGATGCCGGCCTCGATCAGGATCTGCGGGCCCAGGTTGGGGTAACGCCCGGAGATGGAGACCGCGGCGTTGAGTACCGCGGCCGGCCGGCAGGCGACGAGCGCCTCGGCCGAGACCCGGTCGATGTCGATGTGGTCGATGACGGCGACCTCACCGGGTTTGAGGCGCTTGGTCAGCGACTTGGTCCGGCTGTCGACGCGCACGCTGAGCAGATCACCCGTCGTGGGCGTGTCGTCGGTGCCGGCGCGTTTGGACAGGGTTCTCATCCGATCTATGGTCGCACGTGCGTACGGGCCAGCAGGTCAGCGGCATGCTGACGGGCGGCCTGCGAATCTTCCTCGCCGGAGAGCATACGGGCCAGTTCGGCTTCGCGACGCTCACCGTACACGTGCTCGATATCACTGTTGGTCAGGCTCTGGGCGTCCGTGCGCTTGGTGACGACCACGTGTTTCTCCGCGAACGCGGCTACCTGCGCCAGGTGCGTGATCACGATCACCTGGGCGTGCCGGGCGAGCTCGGCCAGCCGGCGGCCCACCTCCATGGCGGCGCGGCCGCCCACCCCGGCATCGACCTCGTCGAAGACGAACGTGGGCAGCGGCTCGGCATCGGTGGCCCTCGATCGGGCCAGGGCTACCTCGATGGCCAGCATCACCCGGGACAGTTCCCCGCCGGAGGCTCCCTTGCCCAGGGGCCGGGCCGGTGCCCCGGGATGAGGGGTGAGCAGGAACCGGACATCCTCGGCGCCGTGCTCGCCCGGCTCGGTCCGCGGCTGCAGTTCCACCTGCAGTGAGGCCCCGGTCATGGCCAGGCTCGCCAGTTCGGACTGCACTGCCGCGCACATGGTCTCGGCTGCCCGTTGGCGGCCCCGGGTGATGGTGGTGGCTAGCGTCTCGGCGGCCTCGGTCCGCTCGGCCAGATGCGCGACCAGCCCTTCACGCCCCGCCCCCGGTGCGGTGAGATCGGCGATGCGTTCTTCGGCCCGCTCGAGGAAGGCGAGCAGCCGGTCGGCGGCATCGGAGTCGGCGTCGGCCTCCTGCACCGGTGCGTAGGCGCGGGCGGCCTGGGCGATCGAGGCGCGGCGCTGGTGCACCAGGTCCAACCGGGCCGGGTCGGCCTCGAGCCGGGCCAGGTACCCGGCGGCTTCGCCCGCCAGGTCCGAGAGCACGGACGTCGCCTGGTCCAGCTGGGTGGCCCAGTCGGCGATATCGGGATCGAAACCCGTGGCCGCCTCCACCTGCCGGTGGGCCTGCTCCAGCAGGGCCAGCACGTGCACGCCCTCGGCGTCCGGGCCACCGGACAGTGCCGCCGAGAGGCTGGTCGCGGCCAGGCGCAGGTCCTCAACGTTGGCCAGCCGTTCCGACTCTACCCGCAGCCGGGCGTCCTCACCGGGTTGGAGTTCCAACTCCTGTACCTGCGCCACGGCGCTGCGCAGATGATCCAACTCGGCTTCCCGCTGCCCCTCGTCGGCGTCCCAGTCCGCCAGTGCGTGCTCGGCCGCCAACCGCTGCCGGTGGGCGCGGGCGAAGGACCTGAGGGTGTCGGCGTGGCCGGCGAAGTCGTCCAGCGCGGCCCGTTGGTGGGCCGTGGAGCGCAGCCGGTGCTGGTCGCTCTGGCCGTGCACGGTGACCAGGGACTCCCCCACCTCGGTAAGCAGTCCGGCCGGCACCGAGCGACCACCCAGGTGGGCCCTGGAGCGGCCGGTGGCCGAGACGCTGCGCGATACCAGGAGGGCGCCGGCGTCCAGGAGGGCGCCGGCGTCGGTGGCCACTCGTAACGCCGGGTGCCCCGGTGGTGGGACCAGCCGGCCCTCGGCCGTGGCCTGCTCCGCTCCGGGGCGGACCGCGGCGGAGTCGGCCTTGCGGCCCAGGATGAGTGCGAGCCCGCTGAGCACCATCGTCTTGCCTGCTCCGGTCTCACCGGTGATCACCGTCAGGCCCGGTGCAGGTTCGATCCGTGCGGCAGAGATCACGCCCAGGTCGGTGATGGACAGTTCCTCGATCAACTCTGCTGCCCCGTCCCGCGCCAGCCCTGGACGGGCAGGTTGAACTTGTGCACCAGCCGTGCGGTGAAGGGTGCGGTGTTGAACCGGGCCAGGCGGACCGGCCGCTGGCCGCGCAGCACGTCGATGTGCGCACCTGGCGGCGCGCTCAGTCGCCGCCGGCCATCGCACCACAGCACCGCCCGGGTCAGGCTGCGGGAGAGGACCTCCACCGACATCCTGGAGTTCGGCCCCACCACCAGCGGCCGGGCGAACAGCGCGTGCGCGCTGACCGGCACCATCAGCATGGCCTCCACATCGGGCCAGACGACCGGACCACCGGCGGAGAAGGCGTAGGCGGTGGAGCCGGTGGGGGTGGCCAGCACGACCCCGTCGCAGCCGAAGGTGGACAGCGCCCGCCCGTCGATGCCCAGCGCCACCTCGATCATCCGCTCGCGCTGATCCTTCTCCACCGAGACCTCGTTGACCGCCCATCCCGAGCGGGTGGAGCCGTCCGGATACTGCACGGTGACGTCCAGGGTCATGCGCTCCTCGACGGTGTAGTCCTGCTCGGCGGCACGGCGGACCAGGTCGGTGAGTTGTTCCGCCTCGTACTCGGCCAGAAAACCCACGTGACCCAAGTTGATACCCACCAGCGGCGTGGGCCGGGAGCGGGTGAGTTCGACGGTGCGCAGGATGGTGCCGTCCCCGCCGAGCACGATCGCGAGTTCCAGGTCGTCGTCGTCGGCCTGCCAGACCGCCTGGATGCCGTAGCGGCCCAACTCCTCGGCAACCAGCGCCGCGGCACGCTTGGCCGCGGCCCGGTGCGGGTGGGCCTGCACCAGAAAACGTCGTGTCATGAGACCGCCCCAGCCGGCCCGGTCCGGATCGCGGTGTTGATCGCTTCGGCGAGTTCCTCCCCCGCCAGCGCCACGGGACCCCTCGCGGCGCCGTGACGCAGGTGCAGGAAGTACTCCACATTGCCACTGGGCCCGGGTAGCGGGCTGGGCACCACGGCCAGCACACCAGCACCGAGCCCGGTCGCGCACCGGGCCACCTCGGCCACGGCCCAGGCGCGCAGACTCTCCTCCCGCACCACCCCGCCCGAGCCCAGGCGCTCCCGGCCCACCTCGAACTGGGGTTTGACCATGAGCAGCAGGTCGGCCCGGTCAGCGCTCAGCGCGAGTAGTGCGGGCAGCACCAGCGTCAGGGAGATGAAGGAAAGGTCGGCGGTGATGAGCTCCGGAGGCGGCTGCACCTGATCCGGCACGAGGGAGCGCACATTGGTACGGTCCAGCACCGTGACCCGCTCATCGGTGCGCAGTTTCCAGTCCAACTGGCCATAACCCACGTCGACGGCGACCACGTGCGCGGCGCCGCGCCGGAGCAGTACATCGGTGAATCCGCCCGTGGAGGCTCCGGCGTCCAGCACTCGGCGGCCCCGCACCCGCGGTGCCCGCTCGCCGAGCGCATCCAGGGCGCCGGCCAGTTTGTGTCCGCCTCGGGAGACGTACTCCGGGGCGGCGTCCTGGTCGGCCGGAAGCAGGCGGACAGGCTGGGCGGGCAGCAGTTGAGTGGCGGCTTTGGTGGCGCGTTGCCCGTCCAGCAGCACCCGGCCGGCGCCGATCAACTCGGCCGCGTGCTGGCGCGACCGGGCCAGACCCCGGCGCACCAGTTCGGCATCCAGGCGCACGCGTCGCGACACGTCAGTTCTCTGCTTCGGCCAACCGGTCCTGCAGGGTCCGGTACAGCGCCTCGAAGGCGGGAACGTGCGCAGGCAGGTCCGTTTCGGGAAGGTCTGCCACGGCACGCAGCGCTGCCGCGATCTTCGGGTGTTCGGTTGCACTGCTCACCTCCTGCCTCCTTTCGGTGCCCACGCTACCGTGATCGGTGCTCAGCCCTGGTCGACCATGCGCACATGTGGGAGATCCACGGGCAGGACCGAGTCCACTCCCGCCGCGTCGCTGGCCTCCCAGGCGGCCGCTGCTGCGGCCCGGACCTCATCCACGTCCATCTCGTTCGTCTGCTCCCCGAGCCTCACGTCGCCACCGTCCCTGCGGAGCACTACCGCTTCACCCTTGATCCGGGCTGCCGCGCCGGCGCAGGTCCACCACCCTTCTGCGCGGGTGGGCTCGGGGTGCACCTGGGCGAGCGCGCGCAGATCCAGGCCGAGGAAGGCGGGACGATGAGCGACGACGGCGCGGAGCACCTGGGTGGGTCCGTCCACCCCGGTACACACGTGCAGTCCCGGGATCTGCGCGGCGCGGGCTCCGGCCAGGTCGGTATCGAGCCGGTCCCCCACCACCAGTGGTCGCTGCGCACCGCTCGCCCGGGCGGCTTGGTGGAAGATCTCGGGTCCGGGTTTGCCGGTGCTTCGCGGCTGTTTGCCGGTGGCGGCCACCACCGCCGCCACCAGGGCTCCGTTCCCGGGCGCGAATCCGCGTTCAGTGGGGAGTGAGGCGTCCAGGTTGGACGCCACGTGCTGGGCGCCTGCCGCAATGGCATAGGCGGCCTCGGCGAGGTCGTGCCATGCGATCTCGGGGGTGAACCCCTGGACGACGACCGTCGGTGACTGCGTGGCGGATTCCACCAGGTGCAGCCCCTCGTCAGTGATGGCCTGGCGCAGACCCGTGCCACCGATCACAAGGACGCGGGTGTGCTCATCCGCCTCGGCACTGATGAGTGCGGCAGCCGCCATCGCGGCCGTCGTCACTTCCTCGGGGCCGGTCGGCACACCGAGGTCGGTGAGATGGTCGGCCACAGTCTGGGCGGTGCGGGCGGCGTTGTTCGTGACGAACACCGTGCGCATGCCCCCGGCGCGCGCCACCTGAATCGCCGCCGGAGCATGCTCCACCGCGTCGGCGCCGACATAGACCACGCCGTCCAGGTCCAGCAGGGCACAGTCGAAGATGTCCTGCAACGGCGCGGTGCTCCCGCTCAGGCCGGTCACCGTGGGTGAGCCCGGCCGCGGTGCTCATCCCCGGGTAGTTCCAGGAAGACCACGTCCTCATCTTCGTGTTCGGGCAACTCCGCCTGCAGAGCCGTCGCCTCGGCCTCACGCCCCAGAGCCCGGAGGACGTTGACACGCTGCTCGCTCACCCGGATCTGCTCAGCCGGCCCGCCCACACCTGCGACGCCGTCCAGCGTCACCAGCGCGGCTTCGGGCTCGCCCAGATCCATCCGTGCACCGGAGGCCACGATTGCCAGCTCCACTCTGTCCACCGCGCTCATGCCCGGCGGTGCCTCGGCGGCCAGGGTCAGCGCGCGCTCCGGCCGGCCCAGACCCCGCTCGCAGTCGGCCTCGATGGCCCGGTGGGCGTCCACCCCGCTGAGCCTGCGGACAGTACGCAGTTCACGCAGCGCCTCCGCATAGTTCCCCAACGCATAGGCGGTCAGAGCCACGGCCTCCCGCACCACGTCCACCCGGCCGGCCCGGCGCAGGGCAGCCTGGGCGTGGGCGTAGGCCTGCTGCGGATCGGTATCGAGCAGAGCACCCGCCATCACCAGGTGCTTGGCCACACCCTCGGCGTTGTCCTTGGACAGGGTGCGCAACCTGGACCGGGCAGCCCGGTCCAGATCCGTGGCCTCCACGTCGGGATCGATCGGGGGATCGGGAACCCGCTCGGCGCGTTCGGCTTCGCGGGGCCGGCGCGCCCTTTCGGATTCGCCCGTGCGTCCCGAACGGGCCGACCCGCTCCGAGACGTCCTTGACCCGCTGTCCCCGCGGAACCCTTCCGGCCGGCTGCGCGAGCCGCCGCCTGTTTGACCTGATCGCACTGTCGCCTCACTGAACCTTCGACTGAACCGGCTACACCCTATCGAGTTGAAACATCCGCAGAACCGGTTGAAACACCTCTGGAAACGACTGAGGGCCACCCAGAAAAATCTGGGTGGCCCTCAGCGAAAAGTTGTCCGGCGGCGACCTACTCTCCCACGCAGTCTCCCACGCAGTACCATCGGCGCAGAGGGGCTTAGCTTCCGGGTTCGGAATGGATCCGGGCGTTTCCC
Source organism: Pseudactinotalea sp. Z1748 (assembly GCF_049725185.1). NCBI lineage: Bacteria > Bacillati > Actinomycetota > Actinomycetes > Micrococcales > Cellulomonadaceae > Pseudactinotalea > Pseudactinotalea sp. Z1748. Next base: position 243,550 of record NZ_JBMPQB010000004.1, on the reverse strand, counting down.
CCTCGCTATGACCGCCGTAACTCTATGGAGATGTCATCGGTTACCCGACCGTATCTCGGGAACCGCACAGTGGACGCGTAGCATCATTCAATTCTGAATGAGTAATCAAGTTATCGGCATATTAGTACCGGTCAGCTTCATGAGTCGTTAGTCCTCACTTCCACATCCGGCCTATCAACCCAGTAGTCTAGCTGGGAGCCTCTCGGGGCAAGCCCCATGGAAATCTCATCTTGAAGCAGGCTTCCCGCTTAGATGCTTTCAGCGGTTATCCCTTCCCAACGTAGCTAACCAGCCGTGCTCTTGGCAGAACAACTGGCACACCAGAGGTTAGTCCGTCCCGGTCCTCTCGTACTAGGGACAGCCCTTCTCAAATTTCCTGCGCGCGCAGCGGATAGGGACCGAACTGTCTCACGACGTTCTAAACCCAGCTCGCGTACCGCTTTAATGGGCGAACAGCCCAACCCTTGGGAACGACTACGACCCCAGGATGCGACGAGCCGACATCGAGGTGCCAAACCATGCCGTCGATATGGACTCTTGGGCAAGATCAGCCTGTTATCCCCGGGGTACCTTTTATCCGTTGAGCGACGGCGCTTCCACGAGCCACCGTCGGGTCACTAGTTCCGACTTTCGTCCCTGCTTGACTTGTCAGTCTCACAGTCAAGCTCCCTTGTGTACTTACACTCGACGTCTGATTACCAACCAGACTGAGGGAACCTTTGAGCGCCTCCGTTACATTTTAGGAGGCAACCGCCCCAGTTAAACTACCCATCAGGCACTGTCCCTGATCCGGATTACGGACCGAGGTTAGATATTCAGAACGACCAGAGTGGTATTTCAACGATGACTCCACAACCACTGGCGTGGCTGCTTCAAAGTCTCCCACCTATCCTACACAAGCCGTACCGAATACCAATACCAAACTATAGTAAAGGTCCCGGGGTCTTTCCGTCCTGCTGCGCGTAACGAGCATCTTTACTCGTAGTGCAATTTCGCCGAGTTCGCGGTTGAGACAGCGGAGAAGTCGTTACGCCATTCGTGCAGGTCGGAACTTACCCGACAAGGAATTTCGCTACCTTAGGATGGTTATAGTTACCACCGCCGTTTACTGGGGCTTAAATTCTGAGCTTCGCTCCGAAGAGCTGACCCGTCCTCTTAACCTTCCAGCACTGGGCAGGCGTCAGTCCGTATACATCGTCTTGCGACTTCGCACGGACCTGTGTTTTTAATAAACAGTCGCTTCTCCCTGGTCTCTGCGGCCCTCAAACGCTCCCACCGCTAGGGTGTTCACGCCTCAGGCCCCCCTTCTCCCGAAGTTACGGGGGCATTTTGCCGAGTTCCTTAACCACGATTCTCTCGATCGCCTTAGTATTCTCTACCTGACCACCTGAGTCGGTTTGGGGTACGGGCGGCTAGAACCTCGCGTCGAGGTTTTTCTAGGCAGTATAGGATCGCCAATTTCCAGCATTCGCTGTCACCTTAAGTTCTCAGGCATATGAGGTACGGATTTGCCTATACCTCGCCCTACAACCTTGGACGTGCCAAGCCATAAGACACGCTCGGTTACCTTTCTGCGTCACCCCTGTTAATACGCTTACCTACTACCGGTTCGGGTCGCGCGCTCCGCACGGAACAACTCCGAAGAGTCGAACCGTGCTTCGGGCGCTTAGCATCACCGGATTCGGTATGGGCGGTTCTTCGCCGGTACGGGAATATCAACCCGTTGTCCATCGACTACGCCTGTCGGCCTCGCCTTAGGTCCCGACTTACCCAGGGCGGATTAACCTGGCCCTGGAACCCTTGGTCATTCGGCGGACGGGTTTCTCACCCGTCATTCGCTACTCATGCCTGCATTCTCACTCGTATGGCATCCACGGCTGGATCACTCCGCCGCTTCTCTCGCCATACGACGCTCCCCTACCCATCTACACGCCTGGATCCGATGGTCAAGCCATCGGACCAAGCACAAATGTAAATGCCACAACTTCGGCGGTATGCTTGAGCCCCGCTAAATTGTCGGCGCGGAATCACTTGACCAGTGAGCTATTACGCACTCTTTCAAGGATGGCTGCTTCTAAGCCAACCTCCTGGTTGTCTGTGCAACTCCACATCCTTTCCCACTTAGCATACGCTTAGGGGCCTTAGTTGGTGGTCTGGGCTGTTTCCCTCTCGACCATGAAGCTTATCCCCCACAGTCTCACTGCCACGTTCTCACTTACCGGCATTCGGAGTTTGGTTGACGTCAGTAACCTTGTAGGGCCCATCTGCCATCCAGTAGCTCTACCTCCGGTAAGAAACACGTGACGCTGCACCTAAATGCATTTCGGGGAGAACCAGCTATTACGAAGTTTGATTGGCCTTTCACCCCTATCCACAACTCATCCGCCCAGTTTTCAACCTAGGTCGGTTCGGTCCTCCACGCGGTCTTACCCGCGCTTCAACCTGGTCATGGATAGATCACTTCGCTTCGGGTCTAGGGCACGCGACTCAGTCGCCCATTTCGGACTCGCTTTCGCTACGGCTTCCCCACACGGGTTAACCTCGCCACGTACCGCTAACTCGCAGGCTCATTCTTCAAAAGGCACGCCGTCACCCCTGCTATGGAGGCTCCGACGGGTTGTAAGCAATCGGTTTCAGGTACTATTTCACTCCCCTCCCGGGGTACTTTTCACCTTTCCCTCACGGTACTTGTCCGCTATCGGTCATCAGGTAGTATTTAGGCTTACAGAGTGGTCTCTGCGGATTCGCACGGGATTTCTCGGGCCCCGTACTACTTGGGATACTCATCGAGAGATCGCACTATTTCGTCTACGGGAGTGGCACCCTCTGTGCTCGACCATTCAATGTCGTTCGACTATAGCGCGATTTTGTAACTCTCTGTCTGCACGGCAGTACAGACTGACAAGTCCCGCAACCCCGTAAGTGCAACGCCTGCCGGCTATCACACACCTACGGTTTGGCCTGTTCCAATTTCGCTCGCCACTACTCTCGGAATATCTTTTCCTGTGGGTACTGAGATGTTTCACTTCCCCACGTTCCCTCCGCATGCCCTATGTGTTCAGGCATGGGTAACTGGACATGACTCCAGCTGGGTTTCCCCATTCGGACATCCTCGGATCACGGTTCGTTTGCCAACTCCCCGAGGCTTATCGCAGGCTACTACGTCCTTCTTCGGCTCCTGATGCCAAGGCATCCACCGATTGCTCTTAAAAACTTGACCACAAAAATCAAAGATGCTCGCGTCCACTGTGCAGTTCTCAAGCTACGGGCGGTTCCCACCGGGCTCCTCCGCTTGCCGGCTCTGAGGCCGGTAGTTCGAAGGTCCGCCGGGACCGACGTACTCCCTGTACAAGCGCAGCATTCCTGCTGCTCTCGTACCGGGGTCCGAAGGATGGGTTCTTCACCCGCTCCCTCAGGACCCAACAGTGTGCCATGCGTCCCGAGATCGAGCACTGCGCGTTCCTGACCAACGAAGTGGCCGTACTGACTCCAAGTGCTCTCACTCGTTCCTCAATCAATGTTCCACCCGTGAGCACCACCTCAGAACGTACGTCTGAGTAGTGGGCCTGGACGCACCACGTGCAAATACACGCAATGCGCCAGATGCTCCTTAGAAAGGAGGTGATCCAGCCGCACCTTCCGGTACGGCTACCTTGTTACGACTTCGTCCCAATCGCCAGTCCCACCTTCGACGGCTCCCTCCCAAAAGGTTGGGCCACCGGCTTCGGGTGTTACCGACTTTCGTGACGTGACGGGCGGTGTGTACAAGGCCCGAGAACGTATTCACCGCAGCGTTGCTGATCTGCGATTACTAGCGACTCCGACTTCATGGGGTCGAGTTGCAGACCCCAATCCGAACTGAGACCGGCTTTTTGGGATTCGCTCCACCTTGCGGTTTCGCAGCCCATTGTACCGGCCATTGTAGCATGCGTGAAGCCCAAGACATAAGGGGCATGATGATTTGACCTCATCCCCACCTTCCTCCGAGTTGACCCCGGCAGTCTCCTATGAGTCCCCACCATTACGTGCTGGCAACATAGGACGAGGGTTGCGCTCGTTGCGGGACTTAACCCAACATCTCACGACACGAGCTGACGACAACCATGCACCACCTGTATACGAGTGTCCAAAGAGACGACTATCTCTAGCCGCTTCTCGTATATGTCAAGCCTTGGTAAGGTTCTTCGCGTTGCATCGAATTAATCCGCATGCTCCGCCGCTTGTGCGGGCCCCCGTCAATTCCTTTGAGTTTTAGCCTTGCGGCCGTACTCCCCAGGCGGGGCACTTAATGCGTTAGCTGCGGCGCGGAACTCGTGGAATGAGCCCCACACCTAGTGCCCAACGTTTACGGCATGGACTACCAGGGTATCTAATCCTGTTCGCTCCCCATGCTTTCGCTCCTCAGCGTCAGTAGTGGCCCAGAGACCTGCCTTCGCCATCGGTGTTCCTCCTGATATCTGCGCATTCCACCGCTACACCAGGAATTCCAGCCTCCCCTACCACACTCTAGTCTGCCCGTACCCACTGCAGGCGCGAGGTTGAGCCTCGCGTTTTCACAGCAGACGTGACAAACCGCCTACGAGCTCTTTACGCCCAATAATTCCGGACAACGCTTGCACCCTACGTATTACCGCGGCTGCTGGCACGTAGTTAGCCGGTGCTTCTTCTGCAGGTACCGTCACTTTCGCTTCTTCCCTACTGAAAGAGGTTTACAACCCGAAGGCCGTCATCCCTCACGCGGCGTCGCTGCATCAGGCTTTCGCCCATTGTGCAATATTCCCTACTGCTGCCTCCCGTAGGAGTCTGGGCCGTATCTCAGTCCCAGTGTGGCCGGTCACCCTCTCAGGCCGGCTACCCGTCGTCGTCTTGGTGAGCCGTTACCTCACCAACTAACTGATAGGCCGTGAGTCCATCCCAAACCGATAAATCTTTCCAGACGCTACAGATGCCTGTGCGTCTCGTATCCGGTATTAGCTCCGGTTTCCCGGGGTTATCCCAGAGTCTGGGGCAGGTTACTCACGTGTTACTCACCCGTTCGCCACTGATCCACCAGAGCAAGCTCTGGTTTCACCGTTCGACTTGCATGTATGAAGCACGCCGCCAGCGTTCGTCCTGAGCCAGGATCAAACTCTCCGTAGATGCTTAATGGCAACTGCGACCTGAGCCGCACTTACCGACATTACGAAGTGGCTCCGTTAGGAGCCGCTTAATGATTCTGGCTGATCGAATCCCATACGGGGTATGAGTTCGATCTAACCAAACAAATGTTGGCATTGATTGATATGACACACTGTTGAGTTCTCAAGGAGCGGATGCGCACCGTTATGATCCCTCTCGGGCTCACCTCGGGGCAACCTCTTAAGCCTACATCACCTGGGCGATGCTTGTCCAACCGGAGTTCGGTGGATCCTGCTGGATCCTCCGCCCTCGTCACGGGGCTTGTGTTTCCCTGCGCCGGGCCGTTCGCCGATCGGCTTCCGTCCCTCTCGCTGCGGGGCAACGAGAAGTAACATTACGAGCCCCCGGGGCGGGTGTCAAATCTCTGCCGGGGCGCTACGAACCGTTCGGTTTCGGCCCTCATACCTGTTCTGACCTGCACAAACGCTCGAATTGCCGCAGCCCGGACGGAGAGTTGAGGCCCCGGCTCGACGGAAGTATGACGCAGGTCACCCCAGGTCGGCGCCGGAGCGTCAACCGGCGCGGATGGCCCCGAGATTGCGCCGTCCACGACGCAGGAGGGCCACGTTGCCGGCGAGCAGGTCGTCCTCGGTCAGGACCCGGTCCGGGTCGGTGACCTTGTCGTTGTTCAGGTACGCGCCGCCGTCGGCCACTGTGCGGCGGGCGGCATTGCGACCGGTGCTCAATCCGGCGGCCACCAGGGCGTCCAGGATCGTGGCCTCGCCCAGGTCGAGGGCACCGCTGGGGATCTCCGCGATGGCGTCGGCCAAGGTGGCGGCGTCCAGGTCGCGCAGGTCCGCGCGTCCGAAGAGTGCCTTGCTCGCGGTCATCACCGCCTCGGTGGCGGCGCGCCCGTGCAGGAGCGTGGTCACGTCCTGCGCCAGGACCTGCTGGGCCGCCCTCGCGTAGGGGCGCTCCTGCACGTCCGTGGCCAGGGATTCGATCTCCCCGCGGCTACGGAAGGTGAAGACCTTCAAGTAGCGCACCACGTCGGCATCGGCGGTGTTCAGCCAGAACTGGTAGAAGGCGTACGGGCTGGTGAGTTCGGGATCGAGCCAGATCGCCCCATCCTCGGACTTGCCCATCTTGGAGCCGTCGGACTTGGTGATCAGCGGCGTGGTCAGCGCGTGCGCTCCGACGCCCTCGGCCTTGCGGATCAGTTCCACCCCGGACAACAGGTTGCCCCACTGGTCGTTGCCGCCCACCTGCAGGGTGCAGTTGTGGCGGCGGAGCAGTTCCAGGAAGTCCATCCCCTGCAGGATCTGGTAGCTGAACTCGGTGAAACTGATGCCCTCATCGGAGCGAAGCCGGCGGGCCACGATGTCCTTGGCCAGCATTGTGCCCAGGCGGTAGTGCTTGCCCACGTCCCGGAGGAAGTCGATCGCGCTCAGGTTTTTGGTCCAGTCCAGGTTGTTGACCATCTGCGCCGCTGCCGGGCCGGAGAACTCCAGGAAGGGTTCGATCTGGCCACGGATGCGCTGCACCCACTCGGTGACCACCTCGGCGGAGTTCAGGGCGCGTTCGCCGACGTCGCGGGGGTCCCCGATCATGCCGGTCGCGCCACCGACCAGCGCGAGCGGGCGGTGCCCGGCGTCCTGCAGGCGCCGCATCGTCAGGATGAGCACCAGGTGGCCCACGTGCAGGCTGGCCGCGGTCGGATCGAAGCCGCCGTAGAAAGTCACCTGCCCGCTCTTCAGTGCCTGCCCGAGGGCCTGTTCGTCGGTGGACTGGGCGATCAGGCCGCGCCAGCGGAGATCGGCAAGGATGTCGCTCATCGTGCCTTCTGCGAGGTCGGGGACGCAGTCCGCGTCCGGGTGGAGGTGATGCCGGTCCGAACCCTACCGGGAGCGTCCGGAGCCGGGGCGACCAGCCGGCCGCCCCGGCCGGAAGACCGAGACGTGCCGGTCGCCGGTGATCCAGAACCGCCACGGGTAGGTCGCCGGGTCCCCTCCGGGGCCGTTCACGCCCACCCGCGCTCCGGTGGATATCGGCACGGACCGGTCCTCGGCGGTGGGCTGGTGCAGTTGCAGCGGTGCGTCGGCGTCCGCACCCAGCCGGGACCCGTTGTGCGCCCCGGTCAGACCCAGGGCCACGGTCAGCCGTCCCGGCCCCCTGGCCAGGTCAACGGCGGCGCGACACACCCCGGCCGCTCGTCGTCGTACGAACGCGATCTCCTCCCCCTCGATCACCTCTCCGGCGCGCAGCAGCACGGCCGAGGCGCGTCCGGGCGACCCGGTGACGATGTTGACGCAGTGGTGCAGCCCCATGTGGCGGTAGACGTAGAGGTGTCCCGCGGCGGCGAACATCACCTCGGTACGGGCGGTTCGCCCCCGGTAGGCGTGGGAGCCGGGGTCGGCCTCACCCTCGTAGGCCTCCACCTCGACCAACCGGACGCTCACGGTGACGGAACCGATTCGGCTGGTCAGCACCGAACCGAGCAGGCCCGGCGCCACCGACACCGCGGTGCCGGTCAGACCGGGGGTGCGGTCGGGCCCACCGAGGTCTCTACTCATCGAGCCGGCCCCAGCCATCGAGGCGCAGGTGCGCGCGCTCGGCCGTGCGTTCGCGCGTATAGAGCACCTGTTCATCGGCCATGAATGCGCGCCAGTGGTCCTCCAACTGCGCGCCGTCACGCTTCAGGCCCCGCCGCAGTCGAAGGTCATCGGGGGCGCTCACCCAGGTCAGCAGACCCAGATAGGGTTGCACCACTGCCGAACCCGCTCCGCACCCCTCCAGGATCAGCACCGGAGTGCGTGGTACGTCCACCCACTCGGCGAACTCGCCGCGGTGCCAGTCGTAGCGCCGGTAGCGCCCCTGCTCCCCCGCGGCCATCGGGACCAGGATCTGCTCGTGCAGGCGGGTGGAGACCTCCAGGAGACCGGACCAGCCCTCGTACAGATCATCCATGTGCACCACGTGTGCGCCGGTCCGTTGGCTGAGCCGGGTGGCCAGGGTGGTCTTGCCCGAGCCGGCCGGCCCGTCGATGCACACCAGTGTGAGCGCATCCTCGTCGGGACCCAGCCGCGCCGGGGCATGCCGGATCCCGGAGGTGATCACCTCCAGGGCGGCATCGGTGGCACTCACGGGGTCGGCGCGGGCTCCCGTGCGGTGAACATCCGGCGCCACCGGGCCGATTCGGCCCGGGCCTGGCCGAGTTGCTCAGCCACTCGCACCGGCGCGGTGCCCCCCACCGCGTCGCGCGAGGCCAGCGATCCGGCCACGGTGAGGACCTCGCGCACCTGCGGGGTCAGGTGGGGCGAGACCCCGGCGAGATCGGCGTCGGAGAGTTCGTCCAACTCGATTCCGCGCTGCTCGCACACCCGCACGCAGGAGCCGGCGATCTCGTGTGCGGCGCGGAACGGCACACCCTCGCGCACCAGCCATTCGGCGATGTCGGTGGCCAGGGAGAACCCGGCCGGGGCCAGTTCGGCCATCCGCTCGGTGTGGAAGGTCATGGTGGCCACCATGCCGGAGACCGCCGGCAGCACCAGCGCCAGGGTGTCCACGGCGTCGAATACCGGTTCCTTGTCCTCCTGCAGGTCCCGGTTGTAGGCCAGCGGCATCCCTTTGAGGGTGGCCAGCAGCCCGGTCAGGTCCCCGATCAGTCGCCCGGCCTTGCCCCGGGCCAGTTCGGCCACGTCCGGGTTCTTCTTCTGCGGCATGATCGAGGATCCGGTGGAGTAGGAGTCGTGCAGGGTGATGAAGGAGAACTCCTTCGTCGCCCACACGATCACGTCCTCAGCAAGGCGGGACAGGTCCACCGCGATCATCGCGGCGATGAAGGAGAACTCCGCCACCACGTCCCGTGCCGCGGTGCCGTCGATGGAGTTGGCCACCGGTGCGTCGAACCCCAGTTCGGCCGCGACCTCGGCCGGATCCAGTCCGAGGGAGGACCCGGCCAGGGCGCCGGAGCCGTACGGGGACGTCGCCGCGCGGGCGTCCCAGTCCGCCAGCCGCTGCACATCACGCAGCAGCGGCCAGGCGTGCGCGAGCAGGTGGTGGGCCAGCAGCACCGGCTGGGCATGCTGCAGGTGGGTGCGCCCGGGCATCGGGGCCTGTGGGTGGGCACCGGCCTGGTCGCACAGGGCATCGACCACGTCGAGCACAGCAGCGGCGATCGAGGCACCCTGCTCGCGAAGGTACATCCGGATCAGGGTGGCGATCTGGTCGTTCCGGGACCGGCCGGCGCGCAGCTTGCCCCCCAGTTCGGGTCCGGCCCGCTCGATCAGCAGCCGTTCCAGCGCGGTGTGCACGTCCTCATCCTCGGGATCGGGCTGCACCCGGCCCGCGGCCACGTCCTCGGCGAGACCGTTCAGTGCCTGCAGCATCGCGGTGAATTCATCGGCGGTGAGCAGCCCGGCGCCGTGCAGCACCCGGGCGTGGGCCCGGGACCCGGCCAGGTCGTGCAGCGCCAGGCGCCAGTCGAAGTGGGTGGACACGCTCAGGGCGGCCAGGGCGTCGGCCGGCGCGCCGGTGAACCGCCCGCCCCACAGAGCCGCACCGCCGCCGGCCATCAGTCCGTCCCCGCTTCCATGGCCGCGGCGTCCAGCGCGTCCTGCTCGGAGTCTGCGGCCTCGGGATTGGCGACGATCTGCTCGGCTCCACCTCCGGGCAGGGCACCGAACAGCGTGCCGTGCTCCACCAGCACCTGGCCCTGGTCCACCGGCTGCTGGGCGTACATCTCCAACTTGGCCCGGGAGTCGGCGATGTCCAGGTTGCGCATGGTGAGTTGCCCGATCCGGTCGGTGGGACCGAAGGCCGCGCCCTCGGTGCGCTCCATCGAGAGTTTCTCCGGGTGGTAGGACAGGTTCGCCCCGGTGGTGTCCAGGATCGTGTAGTCCTCCCCCCGGCGCAGCCGCAGCGTGACCGTGCCGGTGACGACCGAACCGATCCACCGCTGGATCGACTCCCGGATCATCAGCGCCTGCGGGTCCAGCCAACGACCCTGGTAGAGCAGGCTGCCCAGCCGGCGGCCCTGGTCGCGGTAGGTGGCGATGGTGTCCTCGTTGTGGATGGCGGCGACCAACCGCTCGTAAGCGATGTGCAGCAGCGCCATGCCCGGGGCCTCGTAGATGCCACGGGACTTGGCCTCGATGATGCGGTTCTCGATCTGGTCCGACATGCCCAGCCCGTGTCGTCCGCCGACGGTGTTGGCCTCGTGCACCAGCGCCACCGGATCGTCGAACACGCGCCCGTTGATAGCCACCGGCCGGCCCTCGGCGAACTCCACCGTGACGTCCTCGGTGGCGATGTCCACCCCGGGATCCCAGAACCGCACGCCCATGATCGGCTGCACCGTCTCCAGGGAGACGTCCAGGTGCTCCAGGGTCTTGGCCTCGTGGGTGGCGCCCCAGATGTTGGCGTCGGTGGAGTAGGCCTTCTCCGCGCTGTCCCGGTAGGGCAGGTCACGCTCGGTGAGCCACTGGCTCATCTCCGTGCGGCCCCCGAGTTCGGCAACGAAGTGCGGGTCCAGCCACGGCTTGTAGATCCGCAGATTCGGGTTGGCGAGCAGCCCGTAGCGGTAGAAGCGCTCGATGTCGTTGCCCTTGAAGGTGGAGCCGTCACCCCAGATGTCCACGCCGTCGGCCTGCATGGCCCGGACCAGCAGGGTGCCGGTCACCGCCCGGCCCAGCGGGGTGGTGTTGAAGTAGGACCGCCCGGCGCTGGTGATGTGGAAGGCGCCGCAGGCCAGTGCCGCCAGCCCCTCCTCCACCAGGGGGGCGCGGCAGTCGAGGGCGCGGGCCAGTTCGGCGCCGTAGACCTTGGCCCGGCCCGGAATCCCGGAGATGTCGGTCTCGTCGTACTGGCCGATGTCTGCGGTGTAGGCGTAGGGCACCGCACCGGCCTGGCGCATCCAGGCCACCGCCACCGAGGTGTCCAGACCGCCGGAGAAAGCGATCCCAACCCGTTCGCCGACGGGCAGTTGTGTCAGTACCTTGCTCACTGGTTCTCCTTCTCGGGGTGGGTCGTGTCGCCATCGGCGAGGGCGAGGAAGCGCCCCGCCACGGCCGCCGCGGCGCCGGGTTCGGTGTCGGTGACGATCAACAGGATCGTGTCATCCCCGGCGATGGTGCCCAGCACCTGCGGGAGCAGGGACTGGTCGATCGCCGAGGCGAGGAACTGGGCCGCCCCGGGCGGTGTGCGCAGCACTACCAGGTTGCCCGAGGAACCGGCCCCGATCAGCAGATCGGTACACAGCCGTGCCAGCCGGGCCGAGAGGTCCTCGGCGCTGGCCGTGGGGGCCACGCCGATCGCGTGCCCCTCCGGCGGGAGGGCGTAGTGCGCCACGCCGTCGGTGCCGCGCACCTTGTGGGCCCGCAACTCTTCCAGGTCCCTGGACAGGGTGGCCTGGGTGACGTTGACGCCCTCGGCATCAAGGTTCTGCAGCAGTTCGCTCTGGGACCGCACCTGGGTGGCGGAGATGATCCGCCGGACCAGGGCGTGCCGGGCCGCCTTGGTGGCCGGGATCATGCCTCCCCCACCAGGAACTCCAGCACCGCCTTCTGCACGTGCAGGCGGTTCTCTGCTTCCTGCCACACCACCGAGGCCTCCGATTCCAGCACGTCGGCGGTGATCTCCTTGCCGCGATAGGCGGGCAGGCAGTGCAGCACGATGGCCGACGGCGAAGCCGCGGCGAGCAGGTCGGCGTTGAGTTGGTAGCGGCGGAAGGGTGCCTCCCGCTGGTCCGCCTGATCCTCCTGGCCCATCGAGACCCAGGTGTCGGTGGCGACCGCATCGACGCCCCGGACCGCCGCCACCGGATCGGTGTGCACGGACACGGACCCGCCGCTACCCCGGGCGATCTGCTCCGCTCGCGCCAGGATTCGTGCCTCGGGCTGGAAGGCGGGTGGGGTGCCGATCCGGACGTCCATCCCGGCCACGGCACCGGCGAGCAGGTAGGTGTGGGCCATGTTGTTCGACCCGTCGCCGACGTAGGCCAGCGAGCGTCCGGCCAGGGCCGGCCCGTCGGCAGCGAGGCCGCCGGTGTGCTCGGCCACGGTGACCAGGTCGGCCAAGCCCTGGCAGGGGTGCAGTTGGTCGGTGAGTGCGTTGATCACCGGTACCTGGGCCACGTCCGCCATCTCCTCCAGGTCGGCCTGGGCGAAGGTGCGCCAGACGATGGCGCGCACCTGGCGACCGATCACACGGGCCACGTCGGCCACCGATTCGCGCCGGCCGATCCCTGCCAGCCGCCCGTCCAGGACCAGGGGGTACCCGCCCATCTCGGCGATGCCGGTGGCGAAGGAGACCTGGGTACGCAGGGTGGGCTTGTCGAAGATCACCGCGACGGACTCGGGCCCGGCCAGGGCGGTGGAGGCGAACCGGTCTACCTTGAGTTCCAGAGCGCGGCTGAGCACCCGGTGCTGTTCGGCACTGGTGAGGTCGTCGTCGGTGCGGAAGTGGCGGGTCATCTCTGCTCCACGTGGTCCAGGATGGCGGGCAGTGCCCGGGTGAAGTCGGCGGCCTGGTCGGCGCGCAGGATCAATGGTGGCGCCATCCGGATGGCGGCCGGCCCCACGGCGTTGACGATGAAGCCGTGCTCCAGCGCGGCGGCGGCCACCGCCGGGGCCACCGGCTCGCGCAATTCGAGCGCGATGAGCAGTCCCTCACCGCGCACCTGGGCGATCATCGGGTGGCCCAACCCGGCCAGATCGGCTCGCCAGGTGTGCCCGAGTGCAGCGACGTGGGCGAGAAGTCCGTCCCGCTCGATCACCCCGATCGTGGCCAGCGCGGCGGCCGCCGCCACCGGATTGCCGCCGAAGGTGGTGCCGTGCTGGCCGGGAGCGAAGATTCCTCCCGCCGCCCCCACGCCCACGAGTGCGCCGATCGGGAAGCCCCCGGCGAGACCCTTGGCCAGGGTGATCACGTCCGGCGTCACGCCGCCGCCCAGGTGGTCGTGGTGGTGGGCCAGCCAGCGGCCGGTGCGCCCCATCCCGCTCTGGATCTCATCGAGGATCAGCAGCGCCCCGTGCTCACGGCTGAGGGTGCGCGCCAGCGCCAGATACCCGGCCGGGAGCGGGCGCACCCCGGCCTCGCCCTGCACCGGTTCGAGGACCACTGCGGCGACCTTGTCGCCGTCGGTGGCGAACGCCTGCGCCAGCGCGTCGGTGTCACCGAAGGGCAGGTGCTCCACGCCGTCGGGCAGTGGTCCGAAGGGATCGCGGTAGGCGGCCTTGTGGGTCAGGGCCAGGGCCCCCATGCTGCGTCCGTGGAAGGCACCTTCCAGGGCCAGCACCCGCGGACGCCCCGGTCCGCCGTGCAGCCGGGCGAGTTTGAAGGCGCCCTCGATCGCCTCGGTGCCGGAGTTGGTGAAGAACACCCGCGATCCCTCGGGCACCTGCCCCGGCAGGGCCACGTCCAGGAGACGCTCGGCCAGGGCCACCTGGGTAGGGGTGGTGAAGAAGTTCGAGACATGTCCCAGCGTGCCCAGTTGCGCGCTGATCGCCCCGGTCAGGGTGGGATGGGCATGCCCGAGTGAGTTCACCGCGATGCCGGCGAGCAGGTCCAGGTAGCGGGCGCCGTCGGCGTCCCAGACGTAGGCCCCCTCCCCGCGCACCAGGACCCGTTGCGGGGCCCCGAAGGCGTTCATCAGGGCACCGGCGTAGCGGCGCTGCCACACCTGCGCCGGCGCCGTACCGGGATCGGTGAGTTCACTCATGGTCGCCCCTCCACAGGCTCATCGGGCAGCACCATCGTGCCCACTCCCTCGTCGGTGAAGATCTCCAGCAGCAGCGAGTGGGCCCGGCGGCCGTCGATCACGTGCGCCTGGGGCACTCCGCCCCGGACCGCGCGCAGGCAGGCCTCCATCTTGGGCACCATGCCCGAGGCGAGCGTGGGCAGCAACGCGGCCAACGCGTCGGCGCGGATCTGGCTGATCAGTGAGCCGGTGTCCGGCCAGTTCGCATACAGGCCCTCCACGTCGGTGAGCACCACGAGTTTGTCCGCCCCCAGGGCCACCGCCAGGGCCGCGGCTGCGGTGTCGGCGTTGACGTTGAGCACCGCGGCCGAATCGTCCACGTCGGGGGCGATGGTGGAGACCACCGGGATCCGGCCGGCGGCGAGCAGGTCCTGGACGGCCCGGGGGTTCACGTCCACCACGTCGCCGACCATCCCGACGTCGATGTTCTCGCCGTTCTCCACCGCGTGGCGTCGTTTGGCCCGGAACAGCCCGGCGTCCTCCCCGGACAGGCCCACCGCCAGCGGATCGTCGGTGTTCAGCGCAGAGACCAGGGTGCGCTGCACCTGGCCGGTCAGCACCATCCGCACCACCTCCATCGTCTCCGGGGTGGTCACGCGCAGGCCGCCGCGGAACTCCGAGGAGATCGCCAACCGGTCCAGCATCGCCGAGATCTGCGGTCCGCCGCCGTGCACCACCACGGGCTGCAGGCCGGCGTAGCGGAAGAACCGCACGTCCTCGGCGAAGGCCCGCTCGAGCCGGGCGTCCACCATGGCGTTGCCGCCGAACTTGATCACCACCACCGCCCCGGCGAAGCGTTCCAGCCAGGGCAGGGCCTGCACCAGGACCGCGGCCTTGAGGTCGGGGTCCAGATCGTCGGGAGTCGTGTCGGCGCTCATGTGGAGTAGGCGCTGTTCTCGTGGATGTAGGCGTGGGACAGGTCATTGGTCCAGACGGTGGCTCCGGCGGCACCGGCGTGCAGTTCGATCTGGATGTGCACCTCGCGGCCGGCCAGGTCCACCTCGGAGCGGTCCTGCGCGGCGACACCGTCGCGGCACACCCACACCCCGTTGATGGCCACGTCGATGCGGTCGGCCTCGAAGGCGGCCACCTCCGGCGGCACGGTGCCGACCTGGGCGAGGATACGGCCCCAGTTCGGGTCCTGACCGAACATGGCGGTCTTGACCAGGTTCGAGCGGGTGACCGCGCGCGCTACGGCCTCGGCGGCACCCTCGGAGCCGGCGCCGCTGACCTGCACCGCGATCTCCTTGGTGGCCCCTTCGGCGTCGCCGATCAGGGCCCGGGACAGGTCCGCGCAGGCCCGGGTCAGCGTGGCGGTGAACTCCTCGGCGTCGGCCTGCCGGCCGCTGGCCCCCGAGGCCATCAGCACCACGGTGTCGGAGGTGGACATGCACCCGTCGGAGTCGATCCGGTCCAAAGTGGTGGCGGTGGCGCGGGCCAGTGCCGTGCGCGCCGTCTCGGTGTCGATCACGGCGTCGGTGGTGAGGACGCAGAGCATCGTGGCCAGCGCGGGAGCGAGCATGCCCGCGCCCTTGGCCATCCCGCCGATGGTGTAGCCCGCGCCGTCCACGGCCACCGACTTGGGGACCGTGTCGGTGGTCATGATCGCCTGCGCGGCGTCGTCGCCCCCGGTGCCGCGCAGTTCCCCGGTGGCCGCGGTGACACCGTCGAGCAGGGTCTGGATCGGCAGGAGTTCCCCGATCAGGCCCGTGGAGGCGACCACCACGTCCTCGGGCTCGAGACCCAGGTGGGTGGCGACGTGCTCGGCGGTGCTGCGGGTGTGCTCGCGCCCCTGTACCGGGGTGCAGGCGTTGGCGCCGCCGGAGTTGAGCACCACCGCGCTGATCACGCCGTCGGCCACCACCTCGCGGGACCACTGCACCGGCCACCCGGTCACCCGGTTGCGGGTGAACACCGCCGCTCCCACCTGGTGCGGCCCGTCGTTGACCACCAGGGCCACGTCCTTGCCCTGCGCCTTGAGCCCGGCGCGCACGCCTGCGGCCCGGAATCCTGCTGGGGTGGTGATTGTCACGGCGCAACTCCCGTTGTCGGCAGGCCCAGCGTCTCGGGCAGGCCCAGGGCCAGGTTCATCGACTGCAGCGCCGCTCCGGCGGTGCCCTTGACCAGGTTGTCCAGGGCACAGATGGCCACCACCCGGCCGGCACGGGCGTCGTAGGTGAGTTGCACCTGGGCGAGGTTGGCACCCACCGTGGCCGCCGTCGTCGGCCATTGGTCCTGCGGCAGCAGTTGTACGAACGGTTCGTCGTCGGTGGCCTGCGCCCAGGCGGGGCGCAGTGCCGCGGGGTCGGCCACGGGGGCGAGGGGCACACTCATCGTGGCCAGGATTCCCCGGGCCATCGGGACCAGGGTGGGCGTGAAACTCAGGCCGACCTGGCCGGCACCGGCGGCGCGCAGGTTCTGTTCGATCTCCGGGATGTGCCGGTGCACCCCGCCGACGGCGTAGGGCTGGGCCGAGCCCAGGGCCTGCGCGGCGAGCAGGTGCGGTGCCAGGGCCTTACCCGCGCCGGAGTAGCCGTTGGCCAGCACGGCGACCACGTCGGCGGTGTCGATCAGGCCTGCGGCCACCCCCGGTTGCAGACCCAGGGTGACGGCCGTGACATTGCAGCCGGGTACCGCGATCCGGCGCTGCCCGGACAGCAGGTCGCGCTGGTGCGAGGCGCGCTCGTGCCCGGCCAGGATCAGTTCCGGCATGCCGTACGTCCAGGTGCCGGCGTGGGCGGTGCCGTAGAAGGCCTCCCACGCGAGGGCATCGCTCAGGCGATGGTCGGCGCCGCAGTCCAGTACCAGGACGTCCTCGTCCAGATCCGCCGCCAGCGGACCCGAAGCACCGTGCGGCAGCGCCAGGATCACGACGTCGTGGCCGGCCAGTACCGCAGCGGTGGTGGGCTGCAGTACCCGATCGGCAAGTTCTGGCAGGTGGGGGTGGTGACGCCCGAGCAGATCCCCGGCACTGCTCTGGGCGGTCAGGGCACCGATCCGGACCTGCGGGTGGGCAAGCAGCAGGCGCAGCAGTTCCCCGCCGGCGTATCCCGAGGCGCCCGCCACGGCGATAGATACAGACATTTGCATAACTATACACCCGAGCGGACCCGTCCGTGTCACCTGTCCGCACGATGCGGGACAATGGTGCCCATGACCGACGCCGCCGAACTGACCGAGGACCCCGCCGACCCCGCCGAGGGTCCGGTGCGCACCCTGCTCCAGGGACAGGACGTAGCCGACCTCGGGCCCGTCACGCCGATGGCCCGCCGCGGCAACGTGCGCCGGATCACCGAAATAGGCGAGGACGTGCTGCACCGGCGCTGCCGCAGCATCACCGACTTCGGCACCGACGGCCTCGCCGCCCTGATCGATGACATGTTCACCACGATGCTCGTCGCCGAGGGTGTGGGCCTGGCCGCCAATCAGATCGGTGTGGACGCCCAGCTCTTCGTCTACGACCTCACCGATGCCGACGGCGTGCGGCACGTGGGACACCTGATCAACCCCGCGATCGAGGTCATCTCCCCCGATGAGACCGAGGAGATGACCGAGGGATGCCTGTCCGTCCCCGGCCCGGGGGCGGACCTGTACCGGCCCTACCACGTGCGCGTGCGCGGGGTGGATCAACACGGCGAGCCGCTTACTCATGAGGCCACCGGCTACCTGGCCCGCTGCTTCCTGCACGAGACCGGTCACCTGCACGGACAGCTCTACACCGACCTGCTCGCCAAGCGGGTGCGCAAACGGGTACTGGCCGAGATGGCCGACCTGCGCGACGAGGTGTTCACCCGGCGCACCGAGGTTGCCCTTCTGCTGGACAAGCAGCCGGCCCGCTACCCCGAACGGAGCGCGCTGGAGGACAGCAGGTAATAGATTGGCCTCATGCAGGTCATCGAAGCGAAAGAACCAGGCGGCCCCGACGTCCTCCGGCTCCAGGAGCGCCCCGAGCCCACCCCGGCTCGCGGTGAGGTGGTGGTGGATGTGGCCGCTGCCGGGGTCAACTTCTACGACACCTACGTCCGCTCGGGGGTGTACTCGGCCGACTTCCCGCTCGTACTCGGCAACGAGGGCGCCGGTGAGGTGATCGCGGTCGGCGACGACGTCACCCACATCGCCGTGGGTGACCGGGTGGCCTGGGCCGGCAGCGGCGGAGGCTCCTATGCCAAGTTCCTGGAGATCGCGGCCGCGAAGGTGGTCCCGGTGCCGGACAATGTCGACCTGCGCACGGCGGCCGCGGTCCCCCTGCAGGGGATGACCGCGCACATGCTCGTCGAGGGTGCCTTCAATGTCCAACCCGGCCACGACGTACTGCTCACCGCCGGCGCGGGCGGGGTGGGGCTGCTGCTCACCCAACTGGCGGTGGCCCGCGGAGCGCGCGTGATCACCACGGTGTCCACCGAGGAGAAGGAACGCATGTCCCGGGCCGCCGGTGCGGCCGACGTGATCCGGTACGACGCCTTCACCGACATGACCACCGAACTGTCCCAGGCGGTGCGCGACCTCACCGAAGGGCGCGGCGTGGATGTGGCCTACGACGGCGTCGGAAAGGACACCTTCGACGCCTCCCTGGCCAGCGTCCGGATGCGGGGCATGCTGGTGCTCTTCGGGGGCGCCTCCGGACAGGTGCCACCGTTCGACCTGCAGCGCCTGAACAGCGCCGGCTCACTGTTCGTCACCCGGCCCACGCTGTTCCACTACATCGCCGAGACCGACGAACTGCGCTACCGGGCCCGGGCGGTCTTCGCCGCCGTGGCCGAGGGCAGCCTCGACGTGCACATCGGTGCGCGGTTCCCGTTGGCCGAGGCCGCGCGCGCCCACCGGGCGCTGGAGGGCCGGGAGACCACCGGAAAGGTGTTGCTGCTCCCCTGACGACACAATGGGCCCGGATCCGGCGACAACCTGGAGACCCTGCGGTCGGACCGGTCAGGCCACCGATGCCCGATCCGCCTGCACGGCGACGCGGCGCGCCCAGGCCTCGATCGTGTCCCGATCGCGTTCATCCTTGCCGTGCGAACCCATGAACCCGGCCAGCGCCCGTTCGGCCGGACCGAGTTGGCCGGGATCCACCCGCCCTCCGAAGATCGGGTACTGGCCCCCGAAGTAGGGCGGTTGCTGTGGTTGGGCGTACCGGTCCTGCAGCGGGCTGGCGGTGACGTTCTTCATCCCGGAGGCGAACACCCACACCGGCTTCGGTGCGAACTCACTCTCCAGACGGCGCGCGAACTGACGGGCGTGGGTCAGGATCCGGCCGATGTAGACCGCCGAACCGAGCACCACCGCGTCGTAGTCGGCCAATCCCTCCACCTGCTCCACCGGCGACAACGTGACGGAGTGTCCGGCCTCGGCGAGGGCATCGCGGATCCAGCCTGCGAGTTCATGGGTGGCGCCATAGGTGGAGGCCACCGCGACCAAGATCTTCATACCACTAGAGTGCCTCGCCGAACAGGCGTCTTCCAGGGACCTTGGTCCTCAGGCCCACGCTCGCGGGCCCCTGGTGCTCAGGTCCGCAGCCGGGCTCTGTGCCGCTTGGCCGCCAGGTCCACGACCGCATCGCGTACGGCCACGGCATCGGCGGAGGTCAGCGTCCGGTCCGGAGCCCGCAGCCGCAGCGCGAAGGCCAGGGACACCTGCTCGGCGCCGATGGACTCACCGGTGTATCGGTCGAACAGGTGCACCGCCTCGGCCAGGCCGCCGGCAGCCTCCTCGACCGTGGCCAGCACCTGGGCAGCGTGGACATCGGCCGGGACCACCAGCGCGATGTCCTCCTTGGCTGCCGGGTAGGTCGAGAGCGGAGCGAACTGCGCCGGCTCCCGCGGTGCCACGCTCAGCATCGCGTCCAGGTCCACCTCGAAGGCCACGCTCCGCTCGGGCAGCCCCAGGGCGCTGACCACCTTGGGGGCCAGTTCACCTGCGTGGCCGAGCACCCGGCCGTCCTCGGCGCGCACCACGGCGCAACGCCCGGGGTGGAACGGCGCGGTGGTGGTCTCGGCCTCGATGCGCACCGGCACCCGGAGGACGTCCGCGATCCGGGTCACCGCGGTGATGGCGTCGGTGTGGTCCGCCCGCCGCGCCGCGGTGTACACACCGGGCGGTTCGGCGTTGCCGGTCAGCACCCCGGCGACGTGGCGGGGCTGGTCCGGTACGGCCGCCTCGATCGCCGCCAGGTCCTGCGGGCCGGGCAGTGCGCCCAGCGGCGGGAGCGGGCTGGCTTCGCGGGTGCCGGTGCCCACCGTGACCATGCCGACCTCGAAGATGCCCAGATCCGTCAAGCCCCGGCCCACGTTGCGTACCGCGGCATCCACGAGCGTGTGCAGCAAGGTGGAGCGCAGGTAGGGCTGGTTGTCCGCCAGCGGGTTCGCCAGTCGCACCCGGAGCCGGCGCTCGTCGTCCTCGGCCAGGCCCAGCTCGTCATCGCGGGAGCCGGCCACGAACGGGTAGGTGAGCACCTCCACCAGGCCGATGTCGGCCAACACCTGGGCCACCCGGCGCCGGCGGCGCTGATCGGTGGTCAGCCCGCGTCCGGGCCGGGCCTGCGGCAGCACCGAGGGAACCTGGTCATACCCCCGCAGCCGGACCACTTCCTCCACCAGGTCCGCCGCGGAGACCAGATCCGGGCGCCACGTCGGTGGAGTCACCACGAGGTGGGACTCCTCGCCCTCGTCCACCCGGGCTCCGAGATCGGTGAGGGTCTCGACCACCTGCGTGCTGGTGTAGTCGACCCCGACCAGGCGGGCCGGCTCGGCGGCGTCCAACCGGATCGGCGCGGGCGGCGCCGTGCGGTCCAGGTCGGTGACCGCCGGGGCGGCACGTCCGCCGGCGTGGCGCACCAGCAGGTCCACCACCATCTGGGCGGCGACCGGCGGCAGAGCCGGGTCCACCCCGCGCTCGAACCGCTTGGCGGCCTCGGAAGGCAGCCGGTGGCGGCGTGCGGTCCGCGCGACGCTGACCGCATCGAAGTGCGCGGCTTCGATCAGCACGTCCTTGGTGTCCTGGCTGACCTCGGTCGCGGCACCGCCCATCACACCGGCCAGGCCGAGGATGCGCTCACCGTGGCCACCGGCGGAATCGGTGATCAGCAGATCTTCCGTGGCCAGGTCGCGTCGGACGTCGTCCAGGGTGACCAGATGCTCGCCGGAGCGGGCCCGGCGCACCACAATCGGGGCGATGAGGCTGCCCAGGTCGTAGGCGTGGATCGGCTGGCCGACGTCGAGCATCACGTAGTTGGTCACGTCCACGACCACCGAGATCGGGCGCATCCCGGCCTGGCGCAACCGGCGCGCCATCCACGGCGGGGTGGGCGCATCCGGGTCCACGCCGCGGACGATCCGAGTGGCGAAGCGGTCGCAGCCCGCCCGGCCGTGGATCGGTGCCTCGTCCTTGACCACCACCTCGAATCCGTCCGGGGTCGGCTCCGGCGGGGCGGCCTGGGCGAGCACCGGGTCGGTGAACTCGGCCCCGGTGGAGTGTCCGTACTCGCGAGCGATGCCGCGCACGCTGAAGCAGTACCCCCGGTCCGGGGTCACGTTGATCTCCAGTACGTCCTCGTCCAGGCCGAGCAGGCCGCGCGCATCGGTGCCGGGGGCGGGTGCGCCCTCGTCCAGGACGATGATTCCTGCCTCTGCCTCAGGCCCCTCGCCCACACCCAGCTCAGCCGCCGAGCAGATCATCCCGTCCGAGACGTGCCCGTAGGTCTTGCGGGCCGAGATGGCGAAGTCTCCGGGCAGCACCGCCCCGGGCAGGGCGACCACCACGGCGTCGCCGACATCGAAGTTGTGCGCGCCGCACACGATGCCGCGAGCCTCCTGCCCCGGCGGGTTGTGCTCACCCACATCCACCTGGGTCCATGAGATGGTCCTGCCGTTGGAGTGTTGCTCCTTGACCATCTGCGCCACGCGTCCCACCACCAGCGGCCCGGTGATACCGGGGGTGTGGATCTCCTCCTCCTCCAGGCCCACCCGGACCAGGTCGGCGGCCAGGTCGGCGGCACCGGTGCCGGCGGGCACCCTCACGTGCTCGCGCAGCCACTCAGCGGTGATGTAGGGCATCAGCGGTCTCCCTGCAGCGAGAAGCGGACATCGCCTTCGACCATGTCATGCATGTCATCGATGCCGTGGCGCAGCATCAGGGTGCGTTCCAGGCCCATGCCGAAGGCGAAGCCGGCGTAGACGTCCGGGTCCACGCCGCAGGCACGCAGCACGTTGGGGTGCACCATGCCGCAGCCACCCCACTCGATCCAGCCGGGCCCGCCCTTCTTCTGCGGGAACCACAGGTCCATCTCCGCACTGGGTTCGGTGAACGGGAAGAAGCTGGGCCGGATCCGGGTGCGCGCATCCGGGCCGAACATCGCTCGGGCGAACTGGTCCAGCACCCCGCGCAGGTTCGCCATCGTCAAACCCTTGTCCACCGCCAGCCCCTCCACCTGGTGGAAGACCGGTGTGTGCGTGGCGTCGAGCTCGTCGGTGCGGAACACCTTGCCGGGGCAGGCCACGTACACCGGCACGCCGCGGGAGAGCATCGTGCGCGCCTGCACCGGGGAGGTGTGCGTGCGCAGCACCAGGTGCTCGTTCTGACCTGGGGTGTCATCGGCGACGAAGAAGGTGTCCTGCATCTGCCGGGCAGGATGGTCCGGGCCGAAGTTCAGGGCGTCGAAGTTGAACCACTCGTGCTCCACCTCCGGGCCCTCGGCGATGTCCCAGCCCATGGAGACGAAGAAGTCGCCGACCTCCTCACCGAGCACCTCCAGGGGGTGGCGTGCGCCCAGGACGTACCGGGCCACCGGAATGGTGACGTCGACTGCCTCGGTGCGCAGCACCTGTGCGTCCCGCTCGGCGGTGAGCACCTCCTGACGCTGCGCGATCACCTTGTTCACCTCGCCACGGGCCTGGCCCATCATGCGCCCGGCGGTGGCCTTCTGGGACTTCTCCAGGGAGCCGATGGCGCGGTTGGCCAGGGCCAGCGGGCTGGTGTCGCCGGTGTGCGCGAGGCGGGCCGCCTTGAGCTCATCGAGGTTGCCGGCTGCGGCTACCGCGTCCCTGGCGCGGGCAACGGCAGCACTAATGGCCTCTGCATCCAGAGGTGAGAGCGGGGTGGACACGACGAACGTTCTCCAAATCGTCACTGCAGGGTGGTCTGGGGTTGCCCGCCCGGGGCGTGACTGCGTCGCTCAGCGACCGCGCGCCGGCCCGGAGACGGGCCGGCTAAATCGGCGCGGGAGCATATCCATGGCCCCATCATGGCACAGTCGCGCGCCCGGAGGTCGGGGGTGGGGATCCCCTGCCGCCGGGCCTCGGCGCTGTCGGTAGGGTGGAGGTATGACCGCTGAACCTGCACCGATCTCCTTTGCCCGTGGCGCCCCGTCGCTGGACATCATCGACGTCGACGGACTGCGCCGAGCCGCCGAGCGCGCCTTCAGCAAGGACCCCGCCGGTTCCTTCGCCTACGGCACCGCCGTGGGGTACAAGCCCCTGCGGGCGTGGATCGCGCAGCGCCACGGCGTCGCCGAGGACCAGGTGCTCGTCACCAACGGGTCCATGCAGGCGGACGCATTCCTCTTCCAGACCCTGGTGCAGGCCGGAGACGGCGTGATCGTCGAACGGCCCAGTTACGACCGGACGCTGCTGTCCCTGCGAGGACGCGAAGCGAAGGTGCACCCGGTCGAACTCGAGGCCGACGGGGTGAATGTGCGCGCGATGGCGGAACTGCTCGCCGGCGGGACACCGGTGACGTTGGCGCACATCATCCCCAACTTCCAGAACCCGGCCGGCTACACCCTCTCCGGTGAGAAGCGCCGGGCCCTGGTAGCCCTGGCCCGGGAGTATGACTTCACCATCTTCGAGGACGATCCCTACGTGGAACTGCGGTTCTCCGGGACCACCGAACCCACCATGTTGTCCCTGGCCGGTGGCGATGAGGTGGTCTATGCCTCCTCCTTCTCCAAGACCGTGTGCCCGGGGATCCGGGTGGGCTACCTGGTGGGCGACGCGGACCTGATCGCCACGATCACCAAACTGGCCACCTCCACCTACATCTCGCCGTCGATGGTCTCGCAGTCGATCGTGAACGAGTTCGTCCGGGGTGGCTCCTTCGACTCCTCCATCGAGACAGTCAAGACGGCGCTGTCCCAGCGCGCCAAGCGCCTGAGCGAGGCGTTGCGGGCGGAGTTGCCGCAGGTGAGTTTCGTCGAGCCCGAGGGGGGTTACTTCCTGTGGGTGCAGTTGCCCGAGGGGGTCGACGGCGACGCGCTCACCGAGGCTGCGGCCAAACGCGGAGTCGCGGTGGTCAAGGGCTCGGACTTCGTCACCGACGGTTCCCGGGACGCGATCCGCCTGGCCTACTCCGGGGTCGGCCTGGAGGAGATCAGCGAGGGCGTGACCCGCCTGGCCCAGGCCTTCCGCGAAGTCGCCTGAGCCCGCCGGTGCTGCCCGAGGACGTACCCGCGGCGGCCCACCGGATCGGTGCGCATGTGCACCGCACCCCGGTGCTGACCTCACGGCGTCTGGATGACCGGGTGGGTGCCCGGGTGTTCCTCAAGTGCGAGAACCTGCAGCGCGCCGGTGCCTTCAAGGTCCGGGGTGCCTTCAACGCGCTGCTCCAGCTGACCCAGGCCCAGGCGGCGGCCGGAGTGATCGCCTACTCCTCGGGTAACCACGCCCAGGCGATCGCATTGGCCGCCGGTGAGTTGGGCATCCCGGCCACGATCGTGATGCCCCACGACGCCCCTGAGGTGAAGGTCGCCGCGACGAGGGGCTACGGCGCCGACGTGGTGCCCTACGACCGCTACGCCCAGACCCGGGAGCAGCTCGGAGCGGACCTGGCCCGCGAGCGCGGGCTGACGTTGATCCCCCCGTACGACCATCCGCACATCATCGCCGGGCAGGGCACCGCGGCCGCCGAGTTCCTGGCCCAGGCTCCCGGGCTGGACGTGGTGCTGGCCCCACTGGGCGGGGGCGGGTTGCTCGCCGGCACCATCCTGGCCGCGCGGGAGGCCGCCCCGGCGGCCCGGATCTACGGGGTGGAGCCCGAGGCCGGGGACGACGGTCAGCGCTCGTTGCGCGCCGGTCGGATCGTGCACATCGACACCCCACGCACCATCGCCGACGGCGCCCAGACGCAGGCGCTGGGCGAGTGGACCTTCCCGATCATCTCCGGCGGCGCCGCCGATGTGCTCACCGTGAGCGACGATGCCTTGCGTGAGGCGATGCGAGTGCTGGCCACGACGACGAAACTGGTGGCCGAGCCCACCGGTGTGCTCGCCCTCGCGGGCCTGCTGACGCACACCGAGATCGTCCGGGGTGGGCGCATCGGGGTGATCGTGTCCGGCGGGAACGTGGACCTGAACCGCTATGCCGCACTGATCGCCACCCAGTAGCGTTTCGGGCATGGCTGCCAAGGCGATCGTGCTGGACATCCCCGGACCCACTATGCGTCAGGTGCGCCTGTCCAGCCCGGACCGTCTCCTGTGGCCGCAGGAGCAGATCACCAAGGCCGATCTTGCCGAGTACACCATCGCCGTCGGCGACGGCATGCTGCGGGCCGTCGGAGACCGCCCGGTCACGCTGCAACGCTTCCCCACCGGCGTCGACGGGGAGGAGTTCTTCTCCAAGAACCCCCCGCGTGGGGTCCCGGAGTGGGCCCGTACCACGATGTGCACCTACCCGTCGGGCCGGTCCCACCCCCAGCTCGTGATCGATGAGGTGGCCACCGCGGTCTGGGCAGTGCAGATGAACACGCTGACCTTCCACCCCTGGCCGGTGCGCTCGGGTGACAACGACCACCCGGACGAGCTGCGGATCGACCTGGATCCCCAGCCGGGCCGCACCTTCGGTGACGTCGTCACCGCGGCGGTGGGGTTGCGGGAGGTGATGGCCGACGCCGGTCTGGTCGCCTGGGTGAAGACGTCCGGTTCGCGCGGGCTGCACGTGTACGCCCGGATCGATCCGGTGCTGGAGTTCCTCGACGTGCGTCACGCGGTGATCGCGATCGCGCGGCGCCTCGAGCGGGCGATGCCGGACCTGGTCACCACCGCGTGGTGGAAGGAGGAACGCGGGGAGAAGATCTTCGTGGACTTCAACCAGGCCAACCGGGACCGCACCATCGCCTCTGCCTACTCCCCCAGGCCCCTGGCAGGGGCGCCGGTGTCGATGCCGGTGCGGTGGGCGGATCTGGACGGGCTGGACCCGGGCCAGTTCACGGTGCGCACCGTGCCCGACATCCTGGCGGCTGACGGCGATGCCTGGGCGGACCTGGACGATCACCGGGGCACACTGGAGGTGGCGATGTCCTGGTGGGAGCAGGACCTCCAGGACGGCCTGGGTGAGGAGCCCTTCCCGCCGGAGTACCCCAAGATGCCCGGGGAGCCGCCCAGGGTGCAGCCCTCGAAGAAGCGGCGCGCGGACAGCGAGTACTGAGCCTCAGGAAGCCAGCACCTCGTCGAGGTCGTAGGCCACCGCCCGCTCCACCTGCTCCAGGGTCGCCGACTCCGGCTCCCGGTCGGGGCGCCAGCGCAGGAACCTCACCGCGTGGCGGAACCTGTTCCCCTCGAGTTGGTCGAAGGCCACCTCGACCACCCGCTCGGGTCGCAGCCGGACGAAACTGATGTCCTTGCCGGAACTGAACCGGGAACGGTCGGTCTCCCCCAGGACGGGGGCACCGTCGTCGTCGGTGATCACCCAGGGCCGCAGTTCCTCGACCAGTTCGACTCGGCGTCTATCGGTGAACGCGGCGATCCCGCCCACGTTCACCAGGTCGCCGGCGCCGGAGTACATGCCCAGCAGCAACGATCCGACCCCCCTGCCGGACTTGTGCACCCGGTAGCCCAGCACCACCGCCTCCGCGGTGCGGGCGTGCTTGACCTTGACCATGGTGCGCTTGCCGCCCTGGTAGGTGCTCTCCCATGCCTTGGCGACGACGCCGTCCAGCCCGGCCCCCTCGAAGGTGGCGAACCAGTGCCGGGCCACCTCGGCGTCGTCGGTCAGCCGGGTCAGGTGCACCGGGGCAGCTGACCCGGCCAGGGCCTGACTCAGGCGGGCCCGGCGGGTCCGGAACGGGGCCCCGGTCAGGTCCTGCTCCCCCAGTGCGAGCACGTCGAAGGCGATGAACTCCGCGGGGGTCTGCTCTGCCAGCAGCGCGATTCGGGAGGCGGCCGGGTGCACCCGGGCCGAGAGTGCCTCCCAGTCCAGGCGTTGGGCGCCGGGCTCACCGGTGCGCACCACCACCTCCCCGTCCAGGACGCACCGGTCGGGCAGGTGCTCACCGAGGGTGTCGGCCAGTTCGGGGAAGTACCGGGTCAGGTCCTTGCCGCTGCGGCTGGCGATCCGGACCTGCGCCCCGTCCCGTGCGATCAGGGCGCGGAACCCGTCCCACTTCGGTTCATAGGCGTACCCACCCTCGATCGCGTCGGCGGCAGGGACTTGTTTGGCGGCCTTGGCCAGCATCGGCGCCGGCGGCCACGACAGCGGCAGATCCATGGGCGAGAGTCTGGCAGGTCCGGGCCCGCTCGCAAAGGCCGGACTCGGACGATCAGCCGACGCCCGAACCCTCGCCATGCCCCAGCGAGGCGGTACCGAGCAACTCATACCGGGGACTACCGCCCGGGCCGGCGCCGAGTTCGGAGGAGTACAGCCCCACATCCCGCACCGACCACGCCGGTCCGCGGTAGACCGAGAGGGCCCGCACCAGTCCGGGCAGTTCGGTGCCGTCGGAGCGCCGGCCGGTGCGGGCGACGGTCAGGTGCCCGCGCCGGCGCCTACGGTCCGGTTCGGTGGTCAGTTCGCCGCAGGAGGCCATCACGTCCACCAGCGCTCGCTCATCGGCTCGGTCCGCACCGGCCACCCCCACCCACAGCGTGCGCCCGGTGAACGAGCCCGCCCCGGACAGCCGCAGCGTCATCGCCCGGCTCATCGCGGCCGTCGCGGTCAGCGCCTGCATCAGGTCCGGCACGGAACCATCGGGAACCCGGCCGTAGAACGCCAGCGTGATGTGCCACTGGGCGGGGTGCACCCAGCGTAACCGCGACCCGGCAGCGTCGCGCATCACCTCCAGCGCACCGTCGAGGTGCTCGGCGGCCTGGGCGGCGAGGTCGACTGCGGCAAAGACCCTCATCGCCGCCCGACCCGTTGCGCCGGGGATCCCGGTTGCCCTCCCGGATCGGCGGCGCCGGTGCCGGCCGCCCGCTGCCGCCGGCGCCACAGTCCCAGTCCCAGGCCGAGGCCGAACAGCACCAGCGCCACCGCCGCGGTGAGCGGCAGCACCAGGGTCCAGTCGATCCGTTCGATCACCGGAAGCATCTCGGGTCGCTCCACCGAGGTCTCGGCCAACACCAGGTCCAGCACGGCGGCGTCGGTCCGGATGGTCACCTCGGCCAGGCACTCCCCGGACAGGTTCGGGATGCAGATGTGGGCGTCCAGATCCAGGTGCACCGCGGCGTAGAAGCCCACCGCGGTGGCCGATCCGGTGCCGACGTCGGCCTGCTCGGTGCGGCCCATCCGCACCTGCACCCCGCCGCCGGCCTCGAACACCCCGCCCAGGGTCTGCACCAGCGTGGTCAATCCCGGCAGCGCCGTCTCCAGCGCCTCCAGGGCATCGGCGGTGGACAGGTACTGATCGATGTCCACCGGTTCATCGACCGGCAGGGGCACCTGGCGGCCGAAGAACTGCACACTCGGCCGACCCGCTGAGGCAGTGGGTTCCTCGGTGGGGTGAGTGCTCACCTCGGCGTGCACCCCACCGACCCGCAACACATCCAGCCCGAGCAGGCCGACGTGTACCTGACCGGTGCGGGCCTGGGCGGAAAGGTCGCCGTCCTGGACGCGTTCGGTCCGCGCGCTGATCTCCTCGACGGTGACCAGTCCGGGGATCCGGCGCTCCGGCTGGGTCTGGGACTCGGTGCCCGAAGGCGGATCCGGGGTTGTAACCTCCGCGGCGATCTCCTGGCGACCACTCAGGATGGGATCGCGGGTGAGCCGGTCCAGGATCGGCTGCACAGCGGAGATCGCGCCACTGGCGCTGACCTCCAGGCGCACCTCGGGGGCCTGCCCGCGCATCCCGGTGGCCTCCGCGGACCCGCCCAGGCTCGCATAAGCCGGCGTGGCCAGCACCGTCGCGACCAGCATGGCCGCGATGATGCCCGAACCGAGGCGGACCGCCCACGAGCCGGCCTGCTGCGTTCCCATCCAGTGCACGATACTGCCGCCGCAGGTCCGCCGGGACCGCGGGGGAACCGACCCGATGTTCCTGCTCGCCCCGAGGTCATAGCCGCCCGGCCCCCGCCGCGCCAAGGCCGGCCAGAAACCGACGGGTCTGCCGCGGACTGCGCAGCACCACCACCCGGCGCACCGGCGGGTCGGCCGCCCAGCAGCGGATCCGGGCTCGTTTGCGGGCGAAGGACCGGAAGTGCCAGATGAGGATCGAATCGCGGGAGAACAATTCCCGGAAGGTTTCGGTGTTGCCGTTGCAGATCGGCCGCCGGTCGATCGCGCGCGCCAGGCTGCGGCGCACCAACCGTCCCAGTGACACCACCCGCGGATAGTCCAGGGCCACGATCGCCTCGGTCCGGCCGAGCACCACATCCAGCCAGGCGGTGTAAGCGGTGTCCATCACCCAGGCGCGCTTTGCCACGACCTGCTCGGCCAGGTTCCGCTGCTCGCCCGCCGGCCGGCTCACCCAGCCCGGCAACCAGCCGATCTCATCATCGACGCTGACCGCGCGGACGCCCAGCGCGCCGGCGAGCTCGCGGGCCAAGGTGGTCTTCCCGCTCCCGGTGACCCCGTAGATGAGGATCCGCTCTGCCCGCACCGCCACACCGTACCGGCGGCGCCGCCGCGTGCCAATCCGCAAGAATTTCCCCTCGCGCTGCAGCCCCGGTAGCCGGGATCATCGCACCATGAAGAATTACCGGATCATGCCCCTGTCCCCCGCCGACGCCGACCGGCTCACCGCCACCGAGGTGCTGGTGTGGTTCCACGACCGGCCCGGGCTCAGCCCGCAGGAGTTCATGGCGACCCTGGACCCGCAGATGGTCTGGGGGGTGGAGTACAACGGTCCCGAGCCCGTGACCCTCCCCCAGCCACGCCCGCTGGCCGCCACTTTCGCCTCGTGGGACATGGATCTGACGGTTCCCGGGCCGGGTGACCAGGTGCGCCGGGTCCCGATGGATGCCCTGACCTGGGTCGGGGTGCACCCGGACCACCGTCGGCGCGGGCTGTTGCGGTCGATGATCTCCCACCAGGTACACCGGGTGCGTGAACAGGGCCGCGCTGCGCTCGCCGGCCTGCACGCCTCGGAACCAGGGATCTACGGGCGATTCGGGTATGCGGTGGCCTCCCTGGACATCACCCTGACCCTGAACCGCGGCACCACCCTGGCCGCGCCGGAGCACATCGCGAGGTCGGCCGAGGGCATCAGCACCCACCTGTTGCCCGCCTCGGAGTCCGCTGACCTGGTCCAGCAGGTCCACCGCGCCACCATGGCCGCCACGCTGGGGGCGGTGACCCGCCGCGACGCCCAGGGCGCCACCTGGTGGGTGGACCACGCGACCGAGCGCGGCAGCAAGGAACCGCTTCGGCTGCTGCTGGCCCAGCGCGAGAAGGAGCCGGTCGGATATGCGATCATCCGGCGTCAGGCCAAGTGGTCCGGCGACGGCCTGCCCGAGGGCAAGGTCCACGTATGGGAGATGGCCGCCGTCGACTCCGCCGCGCTGCTCGCCCTGGGTCGGAGACTGGTGGATGTGGACCTGACCACCGGAGCCGAACTGCCGAACCGATCCCTGCACGATCCGCTGCTGTGGTGGGCCGGTGGGCCCCGCGCGGCCGTGGTGCGCGGGTCGGACAGCCTGTGGCTGCGCATCATCGATGTCGCCAAAGCGCTGTCCCAGCGGGGGTATGCCGCGCCCTGTGACGTGGTCCTGGAGGTCACCGACCAGATGTGCCCGCTCAATGCCGGGCGGTGGCACCTGCAGGTCGGCGCGGACGGCACCGGGCGGTGCCGAAGGACCGAGGACGACGCGCACGTGCGCCTGGACATCTCGGACCTGGCCGCGACCTACCTGGGCAACCGCTCGATCGCCGGCCAGGCTGCTGCCGGGTACGTCACCGAGGTGCGCCCGGGCGCGGTGGCCGAACTGTCCCGCGCGATGCGCACCGACACCGCGCCGTACGGCGCGCTGATGTTCTGAGGGCCCTCAGACCCAGTCGATGACGACGTCCGCGCGGTCCCGGGTGGTGGCCACCAGGGCAGCGTTGGCCGCATCGGACCCGTCGGTGAAGGCCAGGGCGCGCTCGGGCGTCTTACCTCCGGCCAGGTGCCGGGCCAGGAGTCGCTCGCGCCGGGCATCGTCGTCGGTGCGCACGAACCACGCCTCGTCGAGCAGGCCCGGGACCTGGTTCCAGGGCGTGGTGTCCAGCAACAGGTAGTTGCCCTCGGTCAGGATCACCTGATCGCTCGGGTGAACCGGAACCGCGGAGCCGATCGGCTGTTCCACGGCCCCGCGCACGTACATCGGTGCGTAGACGGTGTTGGTGCTCTCCTGACGCAGCCGGCGCAACAGCGCGAGATACCCGTGGGCGTCGAAGGTGTCCGGGGCGCCCTTGCGCTCGGCCCGTCCGAGACGGTCCAGTTCGGCCTGGGCCAGGTGGAAGCCGTCCATACCGACGACGGCGCAGCCCACCTGCTCGGCGTGCAGTTCCCGCGCCAGGGCCGCGGTGAGAGTGGACTTGCCTGATCCGGGCGGCCCACTGATACCGATCAGCACCCGGCCGGAGTTGCACAGGGCGCGGATCCGGTCGACCAGGTGCCCCAGGTCGCTCGGGGAGGCGGTCAGCCTGGTTGGGTGCGTCATCGACGGCGCTGTGCCCGAGCCGAGGCGAACAGGCACAACGTGGCCGCCATGGCAAGGTTCAGCGACTCGGCATGGCCGCGGATTCCGATACGCACCACCGCATCGGCCACCGCGCGCTCACGGGCGGTCAGGCCGTGGGCCTCGTTCCCGAACACCCACAGGGTCGGCCGGGACAGGTCCCCGGTTCCCGCGGCGACGGCGAGGTCGTCCAACTCCACCTGACCCTCGCCGTCGGCCGCCAGCACCTGCATTCCGGCGTTGCGAGCCCGCTCGATGGTGCCGGCCAGGTCCGCGCCGGTGGCCACCGGCAGGTGGAACATCGATCCCGCGCTGGAGCGCACCGTCTTCGGGTTGTGCAACTCCACGCTCGCCTCGGAGAGCACCACCCCACCGGCCCCGGCGGCATCGGCCGCCCGGATCACCGTTCCGGCGTTGCCCGGATCGCGTACCTGGTGCAGAAATGCCACCAAGGGCGCCTCGAGCGCCTCCTCCACGGGAACCGGCTCGATCCTGGCCACCACGAGCACCCCCTGGGCGTCCGGGCTCATCGCGTGCAGTACCTGCTCCGAGGCGGTCGTGGTGCTCCGGGCGGCCACCTGCCGGGCGCGTTCGGCGATGTCGGGATGGCGCTCGGCCGCCTGGGGCGTGTGGAATACCTGCACCACGATGCCCGGTTGGTGCGTCAGCACCGCGCGCACGCTCTGGGGCCCCTCGATGAGGAATTTGCCCTGGCGCCCGCGCACAGAACGCCCGGCCAGCGCGCGGACCCGTTTGACGCGCGGTGCGCGCGCGTCAGTCAGGTCCACCGCGCCGGCCGGGCGTTCGGCTGCGCTCGAGAGTGGGCTCAAGCCGTAGCCGGGGCGTTCACATCCTCCGGCAGGGCGTCCTTGGCCACCTTCACCAGCGCCGCGAAGGCTTCGGTGTCGTTGACGGCCAGGTCAGCCAGGACGCGACGGTCCACCTCCACCTGGGCCAGTTTCAGGCCCTGGATGAACCGGTTGTAGGTTAGGCCGTAACTACGCGCCGCGGCGTTGATCCGCTGGATCCACAGCCGACGGAAGTCACCCTTGCGGGCCCGGCGGTCGCGGTAGGCGTAGTTGAGTGAGTGGTCGACCTGTTCCTTGGCCTTGCGGTACAGCCGGGACCGCTGCCCGCGGTAGCCGCTGGCGCGCTCCAGTGTCGTCCGGCGCTTCTTATGGGCGTTGACCGCCCGCTTGACGCGTGCCACGTGATGCTCCTTGGTTGGTGTGCCGGGCGCTTACTTGCCGAGCAGTTTCTTGGTCTTCTTGGTGTCCGCGGGTGAAACGACCACGTCGTTCACCAGCCGGCGCGCCTGGCGCTTGCTTCGTTCCTGGAACTTGTGCACGTGGCGCGCGCGCTGGCGCATGATCTTCCCCGAGCCGGTCACGCGGAAGCGCTTCTTGGCACCGGAGTTGGTCTTGTTCTTGGGCATGGCCTCTTCCTTGATCTTCCCGGCACGCCGGCCGGGAGGGGGTGCGGACGTCTCAGGACGACGTTGCCGCGTCGTTCTCCTGAGCTTCTTCTCGAGCCTGACGGTCGCGCCGCTGCTGGCTGCGAGTTTCGGACTTCTTGGTGTTCGGACCGAGCACCATGGTCATGTTCCGCCCGTCCTGGCGCGGCACGGACTCCACGTGACCCAGTTCCTCCACATCCTCGGCCAGGCGCTGCAGCAGCCGCATACCCATCTCCGGACGGGACTGCTCGCGGCCGCGGAACATGATCATGACTTTGACCTTGTCCCCGCCCTTGAGGAACCGCTCGACGTGGCCCTTCTTGGTGGCGTAGTCGTGTTCGTCGATCTTGAGCCGGAACCTGATTTCCTTCAGGACGGTGTGTGCCTGGTTGCGCCGTGCGTCACGGGCCTTCATGTCCGACTCGTACTTGAACTTGCCGTAGTCCATGAGCTTGGCAACCGGCGGCCGGGCGTCCGGTGCGACCTCGACCAGGTCGAGATCGGCCTCGGCGGCAAGGCGCAGCGCGTCTTCGACCCGGACAACTCCTACCTGCTCGCCGCTCGGGCCGACCAGGCGTACTTCCGGGACGCGAATCCGATCGTTGATGCGGGGATCGCTGATGTGTGGCTCCTTCGTGAGGTGATCTTCTTCCACCCACGAGAAAGGCCCCCGCGGGTGTGCGGAGGCCTGTGGTCTGAGCGTCTGCTCGTGCGGACATCAACTGCCCGCGACCGGGACCCAGGCTCTGGTGCGGCGTGACCCGTTCGGTCGAGCAGGGGTGGGAGTGGCTCCGCTTGGTCCGGCCCGTCAGGACCGGTTGGTCAGCGATGAGTCTAACACGCACGCAACCGCAACTGAACGGCGTCGACACGTTCGGCGACAAGATCACATCGCGCCAGTTCCGCACCGGCCCGGGACGTGATCTGGGCCACCTGCGCGCGGGACAAGCCTGCTGGTACCCCCAGGACTACCGTGGTGGCCCCGCCCGGTGCGTCCTCCAGTTCCACCGTCGCGACCCCCGGCACCTTGCGCAGTGCCGCACCGACCTGCGCACGCAACTGGTCGTCGCCGGCCGGGGGCACCCAGGCACGGCCCTGCGCCAGCGCCCACACCGCGGGCCGGGGCACCAGGACCGGGACCGGGCCGGCTGGATCCAGCACGAGCAGGCCGTCGGACTCGGTCACTGTGGCCAGGGCCGCCTGCGGACCGGGCACCGGGATCGGGCGGGCGTCCGGGCGCCAGGCGTGCAGGGCCTGCAGCGCCGAGAACACCGGCATCGCCGAGCGCCCGTCGGGCGTGGCCACCGTCACCATGGCAGCCGAGGCCTGCTTCTCCCCCGCGATCGGCATGCCCCCGGCTCCGGCGACTTCCTCGGCAACTTCGTCCAGGTGTGCCACGACCGGTACCAGCACGCGGGCCCGGCCCAGGGCATCGACCACGGCCCGCAACCGCTCCGGCGCACCGGTCAGCGCCAGGGCCGCGCCCAGATGAGGATCGGTGCTGCCGTCATCGCCGGCGAAGGCCGACGTCGGCGGCAGCTCCCGGGCCATCAGGGCCGCCCGGCCATATCCAGGGCCTGGCCGAGCGTGAACGCACCGGCGTACAGGGCCTTGCCCACGATCGCGCCCTCGACGCCGATCGGGGTGAGTTCGGCCAGAGCCTCGATGTCGGCCAGGCTGGAGATCCCCCCGGATGCCACCACCGGGGCGTCCGTGCGGGCACACACCTGGGTGAGCAGATCGGTGTTCGGACCACGCATGGTGCCGTCCTTGGTGACGTCGGTGACGACGTAGCGCGCGCACCCGTCCTCCTCCAGGCGTGCCAGCACCTCCCACAAGTCGCCACCCTCCCGGGTCCAGCCACGGGCGGCCAGGGTGGTGCCGCGCACGTCCAGCCCCACAGCGATCCGGTCCCCGTGCTCCCCGATCACCCTGGCCGTCCAGTCCGGGTCCTCCAGGGCCGCGGTGCCCAGGTTCACGCGGCGGCAGCCCGTGGCCAGGGCGCGCTGCAGCGACTCGTCGTCGCGGATCCCGCCGGACAGTTCCACATCGATATCCAACGCCCCGACCACCTCGGCGAGCAGGGCGGCGTTGGAGCCGCGGCCGAAGGCGGCGTCCAGATCCACCAGGTGCACCCAGGAGGCGCCGTCGCGCTGCCAGGTCAGCGCCGCCTCCAGTGGTGAGCCGTAGTGCGTCTCGGTGCCGGCTTCTCCCTGCACCAGGCGTACGGCCTGGCCGTCGGCCACGTCGACGGCGGGGAGTAGTTCAAGTGTGCTCAAGGGTCTCCTCAGGTCAGGGTGTTCAACCAGTTGCGCAACAGGGCGGCGCCGGCGGTGCCGGACTTCTCCGGGTGGAACTGGGTGGCGCTCAGCGATCCGTTCTCCACCGCGGCCACGAAGCGGGTGTTCCGCTCGGAAC
This sequence comes from Pseudactinotalea sp. Z1748, assembly GCF_049725185.1. Classification (NCBI taxonomy): domain Bacteria; kingdom Bacillati; phylum Actinomycetota; class Actinomycetes; order Micrococcales; family Cellulomonadaceae; genus Pseudactinotalea; species Pseudactinotalea sp. Z1748. Next base: position 207,946 of record NZ_JBMPQB010000004.1, on the reverse strand, counting down.
TGCCGTGGGTGGACCAGGTGGTGCGCAGGTGCGCCGGGGCGGACCGGGCGGCGTAGGAGTGTACGAAGTAGAACCGTTCCTCCTCCAGCCCGGCGAACAGGGCGCTGTCCGGTGGTGGCTCGACGGTAGACCAACCCATGTGCGGGACGACGGGGGCGTCCAGGCGCTCCACCCGGCCGGGCCAGTGTCCCAGCCCCTGGGTGTGCACGCCGTGCTCGAGTCCATCGCTGAACATCACCTGCAGGCCCACGCAGATGCCCAGCACCGGCCGGCCGGCGGCCAGCCGGTCACCGATCATCTGCGGTGCCCCGGCCTGCCCCAGCGCGGCCATCACCGAGGCGAAGGCCCCCACGCCGGGCACAACCAGCCCGTCAGCGCCCGCGACCGCCTCGGGCTCGGCGGTCAGGTCCACCCGGGCACCCGCCCGGCGCAGGCCTCGGACCACCGAGCGCACGTTCCCCGACCCGTAGTCCAGCACCGCCACCCGTGGCTCGAGCGGGATCGTCATCGCTTCTTGCGCCGTCGGGTTCCGAACAGGCCCCCGGGGCGCGCCACCTTCGCTGGATCGATCCGCCCGGGTGCATCCAATGGGTCCAGGGCGCCGATCAGCAGGGACTCCAGCACCTCGTCAGCGTTCGCCAGCACCAGTCCGGCGGGCACCTCCTGCCCCGCCTCCCCGCCGGTGTACTCCCGGCCGGTGATGGTGCCGCTGGGCCCGTCCTGCCCGGTGCCGAGGTTCGCGGTGAGCAGCACCACCCCGACCTTGGCGGTGCGGGAGAGCGTCTGGGCCAACTCCACGGCCTCGGCCGGGGCACCGGTGAGCAGCAGTTCGGTCTCATCGACCGGGCCGGTGATGGTGCGCACGGCCAGCGCCCCGTTCTTGGAGGCGATCACGTGGGCGTCGATGGAGGCCATCGCGCACAACGCGGCCAGGGCCGCGGCCGAACGGATCGGGGTCAGCACCACCGCGATGATCCGGCGCTGGTCTGTGCTTTCACCGCCCACGCCGTCATCGGAGTGATCAGCCTCATCGGGGCGCTCGGTCGGCGCGGCGGCGGGGCGGTCGGGTTCGGTGGGCTGACCGAACTCGGCCGCGAAGGCGGCGTCGAAGGCCGCCTGGTCGAAGGCGTCGCCGTCGTCATCCCCGGGCGGTACCGCGGTCACAACGCCCCCTTGGTGGAGGGCACCCCGTCCACCCGCGCGTCGGGTGCGACCGCCGCGCGCAGCGCCCGGGCCAACGCCTTGAACTGGGCCTCGGCGATGTGGTGCGGGTCCCGCCCGGAGAGCAGGTGCACGTGCAGGCAGATCCCGGCGTGGTAGGCCACTGACTCGAAGACGTGCCCGGTGAGGGAGCCGGTGAAGTGCCCGCCGATCAGGTGGTGGGCCTGGGCCTCCGGTTCCCCGGAGTGCACCACGTAGGGACGCCCGGAGATGTCCACCACGGCCCGGGCCAGGGCCTCGTCCAGTGGCACCAGGGCGTCACCGAAACGGGCGATGCCGCGCTTGTCGCCCAGGGCCTGGCGCAGCGCCTGGCCGAGCGCGATCGCGGTGTCCTCCACGGTGTGGTGGGCGTCGATCTCGGTATCGCCCTCGGCCCGGACGGTCAGGTCGATCAGGGAGTGCTTGCCGAGCGCGGTGAGCATGTGGTCGTAGAACGGCACCGTGGTGGAGATGTCGGTTGCGCCGGTGCCATCCAGGTTGACCTCGACACTGACGGTGGATTCGGACGTGCTGCGTTCGACCTTCGCGGTGCGTGTGCTCACCGGCCGGTCACCTCCTTCAATGCGCCGCGGAAGGCGGCCATGTCCGCCTCGGTCCCGATCGAGACCCTCAAGTATCCCGCAGGCCCAGTCTCCCTGATCAACACTCCTCGGTCCACCAGCCCCTGCCAGATGCGGTGCCGGTCGGTGAAGGTGCCGAACAGCACGAAGTTCGCATCGGAGTCCGCAACCGTGAAGCCCTGCGCACGCAGCCATGCCACGCATTCATCGCGCGCGGCGCGCAGTGCGGCCACGCCCTCCTGCAGCACCGGTGCGTGGGTCAGGGCGGTGCGGGCCACCGCCTGGGTGATGGCCGAGAGGTGGTAGGGCAGGCGCACCACGCGCAGGGCATCGACCAGGTCTGCGGCCCCGGCCAGGTAGCCCACCCGGGCACCGGCGAGGGCGAAGGCCTTCGACATCGTCCTCGCCACCACCAGGTGCGGGTGACCGGGCCGGATACTCAACGCGCTGGCCGTGCCCTCCCGCCGGAACTCCGCGTAAGCCTCGTCGATCACCACGAGGCTCGCGGCGCCGTCCGGGCCGGTGTCGGTGGTCCCGGCGGCGATCGCGCTGATGGTCTCGATGTCCATCGCGGTACCGGTGGGGTTGTTCGGGCTGGCGATCAGGACGACGGCGGGGCGCACCTTCGCGATCTGCTCCAGCGCGTGCCCGGCGCCCAGGCGGAAGTCCGGCGTCCGCGTGCCGGCGACGTAGGTGGTGAAGGTGTCCCTGGCGTACTCGGGGTACATCGAGTAGGTCGGTGCGAAGGACAGCACCGTCCGGCCCGGACCGCCGTAGGCCTGCAGCAGGTGCAACATGACCTCGTTGGAGCCGTTGGCGGCCCAGATGTTCTCGGCCCGCAGTTCATCAGCACCGGACTCGACGGCCAGATAGCCGGCCAGTTCGGTACGCAGGCCCACGAAGTCCCGGTCCGGGTACCGGTTCACCCCCGCTGCGGCGCGGGCGACGGAAGCGGCGATGTCGGCCACCACCTGCTCCGGTGGCGGGTAGGGGTTCTCGTTGGTGTTCAACGGGACCGGCACGTCCAACTGGGGGGCGCCGTAGGGTTCGATCCCGATCAGGTCCGGGCGTAGCGGCAGGGTCACACCGGTGAGTCTAGAACGTGGCCACCCGGCTGGAGGAACAGAGCTGCGGCCTGGCCCCCGCTCCCGGGGCTGCCGCTGACCAGACTGCCGAGCGGGCCTGCTCAGCGGGGAGCACTACTGCGGCTCGATCGTCGGTGCGTCGCCGTTCCTGTTGGTGCGGTACTGGTTCACCAGCCGCTGCAGCGGGATGGTGCTTTCTGCCAGGGCAACAGGATCCACAGCACGATGTACAGGGTGGGTCCGAGCACCGGCAGCAGCATCGCAACGATCAGCAACACCCGCACCAGCACCACGTCGAGATTGGTGGCATCGGCGATGCCGCCGGCGAGGCCGGCCAGCACCCGGCGTGGTCCGCGCCGGAAGCCGAGATTACCGATGACGTCGAAGAAGGAGTCCATGGACCCAAGAGTAAGGAGCCGCCGGCAACGTGCGCCATCGGGGAACACCCGGAGATGACCCTGAGCCTGCGGTGCTACTGCGCGCGACGAAGCACTGCTGCGGTGCCGTGGGCCGGTAGGTCCTCCGCCACGGCCAGAGCCACCAGGTGGTCGGTGACCTCGGCGAGACCGGCCGCGTCGTAGTCGATCACCTGCATCGACTTCAGGTAGGCCATCACCCCCAGGCCGCTGGCGAACCGTGCGGTCCCACCGGTGGGCAGCACGTGGTTTGACCCAGCCAGGTAGTCCCCCAGCGGCACCGGCGAGTGGGAGCCGAGGAAGATCGCTCCGGCGTTGTGCACCCGCTCGGCCACCTGCGCGGCATTGCGGGTGTGGATCTCCAGGTGCTCAGCCGCATAGGCGTTGACCACCTGCACGCCCTGGTCCAGGTCCTGCACCAGCACCACCGCCGACTGCGGGCCGGTCAGCGCACTCCGGATCCGGTCGGCGTGCTTTGCCAACTCGGTCTGCGCCTCGATCTGCCCGGCGACCTGATCGGCCAGTGCTCCCGAGTCGGTGATCAGGACCGAGGCTGCCACCGGATCGTGCTCGGCCTGGGAGATCATGTCCGCGGCCACATAGGCGGGTTGCGCGGTCTCATCGGCCAGGACGGCGATCTCGGTGGTGCCGGCCTCGGAGTCGATGCCGACCAGGCCCAGTACCGCGCGCTTGGCCGCCGTCACGTAGATGTTGCCCGGGCCGGTGATCACGTCCACCGGTTCGCACGCATTCTCCGGGCCGGCTCCCGGCGCGGCCTCGACACCGTGGGCGAACATGCCCACCGCCTGAGCGCCCCCGACGGCGTAAACCTCCTCCACCCCGAGCAGGGCGCAGGTGGCCAGCACCACCGGATCGGGCCAGCCGTCGTTGTCCTTCTGTGGAGGACTGGCCACCGCCAGAGCCGCCACCCCGGCCTCCTGTGCCGGCACCACGTTCATCACCACCGAGGAGGGGTAGACCGCCAGTCCCCCGGGTACGTACAGACCCACCCGACGCACCGGGACCCACCGCTGGTGGACCTGTGCACCGGGGCCGAACGTGGTGCGGGCGGCACCGGGCAACTGGGCGCGGTGGGCCTTGCGCGCCCGACCGATCGCCTCGGTGAGCGCCTCCCGCAGATCCGGGGCAAGCCCAGCCAGCGCCCGGGCGAGCACCTCCTGCGGCACTCGCAGGGAGGCCGGTGTCACGCCGTCGAACGTCTCGGTGTAGTCCGCGATCGCCGTGGCCCCCTCCTGACGGACACGATCCAGGATGGGCCTGACGGTCTCGATCGCGGCCGCCACGTCCACCTCGGCCCGGGGAAGCACCCGGCGCAGGTGGGCCGCAGAGGGTGCGGTGTTACGGAGGTCGATCGTGCGCATCACGAGGCATGAGTCTACGCGCGCTGCCATGATGAGGTGATGCCCTCAACACCGCAGACCGATCCGCAGGACGTGGCGATTCGCGACGAGATGATCCGGCTGGGCCAGTTCCTCAAACTAGCCGGGGTCGCCGAGGACGGGATCGAGGTCAAGGCGCTGCTCGCCGAGGCCGCGGTGACCGTCAACGGTGAGATCGAGGCACGCCGCGGCAGGCAACTGAATCGCGGGGATGTCATCGGCACCGAAACACCGGCCGGCTGGACCTATCTGCGGGTGAGCGGGTGAGATCGGTGCTGCTCAGGCCACGCAGTGCGGCCCCAGCAGCGCCTTGAGGTCCCCGTACAGCGCGGGCGTGCGCTCCACCCGGAGTTGATCGTCCAGCCGAAGCACGGTGGCCCGGCCCGGTGAGGTCAGTCGCAGCCGCACCTCGGTCACACCGGGGTGGGTGGACAGGATGTCGCGCAACTGCTGTACCACCGGGGTGGTGCAGCGGTACTCGGCGAGGCTGACCGTCATCGGGGCATCATCGCTGACCGACACGTCCGGCAGGGACATCTCCATCGCCTGCAGGGCCAGGGAGTCGTCGCGCCGGCGCAGCCGGCCGCGCAGCACCACCACGGTGTCCTCGGCCAGGGCGGTCGAGTAGGCCAGGTAGGTCTCCCCGAAGAACATCACCTCGACGCTGCCGGCCATGTCCTCGATGGTCACCGCCGCCCAGGTGTTGCCCTGCTTGGAGACCTTGCGGGCGACCGAGGTGATCAGCCCGGCCACGGTGACGGTGGACCCGTCCGGTCGCGCCTCATCGGTCAGCAGGGTCGCGATCGGCACATCGGCGGCTTTGGTGAGCACGTGCTCGATACCCGACAGCGGATGGTCGGAGACGTACAACCCGAGCATCTCGCGCTCGAAGGCGAGTTTCTGCTTCTTGTCCCACTCGGGCAGGTCGGGGACCTCCACGGTCAGGGACACCTCGTCATCGGCGTCACCGAGTCCGGCGAACAGGTCGAACTGGCCCTCGGCCTCCTTCCGCTTGACACCGATCACGGCGTCGACGGCCTGCTCATGGATGAGCAGCAACGAACGGCGGGTGTGTCCCAGGGAGTCGAACGCACCGGCTTTGATCAGTGATTCGATGGTGCGCTTGTTGCACACCACCGCCGGCACCTTGTCCAGGAAGTCCGTGAAGGAGGTAAAGGTGCCCTTGTCCGCGCGGGTGGCCACGATCGCCTTGACGACGTTGTCGCCGACGTTGCGGACCGCCCGCAGCCCGAACCGGATGTCGTCGCCCACCGGGGTGAAGGTTCCCTCCGAGGCGTTCACATCCGGGGGCAGCACCGTGATGCCCATCCGGCGGCACTCGTTCAGGTAGAGGGCGGACTTGTCCTTGTCATCCCGGGTGGAGGTGAGCAGGGCGGCCATGTACTCGGCCGGGTAGTGGGCCTTGAGGTAGGCGGTCCAGTAGGACACCAGCCCATAGGCTGCGGAGTGGGCCTTGTTGAAGGCGTAGTCACTGAACGGGACCAGGACTTCCCACAGCGCCTTGATCGCCGCCTCGGGATAGTCCCGCTCACGCATCCCGGCGTGGAACTTGTCGAACTCGGCGTCCAGGACCTCGCGCTTCTTCTTGCCCATCGCCCGGCGGAGCAGGTCCGCCTCACCCAGGGTGTACCCGGCGAGTTTCTGGGCGATCTCCATCACCTGCTCCTGGTAGACGATCAACCCGTAGGTGGTCCCGAGGATCTCGTCCAGGGGCCCGGCCAGTGCCGGGTGCAGCGGGGTGATGTCCTGCAGGCCGTTCTTGCGCAGGGCGTAGTTGGTGTGGGAGTTGGCGCCCATCGGGCCGGGCCGGTACAACGCACCGACCGCGGAGATGTCCTCGAAGTTGTCCGGGCGCATCTGGCGTAGCAGCGTGCGCATCCCGCCACCGTCGAGCTGGAACAGACCGAGGGTGTCGCCGCGGCCGAGAAGTGCGTAGGTCTCGCGGTCGTCCATCGGCAGGTCCTCGACGATCACCGGGTCCTTGCCGTTGACCTCGATGTTGATCAGCGCGTCTTCCAGGATGGTCAGGTTCCGCAGGCCCAGGAAGTCCATTTTCACCAGGCCCAGGTCCTCCCCGGCCGGGAAGTCCACCTGGGTGATGACCGCACCATCCTGCTCCCGGCGCATGATCGGGATGATGTCGATCAGCGGCTCGCTGGCGATGATCACCCCTGCGGCGTGCACACCCCACTGGCGCTTCAGGCCCTCCAGGCCCTTGGCCGTCTCGAGGACCTTGGCCGCGTCAGGGTCCTCGCCGATGAGTTGGCGGAACTCCCCGGCCTCGGCGTAGCGGGAGTCATCAGCGTTGAACATCCCCGCCAGGGAGACATCCTTGCCCATCACCGCCGGCGGCATCGCCTTGGTGAGCTTCTCACCCATAGCGAACGGATAGTCCAGGACCCGACTGGCGTCCTTCAGCGCCTGCTTGGCCTTGATGGTGCCGTAGGTGACGATATAGGCGACTTTGTCCTCGCCGTACTTGTCCGAGACGTAGCGGATCACCTCACCGCGCCGGCGCTCATCGAAGTCGATGTCGAAGTCGGGCAGGCTCATCCGCTCGGGGTTGAGGAACCGCTCGAAGATCAGCCCGTTCTTCAGCGGGTCCAAACCGGTGATGCCCATCGCGTAGGCGGCCATCGACCCGGCTCCCGAGCCACGGCCCGGGCCCACCCGGATTCCCTGGGACTTGGCCCAGTTGATGAAGTCGGCCACTACTAGGTAGTAGCCTGCGTACCCCTTGGAGGTGATCACCTCGTGCTCGTAGTTCGCCTGGGCGCGCACATCCTCGGGAATGCCGTTCGGGTAACGCTGGTGCAACCCGAGTTCGACCTGCTGGGTGAAGTAGGAGACCTCGTCCTCACCCTCGGGAACCGGGAAGTGGGGCATGTACCGGCCAACCTCCTCGGTGAAGGTGACCTCACACTGCTCGGCCACCAGCAGGGTGTTGTCGCACGCCTGCGGGTAGTCGCGGAACAGCTCACGCATCTGCGCACCGGACTTGAGGTAGAACTCCTCTCCCTCGAAGGCGAACCGGGACCCGCCCTGCGCGTATGACGGCTCGGTGAGCCGGGAACCGGAGTTCACGCACAGCAGCGCTTCGTGGGCGTGAGCGTCCTCGCGCTTGGTGTAGTGCAGGTCGTTGGTGGCCAGCAGCGGCGCGCCGATGTGCTCGGCCAACCGGATCAGGTCGGTGATGGTCCGGCGTTCGATCTCGATGCCGTGATCCATGATCTCGACGTAGTAGTTCTCCCGCCCGAAGATGTCCTGCAACTCGGTGGCGGCCCGGACCGCCTCGTCCCACTGGCCCAGGCGCAGACGGGTCTGCACCTCCCCCGACACACAACCGGTGGTGCCGATCAACCCCTCGGCGTAGGTGGACAGCAGGTCCCGATCCATCCGGGGCCACTTGCCCATCTGACCTTCCAGCGACGCCAGCGAACTCATCCGGAAGAGGTTGTGCATCCCGGTGTTGTTCTTGGCCAGCAACGTCATATGCGTGTAGGCGCCGCGGGCGGAGACGTCATCACCGCCCTGGGAGCCCTCCCCCCATTGCACGCGGGTCTTGTCGAACCGGGAGGTTCCCGGGGTGACGTAGGCCTCCACGCCGATGATCGGATTGATGTCGTACTTGCGGGCGGTGCGCCAGAAGTCGTAGGCCCCGAACAGGTACCCGTGGTCGGTCGTGGCCAGCGAGGTCTGCCCGAGCCGGGCGGCCTCGGCGAACAGATCGTCCAACCGTGCCGCTCCGTCCAGCATCGAGTACTCGGTGTGGACGTGCAGGTGAGCAAAATCGGCGGCCATGGCACCCGAGTCTAGGCGGGCCCGCCCACAGCAGCTGGACGGCTCACCGGGCGCGTGGGTGGACCGGGCATAGGGTGGCAGTATGGGCACGAGCAAGCGATGGCACGAGGTGGTCCGGGCAGCCGGTTTGGACGACGGTGAGGGTGGGACACGGCCCACGATCTTCGCCGAGATGACGGCGCTGGCCCAGCGGACCGGGGCGTTGAACCTGGGTCAGGGCTTTCCCGACTCCGACGGGCCGGCCACGGTCACCGAGGCCGCGCGCACCGCTATCGCCGAGGGGATGAACCAGTACCCGCCGGGCAACGGGATCGTGCCGTTACGGGAAGCGATCGCGGCGCATCAGAGCCGCCACTATGGCATCGACCTGGACCCCGGCAACCAGATCACGGTCTCCAACGGGGCCACCGAGGCGATCGCGGCGTCGATCCTGGCCCTGGCCGGACCGGGCGATGAGGTGCTGACCCTGGAGCCCTACTACGACTCCTACGCCGCGGTGATCGCGATGGCCGGCGCCACCCACATGAGTGCTCCGCTGGTGGGCCACGCCGATCAGGGGTTCACCGTGGACGCTGAGGCCCTGCGGGCTGCCTTCAGTGACCGCACCGCCGTGGTGCTGCTGAACAGCCCGCACAACCCCACCGGCGCGGTGCTCAGCGCCGAGGACCTGGCGCTGATCGCCGAACTGGCCATCGCCCACGACGCGATCGTGGTCTCGGACGAGGTCTATGAGCACCTGACCTACGACGGCGCCCGGCACATCCCGATCGCCACCCTGCCGGGCATGTTCGAGCGGACGGTGACGATCTCCTCTGCGGGCAAGACGTTCTCGGTGACCGGCTGGAAGGTGGGCTGGGCCAGCGGTCCGGCGGATCTGATCACGGCACTGGTCAGCATCAAGCAGTTCCTCACCTACACCGGCGGCGCCCCGTTCCAGCCCGCAGTGGCCACCGCCCTGAACCTGGAGATCACCCCCGGTCCTGATCAGCACTGGGTCGGCGAACTCGCCGCCGACCTGTCCGCCCGGCGCGACCTGCTCATGACGGGCCTGACCGAGGCGGGCTTCGAGGTCGTGCGGCCGCGGGGATGCTACTTCGTCATCGCCGATTCCTCGAGGTGGCTGGCACGGCACGGTCTGGCCGACGGAGCGGCGCTGTGCAGCGCCCTGCCGGAGTTGGCCGGGGTGGCCGCGGTGCCGGTGAGTGCCTTCACCGTGCCCGGCAGCCGGACCGACCGGGACCTCGCCGCATCCGTGCGCTTCACCTTCACCAAGTCCTGGGACGTGCTCAACGCGGCTCTGCAGCGTCTGGTGCAGACGTCAGCACCTTGACCGCGTCGCGGTGCCACATCCGGGCATCGAGGTAGCGCTCGGCGCCGATCTCGTACCCCAGGGACTCGTAGAAGGGCAGCGCGGTCTCCTGGGCGGACAGTTCCACCCGCACCTGCCCGTCGACGGCGAACTCGGTGTAGGCGATCCGTTCCAGCTCGGCCATCAGGGCCCGCCCGACCCCCTGGCCCCGGGCCTCGGTGAGAACCGCAACCCTGGTGGCGTGCACGACGCCCGGCTGCTCGGCGTCGGTCAGCATCCGCGCGGTCCCCACATCGCGGAAGTCGGGGTCCACCGCGATCAGGTGCACGCTGGAATCGGACTCATCACGCCCGTCCAGTTCCTCGGCGGGCAGCACACCCTGCTCCTCCACGAACACCGTCCAGCGCAGCCCGTGCACGCGGGCCAGTCCGGAGAGTCCATGTACACGTTCGATCCTCATGGCTGCCGCAATTCCTCCAGGGCTCCGGCCAGGTCCTCGGGGTAGGTCGATTCGATCATGAGCGGCTGCCCGGTGGCCGGGTGGTCAAAGCCCAGTGCCATCGCGTGCAGCCACTGCCGGCGCAGGCCGAGCCTGCGGGCCAGCACCGGATCGGCGCCGTAGGTCAGGTCGCCGACGCACGGGTGCCCGATCGCCGAGGAGTGCACGCGGATCTGATGGGTGCGTCCGGTTTCCAGGTGGATCCGCAACAGGCTGGCCGCGCGCATCGCCTCCAGGGTGGAGTAGTGCGTGATGGATTCGCGGCCTCCGGCCACCACCGCCCACTTGTAGTCGTGCCGTGGGTGCCTCCCGATCGGGGCGTCGATCGTGCCGGCCGAGGGGTCGGGGTGTCCCTGCACGACGGCGTGGTAGATCTTGGTCACGGTGCGCTCCTTGAACGCCCGCTTCAGCGCCGTGTAGGCACGCTCGCTCTTGGCCACCATCATCAGCCCGGAGGTGCCCACGTCGAGGCGGTGCACCACGCCCTGGCGTTCGGCTGCCCCGGAGGTGGAGACCCGGTACCCGGCGGCCATCAGCGCTCCCACCACCGTGGGGCCGTCCCAGCCGGGGCTCGGGTGGGCGGCCACGCCCACCGGCTTGTCCACCACCACGATGTCGTCGTCGTCGTGGCGGATCACCATGCCCGGGACCGGCTCGGGTGGAGCCGGGGACGCGTCGGAGGGCGCCTCGGGCAACCGGAGTTCCAGCCACGCCCCGGACCGGAGCCGGTCGGACTTGCCGACGACGTCCCCGTCCATGGTCACCGCGCCGGCACCGAGCAACTCGGCGGCCTTCGTGCGGCTCAGCCCGAGCAGGCGGCCCAGCGCGGCATCGGCACGCTGGCCCTCGAGTCCCTCGGGCACCGGTAGGGCGCGGTGGTCAGCCATGGTCTTCCTGCGGGGCGCAGGACACCGCAGGGGTGCCGGCGGAGTCGTGCTCACGGAGTCCGTCCAGCCCCACCCCGCGGATCAGCAGGATGGCGATCATCGGAGCGGCCACCACGATCGCGATGTCGGCGACGTTGCCGATCACCAGACCCGCGTAGTTGAGAAAGTCCACTACATGCCCCTGGGCGAAACCGGGGTCGCGGAAGAGGCGGTCGGCCAGGTTGCCCAGGTTTCCCCCCAGCAGCAGCCCGAGTCCGATCGCCCACGCCCGGGAGCGCAGCCGGGGCGCTGCCACCAGGATCACCACCGTGACGACGGTGGCGGCGACGGTGAACACCCAGGTCAGTCCGGTGGCCAGGGAGAAGGCCGCACCGGGGTTGAACACCAGTTGCAGGCCGAACCAGTCCCCCAGCACCGGGTGGTACGCGCCGGGTTCCAGGGTCGCCAGCACCACGATCTTGGTGGCCTGGTCCACACCGAGCACTGCCAGGGTCAGGGCCACCAGGTAGGCCAGCGCCCGGGACCGGGAGGCGGGTGCGGCGCGGTTACCGCCGGTACCGCTACTCGAGGACTCGCTCACCGATCACGGACGGCGCAGGTCGTTCTCCGAACTCCCGCCGCCATAGCCACTCAGGCCGGAACCACGGCCCTCGACGTCGCTGAGCAGCCCTTCCAGATAACTCTTCAGCCGGGTACGGTAATCACGCTCGAAGACCCGGAGTTCGTCGATCTTGCGCTCCAGCAGGGAGCGCTCGCCCTCGAGCTGGTTCAGGGTGCGGGTACGCTTCTCCTCGGCCTCGTTGACGATCTGCTCGCCCTCGGTGCGGGCTTCGGTCAGGATCCGGTCCGCCTCGGCCTTGCCGTTGGCGACGTACTCGTCGTGCAGGCGCTGTGCCAGCTGCAGCATGCCGGTGGCCGACTCGGGTTCGCCGCTCTGCGCGGCGGCAATGCCGGCGGCCGGGGTCGCATCGGCTGCGCTCGGCCGGGACGGCTCCGGCTCCGGCTCCACCGGGGATGCCGCGGACGGCTCGGCCGGTGAAGGTTCTTCGGGGGCCTGTTCGGTCGAGTGCGCAGCCGCCACTACGCCGAGGTTGGCGGTCTCGTCGGCCGGGGTACCGGCGCTGAGTTCGGCGATGCGTGCCTCGGCGGCCTCGAGTTTGGCCTTGAGTTCCTCGTTCTCGCCGGAGACCACCCGCAAGGTAGCCACGACCTCGTCGAGGAAGTCGTCGACCTCATCCTGGTCGTACCCCTCGCGGAACTTCGTCGGTTGGAATTTCTTGTTGAGGACGTCGTCCGCAGTCAGCAGTGCCATTTTCAGCTACCTCGGATTGTTGATCGGGTGGCGGATGCCACCTACGTGTACGTTAGCGGAGTTCCGCCCGTGCCCTGCTACAGGATACGCCCGACTACAGCGTATGCGGCTGAATAATCCCGAGGAGCAGGGAACAAGCAATGAACACCAGGATGAAGCCCAAATCTAGGGCAACGGCGCCGATTCGCAACGGCGGAATGATCTTACGGACCGCTCGCAGCGGCGGATCGGTGACGGTGAAGGTGAGTTCAGCCACGACCAAGGTCACGCCCTGGGGCTTCCAATCCCGGGCGAATTGCTGCACCCAGTTGAACACGAGCCGGACCAGCAGCAGGACCACGTAGAGCAGTACAGCCAGATACAGAACGCTCAGGACGACGGACACTCAAGACCTAACTCTGGTTGAAGAACCTTGCCTGAGCAGTCTCCGGCTCCCGCTCCTCGTTGGCAATCTCCACCGTGGCAGGTGAGAGCAGGAACACCTTGTTGGTGACCCGCTCGATCGCGCCGCGCAGCCCGAACACCAAGCCGGCGGAGAAATCCACCAGGCGCTTGGCCTCGGCGTCGGTCATGTCGGTCAGGTTCATGATCACCGGGGTTCCGGAGCGGAACGCCTCGCCGATGGTCTTGGCATCGTTGTAGGTGCGGGGGTGCACCGTCGTGATCCGCCGCAGGCTGCCCGAGTCCCTGTGCGACGCGGCGCGGCTGATCGGGGTCACTTCTGCCGGGGGGGTCTGCTCACCCGGCTCTTCGTCGTCGTAGTCCACGTAGTCCTCGTGCTCCTCGGCCTCCGGCTCGGACAGCCCGAGCCAGAGCATCGACTTGCGCAGCGTTCCGGCCATGGGTGCTCCTCGTTCCCTCGCCCACAGCGTGCGCTGTGAGGGTGCGTTCTGTTGGTTCCGACGCTAGACCAGCACCGAACCGCGTCAGGGCAGGTCACCGCGGCGTGTCGCGGCCGCCGAGCGCAACCAGCCCGGCAAACCGGCCGGTCCGGCCGTCCCGACGGTAGGAGTAGAACCGGTGGTCCTCATAGGTACACAGGCCCACGTCGTCGATGTGGCGCACCCCGGCGCGGCGGAGCACAGCGGCCACTCCGGCGGCGAGATCGATCGAGGGGGTGCCCCAGCTTGTGGTGCCGCCGAGTGCGGGATCGACGGCCTCAGCGTCCGCGCGCAGGTCGGCTGGCACCTCGTAGCACCGGCCGCAGATCGCCGGACCGATGACGGCGTGGGAGGCGCCGGCACCCCGGGCTTCCATCGCAGCGAGTGCGTTCTGCACCACCCCGGCCAAAAGACCCCGGCGCCCGGCGTGCACCGCCGCGACCAGGCCCGGCCCGGCCAGCAGCACCGGAACGCAATCCGCAACCAGGACCCCGACGCCGCTGCCCGTCCCCAGCAGCGCGTCACCGGTGCCGTCGGTACAGCCCGGCTCGAGCACGTCGGTGCCGTGGACCTGCTGGGCGTAGGCGACCGGCCCGCCGAGGAACTCGGAGGCAATAGCCCTGTTGGTCCGCACATGGTCCGGGTCGTCACCGGCCGCGCCCCCGAGGTTCAGCGCCTGGAACGGCGGCGCGCTGACACCGCCGGCGCGGGTGGTGAACAGTCCGCGCGCACCCGGGCCGAGGTCGACCCGGATCACGGTGTCGGCGTCAGCGCCGTCGGCCCTACTTGAGGAACTCGGGCACATCCAGATCGTCGTCCCGCCGCCGGCGGGGCGCCTCGTCGAAGATGCGCGGTACCTCAAGCCCCTGGGTCGGGGGGCCGGCGGGGCTCTGCGCCGAGGGGGCTTTCGGTGCGCCGTTGGTGTGCGCCGCCACCGGGACGCGCCCGGCGGTTGCGTGCTCGTCGGCGTCGATCACGGTGGGTACCGCACGCTCCGCCGGTGCCACGGGCTCCGGGGTCCGCTCCACCTTGGGTTCCGGGTGCGCAATCGACCTGCTCCCGTCCGTGGGGGTCGGGCTGCCGCCGTCGAATCCTGCCGCGATCACGGTGACCCGCACCTCGTCGCCGAGGGCGTCGTCGATGACGGCGCCGAAGATGATGTTCGCCTCGGGGTGGGCAGCCTCCTGGACCAACCGGGCCGCCTCGTGGATCTCGAACAGGCCCAGGTCGGAGCCGCCCTGGATCGACAACAACACCCCGTGGGCGCCATCGATGCTGGCTTCCAGCAGTGGCGAGGAGATCGCCAGTTCCGAGGCCTGCACGGCCCGGTCGTCCCCACGCGAGGAGCCGATCCCCATCAGGGCGCTACCGGCTCCCTGCATCACCGACTTCACGTCCGCGAAGTCCAGGTTGATCAGGCCCGGGGTGGTGATCAGGTCGGTGATCCCCTGCACACCCGAGAGCAGCACCTGGTCCGCGCTCCGGAAGGCATCCAGGACCGAGACCCCGCGGTCGGAGATGGACAGCAACCGGTCGTTCGGGATCACGATGAGGGTGTCCACCTCATTGCGCAGGGCCTCGATGCCGGCGTCGGCCTGCACTCCGCGCCGCCGGCCCTCGAAGGTGAAGGGGCGGGTCACCACCCCGATCGTGAGCGCGCCCAGGGACCGGGCGATCTTGGCGACCACGGGCGCGCCACCGGTCCCGGTGCCCCCGCCCTCGCCGGCGGTGACGAAGACCATGTCCGCCCCGCGCAGCACCTCCTCGATCTCCTCGGTGTGATCCTCGGCGGCCTTCTTGCCCACCTCGGGATCGGCTCCTGCCCCCAGCCCGCGGGTCAGGTCACGGCCGACGTCGAGTTTGACGTCGGCATCGCTCATCAGCAGTGCCTGGGCGTCGGTATTGACGGCGACGAACTCCACGCCCTTCAATCCGACCTCGATCATCCGGTTGACGGCGTTGACTCCACCACCGCCGATACCCACTACCTTGATGACCGCTAGATAGTTCTGCGGTGCCGCCACGTCACTTCCCTCTCGTCAAACCCTCAACCTCTACTTAAGGTTTAGAGTTATGTCATTTCCTCACAGCGATGACGCTATGTCCGCCGCACCCCGGCGGCAACGACCTAGCGGGGCGTGTCGGCCTTGAGATTCTGCTCAGCCCCGGGTGATGGGGTTACGTGGGGCCGACACGTCGTACACCTCGGCCGGTACCTGCCGCAGCGTCGTGAGGACGGCTGCCTTCAGTTCGTTCTCCTCCGCACTCCCCCACACCACCACCGCGCCGTCGGTGAGTTCGAGTTCGACCTGGTCCGGGCTGGCCGCGCCGGCGGCGGTGACCTGATCGAACAACTCCGGTGGCAGGGCGCCGAGCACCGTGACCGCGGCCTCCAGGGAGGCCGCGGAGGTCTCGGTGCCGACCTCCACCTCCACCAGCGGGAGATCCTCGCGCGGCTGCGGCGTCACCTGCAGTTCGACCGCATCACCGTCGAGCACCAGGTACTCCCCATCGTCGGGCACCGTCGCAACGGGAATGCGCGGCGTGATCTGGACCTGCACCCCGTGTGGCCACTCGCGCACCAGATCGGCCGAGAGCACGCCGGTCACCTCCTCGGCCTCCCGGGCCAGTGCCGTGGTATCCAGCCGGACCAGCGGCTGCCCGTCGTGTGCGGCCAGCAGGTCGTGGATCTGCTCGACCTCGACCAGGTCGGAGGCGCCGGTGATCCGTACCTCCTGCGCGCGCAGCGCCAGCACCGGGGAGAACAGCACCAGGTAGACCACCACGGCCACCGCCAGCACCGCTGCGGCCACGATCGCGATGGTGCGCCACCGCAGCCGCCGGAGCGCCCGGCGGCGTTCGGCCAGCCGGGCACCGAACTGGGTGGAGATCCGGCGCTGTGGTGCGCCCGAGTCGGCCTCGGCCGCCACCGGCCTGCCGGGGCGTCGCACCGGCGTCCCGCTCGGGGGGCGGCGCGGGCTGACCGGCGCCCTCACCGGCGCCCCAGTTCGGTGAGGATCAGCTCCGGGAGCGCGGTGACGTCCCCGGCGCCGATCGTGACCACCAGATCACCGGGCTCGGCCCGAGCGGCCGCTGCGGCGGCCAGGGCGGCAAAGTCCTCGATCACCTCGGCCCCGTCGAGGTGATCGGCGATCAGCGCCGAACTCACCCCGGGCAACGGCTCCTCCCGGGCCGGGTAGATCGGGGCCAGCAACACATGGTCGGCCGTGCGCAGGACCCGGGCGAACTGTTCGGCGAAGTCCCGGGTGCGGGAGTACAGATGCGGCTGGAAGACGGCAATCACACGCCCTCCCGCAGCCGCGCGTCTTGCGGTGGCCACCGCTGCGGCGACCTTGGTGGGGTTGTGGGCGTAGTCGTCCACCACCCGGACCCCGGCCACCGTGCCCCGCAACTCGAACCGGCGCGCGGTCCCGGTGAATGAGCCCAGGGCGGCGGCCATCTGGGCGGGGTCCACGCCCAGTTCCACCCCGGCACACCACGCAGCGGTGGCGTTGGCCAGGTTGTGCTCGCCGGGCACGGCCACGTCCAGTTCCACCGCGCCGAGCGCGCTGGTCAGTCGGGCCCCGGATTGTGCCGGCGCGAGGTGGGTGATGTCGATGCGCACGTCGGCGTCGGTGCTGACGCCGTAGGTCTGCACCCGGGTTCCCCGCTCCTTCAGGGCGGCGGCAAAGCCCGTCGCGCCGGGGTCGTCGGCGCAGGTGATCACCAGCCCCCCCGGCTGCACCCGAGCAGCGAACTCCAGAAACGCCCCGGCATAGGCCTGCGCCGTGCGGTAGTGGTCCAGGTGGTCGGCCTCGATATTCGTCACGATCGCTACCCGGGGAGAGTAGTTGACGAAGGAACCGTCGGACTCATCAGCCTCGGCCACGAAGACGTTGCCCTCGCCCTGGTACGCGCCGGTGTCCAGGGAGACCACGCGCCCCCCGATCGCGAAGGAGGGGTCCAGCCCGGCAGCGCGCAGGGCGACGGCGAGCATCGCCGAGGTGGTGGTCTTGCCGTGGCTGCCCGCCACGGCCACGAAGTCCTTGCCGCGGGCGGCCAGTGCCAATGCCTGGGACCGGTGCAGGATCGGCACGCCCCGGTCCCGAGCGGCGCGCACCTCGGGGTTGTCGGGACCGATCGCGCTGGAGATCACCACGGCGTCCTGCGGGCCCAACTGCGCCACGTGCTCGGCGGCGTGGCCCACGTGCACCCGGGCACCCAGGCTCCCGAGCCGGGCCAGAGCGGGCGAGTCGGCCCGGTCCGAGCCGCTGACCTGATAGCCCTGACGCACCAGCAACTCGGCGATCACCGACATCCCGGCACCCCCGATGGCGATGAAATGCATCCTCATCCGCGCTGCTCCAGCACCGTGGTCACCATCCGGGCCAGCCGGTCGGCGCCATCGGTGATGCCCGCCCGGAATGCGGCGCTACGCAGCCGGGCCAACTCCTCGTCCCGGCGCATCAGCGGCAGCACGTGCTCGGCCAGCCACCCCCCGGTCAAGTCCTCGTCCGCGACCATCAAGGCACCTCCGGCAGTCACCACCGGCCCGGCGTTCAGCGCCTGCTCCCCGTTGCCGATCGGCAGCGGGACGTAGACCGCGGGAATGCCCAGTGCGGTCAGTTCGCTGACGGTCCCCGCACCGGCGCGTGCGATCACCAGATCCGCGCAGGCCAGGGCGTGCTCCATCTCCATCAGGTACTCGCGCACGTGGTAGTGCTGAGACTGCGCCATGTCTGCGGTGGCCTGGTGGACCGGATCCGCTTTGCCCCGGCCGGTCAGGTGCAACACCTGCGCGCCGGCCTCGATCAGGTCCGGGCCGATCCCGGGAAGCACCTGGTTCAACCGGGCCGCGCCCAGGGATCCGCCGGTCACCAGCACGGTGCGACGGTCCGGATCCAGGCCCAGGGCCCGGGCACCGGCGCGCGCGGTGGCATCGGCGTCCTGCTCACGTCGTCGGATCAGGTCGGCGATGCTCGCCCGCAGTGGCAAGCCGACGAGTTCGCCCGCACGCAACGCGGTGCCGGGAAAGGTAATACCCACCGCGGCTGCGTACCGCGCACCCAGCCTGTTCGCCAGTCCGGGGCGGGCGTTCTGCTCGTGCACCACGATCGGGACCCCGGCCCGCCGCGCCGCCAGGTATGCCGGTGCGGAGACGTACCCACCGAATCCGACCACCAGGTCAGCCCCGGACACCACCGAGGTGGCGGTGGCCATCGCCCGGCGCCAGCGGCCCGGCAGCGTGAGCCACTCGGCACTGGGGCGGCGCGGCAACGGCACCTTCTCGATCGTGACCAGGTCCAGCCCGGCGGCGGGCACCAGGTCGGCCTCCAGCCCGGCCGCGGTGCCCAGCACCTTCAGTTGCACCCCGGGCAACTCCGCGGGCAGGCGTTCGGCCAGCGCCAGCAACGGGTTCACGTGCCCGGCCGTGCCACCCCCTGCCAGCACGATCATCGGAGCGCTCACGAGGACCGCCGGGACCGCGGAGCCACGACCGCCAGGTGGGCACGCAGGGAACTGCGCCGTGCCGCCAGCGCGGCTCTGGCACCGGGCTCGTTGCGGGCGAAGGCCAGCACGATCCCGAGCGCAACCATCGTGGTGACCAGGGCCGAACCGCCGGCGCTGACCAGTGGCAACGGCAACCCGATCACCGGCAGCACCCCGATCACCACGCCGATGTTGATCAGTGCCTGGCCCAGGATCCAGGCCCCGATGGCGGCGGTGGCGATCTTCACGAACCGGTCCGGGTGGCGCCGGACCACCCGGGTCAACCCGAGGGCGAGCGCGGTGAACAGCACCAGCACCAGCAGCGCGCCCAGCAGACCGAGTTCCTCGCCGATGATGGCGAAGATGAAGTCGTGGTGGGCCTCGGGTAGCCACAGCCACTTCGAGCGGGACTCCCCCAGCCCCACCCCGCTCAGCCCGCCGGTGCCCAGCCCCTGCAGGGCACGGCGGGGTTGCAGGCCCAGCCCCATCGGGTCGACGTCGCCCATCCCGAACAGCATCGCGATACGATCGCGCCGGTTGCTCGAGGGGATCACCAGGAAGGCCGCCGCCGCACTCCCGGCCATCGCCGCCAGGGTGAACATCGACAGCGGCACCCCGGCCACCCAGAGTGCCCCGGCTACCAGCAGCATGATCACCAGCGCGGTGCCCAAATCGTGGGTGTAGAGCACCATGGCCAGAATCCCGGTGGCCACGAACACCGCTGGGAAGAGGACGTGGTACCAGTGCCGCAGCAGGCGCCCCTTGGCGGCCAGCACCGCCCCGAGCCAGACGGCCAGGCCGAGTTTGCCGAACTCCGCAGGCTGGAAGTTCTGCCCGGCGATCACCACCCAGCCGGCGTTCCCGCCGGCCGCGACCTGCAGACCGGGGATGAACACCAGCGTCTGCATCAGTGCGGCCAGAGCCATTCCGGGCCAGGCCAGCCGGCGGATCCAGGACACCGACAGCCGCGAGATCCCCCAGGCCACCGGCAGCGCGAGCAGGGCGAACCTGGCCTGGTTGAGAAAGGTGGTGAACGGGGTGCCGGAGGACTGCAGCGACAACACCGACGAACTGGACAGCACCATGACGAGCCCGAGCAGCAACAGCAGTAGCGCGGAACCGCCGACCAGGTAGTAGCTGGTCACCGGGGAGTCCCAAGCCGCCGCCACGGTGGTCTGCCGGGCGGTCCGTCTCTCGGTCCTGGCCTCGGCTGTCCTGGACCTGGCCGTACTGGACCTGGACCTGGCCGGCTTCCGCGACGTGCGCTTCGCCGTCGTCTGCGGGTCGGCCGGGCGTGCGCGCACCACCGGGCGTCGGGTCGGGGTCGTGGTCACCGGGGCGTCCCCAGTCCTGTGACCGCATCGATGAACGCCTCGCCGCGGGCGGCGTAGGAGTCGAACTGATCCATGGAGGCACACGCAGGAGCGAGTAGCACGACATCGCCCTGGTGGGCCAGATCTGCGGCATGTCGGACGGCACGGTGCATAGGTTCAGTCTCACCAGCGGGCACCACGACTCGCGGGAGGTGCGGCGCGTGTCGGTCGAGTGCGGCCACGATCGGGGCCGGATCGGTGCCGATGACGACGACGGCGCGCAGCCGGTCGGCGCTGCCGGCGACCAGGGGGCCGAGGTCGGCGCCCTTGGCCAACCCACCGGCGATCCAGATCCCGCGCCCGGGCGGCAGCGCACTGAGCGATGCGGCCGCGGCGTCGGGGTTGGTGGCCTTGGAGTCGTTGACGTAGCGAACGCCCGCGTGGCTGCCAACCTCCTGGATGCGATGCGCACCGGGTGCCAGCGCGCGTAGGCCCGCGCTGATGTGCTCCGGGGCGACGTCGGCGGCCAGCGCGAGGGCCGCGGCAGCCAGCGCGTTGGCGACCAGGTGACCCGGTACCGGCGGGCCGCCGAGGTGGGCCAGGTCGGCCAGGGTGGCCAGTTCCTGGGCGTGGGTGCGCCGGCCCGGGGTGAACGCCCGGTCGGCGAGGACGTCCTCGACCAGCCCGAGCTGACCCAGGGCCGGCACGTTCAGGGTGAACCCCACCGCGCGGGCGCCTTCGGCGACGTCGGCTGCGGCCACCATGTCCCGGGTGGCGTCATCGTGTGCGTTGTAGATGCAGGCGGCGGTGGTGCGCTGGTAGATCCGAGCCTTGTCCGCGGCATAGTTCTGCGGGCTGCCGTGCCAGTCCAGGTGGTCCGCGGACAGGTTCAGGCACGCACTGGCCAGTGGCGCGAGGGTGTGGGTGTAGTGCAACTGGAAACTCGACAGTTCCACCGCCAGGCCGTCCAGGGTGGTCCCGGCGGCGCGGGCACCGAGCACCGTGGTCACGATCGGGTCACCCACGTTCCCCACCGCCGGGGCGTTGCGTCCCGCGGCGGCCAGCATCGAGGCGAGCATGCTCACCGTGGTGGTCTTGCCGTTCGTTCCGGTCAGCGCCAACCACGGCACCCCCGGCGGGCACAACCGCCAGGCCAGTTCGACCTCGCTCCAGACCGGCACCCCCATCTGCTCGGCCGCCTGCAGCAGGGGGTTGTGCGGTGGCAGTCCCGGGGAGGCGATCAGCACCTCCGGCTTCTCCTCCAGGGCCCGCTGGGCCAACCCGGGCCAGTCCTGCCCGGTGAACACCACCACCCCGGCGGGAAGTGGTGCGGCACCGGCCACCTCCGGACGGGAATCGACCGCGCTGACCCGGGCTCCGACGTCGTACAGTGCCTGCACGGACGCAACGCCGCTGATCCCCAGCCCGGCCACCAGGACGCGCGCACCGGAGAGCTCGACAGCCTCCATCGCTATCCGACGACCCACTCGGCGTAGAAGATGCCCAGACCCACACAGACGAACAGTGCCGCGATGATCCAGAACCGGATCACGATCGTCACCTCACCCCAACCCATGAGTTCGAAGTGGTGGTGCAGCGGCGCCATCTTGAACACACGTTTGCCGGTGAGTTTGAACCAGCCGATCTGGATCACGTCCGACATCACGATCAGCACGAAGAGCCCACCGATGATCGCGGCCAGCACCTCGGTGCGGGTCAGGATGGACAGCCCGGCCAGCGCACCGCCCAGGGCCAGGGATCCGGTGTCGCCCATGAAGATCTTCGCCGGTGAGGCGTTCCACCATAGGAACCCGAAGCAGGCCCCCACGATGGCGGCGGCGATGATGGACAGGTCGCGCGGGTCGCGGACCTCATAACACCGCGGCGCCACCTGGGAGAGCACCTGGCAGCTCTGGTTGGACTGCCAGACCGCCACCACCACGTAGGCACCGAAGACCAGCATCGACACACCGGTGGCCAGTCCGTCCAGGCCGTCGGTGAGGTTGACCGCGTTCGACCAGGCGGTGATGAGGAAGTTGGCCCACAGCACGAACAGGATCAGTCCCACCCCCGCGCCCAGGAAGGCCAGGTCCAGGGCCGAGATGTCGCGGGTGAAGGAGATCTCGGTGGAGGC
The DNA here is from genome assembly GCF_049725185.1 of Pseudactinotalea sp. Z1748. Lineage (NCBI taxonomy): Bacteria > Bacillati > Actinomycetota > Actinomycetes > Micrococcales > Cellulomonadaceae > Pseudactinotalea > Pseudactinotalea sp. Z1748. The sequence goes on along the minus strand of NZ_JBMPQB010000004.1, from coordinate 185,617 downwards.
CGGGGTGCGGTACCGCTCGTTCGGGAACTGCAGGACCAGGACCGCGAACGTGACACCGATGGCGCCCTGGCCGATCATCTTCCACAGCGGGCTCAGCCCGAGGGAGCGCTGCCGGCTGATCTTGGTGAAGTCGTCGGCGAAGCCGATCACGCCCAGACCGACCATGAGGAACAACAGCAGCAGACCGGAGACATTCGGCGGACGGCCCGCCACCAGGTTCGCCACCGCGTAGCCGATCACCGTGGCGGCGATGATCACCACCCCGCCCATGGTGGGCGTGCCACGTTTGGTGAAATGCGCGGTGGGGCCGTCCTGCCGGATGAACTGGCCGTATTCGCGCTTGACCAGGAACCGGATGAACAGCGGTGTGCCCAGCAGGGACACCAGCATCGCCACGGCACCTGCGGACAGGACGGCGATCATCGGGCTCGCTCCAACGCCTCGACCACCCGCCACAACTGCTCACCGTTGGATGCCTTGACCAGCATCACGTCCCCGGAGCGCAGGTACCGGCGCAGCATCGCCACCGCCTCCGAGACCCCACTGGCCCGCTGCACCTCGCGCCGGTCCATCCCGGCCGCCAGTGCTCCGGTGGCCAGCGGGCGGGCCTGCCCGGCCACGGCGATCAGGCGGTCCACTCCCACCTGCACGGCGAAGGCACCGACTCCTTCGTGCTCGGCGGCCGAGTCCGGTCCGAGTTCGCGCATCGGGCCCAGCACCGCCACCGCCCGGCCCCCGGACCCGGCCGCCATCTGGCTCAGGGAGCGCAACGCCGCCCGCATCGAGTCCGGGTTCGCGTTATAGGCGTCGTCGATGATCGTGACCCCGGCGTCGCTGCGCTGCACATGCATCCGGTGCGGACTGCGGGCGGACGCCGAACGGAGCGCGGTCGCGATCTGCTCCGCGTCTACTCCGAGTTCGTGCGCCACCGCTGCCGCGGCCAGGGCGTTGGAGACCTGATGGAGGCCGTACAGAGGCAGTTGCACCGGGTGTGCCTGCCCGTGCAGGTGCAGCGTGAAACGCGCCCGCCCCTGATCGTCGGTGCCGATCTGCTCGGCGCGGACCTGCGCATCGCCTCCGGTGCCGAAGAAGACGGTGCTGCGCCCGGCCGCGTCAGGTGACATCGCGGCCACCCGCGCGTCGTCGGCGTTCAGGACCGCCACGCCGTCGGCTCGCATGTTCTGCACGAGTTCGGCCTTGGCCCGGGCGACCGCCCCGATATCGCCGAAACCATCCAGGTGAGCCCGGCCGACGGCGAGCACCACCGCGATGTCCGGTGGTGCGATCGAGGTCAGGTAGGTCAGGTTCCCCGGTGCGTCGGCGCCCATCTCCAGCACCAGCGCGGCGGTGTTCTCCGTGGCGCGCAGCACCGTCAGGGGCAGGCCGATCTCATTGTTGTAGGAGCCCACCGGGGCGATCACCTCACCACAGGGCTCCAGCACCGCCGCGAGCAGATCCTTGGTGGAGGTCTTGCCCACCGAGCCCGTCACGCCCACCACGACCGGCGGCCGGGCGTTCTTCCGCAGCCGGGACAGCACCGCGGCGGCCAGGTCTCCCAGTGCCCTGGTGGTGTCGGCCACCACGATCTGGGCCAGCGGGGCCCGCGGCACCTCCCTGCTCACCAGGGCGGCCACCGCACCGGCCTCGGCCGCAGCACCCAGGTAGTCGTGGCCGTCCACACGGGCACCGCCCACCGCGACGAACAGGTCCCCCGGTCCCACCCGACGGGAGTCGGTGACGACCCCACCGCTGACCGTGGCGCACTCGGGCCCGGGGACGGTGCCGTCCACGGCGGCAGCGATCTGGGCGATCGTCAGGTCGATCATGAGCCGGTCGGGTGCTGCTCTCGTTCGGCCATCGCCTTGCGCACCTCCTGTCGGTCATCGAGGTGGTGATCCACGCCCGCGATCTCCTGCCAGGTCTCATGTCCGCGCCCGGCTACCAGAACCGTATCCGCATCGGCGGCGAATCTGATGACACGGGCGATCGCGGCCTGTCGCGGCGCCACCTCGTACAGGTCCACCTGCCGGCCCTCCTGCTGCTCCGTGGCCAGTGCGCGCACCGCTCCGGCCATCACCTCGGCCCGGATGCCCGCCGGGTCCTCATCGTGCGGATCATCATCGGTGATCACCACCACATCGGCACCCTGCACCGCCGCCGCGCCCATCGAGGCGCGCTTGCCGCGGTCGCGGTCCCCGGTGGCACCGAAGATCACGAAGAGGCGCCCCTGCGTCCCCTGTCGCACCGCGGCCAGTGCCTGCTGGATCGCCTCGGTATTGTGCGCGAAGTCCACCAGCACCCGGGGGGCGGTGGCCACGAGTTCCATCCGCCCGGGGACCACGGCGGTCAACCCCTCCGGCAGCGCGGCGGTGATCTGCTCCGGGCTCGCCCCCACCTGCAGGGCCATCACCAACGCCACGGCTGCATTGGCCACGTTGAAGGTCCCCGGCAGGGCCACGGTGGTGCTCAGTTGCGCACCGTCGGCGCTGCTCAGCGTGATCGGAGTGCCCGCAGGTCCCGGCGCGGCGGCGCTGATCTGCCAGTGAGCCGGCGCCTGGGTGGCCGAGACCGTGACGACATCGATCTCGGCCCGGGCGGCCAGTCGTCGTCCCCACTCGTCGTCGACCAGCACCACGCCGCGCCGCGCGCGGCCCGGGGTGAACAGCGCGGCCTTCGCGGCGAAGTAGGACTCCATGTCGCCATGGAAGTCCAAGTGGTCCTGGGTCAGGTTGGTGAAGCCGGCCACCTCGTAGACGACTCCGTCCACCCGGTGCAGTTCCAGGGCGTGCGAGGAGACCTCCATCACCACGTCGTCCACCTGGGAACGCACCATCTGCGCCAGCAGCTGGTGCAGCGCGGGGGCCTCCGGGGTGGTCAACCGGGCGGGAGTGCGCTCGGCGCCGATCTTGAGTTCCACGGTCCCGATCAGGCCGGTGCTGCGCCCCAGCGCAGCCAGGATGTGCTCGAGGAAGTAGGTGGTGGTGGTCTTGCCGTTGGTCCCGGTCACCGCGTAGGTGCCCAACCGCCGGGAGGGATGCCCGTAGATCCATGAGGCCACCTGGCCCAGGACCGCGCGCGGATCCTGGGCCACCAGCACCGGCACGGCGATCTCCTGCCCGGTGAGCAGGTCCGCTCCCGCGGCGTCGGTGAGCACGCCGACCGCGCCGCCGGCCACCGCAGCGGCAGCGAAGCGCGCACCGTGGGCCCGCGCACCCGGGAGCGCAGCGAACAACTCACCCGGACCGGTGAGCCGGTTGTCCAGGCTGACGCCGGTGACGGCGACCTCGAGGCCGGAGCCATCCTCCGGCCCGCCGCGCGCGGTCAGGCCGAAGGCCGCGGCTAGGCCGGCGAGGCTCCGCCGGGGCGGCTCAGCAGATGCAACGTTCATGCTCCTAGTATCGATGCCTCAGGAGTCTTCTGGTCGCAACGGGTACAGGTCGGGCTCCTCGGTGGAGGGCGCCACGCCCAGGTGCTGCAGGCTGAACTCGGTCACGTCGTGGAAGACCGGGGCTGCCACGAGCGAACCGTAGATCCCGGAGGGTTGGGCAACCACCACACCGACGGCGATCTCCGGCGCCTCGGCCGGTGCCACACCCACGAAGGAGGCCACCCGGTGGCTCAGCCCGCCCCGTCCATCGGAGGTCTCGGCGGTACCGGTCTTGCCCGCCACCCGGTACCCGTCGATGGCCGCCCGCACACCGGTGCCGCCCTCGTGCACGGTGGACTCCAGCATCCGGATCATCTGCTCGCTGCTCTCCGGGGAGACCACCTGCACCGGGTCCTCGTCCTGGAGTTCCTCGTACGCCCCCTCACACGTGTAGCCCTCGATGATCCGCGGCGGGATCGCCAACCCCTGATTGGCGATGGTGGCGAACACCTGGGTGTTGGCCACCAGGTTCACGTTCACGCTCTGGCCGAACATCGTCACGTACTGGGTGCGGCCGTCCCAGTCCGAGTAGTGGTGCAGGATGCCGGCGGTCTCACCGGGAAGGCCCATCCCGGTTCGCTCACCCCATCCCATGTTCCGCATGTACTCGAACCGCGTCTGGTTCGACATCTCCGACCCGATCAGCACCGTGGAGGTGTTCGCCGACTCCGCCAGCACCCCGGTGGTGGTCAGCACCTGGTCAGGGTGCTCGCTGTGGTCGGTGAAGGTCTGACCGTTGGGCATCGTGTGCCGGTAGGGGTTCTCGATCGGCGAGGTCGGAGTGACCACTCCTTCCTCCAGCGCCGACAGCACGGTGAGGACCTTTCCGGTCGAACCGGGGTCGTAGGCATTCTGGACCGAACGGGCACCGCGGCTGTCCTCGGGGGTGTCCATCGGGGAGTTGGGGTCCACCGCGCCGGAGTCGGCCAGCGCCAGGATGCGCCCGGTGCCCACCTCGACCACCACGACCGCACCCCAGGCGGCACTCCAGGTGTCCACCGATTCGTCGATCACCTGCTGGGCATGCCATTGCATATCGGTGTCGATGGTCAGGTGGACATCACAGCCCGGGACCGCCGGGGTGGAGGACTGCGCGCCGGTGGGGATCACCTGCCCGCGGGCCCCGATCTCCACCTCGCTGGAACCCGGGGTGCCCAGCAGCCGGGAATTGAGGGTCGACTCGATCCCGGCGGCGCCATCGCCCTCGTCGTTGACCCAGCCAAGAATGTTCCCGGCCGTGTTCCCGGCCGGGTAGACGCGTTGGCTGGTGCGCTCGGCGGTAATGCCGTTCACCCCGAGGCTGGCGATCGCCTGCCAGGTTTCCGGTGTGGCATCGCGCAGGAGCCGGTGGTAGCCGTTGTCCCCGACCAGTTCCGCTCCGAGTTCCGCGCGGTCGCGATCCAGCAACGGGGCCAGCACCCTCGCCGCCGCCGCTGCACCCCGGCTGACGATCTCACCGTCCTCATCGCGGAGCACGAAGGACGGGATCTGGCGCAGATCGGCGACGATGTCGAACGTGTCGGCGCTGGTGGCCAGCACCGTGCCGTGGGCATCGACCACGTCGCCGCGCGGTGCCGGAATGATCTGGGTGTAGGTGCGCTCCTCCCGGGCGGTCTGGGCCAGGGCGGGCCCGGCGATCACCTGGATGTAGACCAGCCGGACACCGAACAGCAGCACCACGATCAGGATCGCGGCGAGGATGATGTTCTGTCGGCGCACCGGTGCCCCGACACCGGTCATCGGCGTCGGCCCGGCCATCAGTCCGAACCGACCAGCTCAGCCGCCGGGCCGGCGATGGCGCCATCCTCCAGGCGCAGGTAACTGGTCCCTTCGCCCCGCTCCATCCCCAGTTCGGTCGCCGCCGCCGCCAACGCTGCCGGGGCTCCGCGCCGCTCCACCTGCTGGGTGAGGAACTGCTGGTGCTCGGACAACTGCGCCAGTTCGATGCGCTGCTCCCGCATCTGGTACGCGGTCGCAGCCATCGCGGTGTTGAGCAGCAGCGCTCCGAGCATCGCGCCAACCAGGATGGTCAGGCACAGCGCCACGAACGGCACGAGACTGCGCTGGTGTGCGGGCGCCCGCACGATCTGGAGCCGGGGGCGGCGGGTGGTCACCGCCGGCCGGGCCACCGGGGCCCGCTGCGGAACTGCGCTCATGCTGGACCCTCCTGCAGATGTTTCGGCGTGGGGCGGAGCCGTTCGACGGCGCGCAGTCGTACCGAGGCCGAGCGCGGGTTGGCACGCTGTTCGGCGTCGCCGGCCGTCTCGGAACCGCGGGTGAGAGAGCGTAGATAGGGCTCATGCCCGGGCAGTTCGGTGGGCAGATCCACGGGCGTGGAGGAGGTCAACCCGGGCCGGAAGGCGTTCTTGACCATCCGATCCTCCAGGGAGTGATAGGACAGCACCACCATCCGACCGCCCACGGCCAGCGTCTGCAGCGCACCGGGCAGCGCGGCCCGCAGCACCTCGAGCTCGGCGTTCACCGCGATCCGCAACGCCTGGAAGGTCCGCTTTGCGGGGTTGCCACCGGTGCGCCGGGCGGCCTGGGGAATGTTCTCGCGGACGAGGTCGACCAGTTCGCCGCTGCGCTGCAGCGGTTCGGTCCGACGACGGCGCACGATCGCCGCAGCGATACGGCCGGCGAACCGCTCCTGGCCGTAGTCGGAGAGGATCCGGCGCAGGCCGGCCTCGTCCTCCTCCGCGAGGAACTGGGCGGCGGTCCGTCCGGCGCTCTGGTCCATCCGCATGTCCAGTGGGGCTTCCTGGGCGTAGGAGAAACCTCGCTCGGCGCGGTCCAACTGCAAGGAGGAGACGCCAAGATCGAACAACAGCCCCTGGACCGGTCCGTGGCTCCGCTCGGCCAGGACTGCCGGGATCTGGTCATACACGGCGTGTACCGGCTCGAACCGGTCGCCGAAGACGGCCAGGCGCCGCCCTGCCAACGCCAGTGCCTGCTGATCGCGGTCGATCCCGATCAGGCGCAGGCCCGGATGGCGACGCAACAGCACCTCGCTGTGGCCGCCCATCCCGAGGGTGGCATCCACAGCGAGCGCACCGGGCGCGTCCAGCGCTGGGGCCAGCAGTTCGGCGCAGCGGTCGGCAAGGACGGGCGCGTGTAGTGCGCCGATCGGCTTGCTGATCATCGAACGTCCTCGCTGCTGGCACTGATCCTGAGGTGGTCGGAGGCCCCTCCGCCGTCCGACCAGGACTCCCGCCGCCCGATCTGGCGCCGGGGAAGTGCGCCAGAGTCGCGGTGAGAGACCAAGTGGGACGGAGTCGGACCCGATCACAGGCCGGGGACCACCTCCTCGGTGAGTTCGGCGAATGCCTGCTCGGAGGCGGCCAGGTACTCGGTCCAGGAGGTTGAGTCCCAGATCTCGATCTTCGATCCGGCGCCGATGACCGCCAGCTCGCGCCCGAGCCCGGCGTACTTGCGCAACACCGGCGGAACGGTCAGGCGGCCCTGCTTGTCCGGGATCTCGTCGGAGGCTCCGGAGAGCAGGATCCGCTGGAAGTCCCGGGCCTGCTTGGACGTCAAGGACGCCGACTGCATCTGGGCGTGCACCCGCTCGAACTCCGCGCGCGGGAACCCGTACAGGCAGCGCTCCTGGCCCCGGGTGAGCACGATGCCCGGCGCCAGCGCCTCCCGGAACTTCGCAGGCAGGATCAGGCGGCCCTTGTCGTCGAGCCTGGGTTCGTAAGTCCCGAGGAACATGTGCCACCCCCAACCCTCCCTACTAGTCCGGATTCCCCCACATTACTCCACTTTCCTCCACCGTCAATCGCAACGCACGCGTTTTGCGCAGGAGTTCCTACTATTTCTGCAGGTCAGGGCCGTGGTGCGATGTGGAGCAGATTTCTCTGCAGCGGGCCCTCCAAAGCGTGATTACGTGTTGGATCCCTGCCCCGGCAGGCTGTTTCCCCGCCCAGGGCGGCCACACGCGAGACCACGGTGGAGCGAAGTGGAGAATCTGCCGACGCGTGGGCGCCGGAGCCGCGCAGGACGTACCCTCGGACCATGACGACGACGACCACCGACGCGGCTGCGATCGCTCGGCTGATGGACAACCTGAGCCAGGTTCTGTCCGGCCGTCCCGCCGTGGTGCGCACCGCCGTCGCCGTCTTCCTCGCTCAGGGCCATCTGCTGATCGAGGACGTGCCCGGGGTGGGGAAGACGACCCTGGCAAAGGCCCTGGCCCGTTCGGTCGGCGGCACGATGGGGCGGGTGCAGTTCACCCCGGACCTGCTGCCCAGCGACCTCACCGGCGTGAGCGTCTACCGTGCCCAGACCGGAGACTTCGAGTTCCACCCCGGTCCCCTGTTCGCCACCGTGGTGATCGGCGATGAGATCAACCGCGCTTCCCCCAAGACGCAGTCGGCGCTGCTGGAGTGCATGCAGGAGCGCCAGGTGACGGTCGACGGGACCACTCATCCACTGCCCGATCCATTCATGGTGATCGCCACCCAGAACCCGGTGGAGATGGCCGGGACCTACCCACTCCCGGAAGCGCAGCGCGACCGCTTCATGGCTCAGTTGCGCATCGGCTATCCCGCCCAGCAGGACGAACTCGAGTTGCTGGCCACCGGCGGCTTCGCCGATCCGCTCGCTGACCTCGACCAAGCCCTCACCGACGACGAGATTCAGGCCGCGCGGCTGGCGGTGCGCGCCGTCTACGTCTCCGATGCCGTGCGCGGCTTCATCCTGGACCTGGTCCGGGCCACCCGTCGTCACGAGGAGATCGCGTTGGGCGCCTCACCGCGGGCGGGATTGCAACTGCTGGCGATGGCCAAGGCGCTGGCGGTCGTGCAGGGCCGGGACTTCGTCCTGCCTGATGACATCCAGGAGATCGGCGTGTCCGTCCTGGCGCACCGGGTCGTCGCTCGGCGCGGTGCCTCGGCCGGCCCCGCTGAACTCATCGGCCAGATTCTCCGGGGCATCCCGGCCCCCGGCCCGTCCTGAGATGCGCCTGACCTTACGCGGGATCGGGATGCTCGCCGCCGGTGCCCTCCTGGCGGTCGCAGCGGCGGCGACGGACGCCCTGGCCCTCGCGCGGATCAGCGCCCTGCTGCTGGGGCTGATCGCGGTCGCTCTGGTCTGGGTGCTGGGCAGCCGCCGGCGTGCCGCACGGATGCGCCTGCGCCGCCGGGTGGATCCACCCCGGCCGGTCGTGGCTCAGGTGGCCACGGTCCACCTGGAACTGCTCGCGGGCCAGTTGGGCGCCTGGTCCCGGCTCCGCGAGCGAACGCCGGCGCTGCTGAACCGCTCCCACGTCCGGGCTGCCGGTCAGCAGCGCAGAGCCTGGACCTACCAGATCCGCCCACGCGAGCGTGGGTACCACCGGCTCGGGCCCAGCACCGTGGTCCACGGCGACCCGTTGGGGCTGCTGCGCTGGCCGGTCCGCGGTGACCGCGGGGAACCGCTGCTCATCTGGCCCCGGACCGCCGTGCTGGACGAGTCGCTGCGGTTACGAGACCTGAGTGGAAGTGAGCACTCGGCCTTCGGACTTCCGGAGCGCTCGGTGGAGGACCTGACGCTGCGCGAGTACGTGCGCGGCGACGACGTGCACCGGGTGCACTGGCGCACCTCGGCACGCCGGGGCGAGTTGATGGTCCGGGCCGATGAGCCCTCCCACCCTCCGGCGGTGGACCTGCTACTGGATCTGGGCCGCAAGAGTGGCGCGGAGTGGGCGTTGAGCGCCTTCGCCTCGCTTGCGGTCGGCCTCGTCTCCTCCGGGGTCCCGGTGCGACTGCACGTGTGCGCCAGGGCCGGCCTGGATGCCGATCCGGACGTGCACTCGGTCACGTGCACCACCACAGCGGATGCCCTCGACGCGATCGCCCCGGCCACCATCACCCCCTCGGCGCTGCGTGCTGAGCAACGCCGGGGCCTGCACGGGGCCGGCCCGAGTCTGATCGCAGTACTGCACTCCCCCGACGTCGGCTTGCTCCATACCCTGAGCCCGTTAGCCGGTCACCGCCGTGCCTACGCCCTGATCGTCACCGACCGTTACGACGAGCAGGTACCGGCGGCCGGACTCGCCAAGCACGGCTGGGCCCTGCACACCGCGCGCGCCCGCGCCGACACCTCCGGGATCGCCGAGTCCTGGAACACCCTGCTCACGCCCCTGGTGGTGCGCTGATGGACGGGCACCTGCGCCGGGTCCTCGCCGCCGGGCTCCTGGTGCTGGCCGCACTGGGCGGTGGACTGAGCCTGGAGCGCCTGGTGGAGACGGCCTCCTGGTTCCCCAGCGCCTTGGTCGTCCTGAGCGTGACGGCCGCGTCACTGGTGCTGATCCGCACCTGGCTGGCGTCGATCTGGTTGCCCACGGTGATCAGCGGCGCGATCGGGATCTACCTCACCGCCGCGTTGTTCGTTCCCGGCGCCGGCATGCTGGAGCCACTGCCCGGAGTGGCCGCGCCCGGTGAATTCCTGGCATTGCTCCGGCAGGGCATGGCCGATACCGCCACCCAGGCCCCGGTGGTGGGCAGCGCGGGACTGGCGCTGGGCATCGTCTCGGCGTTGCTGGTGGTCCTGTTGCTGGCCGAGCTGCTCGCGGTTGGTTGCCGGGCACCGGCGTGGTCCGGGATCGCCCTGCTGGCGCCGTGGATGCCCGCCGTGGCCCTGGGTGAACCGGTGCCGACAGCGGTGTTCGTGCTCGCTGCCACCGGCTACCTAGGCCTGCTGGTGCTGCACTCCGCCGGAACCGGAGCGGGACAGCGTGCGCGTCACGGCGCATGGCGATCAGCCGCCGGTGCCGCCGCGCTCACCGTCGTGGTGGCTCTGATCGCCGCCCCTGCGGTCCTGCTCATTCCCACGTCCACCTGGCAGTGGTCCGAATCCGGGGGCACCAGCGCCACGCGGCTCGATCTGGGCCTTGACGTCAGTGACCATCTGGATCGGGGCGCCGACGACCTGCTCTACTCCTACCGGGCGAGCGACCCCGAGAACCTCGGACCGCTGCATGCCTACACCCTCACCGAGTTCACCGGGCAGCGTTGGCTGCGCGGCACCGAACCCCGCGAGACCGAGCCGGTGCAGAATCAGGTGCTGTGGCCGGGCCCGATCGAGGCCGACCGGCCCGACCAGCGGCTGCAGATGAACGTGCTGGACCTGGCCCAGGACCGGCTGCTGCTGCCCGACCAGCCGCGCCGGCTCTCGATCGAGGGCGAATGGGCCTACGACGGCGACTCCGATGAGGTGATCGGCTCCGGCTCGACGCCACTGGAGTACGAGGCGGAGATCTTCGAGGTGGATCTGGATCCGGCGGACCTCAACGCCGTGGAGTTGATCCAGGACCCCGAGGTCGATCCACTCACCCTGCACGTACCCGACACCGGTCACGCCGATCAGATCCGAGCCCTGACGCAACGGGTCGTCGATACTGCCGGTGCCCGGACCCAATATGAGCAGGCGGTGGCCATCCAGGACTTCCTGCGGTTCGACAGCCAGTTCACCTACGACGTCGAGGTGGACCCGGCCCGGACCTCCGATGCGGTCTGGGACTTCCTCGGCAGCGGCCGTGGCTACTGCGTCCAGTTCGCCACCGCGATGGTGGTGATGGCCCGCACGCTGGACATCCCGGCCCGGATGGCGGTGGGGTTCCTGCCCGGGGAAGAGTCCGATCAGGACGGCACCGTCGAGGTCAGCGGCCACCGGGCGCACACCTGGCCGCAGGTGTACTTCGACGGCGTGGGCTGGGTCCGGTTCGAGCCCACCCCACCGGAGCGCACCGGCGCTCCGCCGGAGTGGGCCACCGGTGTGCCCGAGGGCGCCGATTCGCCCGAGGAGGAGTTCCCCACCGGTACCGCGGCCCCTCAGACCCCGGAGGAGCCGGCCGACGCCGCAACTGCGCAGACGACTCCGGAATCGACCGGTGCTGCCTCCGATCAGCCCTCCCTCTGGCGCTGGCTCGCGCTGGCCATCCCGGTCGGCTTGATCGGCAGCGTGCTGGCGTGGCAGTACCGCCAGCGCCGCGGGTCTGACGTGGAGCGTTCTTGGGCGCGGGTGCGCCGGGCCGCCACCGGTATCGCACCGGAGTCCGCTCACCCCGGAGAGACCCCCCGGGGGCTACGGGCGCGGGTGGGGCTGACCGGCCAACCCGGGCAGGCCCTGTCGGAACTGGTGGGGGCGGTGGAGCGCCACCGCTATGCACCACCCGGGCGGCAGGCGCCGAGCGGCAAACAGGTGCATCAGTGGCGCAGACAGGTACTGGAGGAGATCCGCCGACAGCATCCGCGCAGCAAGTGGCGCCGCAAGGTTATGCACGAGGTGGACACCCAGGACCGGACGTGACCGGTCTCAGGGTTCGTGCCGGCGGCGGTCCCAGCGCTCTTCGAGTTTGTCCATGAACCCGGAATCACGCGGCGCGGTTTTGCCGCCGCCGCCCCCTCGGATCGGGTGCACGTTCGAGGCGTCACCGTCGGGCTGACCCTTCGGGCGCGACATCGCTACCAGCACTCCGGCGAACATGAGAAGGAAGCCGACGGCACTCAGCCAGAGATGCCCGCCGGCCAGACCACCCACCAGGGCGGCCAGACCACCGAGCAGACCCACGATCCCCAAGCCGATCTGCAGGGGGTTGCGGCCGGCACGTCCGGAGATGGTGTCGGCGAGTTTGGGATCGTCGGAGCGCAACTGTTGCTCCAACTCCTCCAGTACGCGCTGCTCGTACTCGGAGAGAGGCACGGTACCTCCCAGGGCGGTTGACGGGTACCCCGACGAGGGGTCTGGTACCTAGGATAAGTGCCCGGAGCCAATAGTGGTAGCCGAAGCGAAGCGAACCTACCCAGATGTGGCATCTCTAACGTCCGGCGAACCCCCCGGACGCACGAGAGTGGCCGCTCGGACCGCGCCGCGCCCGTATCGAGCGGTGATGGAATCCATTGCCCGTTCGGCATCGCGGCGGCCCGGTCCGGGCCCGGCCAGGGTGCCCTGGACGGCGGTGGTGGCCGCCGGACTGAGGGCCTCACACCGCACGCCCAGCAACCGCACGCCGCCAGCGGGCAGGGCGACCCCGGCCAGCAGTTCCCGGGCGGTGGCGTAGATGGCCTGCGCCACATCGGTGGGCTCCGACAGCGCCCGGGAACGGGACAGGGTGGTGAAGTCGGCGAACCGTACCTTGATCGACACCGACGCGGTGACGGTGCCCGCCGCCCGTAACCGCATCGCGCAACGGTGCGCCTGGTCCAACAGGACCGCGTTCAATTCCTCGGTGCGGGAGAGGTTGACCGCAAAGGTCTGCTCGTGTCCGATCGACTTCTCCTGGCGCTGTGGCTGCACCGGGCGAGGGTCCCGGCCCCAGGACAGGTCCAGCAGGCGCTGTCCGGCCGCCACCCCGAGCAGGCGGTGCAGGGTCGGTGCGGGCGTGTGCGCTAGGTCGGAGACGGTGTGGATGGCCATCGAGGCCAGCCGTTCCGCGGTGCGCTCACCCACCCCCCACAATGCCCCCACGGGCAGCGCATGCAGGAACGGGACGGTGGCCCCGGCAGGGATCAACAGCATCCCGTCCGGCTTGGCGTGGCTGGAGGCCAGTTTCGCCACGAACTTGGTGCCCGCAACTCCCACGGAGGCATCCACGAACAGTTCGGTGCGGATGCGCTCGCGGATCTGCTGCGCGATCTGTGTGGGTGAGCCCAGTCGCCGGCGCGCTCCGGCCACGTCCAGGAACGCCTCATCGATGCTGACCTGTTCCAGCACCGGGGTGATCTCGCCCAGGACCTGAAGGACCGCGAGGGAGACCTCCCGGTAGCGCTCGTGCCGGGGCTCCAGCACCACCGCGTGCGGGCACATTGCCCGCGCCCGCGCCATCGGCATCGCCGAGTGCACCCCGAATTCCCGCGCTTCGTAGGTCGCCGACACCACCACGCCACGATGGCGGCCACCGACGATGACCGCCTTGCCACGCAGGTCGGGCCGCTCGATCAACTCCACCGCGGCGAAGAAGGCATCCATGTCCACGTGCAGAATGGGCGCTGCGGAGTCGTCGTCGCCCCAGTCCCTCCCGGCCGCCGCCGCCGACCGCGCCGAACGACTCACGAGGCCATCGCCGGCAGGTGCGTGGGCTCGCGCGCCGTCCGCACCGCCTCGGTCACGATCGCGACGAACTCCACTGCGGCCTGCTCGGTGCGCGCCACCTGCGCGGCCTCGAGGGCCGGCGCACGCCCCGTCTCGATCGCCGCCCGGATCGGCGCGCCGGAGGCGAACAGCGCCGCCCACGGTACCCAGACCTCGTCCAACTCGGCGATCTGTTCCCAGACACTGCGCACCGCGCGCCGCTTGCCCGCCGACGCCGGGTGCAGGGCGAGCAACGCCGCCCCGGCGCGCAGCGCCGCCATATGGGCGTGCAGGAAATTCTCCTGCCCCTCGGCCCGCGCCGAGAGTTGATCGAGTTCGGCATGGGCTCGCCGAAGCAACCGCTCAGGTACCGCACCGCCCATCATCGACTCCCTTCCCGCACTACCATTATCGAACGCTCGTTCGAAGTTGTCAAGGGCCTACCGCGTTCGGTCCCACCCGGGTCGCGGGGTACCGTTCCCTGCATGGCACGGCGCAAGACACGCTCGGTGGCGCCGTCGGTCGCGGCGCTTCCACAGGGTCCGATCCCCACCACGTATGCCACCGTAGAACTGACCCCTGACACCGAGGATCCGAACGGTGTGCTGCTGCTGTTGGACGGGGTGCAGAGTTCCCACCTGTACCTGGACGACCCCACCCGGCTGATGTTCGAGTACATGCAGCAGATGCAGGTGGTGCTGACCCATCGATTCGGCCCGGAAGAACCGCTGAACGTGGTGCACCTGGGCGGGGCCGGATGTGCGCTCCCGCGGGCGATGGCCGCACTCTGGCCCGACTCGCGTCACCTGGTCGCGGAGATCGACGCCAAACTCGCTGAGTACGTGCGCACGTGGTTCGACCTGCCGCGCGCCCCGCGACTGCGGATCCGCGTGGCCGATGCTCGCGCGACCATCGCCTCGTTGCGCAGCGGCGGCGGCGACGCCGTGATCCGGGACACCTTCGCCGCCGGCGCCGTCCCACCACACCTGCGTACAGTGGAGTTCACCGAACTGGTGGCCGATCGGCTCAACCAGGCCGGGTGCTACCTGCTGAACCTGGCCGACAACCCCCCACTGCCGGTGGCCCGGCGCGAAGCGGCCACCCTCGCCGAGGTGTTCGCCCACACCGCCGTGATCGCCGAGCCCGGCGTGCTGCGCGGGCGTCGCTACGGCAACGTCGTCATCCTGGGCGCCAACCGCCCTTGGCCCACCGCGGAGTTGAACCGGTCGTTGCGCACCCTCGCCCCCACCGCGCGAGTGCTGCACGGCCGCGACCTGCGGGATTTCATCGGCACCGCCCAGGTGTTCCGCGATCCTGTCGAGTCCGATCAGTGGCGCGCCGGGGAGGTGCCGACCGAAACCTCCGAGTCCGCCGAGCAGCGGATGCTGAGCATGCTGCCCGACACCCGCGAGGATCCGGACGGGCTGATCAGCCTGCCCTAGCGAGGTGCCGGAAAAGCCACGAGCCCGGCCGGCGCAACTGCGCCGACCGGGCTCGTGGGAGGTCTGGAATCAGACCATGCGGACGCTCTCCGCCTGCGGGCCCTTGGGGCCCTGGGTGATCTCGAACTCAACCCGCTGCGCCTCTTCGAGGGAGCGGTAGCCGTCCGACTCGATGGCCGAGTAGTGAACGAAGACGTCGTCTCCGCCACCGTCCTGGGCAATGAATCCATAGCCCTTCTCAGCGTTGAACCACTTGACGGTTCCCTGTGCCATGTTGTGCTTGTCCTTCCGGGGACGTTGGTGGGGCAAGCCGTGTGCCGGCCCCGTCTTGCCACATGCTTCGCCCCACGCCTATCTCATCCCCGACCAAGTGGTACCTGGCCCGGAATGTTGGGATTGCGCACAGGAGTGCCCACCCGGGTCGAACGTAAGTGAAACTGTAACAAGGCCAGCATGTCATGCTCTGCCGCAGAAGCGCTACCGCAACACCCGCCGAGTCCGGCTGGTGGACTATCCAGGGTTGCTGGACGGACCCGCTCAGCCCTTGTCGTTGTCCTGGCCGGCCAGGTACTGGGAGAAGCGGGCGGCGATCTCATCGGCGCTGGGGACCTCCTCCGCCTCCACCACCGGTGTGCCCAACGCCTCGTCCCCGGTCGCCTCGGCGAAGGAGTCGAACTGTTCTTCCAGCGCCCGGACCACCGCGCCAACCTCCTCGGAGGCACCGACCTGCCGGTCGATCTCGGTCTGGATCCGCACGCCGTCGGCTTCCAGGTCACCGATCGGGAGCCCGAGACCGGTCACCCGGGTGATCTGGCGCACCAGTTCGGCGGCGGCCTGCGGATAGTCGGACTGAGCGAGGTAGTGCGGGACGTGCGCGGCGAAACCGAGGGCGTCGTGGCCGCGCCCACCCAGGCGGAACTCCAGTAGTGCCGACGCCGAACCCGGCACTCGCACCGAACTGATGTAGTCGGGGTAATCGGCCACCAACTCGGGCCGCGTCCCGTGGGCGGTCACGGTGATCGGGCGGGTGTGGGGTACCCCCATCGGGATCCCGTGCACTCCGACGGTGGTGCGCACACCGAACTCCTCGATCAGGCCGGTGATCGCGTCGATGAACAGTTCCCACTTCAGATCCGGCTCCAGGCCGTGCAGCAGCAGCATCGCCTGGCCCTCGTCGTCCCGCAGCAGGTCCAGCGTCAGGACCGGCTCGTCATAGGTGGTCCAGGCCCCGTCCTCGTACGTCATCACCGGCCGGCGGGAACGGTAGTCCAGCAGCGCATCGACATCGAAGGTCGCCACCCGGCGGGTGCTGAGCTTGGCGGTGAGGTGCTCGGCGAGCAGCGCTCCGGCGTGTCCGGCGTCGATCGAGCCCTGCAAGGCGTGCACCAGCACCGCGACCTCGCCCTCGGGCAGGTCGGTTACCTCGGTCTCGCGGGTATACAAATCGCGCGGATCAGCAGCCATGGACGTCCCTTCCTCGTTCACCCCATACTCAACGCTTCCTGCGGTGGTCACATTCCAGCCGGCTCCGCACCGGCAGCAGGGGTGCACCACACCCCAGGGTAGAGGCATAATGAACGGTCGCCCGGTTCCCCACGCCTTCCGAGCCGCTGGGGCCCCGGCGTACCGGCCACGATTACCGCAGCGGAGTACCAACCTATTGTGACCAGCCCTGAAGTCGGCCCACGCAACGCCCTGGAGGTCGAGCAGTCCTACGTCGACCTCGTCTACGCCCGCCTGGACGAACTACGCGCGGGCGCCCGGAAGCGGTTGGCCAAGATCCGCCGTGAGGGACCCAGCGGGTCACCGCAGAACCGGTCCGAACGGGATGCCTTCGCGACCATGTACGAGGACCGGGTGTCCGCGCTGGACGCGGTCGAGGACCGCCTGGTGTTCGGACGGCTGGACCTGCGCGACGGCGATCGGCGGTACGTGGGCCGGATCGGCGTCTCCGACGCCGAGCACTCCCCCGTGCTCACCGACTGGCGGGCACCGGCGGCACGTGCCTTCTACCAGGCCACCGCGCACGCTCCCGGGGAGGTGACGCTGCGCCGGCACCTGCAAACCAGGCATCGCCAGGTGGTGGCGATCGAGGACGACGTGCTCGACCTCGATGCACTTGACCCGGACACCCAGGTGGAACTGGCCGGCGAGGGCGCGCTGATGGCCGCGCTGAAGGCCTCCCGCACCGGACGGATGGGTGACATCGTCGCCACGATCCAGGCCGAGCAGGATGCGATCATCCGCTCCGACCTGGGCGGGGTTTTGGTGGTCCAGGGCGGCCCGGGCACCGGCAAGACCGCTGTGGCCCTGCACCGGGCGGCCTATCTGCTGTACTCCCACCGGGAACGCCTGGAACGCTCCGGCGTGCTGCTCATCGGCCCGAGCCGGGTGTTCCTGCGCTATATCGAACAGGTGCTGCCAGCCCTGGGCGAGACCGGGGTGGTCTCCTCGACGCTGGGTGATCTGATTCCTGGGATCAGCGCCACCGCCATCGAGGAACCGCGGGTCGCCAGGATCAAGGGGCGCCGCGCCTGGGCAGGGATCATCTCCCGGGCGGTCAGGGCCAAGCAGCGGGTGCTGGGGCCCCAGGAACTCAAGGTGGGATCGGTGGTGCTGCAGTTGCGACCGGATGAGGTGCGGGAGGCTCAGGCCCGCGCCCGACGGTCCGGGCACCCGCACAACCGGGCCCGGGTCACGTTCGTCCGCGCGATGCTGACCTCACTGGCTACCCAGTACCTGGAGCAGATCGGCGGCGCCGGGGAGGAACCGGCCGAGGTGGTCGAGGAGATCCGCAGTGCCCGGGACGTGCGGGTGGCGTTGAACCTGTGCTGGCTGCCACTGACGGCTACCGGCCTGGTGGCCGAGTTGTTCGCCAAACCCCACAAACTCGAAGCTGTGGCCGGACGGATGCCGGCGGCCGACCGCGAGGTGCTGGTGCGGCCGGTCGGGTCGGAGTGGACGACGGCGGACATCCCCCTGATCGACGAGGCCGCCGAACTCATCGGTTCCGATGACGAGACCGAGCGCGCCCAGGCGCGCATGGAGGCCGCGCGCCGGGAGCAGGAGGTCGCCTACGCCCGGGAGGTTCTCGCCTCGGTCGGCAGCAGTGACGATCCCGTCGCTGCCCGCGATCTGGTGTCGGCGGAGACCTTCGCTGGACGGTTCGCTGAGGCGGGGCCACGGTTGACCACCGCCGAACGCGCCTACCGGGACCGGTCCTGGACCTACGGGCACGTCGTGGTCGATGAGGCACAGGAGCTCTCGGAGATGGCCTGGCGGGCCCTGCTGCGACGCTGCCCCAGCCGGTCGATGACGGTGGTCGGCGACGTCGCACAGACCTCCTCCCCCGCAGGTACCCGCGAGTGGTCCCAGCGCTTGGACACGATGCTCCGCCGGGACTGGCGGGTCGCCGAACTGACTGTGAACTACCGCACGCCGGCCGCGGTGATGCGGGCGGCCCGGGCTGCTGTGACCGCCGCCGATCCCAAGCACCCGCCCGCACCCCTGCAATCGGCCCGCGAGGTCCCCGACGCACTGGTCCTGACCGCAGCGAACAGCCTCGGTGAGACCGTGGCAGCGGTGCTGGAGGACGAAGTGGCCGCCGTGGGCGAGGGCACCGTGGCCGTCATCACCGCGGCAGCCCGCCAGGATGAACTGAGCAGGGTGCTGGACATCCCGGCCGGCCCGGTGGACCTGACCGCTCAAGTGGTGCTGCTGGATCCGTCCGGGGCCAAGGGACTGGAGTTCGATCGAGTGATCGTGGCCGAGCCCGGGGCGATCCTGGCCGAGGGCGAGCCCGCGGATCTCTACGTGGCGATGACGCGGCCCACCCAGCGTCTGCACGTGGTGCACGCCGAGGAACTGCCGCCCGGTTTCGCAGCCGCAATGGACCAGCCGATGTCCGACAGATGAGACGCCTGGCTACCGGCGAGGAAGAAGAAGGACGATGAGCACTGTGGTCAAGGCACTGCTCCTGGAGAACATCCATCCCCTGGCACTCGATCTACTCGAGGGATCCGGCGCGGACGTCTCCACCGTGCCCGGTTCCCTGGACGAGGACGAACTGATCGAGGCCCTGGCAGGTGTGTCCGTCCTGGGCATTCGGTCCAAGACCAACGTCACCGAACGCGTCCTGTCGCGGAGTCCGGACCTACAGGCGATCGGTGCCTTCTGCATCGGCACCAACCAGATCGATCTGGATGCCGCCGTCCACCACGGGGTGGCCGCCTTCAACGCCCCGTTCTCCAACACCCGCTCGGTCGTGGAACTGGCCCTGGCCGAGATCATCGCGCTCACCAGGCGGTTGACCGAGAAGGACAAGTCACTGCACGCGGGCCTGTGGGACAAGTCCGCCAACGGTGCGCACGAGGTGCGTGGGCGCACCCTGGGCATCGTGGGGTACGGCAACATCGGCACCCAGCTCTCCGTCGTCGCCGAGGCCCTGGGGATGCGGGTGGTCTTCTACGACAGCGCCGAGAAACTCGCCCTCGGCAACGCCCGCCGCATGCCGGACCTGGATTCCCTGCTGGAGGTCTCCGATGTGGTCACCCTGCATGTCGACGGCCGGGCCGGTAACGCCGGGATGTTCGGGCCGGCGCAGTTCGCCAGGATGAAGCACGGTGCCATCTTCCTCAACCTCTCCCGCGGGTTCCTGGTGGACTATGCCCACCTGCGCGATGCGATCAGGGCCGGGGATCTGGCCGGCGCCGCGGTGGATGTCTTCCCCGACGAGCCCAAGCGCAACGGCGACCCGTTCGAATCCGAACTGCGTGGGCTGCCCAACGTGATCCTGACCCCGCACGTGGGCGGCTCCACCGAGGAGGCGCAGCAGGACATCGGGGTGTTCGTGGCCGGAAAACTCCGCGACTACATGCGCTCGGGCTCCACAGCCCTGAGCGTGAACCTGCCCAGGCTCACGTTGGACACGCCCGGGCCGGGTCGCCAGCGCATCGCCCACCTGCACCGGAACGTGCCCGGCGTGCTGGCCGCGGTGAACCAGGCGTTGTCCTCCGGTGGGGCGAACATCGATTCCCAGATGCTCGCCACCACCGGTGACGTGGGTTACTCGGTGACCGACATCAGCGGCACCCTGCCGCGGCAGGCAAGGGACCACCTTCGTGAGATCGAGGGCACCATCAGTGTCCGCGAACTCAACGGGTCGGTCTAGGCACCCTTCGGACCGGGCACCGAGCGAGGAACTCAGCCGGTCTTACGCGGCCGGAACGTCCGTTTGGGCTCGCCGACCACCTCCGGCCCGTGCACCGACCCGGTGTTCCGGACTCCATCTGCGGTGGGGTGCTCACCCGCGTTCTTGCGATCGAGCGCCTCGCGCATCTTCGCCTTGGCATCGGCCATCAGCCGATCGGGGCTTTCGGATCCGTTCTTCTTCGATGACATCAACAGTCCTCCCTGAACTCACCACGGACCGGGACCTCGTCCCGGGGTGGCTCATCCGCAACCTTGCCGGGTCCGGCGCGAACACGCCAGCGGATAAACCCCCGGCCATGCAACCTCAGGCGTACTGCTCCGAGGCAGGATTGCGGTCCAACTTCAACGCGGTGATCGCAGCCTCGAAGTCCTCGAGGGAGGTGAAGTTCTGGTAGACGCTGGCAAAGCGCAGGTACGCCACCTCGTCCAGCGCCCGCAGCGGCCCCAGCGTCGCCAAACCGACCTCGTGGGAGTCGATCTCGGCCACGCCGGTGGCGCGGATGGACTCCTCCACCTGCTGGGCCAGCAGCGCCAGGTCATCGGCGGAGACCGGGCGACCCTGACACGCCTTGCTCACCCCGGCCACGACCTTCTCCCGGCTGAACGGCTCCATCGCCCCCGATCGCTTGATCACCGTGAGGCTGGTGCTCTCCACCGTGGTGAAGCGGCGCGAGCACTCGGGACAGTGCCGCCGGCGGCGGATACTGCCGCCATCGTCGGCGGTGCGGGAGTCCACCACCCGCGAGTCGGGGTTACGGCAGTACGGGCAATGCATCGGCGCGTCCCTTCCCGGCTTGGTGACGGCGTGCTCGGTGCACACACAATGCCACATATGGCTACCGGTGTGGGACGTCGCCCTCCAGCGGGTTCCTCAGCCCTACGGGACGCTCAACTCCTGGCCGGCGTGCACGGTGGAGTGCTCCAGCCCGTTCATGCCGCGGATGGTCTCCACCACCTGGCGCAGGTCCTGCCCCGGATCGGCGATCTCACTCGCGATCACCCACAGGCTCTCGCCCGGCTGGACCACCACGGTGGAGACCTCGGCCGGCGTCTGCGCATCCGGGGCCAGCAGGGTGCCGAGCCCACCGCCCACGGCGATCGCCAGCGCGAAGCCAAGCGCGACCAGTACCCGCCGTCCGCGGGTGGTCAGCCGCAGGGGGGCGTGTTCGCGCGCCCTGGCCGGGCGAACCGGTGCAGCCGGGCGAACCGGTGCCGCCGGGCGAACCGGTGCTGCCACCAGGGGCGTCACGGGACGGGTCCGGCCGACCGAGCCCTCGGTCCGCTGGGGTACGAGGGCACTCAGCCCGTCGCGCTGCGGCGCAGCCTTCGGGGCCTCCGGGGCCGAAGCCGCTCCGGGTGCCGAGGAGACTGCGGGAACCACGCTGAGGTGACAGGTCGAGTTACGTGCAGGTCCGGCGTGCCCGCAGGGGCGCGTCCGCGACCGCCGCAGGGCTGCCCGCCGGGTCGAGGTGCTGGGGTGGATCGCCAGTGCACTCATCGGATTACTCCTCGGGCCACGTCCGGGACTGGCAACCGGCCGATCCTCGAACTGATGTTCTGCGAACACATGTATGGACAGTAACACAGCCGTTCGATAGAGTCGACACGCCAGTCGAACAGATGTTTCCTGTTCGGCGCCGTAACGCCTAGGCTTGGGAACGTCATGGGGAACACCCCACCACCGACCCCTGACATCGCGGTGACGGGACCATGGCAGAGCCGCTCGCAACCGCACCGAACCGCAGGAGGACACGATGGCCGAGGGACCCAAGGACGCCAGCCAGCAGCACCCGGACCAGACCGGCCACTCCCCCGGTCTGACCGCCCGGCAACAGCGGATCATGGACTCGATCCGCACCAATATCGAGACCAAGGGGTACCCGCCGACGATGCGCGAGATCGGCACCGCCGTGGGCCTGGCCAGCCCGTCATCGGTGAAGTACCAGCTCCAGGTCCTGGAGGAGAAGGGGTACCTGCGCCGGGACCCGATCTCCACCCGCGCGATCGAGATCCTGGATCCCCACGGCACGGCTCCGGCGCAAGAGAGCCCGGCACCGGCTTCGGCCCGCGGCCCGAAACAGTTCTTCAGCACCGACTCCGAGGAGCAGGTGGACGCCTCGCCCAGTTACGTCCCGGTGGTCGGGCGGATCGCAGCGGGCGGCCCGGTGCTGGCCGAGCAGTCGGTGGAGGACGTCTTTCCGCTGCCGCGCCAATTGGTCGGCGACGGCGACCTGTTCCTGCTCAAGGTCACCGGCGACTCGATGATCGACGCCGCGATCTGCGACGGCGACTTCGTCGTGGTGCGTCAGCAGCCGGTGGCCGAGAACGGTGAGATCGTCGCGGCGATGATCGACGGTGAGGCCACGGTCAAGACGCTCAAGCGCACCGAGGGCGAGGTCTGGCTGATGCCGGCCAACTCCGCCTACTCCCCGATCGAGGGATCCGACGCCCAGATCCTGGGCCGGGTGGTCAGCGTCCTGCGCTCGGTGTGACCCGCCCGTCCGGTCCGATCCGCAGGCACACCTCGTCGTCGTAGGTGCGTCGCTCGATCCGAAGCACCCGGTAGTGCGAGTCCAGGACCGGGAAGGCGTGGATCGGCTGCAGCGTCAACCGGGCTCCGGTCCCGGTGCGCTCGAGATTGATGTCCAGGTAGCCGTAGTGCTTGCCACCCTCACGCAGCACCGGGTTGCCGTCGCCGGCCACCTCCCAGCGCTCCGGAGCGTCCTGGTCGGCCGTCCAGGCCCGGTGCGGGTTGTACCGCAGGAGCTCCCCATCACCCCCTCGCAGTTCGCCACCCAGGCTGTCCCCGGCCACACCGACGTCGTAGTAGAGCACCCCGGGTGAGCCTTCGTCGCCGTCGGGCACTACCGAGCGCTCGAACAGTTCACTGTGCCCGCAGAGCACCGCGGCCACGCCGAATTCACTGAACATCCGATGGAACCTGCGCATCGGGGTCCCGCCCTGGCCGGTAGAGAACTCGTGATCCATCGGTAGGCCGTGCGCGCCGCTGGAGTAGGGCACGTGGTGGAACTGGACCAGGATGATCCGGCCCTGCGCCCGGGCGTCGGCCAGATTCTCCTCGGCCCAGCGCCACTGCGGCCTGCCGGGGGCGATGTCGTTCAGGTCCGTGCCACCGGCGGCGGTGTACTCCGCTGCGGTGAAGTGGTCCTGGGTATCGGCGCCCGGGCCTCGGTAGGCCCGTCCGGTGAGGGGCTGGGCGTACCGGGACCGATGGTCGTCGGGCTCGCCGTTCGAGGAGTCCAGCGTCAGGATCGTGAGTGGTCCGTGGTCGAGGCGGTAGTAGCCCCGGCCCCTCGCCCCGTCCGGGCCCGGGAAGTGGGCGTGGTACTTGGCCCGGGCCCGCACCACCGGGGAACGGTCCGACGGCGTGCCGTACCGGCCGTTGCGGGCGCCGAAGTTCTCCCAGTTTCCCAGCGCAGGCAGGAGCGGTGCCCGCGAGAGCAGGCCCGAGGGGGCGTTGATCGTGAAGAACTCATCCCAGGCGGGCTGGTAGCCCCCGCCGCCGACCAGGTCACCGGGATGCAGGATCAGGTCCGCCTCCTCCTGGGCGATCATGCTCACCACCGCCCGGTAGCCCTCCGTCTTGGTGAGCGGGTAGCGCAGGACGGGCCGGCCGGCGGTGTGCTCCGCCACGCCGAAGACCTCCCGCCACAAGCCGTGCGGGTCGGGGCGGGACTCCCCGCCGGGGCCGGCCGGCCAGGAGCGATGCGTCACCCGCCCGGCCGGTGCGGTCTCGGAGTCCGAGAGCGCCACCAGGTGAATCTGCTGCCAGGACCCGTCGGTGGGAGCGGTGCGGAAGGCGGCACGGTGCTGCTCGCCGTCCTGGGTGACCGTGTAGGCGTACCGCGTGTGTGGCCGCAATCCGGTCAGGACGACGACGTGGCGGACGTTCCCGTCCGGGTACAGCCAGGAGCCGGGCGCCAGACCCTCGATGAGTTCGGTGCGCTCGGCCTCGGTAGGGCTCAACACGTCGAGGGCCTCGGGCCGGGACGTGACCGGCCCGGGCGCGCCCGGTCCGGTCACAACGACTTCTCCGGGTTCATCGGTGTGGGAGAACCAGATGATCGTCATGCCGGTGCTGCTCGGTGCGTGCAGGTAGGGCCGGACGCGGAAACCGAACGTCATGCCGGTGCCTCCCCACCACCGGACAGCCTGCGCAGCGCGGCCCGGACCAGGTCACCGTCGGTGGTGGGCCACAGCGGCGGGAGCGACTTGGCCAGGAAACTGCCGTAGCGCGCCGTTCGCAGCCGGGGGTCGAGCACAGCCACCACGCCACGATCGGCCACCCCACGCACCAGCCGGCCCGCGCCCTGGGCCAACAGCAGAGCCGCGTGGCTGGCAGCCACCGCCATGAAGCCGTTGCCACCTCCGGCAGCCACCACCTCCTGGCGCGCCTGGCGGATCGGGTCATCGGGGCGCGGGAACGGGATCCGGTCGATGACCACCAGCTGGCAGGCCTCCCCCGGCACGTCGACGCCCTGCCACAGCGACAATGTGCCGAACAGGGAGGTGGCGGGTTCGGCGGAGAACCGGCGCACCAGGGCCGGAATCGAGTCCTCGCCCTGTAACAAGATCTCGGTGTCCAGCCGCTCCCGCAGCGCCTCGGCCGCAGCCTGCGCACCGCGCCGGGAGGAGAACAGCCCGAGGGTGCGCCCGCCGGCGGCCTCGATCAGTCCGGCGAGTTCGTCCAGGGCCTCCTGGGCCGTGCCGTCGCGGCCCGGCGGCGGCAGGTGCGAGGCCACGTAGAGGATGCCCTGCTTGCCATAGTCGAACGGGGAGGACACCTGCACGGCCCGGTGGGGCCCGAAGCCCATCCCGACGCTGCGCACGGCGTGGTCGAAGGTACCACCGAGGGCGAGGGTGGCCGAGGTGAGCACTGCGGCCCGCTCGGCGAAGAGTTCGGAGGCGATCGGGCCGGCCACGTCCAGCGGTGCGATCTTCAGCCGCGAACCCTCCCCCGGTGCGCGCCCGCGCTCGCACCAGAGCACGTCGATCCGCTCCGCCACACTGTCGGAGAGCAGGCGGTCGGCGATCTCGAACAGCACTAGCAGCGCCGACGTCGCCATGGCTCGGCCACCGGCTTCCTCGGCCTTGCCCTGGCCCTGGGTCTGCTCGGTGCGCACCGCCGTCATCGCCTCCCGGCACGCCTCGGCGATGGAGCGCACCGTGGGCACCAGTTCGGCCGGCAGGCCCTGGGGCAGGCGGCCCTCGGGCACCAGACCAAGGTTGGTGCGCAGATGGGTGGCGGCATCCTCCAGGGCGGACAGCGCGATCCCGGCGTGGCGGCGGGCCAGCCGGGCGGTGCGTTCCACGGACGCGGCGGACAACTCCACCGTGGCCTGGGCGGTGACCCGGTCGGCGAGTTCATGCGCCTCGTCCACGATGAGCACCTGGTGTTCGGGCAGCACCTTCGGGGAACCCGAGGCGGCGATCCCCAGCATCGCGTGGTTGGTCACCACCAGGTCCGCCTCACGGGCGGCGCGGCGGGCGTGTTCGGGGAAGCAGTCGGTCAGCAGCGGGCAGCGTTGCCCCAGGCACTCCAGGGAGGTGAGAGAGACCTGCCGCCAGGCCCGGTCGCTGACCCCGGGCACCAGATCGTCGCGGTCCCCGGTGCTGGTCTCCTCGGCCCACCTGCGCAACAACAGCACCTGTCCGCCCAAGGAGTCGTCCTGTCCCTCGGGGTGCTCCTCCGCGGCCGAGGGGGCCGCGGCTGCGGCATCGAAGAGGGTGCCCTCATCGTCGGACGGGTAGCCGCCGGCCACCTTGTGCAGGCACAGGTAGTTGTGCCAGCCCTTCAGCAGCGCCACCTGGGGCTCCCTGGGCAGGTGCCGCCGTAGGGACTCCGCGGCAAGCGGCAGGTCGTGCCCGAGCACCTGGCGCTGCAGGGCCAGGGTGGCGGTGGAGATGATGGTCCGTTCGTCATTGCTGACCGCGTGCAGCAGGGCCGGGATCAGGTACGCCAACGACTTGCCGGTGCCGGTGCCGGCCTGGACGAGGAGGTGCTCGGCGCCAGCCAGCGCGGCGGCCACCTCGGTGGCCATCTGGTGCTGGCCCTCCCGGCGGGCGCCGCCCATCGCGGCGATGACCTCATCGAGCACGGTATCCAGGTGCGATGGCGGATCGGGACGGCTCACGTCGTCGTCGGTTGGAACAGTACCGCCCGCGTCGCGGCCGGCGTCGTCGGGGCTCATCCGCCGACGGCAGCATCCAGGTCTGCCGCCAGCGCCCCGTCGACCCGTGCGTGCAGCCGGGTCCCGTCCTCGGTGTGTTCGGTACTGATCACCTCTCCGGCCACGTGGGCCCGGTGCACCAGATCGCCGCGCTCATAGGGCACCACCACGTCCACCTCCACCGCCGGGCGGGGAAGTTCGGCGGCGATGTGTTCGCGCAGTTCCCCGATGCCCGCGCCGGTGCGCGCGGAGACGGCGACGGCGCCCGGCTCGCGGGTGCGTAGCGCGGCGATGGTCTCGGCATCGGCAAGGTCGGCCTTGTTCAGCGCTACGAGTTCGGGGATCTCCGAACTGCCCTCGATCTCCCGCAGCACGTCGCGCACCGCGGCGATCTGACCGGCGGGATCGGGGTGGGAAGCGTCCACCACGTGCACGATCACGTCGGCCTCGGCAACCTCCTCCAGCGTGGAGCGGAAAGCCTCGACGAGCTGGGTGGGCAGGCTCCGCACGAACCCGACGGTGTCGGCCAGGGTGTAGGTGCGCCCGTCCGGGGTCTCGGTGCGCCGCACGGTGGGGTCCAGGGTGGCGAACAACTGGTTCTGCACCAGCACACCCGCGTCCGTGAGGCGGTTCAGCAACGAGGACTTGCCGGCGTTGGTGTACCCCACGATCGCCACCGAGGGCACCGCACCGGCACGGCGGGAGCGGCGCCGCCCGGCCCGGGCCGGGGCCATCTGGGCGATCTGCCGCCGCAGCCGGGCCATCCGGGTGCGGATCCGCCGACGGTCCAACTCGATCTGGGTCTCCCCGGGTCCGCGCGAGCCGATACCGGCGCCCCCGGCCGTCTGCCCACCGGCCTGCCGGGACATTGACTCACCCCACCCGCGCAGGCGCGGCAGCAGGTACTCCAGTTGGGCCAGTTCCACCTGCGCCTTGCCCTCCCGGGACTTGGCGTGCTGGGCGAAGATGTCCAGGATCAGCGCCGTGCGGTCGATCACCTTGACCTTGACCACGTCCTCCAGGCCCCGGCGCTGGGACGGGCCCAGTTCGGAGTCCACGATCACGGTGTCGGCGCCGGTGGCGTGCACCAGTTCGGCCAGTTCGGCCGCCTTGCCCGAGCCGAGGTAGGTGCCCGGTTCAGGATGACGACGCCGCTGCAGCACTCCGTCGAGCACCTGCGACCCGGCCGTCTCGGCCAGGGCGGCCAACTCCCGCAGCGAGACCTCGGCCTGCTCCACGGTGCCCTCGGACCACAGACCCACCAGGATCACCCGCTCCAGGCGCAGCGAGCGGTACTCCACCTCGGTGACGTCGTCGAGTTCGGTGGACAGCCCTGCTACGCGGTTCAGCGCGGCGCGTTCCTCCGCGTCGAACTGGTCGCCGTCGTATTCGCTGGGCGCGGCGTCGTCGGCCTGGATGGCGGTGCCGTGGCGGGCCAGGATGCGGTTCACCACGGCTTGGGCGCGATCCTCGACGGCATCTGTGGGTGAGCCGTTCGTGGCGTGGGTACGTTCTTCTGCCACTGGCCGGTCCTGCGAGGGGGTGTTGGTCATCGTGTCCTGTCGTCGCGGTCCCGGTTGGCTGGGGAGATCGGGTCGCGCCAGGGCCGGGGAATCTGTCGGTTCCACTTTCCCACGCTCATGCGGGGGTTCCAACCGATTTCGCTGAGCGCGTGTGGTCCGGCGTGGTGGTCCGCGTTGAGCCACGACGCCTCGGCCCGGACACCTGCGCCCTTCATGGTCGCCGACGGGCTAACCGATGACGGCGGTCAGGTGAGGTTCGCTGCGCGCGCCGGGTCCCGGGTCCACTTCGGCGGTGAGGTGACCACAGATCTCCTCCACCTACGAATGGCGTGTCAGTCTGGGGGCCACCCCCGCGCGGCTATCCTCGCGGGGTGGCGCACTACTTCGAGTCCCCGACGGCCGGCCCCGCGCGCCGGCGCACGATCTCGGTGAATCTTCGCGGTGAGCAGGTTGAGGTGCACACCGACCGGGGCGTGTTCTCCGGGGACCGGCTCGATCCTGGTACGGCTGTGCTGCTGCGCACGGTCACCGAGCCGCCGGCGTCCGGGGTTCTGGTGGACCTGGGGTGCGGGTGGGGGCCGATCGCGCTCTCGATGGCGCGCGCCGCGCCCCAGGCGCGGGTGCTGGCCGTGGACGTGAACGAGCGGGCGTTGGAACTGACGGCCGCGAACGCCAGGACGCTCGGGCTGGGCAACGTCGAGACCTTCACGCCCGATGCCTTGCTGACGGCAGAGCCCGATCTGGTGATCGATGAGTTGTGGTCGAACCCGCCGATTCGCGTGGGAAAGGCTGTGCTGCATGGGTTGCTCCGCACGTGGCTGCCTCGGCTGCGGTCCGGCGCGCAGGCGCACCTGGTGGTGCAGAAGAACCTGGGGTCGGACTCGCTCCAGCGTTGGATCGCGGCCGACCTCGGCTTCGAGGTGGAACGCCTGGCCAGTTCGAAGGGATTCCGGGTGCTGACAGTGCGCGGTCGCGGCGCGACCGACGGCGCCTGAGTCGCAGACGCCTTCGGTTCGGAGGCTGCTGCGACCTTCCTACCGGGAGCGGCATATTTCTGCGCTTTCTGGGTTCTGGGTCTGGTGGTTGTCGGTGGCCCACGGTAGACTCGTACACATGTTCGACGTACCGCAAGCGGGGCCCGGCCGGCAGGGGAAGCCGGCCGAGGGCGCTGTGCGTGCTGATGCCGAGCAGGCAACTGAGGTTCAC
Source organism: Pseudactinotalea sp. Z1748 (assembly GCF_049725185.1). NCBI lineage: Bacteria > Bacillati > Actinomycetota > Actinomycetes > Micrococcales > Cellulomonadaceae > Pseudactinotalea > Pseudactinotalea sp. Z1748. The sequence goes on along the minus strand of NZ_JBMPQB010000004.1, from coordinate 156,564 downwards.
GCGCAGACCGGTGCTCGGCCCGAGCCGGCGCCCGGGTCCGCGCCCGGGTCCGCGCCCGGGTCCGCGCCCACGCCCGGCTCCGCGCCCGGGTCCGCGCCCACGCCCGGCTCCGCGTCGGGGTCGGGGTGCCAGTGTGGAGGTTCGCGGGGGTTGGGGCCGGGCGGGCGGTTGCCGCTGTGGAAGATCCCTCAACCGGCTGATGATGAAGTCTCGCCCGGGCCGGAACTGGAAGCCCGGGGTTGGCGTGAGGTGGTGGCGCCTGGATTCGATGCGCCCGATGAGGTGGTCGCAGCGTTCAACGACCCACCCGCGCATGTGCTGCAGGCATGGGCGCAGGATCCACATTTCCCCGCTGCTGAGAGCGAGTTCGACGAGCAGGCTCCGGACTTGGATGAGGACGAACTGGTCGATGCCAATCTGATCGCTGCGGGGGTTTTCACCCAGGTGTGTGCCGACCCGGATCCAACGGGGGTGTTCCCCTTGCCGGCATGGGGTGAGCGGTTGCCGGTGGGGGTGGCCCCGCGCACGGATGGGCACCTGGCCGATGTGGGGGCTCATGCCCGCCGGCGTGGGGATTGGCAGGCTGTATATGACTTGGAGCGCCTGGATGCCGGTGGGATGGATGCCTACACGTTGATCGAGGCGGTCGCGGCGTGGCGACGAGTGGAAGCCCTGGCCGCTTATCACCAGCGGATCCTGGCCCATGAGTTGTCCTTGCGTCCGGTGCTGGCCCTGGGTAAGGGCCGGGCCGAGGCGCCCTCGCGGGTGTCGGTCGCGGCCGCACAGTTGGGGGCCCGGGTGGGGTTGACCCGTCAGGGCGCGACCAAGCTGGTGGCCGTCGGGGCTGCCATGCGCGCCGGCACCGGGATCGGTGTCGGTCAGGCGCTGCGCGAGGGGGACATCGATGCGGACAAGGCGGACCTGCTGGTCCAGGCCACCAAACACCTGCCCGAAGAGGTGGCGATGCAGGTCCACGACCAGGTGTTACCCGGTGCAGGCTTGAACACTGTGCCCCAGGTCGAGCGGGAGGTGGCCACGGCGGTGGCTGAGGTAGATCCGGAGGATCTCTCCGCCCGTCACGCCCGGGCGCGGGCCGAGCGGCGAGTGGGCGCACCGCGGGTGCGTCCCGATGGGATGGCCACGACCAGCATCTACTGGCCGGCCACCGATGCCATGGCGTTGCACACCGCCCTGGAAGCGGGCGCGCGGACAGCCAAGAACGACGGCGATGAGCGCACCCTCGACCAACTGCGCACAGATGCCCTGGCCACCATGGCCCACACCGCCCTGGCCACCGGACGCATCGGCCCCTGCCCCAGCGCCACCACACCCGGGCGCGCCCAGACCGGTGACGACAGCGCGAGCGCTGGTGACGGGTGCACCTGCCCACCGGTGTTCAGCACCTCCGAGGAGGCACCGGCCAGGGGGCGGGGCCGCCATGATGGCAGTCCGCTGAGCCCTGGTGAGGTGCTGACGCCGTTCACTCTGGACACTGTGGGTGGAGCCCGGGCCCAGATCCGCATCACCGTGCCCCTCTCCACCTTGATGGGCACCAGCAACGACACCGGTGACCTCGAAGGGTACGGACCCGTGCCGGCCGAAGTGGCCCGCGCCTTCGCCGCCGGGGGCACCTGGAAACGCCTCGTCACCGACCCCCTGACCAACCGGGCCCTGGAAGTAACCGCGAAACGTTACGAACCACCACCGTGGCTACGCGAACAAGTCATCACCAACCAGCCCTTCTGCGTGGCCCCGGGTTGCAACGTCCAAGCCCGGCACACCGACCTCGACCACGGCGTGCCCTTCCCTCACGGCCCCACCGCCGAGTGGAACCTGCACCCACTGTGCCGCCACCACCACCGGTTGAAAACGCACGCCGGATTCACCCATCACAGCCCCACCCCGGGCGTGCACGAATGGACCACCCCGACCGGGCACCGCTACCGCACCGACCACGACGGCACTCACCTGCTCCCACCCCCGGGGCAGACATCGCCTTCCTCCTCCGAGTCAGTCAGGCCACTCAGCAGCGCGCCGCCCAGCACCGCGCCACCGAGCACTGCACCGCCCCACGCCTATCCCAGCCGGGACGACCCACCACCCTTCTGAAGTGGCTCAGAACGGGTGAACCTGCGCCACCAGTTCAGCCGGCCCGGCCAGTTCCACGTGTCCGTCCTCAAGCACGCTCACGCGCAGCCGCCCGCCAGGAACCAAGACGTACCAGACGTTCGGGGCCCCCTCCCCGAACCAGGTCCGGACCGCGAGCGCTGCGGCGCAAGCGCCGGTCCCGCACGACTGGGTCTCCCCCACCCCGCGTTCGTGTACTCGCATCTTGACCACCCCGACCGACTCCGCCCCCACCACGTTTCCGGCCTCGTCGACGATGTCCAGATCCTGCTCGCCCAGCGGCACCACGAGTTCAACGTTCGTACCCTGCGCCGGTTCCGGATCGACCACCGGCACCGTACTCAGGTCCGCCAGTTCCAACTCCTCCGGATTGGTCAGAGCGATCACGGTATGCGGATTCGGTACGGACAGCCGCAACCCCGGCCGCGGAGCGCGGAGTCCCGCGACCTCTACCTGCACATCCGACCCGGCTACCAGCGCCTCAGAACCCCCCGGCGCCGACCACGTCCCCATGTCGACCGCGAACTCCTCCCCCTCCCGGCGCACAATCAGCTCCCCCGCACGGGTCGCGATCGGAACGGCTGCACCGTCGGGAAATTCGAGCAGGCCCTCATCGATGAGGTACGCCACGAACACCCGGACGCCGTTGCCGCACACCTCCGCCACCGAGCCGTCGGCATTGCGGTAGTCCATGAACCACTCGGCGTCACGGACCGGCACATCGGCGAGCGCCCCGCCGGCCGAACTGACCAGTACCGCACGGATCACGCCGTCCGCGCCGATCCCGGTGTGCCGGTCCGTCAGGTCCACGACGTACTCGGCGCTCAGCGTGTGCTGGTCATCCGGGTCGGCGAAGAGGAGGAAGTCGTTGCCGGTGCCATGACCTTTGGTGAAGACCGGATGTGGTTCTGGACCCATACGCGGGAGCCTACTGTGCATCGGAACGGGTCTCGAGATGACCCAGCGCCCGGTGCAGCACCCCGGCGCCGGCCCGGAGCCAGTGCACGCGCGGGTCACGCCGGAACCACTTGATCTGCCGGCGGGCCAACTGCCGCGTGGCCAGGCCGGTGTCGGCCACGGCCTGTGCCACATCGCACTCCCCGCGCAGCACGGCCAGGGCCTGGGCGTAACCCACGGCGCGGTTGGCGGTTCGCCCACGCTCCAGCCCGTTGGCGACCAGTGCGCGGGTCTCGTCGATCAGACCCGCCTCGAACATCGACACGGCCCGCGCATCGATCCGCTGGTCGAGCTGGGCCGCTGGCATCTCCAACCCGATCTGCACCGCCGGGATCGCATACCGGTGCTCGGGCAGATTGGCACTGAACGGCTCCCCGGTCAGGCGGATCACCTCCAGCGCCCGCACGATCCGGCGCGCGTTGCGCGAATCGATCCGCGCAGCCGCCACCGGATCCACCCGGACCAACTCTGCGTGCAGCACGCCGGGCCCCTCGGCCTCGGCCCGGGTCTCCAGTTCGGCACGCACATGCGGGTCGGTGCCGGGGAATCTCATCTCGTCCAGCAACGCCCGCACGTACAGCCCCGAACCCCCGACGACGACGGCCCGGCGCCCCCGGGCGGCGATGGCGGCCAGATCCGCTCGGCCGTACTTCTGGTACGCAGCCACCGAGGCTTCCTGGTGCACCTCGAGCACATCCAACTGGTGATGCGGAATCCCCCTACGCTGCGCGACGGGCACCTTCGCCGTGCCGATATCCATGCCCCGGTAGAACTGCATCGCGTCAGCGTTGACGATCTCAGCCCCCAGATGCTCGGCCAGGTCCAGGGCCAGATCAGACTTTCCCGTCGCGGTGGGCCCCACGATGGCGATCACTGACGCAGACACCCTGGCAACCTACCGCTCGCCCCCGGGCTTATGCTGATCGGTGATGAGCAACCCCGACCACGACCCCGACGAGGGCCGATCCTCCGAGGAAGACCAGGCGCCCGCCGAGGAACCCGTGAACGCGGCCGACTTCGAACTGTCGGAGGAAGACATCGCCGCCGCCGAGGTCCATCCGGTCACCCCGGAGCGCATCCGGACCTGGCTGAAGGAGAAGGGGCACAACCACCTCCTCCGCCCCGACGGCCAGCCGGCCGGGATCTGGAACGGCTCCCTGTTCACATTTACCGTGACCCGGCACGTGCTGCAGATCCGGGGCCAATGGAGCCGCACCATCACCATCGAGCGCCGCGCGGAGTTCATGGCGCTGATCAACCACTTCCACACCCGCAACCCCTGGCCCAAGTGCTTGCTCCACGTCATGGACGACGGCTCCATGCGGTTCACCGCAGACCTGGCCACGCCGATCTCGGCGGGGATGTCCGAGCAGCAACTCACCCGGGCAATACGTCTGGGTATCGGCGCCGGCCTGTCCCTCTTCGCCCAGTTGGATAAGCAGTTCCCCGACCCCTTGATGACCACAGGTGCCGCATGATCGACCCCACTGACCTACCCGGCGTCGGCGACTGGCCCGCGCCGGTGACCGTCGAACGCCTTCATCGAATGGTCGAGTCGGCCGGCGTGACCGTGACCCCTGCCGAGAACCAGATCCTGCGCGCCCGGGTCGGTGACAACCTCGTGGAGATCTCGGTGGCCGCGGGCAAGGCCACCGTGCTGCGGGTCCTGGGACTGGCCTCGACCACCCTGCCCAAGGACGCCGAGTCGGCCCTGGCCACCTATGCCAACAACTGGCACCGCGAGAAGGTCTGGCCCACGTTGCTGTGGACCACCAACGCCGAGGGCAACCTGGCGCTGCGCAGCGTCTACACAGTCGACTTCACCGCCGGTGCCACCGACCAGCAACTCACCACCGCGGTCCGGCTGGGTCTCAGCGCCACCGCCAAGGGCCTGGACTCGGCCCTCGAGGCGCTCCGGAACGGCACCACCGAGCCCGAACTGGGCTGACGGGCTCATGATGAGCCACTGTCCGGAACCCGCGGCGCAGGCCGATTTGCGGACACTGCTCGACTCCGCCGACCGGATCGTCGGCTTCACCGGGGCCGGTGTCTCCACCGAGTCGGGCATCCAGGACTTCCGCTCCGCCGGTGGGGTATGGACCACGTACGATCCGGCCACCTTCGACTTCGCCCGGTTCATCACCGATGCACAGGTCCGCGAGCAGAGCTGGCAGATGCGCCGGGAGTTCTTCGACGCCGATGCTCGACCGAACCCGGCCCACCGCGCCCTGGCAGCCCTGGAACATCAGGGCCGCTGTGCCGGGGTGATCACGCAGAACATCGACGGCCTGCATCAGCAGGCGGGGTCGGTCAACGTCCTGGAACTGCACGGCACCGCCCGGGAGGTGCTGTGCATCGGAACCCATCCTGCTCCCGGCAGCCCGCAAGGTTGCGGGTGGCGGGCGCCGCACGAATGGGCGATGGAGCAGGTCGACTCCGGGCATCCCGACCCGCGCTGCCCCGACTGTGCCGGGATGGTGAAATCCGCGACGATCTCGTTCGGCCAACTGCTCGACCCCGACGTGATCGAGGCGGCCCTGGCCCTGGCCCGGTCCGCGGATCTGCTCATCGCCGCGGGCTCCTCGTTGCAGGTGCAGCCGGCTGCGGGCCTCCCGCTGGAGACCCTCGAGGCCGGCGGCCGCCTGGTGATCATCAACGACGAGCCGACCCCGCTGGACCGGTTCGCCGACGTGGTGGTGCGAGGCCGTGCCGGTGAAGTGCTCGGCGCAGCCGTGCCGCTGTAACGCAGCCGTGCCGATGCACCACGGCGTACCCGCCCGGCTCAGGCCTGCGAGCGCACCTTGGGAATCCCCAGCCCCACCGGGACCGGGCCTGCCGGGGCGGTGCCCGCGGCCCTGGCCCGCTGCGCCGCCTCCCACGCATCACCGGAGCGGGTGCGCCGGACCTCGAACGTGCCACCCCGGACACCGGAGTCGGCGATCAGGTGGTGCGGCGCCGAGGATGTCACCCGCGCGGTGACCATGTCGCCCGGGCGAGGTGCGTCGTCGTCGGGCATTGCCTCCGGCAGCCCGAGGTGCACCAGTCGGTTGTCCGCCGCTCGCCCCGAGAGCCGCTGGGTGGCGGCGTCCTTGCGCCCCTCGCTCTCCGCGATGAGCACTTCGACGTCGGTCCCGACCTGCTTGGCGTTCTCCTCGGTGGAGATGCGCTGCTGCAGGTCCACCAAGCGCGCGTACCGCTCGGCAACCACATCGGCCGGCACCTGATCGGGCATGTCCGCGGCCGGGGTTCCCGGACGCGGTGAGTACTGGAAGGTGAAGGCGCTGGAGAAGCGGGAGGCCTCCACCACGTCCAAGGTGGCCTGGAAGTCCTCCTCGGTCTCCCCGGGGAAGCCCACGATGATGTCGGTGGTGATCGCGGCCTCGGGCAGTTGCGCCCGCACCCGGTCCAGGATCCCGAGGAACTTCTCCGACCGGTAGGACCGGCGCATCGCGCGCAGGATCACATCCGACCCGGACTGCAGCGGCATGTGCAGCGAGGGCATCACATTCGGGGTGGCCGCCATGGCATCGATCACGTCATCGGTGAACGCCGCCGGGTGCGGGGAGGTGAACCGGACCCGTTCCAGGCCCTCGATGTGACCGCAGGCGCGCAGCAATTTCGCGAACGCACCCCGGTCCCCGAAACCCACGCCGTAGGAGTTGACGTTCTGGCCCAGCAGGGTCACCTCGATGGCACCCTGATCCACCACGGCGGCGACCTCGGCGAGCACCTCGCCAGGGCGTCGGTCCCGTTCCTTGCCCCGCAGGCTCGGCACGATGCAGAAGGTGCAGGTGTTGTTGCAGCCCACCGAGATCGACACCCACGCCGCATAGGCACTCTCCCGGCGGGTGGGCAGCGTGGAGGGGAAGACCTTCAGCGACTCCTCGATCTCCACCTGCGCCTCGTCGTTGTGGCGGGCCCGTTCCAGCAGCGCCGGCAGCACGTCGAGGTTGTGGGTGCCGAAGACCACGTCCACCCACGGAGCGCGCTCGACGATGCCGGCCCGGTCCTGCTGGGCCAGGCAGCCTCCGACGGCGATCTGGAAGTCGGGGCGGTCCTTCTTCAGGGAGGCGAGTTGGCCGAGGTTCCCGTACAGCCGGTCTGCGGCGTTCTCCCGTACAGCGCAGGTATTGATGACGACGACGTCGGCCCGGGCGGCCTGCTCCAGCAACGGGCCGCCATGGCCGCCGGCATCGATGTAGCCGGCCTGCTCCAACATGCCCGACATCCGCTCGGAATCGTGCACGTTCATCTGGCAGCCCAGGGTGCGCACCATGTACCGGCGCGGGGTTTCAACACTCACAAGGCCCGATTCTACGGTGCTGCAGGCCGGGCGCGAGGAGCCCGGAGGGCAGGGATCGAGTCCAATTCGTGATCTGCGTACCGACCCCCGGATGGGTACGAGGCATTAGGTTGCAGATATGTCAGAAGCGACTCCAGAACCGCCTGCCCTCACGGCGCCGGCCTCGGATATGGCCGCAGCCGCCGGTGAACCGCTCGTGGTGCTCAGCGACGTGCAGAAGTACTTCGGTGAGTTGCACGTGCTCAAGGACATCGACCTCACCGTGCACCGCGGCGAGGTGGTGGTGGTGATCGGGCCCTCCGGTTCGGGCAAGTCCACGCTGTGCCGCACCATCAACCGGTTGGAACCGATCAATTCCGGTTCGATCACCCTGGACGGTCAGGAACTGCCCGCCGAGGGCAAGGCCCTGGCCGCGCTGCGCGCCGATGTGGGCATGGTCTTCCAGGCCTTCAACCTCTTCGCGCACAAGACGGTGCTGGAGAACGTGACGCTGGGGCCGATCAAGGTCAAGAAGATGAAGACCGCCGAGGCCCGCAAGGTCGCGATGGATCTGCTGGACCGGGTCGGCGTGGCCAACCAGGCCGACAAGATGCCGGCCCAACTCTCCGGAGGTCAGCAGCAGCGTGTGGCGATCGCCCGCGCCCTGGCGATGCGGCCCAAGGTCATGCTGTTCGATGAGCCCACCTCAGCGCTGGACCCGGAGATGGTCAACGAGGTCCTCGACGTGATGGTCTCCCTCGCGAAAGAGGGCATGACGATGGTGGTTGTGACACACGAGATGGGCTTCGCGCACAAGGCGGGCGACCGCGTCGTCTTCATGTCCGAGGGCCAGATCGTCGAGGTTGCCGATCCGGACACCTTCTTCGCCGACCCGCAGACCGATCGAGCCCAGGATTTCCTGAGCAAGATCCTCACCCACTAGTCGCCGCCGACCTGAACACCCCATTCCACTCACAGACATGTGCGACCCACAGGAGGAAACCCACGATGAAGAACACCCGTAAGTCATTGATCGCCCTGGCGGCAGCCGGGCTGCTGATGCTCACCGCCTGCAACGGGGACGACGGCGCTCCCGAGGGCGAGCCGGTCGACCCGGCGGAGTTCCCAGAAGGCAGCACGATGCAGCAACTGCACGACCAAGGCTCCATCACCATCGGCACCAAGTTCGACCAGCCCTTGTTCGGGCTGCAGGGACCGGACGGCACACCGGTGGGCTTCGACGTCTCCATCGGCCAACTCGTCGCCGACGCCCTGGGCGTGGAAGCCGAGTTCGTGGAGGCACAGACCCCGCAGCGCGAGAACCTCATCGAGAACGGCTCGGTGGACATCGTCGTGGCCACCTACACCATCAACGACACCCGCAAGGAGGTCGTCGACTTCGCCGGCCCGTACTACATCGCCGGTCAGTCCCTGATGGTGACGATGGACAACGACGAGATCTCCGGCGACGACGACCTCGACGGCAAGCGCGTCTGCTCGGCTGACGGGTCGACCCCGGCGCAGAACATCGCCGAGAACTACCCGGAGGCCGAGCTGGTCACCTACGGCGCCTACACCGACTGTCTGGACCCACTGCGAAGCGGGCAGGTGGACGCCGTGACCACCGACAACGTGATCCTGGCCGGCTACGTGGACGAGAGCCCGGACGACTTCAAGATCGTCGGGGACCTGTTCACCGAAGAGCCCTACGGCATCGGCCTGGCCAAGGGCGACGACGAGTTCCGCGATTTCATCAACGACGTGATCGAGGAATCGTATGAGAACGGCAACTGGGAGGCCGCGTGGGAGAACACCGCCGGCACGGTGCTGGAACTCCCGGAGCCCCCGGCGGTCGACAGGTACTGATCGCTGCCCACGTTGACACACCTTGACGGTCCGGGGCGCGCTTGCGCTCCGGACCGTCAAGGGTCGGATCGGGAGGACAAGGCATGAATGTTGTCCTGGACAACCTGCCGGCGTTCTGGAACGGATTCCTCACCACGCTGTACCTGTCGGTAACGGCGGGGATCATCTCACTGGTCGTGGGAGTCCTGCTTGCCGCGATGCGGGTCTCACCCCTGTCCACCTTGCGCTGGGTCTCGACGGCGTGGGTCGAGGTCATGCGGAACACCCCACTGACGCTGATCTTCGTGTTCATCTCCGCCGTACTCTTGACGATGGACATTCTGATCCCGATCGGACGTACCCAGGCGATCGTGGCGCTGTCGATCTACACCTCCGCGTTCGTGTGCGAGGCGGTGCGCTCCGGGATCAACAGTGTGGGTGTCGGACAGGCCGAGGCGGCCCGTGCGATCGGCCTGACCGGCGGGCAGTCGTTGAACTTGGTCGTGCTCCCCCAGGCGCTGCGGACCGTGGTGCCACCGATCATCAACGTGCTCATCGCGATGATCAAGAACACCTCCATCGCGGCCGGATTCGCCACGGTGGAACTGACCTCCACCGCCCGCACGCTGGCGCTGGGTAACCCCGGACCGGCGGCCCTGTGGATCTTCGTGGGGATCGCCGTGTTCTACCTAGCGCTGACCGTGCCCTCGGGGCTACTCGCCAACTACATCGAGCGGAAGGTGGCCTTCGCGCGATGAGCAACGTCAGTTCAGTTCTCTACGACATTCCCGGACCGGTGACCAAGCGCCGTCAGCGGCGGTGGTCGGTGGTCGCCGGGCTGGCGATCTTCGCGGTCCTCGGTGCGGGCCTGTTCGCGATGTACCGCAACGGGGTCTTCGATGAGCGCTGGATGGTGCTGATCGATCCACCGAACGTTCGGGGGTTGAACAGCACCGCGGCCGATGTGTGGTGGAACTCACTCATCATGACCGGCCTGATCCAGGGGACGCTTGCCGCGGCTGGGCTGGCCATGCCCATTGCCGGGCTCGTCGCGCTGATCCTGGTGGTGCTACGCACCTCGACCAAGAAGGCCGTCAGCGTCCCCGCCAAGGTCCTCATCGAGGTCTCCCGCGGACTCCCGGTGCTGGTCCTGATGCTCTTCGGGCTGTTCGTCTTCAACTTCAGCGCCTACGTCTCTGTGGCATTCGGGCTGATCGTCTATAACGCCGCGATCCTCGCCGAGATCCTGCGGGCCGGACTGGCCTCGATCGCCAAGGGTCAGGGCGAGGCCGGGATGGCCATCGGGCTGAGCTGGTTCCAGAACTTCTTCATCATCACCCTGCCGCAGGCGATCCGGGTCATGATGCCCAGCCTGATCGCGCAACTCGTGGTGTTGCTGAAGGACACCTCGATCGGTTTCATCGTGGGCTACACCGAACTGCTGCGAACCGGCCAGGTCAACTGGAACTTCTTCGGCAACGAAACCCGCCTGCCCTTCTTCGTGGCGGTGCTGGCGATCTACCTGGTGCTGAACTTCTCCCTCACCCGCATCGCCACCTTCGTGGAGAAGCGGCTCCGTGAGCGTGGCCAGCGCGCCACGCTGCCCGGTGGGATCGCCGCCACGCTCAATCCCAGGGACGCCTGAGCAGCTGCCGCCTCCTAGGAGCCCTCGGAGACCACCAGGTCGGCGTAGTCGGGATGACGCTCGATCCAGGCGGCCACGAACGGGCACACCGGATCCACCCGGCGCCCCTCGGCGCGGACCCAGTCCAGCGCCGTGCGCGCCAGGGCCGAACCCACACCGCGGCCCTCCGCGGCCGGCTCCACGACGGTGTGGCGAAGTGCCACCACGTCTGCCCGGCGCTCGTACTCCAGGCGCCCGAGGTGTTCACCACCGGCGGCGGTCGCCACGAACTGCTGCTGGTCGGATGAATGTGAGATCTGCGGATCAGCCATGACTCACCCTAGGCCGATCACGGGCTCTCCAGGAAACTCTCGGCGTTGCCGGCCGGGTCGGAGTTGCCCTGGTCGACGCCGTCCTCGGCCTGCTCATCCTGGAACAGTTCGCTGATCAGCCGGTGTGCCAACCCCGCCGGGTAGCCCTTGCGGGCGAGCATGCCCATCAGACGCCGGCGGCGCCGAGTCGGATCCAGGCCCTGGGAAGACCGGGCCTTGCGGCGCAACAGGGCCCGCGCCGCGGCCTCCTCGTCCTCGGGCTCGATCGAGCTCAACGCAGCCTCGGCATCCTCACTGCCGATGCCCTTGCGTCGCAGCTCGAGCGCCAGCGCCCTGCGGGCGAGCCCCCGCTCGGACTGACGGCTGCGCACCAGCATCTGCGCGTACTCGGCGTCGTTGATCAGGCCCACCTCGGTGAACCGGTCCAGGACCTTGGTGGCCACCGTCTCGGGGACGTCCTTCTTGGCCATCGCCTCGGCCAGTTGCGAACGGGAACGCGGGGAGTGGGTCAGCAGGCGCAGCGCGATCGCGCGCGCCACCGACTCCGCTTCCGGTTCGGAATCAACCGCCGCCGCGCCCGTGGCCGGGGGTTCACTCACCCGGCCACGGGAGGTACGCGTACCGCGCGTCAGGTCACCGGCGTCGGCTCGCTCGGAGGAAGGCATCCGATACTCAGAAGTCGACCGCCTCGGCGGACTCCGGCACCACCTCGAGTTTGATGCCCACCCCGAGTTTGGTCTTGATCTTGGTCTCGATCTCGTCGGCCAACTCGGGGTTGTCCTTCATGAAGCGGCGCACGTTCTCCTTGCCCTGGCCCAGTTGGTCACCCTCGTAGGTGTACCAGGCACCGGACTTACGCACGATCCCGTGCTCCACGCCAAGGTCGATCAACCCGCCCTCGCGGGAGATGCCCATGCCGTAGAGGATGTCGAACTCGGCCTGCTTGAACGGCGGGGCCATCTTGTTCTTCACCACCTTGGCACGGGTGCGGTTACCCACCGAATCGGTGCCCTCCTTGAGGGTCTCGATCCGGCGCACGTCGATGCGTACCGAGGAGTAGAACTTCAGCGCCTTACCGCCGGTGGTGGTCTCCGGTGAGCCGAAGAACACCCCGATCTTCTCGCGGAGCTGGTTGATGAAGATGGCGGTGGTCCCCGAGGAGGACAGCGCGCCGGTGATCTTGCGCAGCGCCTGGGACATCAGCCGGGCCTGCAGGCCCACGTGGGAGTCGCCCATCTCGCCCTCGATCTCGGCCTTGGGGACCAGGGCTGCGACGGAGTCGATCACCACGATGTCCAGGGCGCCGGAGCGGATCAGCATGTCCATGATCTCCAGGGCCTGCTCGCCGGTGTCCGGCTGGGAGACCAGCAGCGCATCGGTGTCCACCCCCAGACTCTTGGCGTACTCGGGGTCCAGGGCGTGCTCGGCGTCGATGAATGCGGCGATCCCCCCGTTCTTCTGGGCGTTGGCCACCGCGTGCAGCGCCACGGTGGTCTTACCGGAGGACTCCGGACCGTAGACCTCGACGACCCGGCCCCGCGGGAGGCCACCAATGCCCAGGGCCACGTCCAGGGCGATCGAACCGGTCGGGATGACCTCTACCGGCGGACGGGTGTCATCACCCAGCCGCATCACCGAGCCCTTGCCGTAGGCGCGGTCGATCTGGCCGAGAGCGGCTTCAAGGGCCTTCGTGCGATCTGCGTTCGTGCGATCTGCTGCGGAAACAGCCATGGTGTGTCACCTTCGGTTCTGGGCGGTCTCTCCGCCGGATGTGCAAGGGCTGGTCTGTTCGCCACCACCCTCTCCGGGTGGCTTGATGGGGCGTGGAACGAGGCTATGTCCGACCACTGACATCCGGTGCGCCGCGGATCCAGCGTGTGGATCCAGGGCCGCACCGTCCGCGTCCTGTGGACAGCCTAGGACGAACGCGTGTTCGAGGTAAGTCCGACACGCCGAACGCGCGGATTGACCACGACGCAGAGCACGATCGCGGGCCCCGCTCAGGTCAGCAGCAGCCGTTCGATCCGCCGGGTCGCGGCCCACAGACCCAGCGCGCTCATCACCGCCAGGTAGGCCACGTGCGCCCACATACCGGCGTGCACTGCTCCGGTGGTCAGGCTCCGGATCAGTTCTACCCCGTGGTACAGCGGAGTCGCCTGGACCACCCACTGCAGGGCCGGCGGATAGGTACTCAGCGGGAAGAACGTGGCGGAGAACAGGAACAGCGGCAGGATCGCCAGCTGCACGTAGTCGGCGTCATTCCATGAACGCATGTAGGTGGTGGCGGCCATGCCCACCGAGCCGAACGCCAGCCCGATCAGCGAGGCGACCGGGATCGTCAGCACCGCCCAGGCCGAGAGCACGAACCCCGACAGCGTGGCCACCAACAGGAACGCCACGGAGTACACCAACCCCCGCAACAGCGCCCAACCGATCTCCCCCACCGCGACATCGCGCGGGCTCAGCGGGGTGGTGAGCACGGAGTGATAGAGTTTGGCGTCCTTGATCTTGCCGAACACGTTGAACGTGGAGTCCATCACCGCCCCGTTCATCGCGGAGGTGGCCATCATCGCCGGGGCAACGAAGACCGCGTAGGACATCACCTCCCCGTCGACGTCGATGGTGCCCACCAGCGTCCCGATGCCGACCCCGAGGGCGAACAGGTAGAACACCGGCTCGAGGAAGCCGGAGACATAGGTGAACACCGCCCGGCCGGCCGCCCGCGCGTTGCGTTCGACCAGTGCCCACGGCCGCAGCAGCAGCGCGATCATCACACCACCATCCGCTTGGTCAGTCGGCGCACCGCGAGGGCATAGCCGACGGCGATCATCGCCACCAGCACGGCCAGATGCACCCCGAACCGCCACGGTTCCAACCACAGCGGGGAGTCCGGCCCCAGCCCGAACGCCCGGGTCAGCGCCACCGCGTGGGTCAGCGGCGACACCCATGCCACCGCCTGCAGACCGGTGGGCAACTGCTCCAGGGGGAAGAACGTCCCGGAGAACAGGAACATCGGCATGATGACGAAGCGCTGCAGGATATTGAAGCCCTGCCCGGAGTCGGTGATCCCGGCGGAGTAGGCGAAGGTGCAGGCCGCGAAGCCCATCCCGGTCAGCACGGCCACCACGACGACGGCGGGCACCCACGCCCCGCTCATCGCCCCCAACGCAGTGGCCACCGCGGTGAAGACCCCGGCCACCATCGTCATCCGGATCAGGATGTAGACCAGTTGCCCGCGCACCAGGTCCACCACCCTGATCGGGGTGGCCAGCATCGCGTAGTAGTTGTAGGTCCACTTGATCGGCGCCAGCACGTTGTAGGTGGCCTCCCCGGAGCCGGTCATCATCGTCTGGGCCGCGACCAGCCCGGTGGCCACGAACGCGACGTAGGCCACGCCGTTGATCGCGCTGCCGCCGGGGCCATCCACCAGCGACCCGAGCCCATAGCCCAGGCCGGCCAGGTACAGCAGCGGGGCCAGGAAGGAGGAGACCACGGTGGAGGGCCAGATCCGTCGGTAGCGCATCAACCAGTACGTCAGCACCGCCCGCCAGCCGGAGAACGAGGACGAGGAGACCGGGCGCCTCGGATCGGTAGGCAGGCTCGCGCCGGCACCGGGGGCACCTTCCGGGCTGGTCATTCGATCAGGCTCCGCCCGGTCAGCCGCAGGAAGACGTCCTCCAGGCTGGACCGGCGCACCAGCGTGGCCGCCGGGTGGATGCCGCGTGCGGTCACCGTCTCCAGGGCCGCGTCGCCGTCGTGGACGTAGAGCAGGACCCGGTCGGCGAGCACCTCGACGCGATCGGCGAGATCGCGCACCCGGCCGACGACGTCGTCGTCGTGTTCGGCGAACCGCAGTTCCAGCACCTCCCGGGAGGCGTGCTGGGCGATCAGGGAGCGCGGTGAACCCTCGGCCACGATCCGTCCGGCGTCCATCACCACCAGTCGGTCGCAGAGTTGTTCGGCCTCGTCCATGTAGTGAGTGGTCAGCACCAGGGTGACCCCGGAGCGCTTGAGCTGGAAGAGGCGCTGCCACAGGTTGTGCCGGGCCTGCGGGTCCAACCCGGTGGTGGGCTCATCCAGCAGCAGCAGGCGCGGTTCGTTGATCAGGGCGCGGGCGATGGTCAGGCGCCGCTTCATCCCGCCGGACAGGCTCTCGACGACGGCGTCGGCCTTGTGGGTCAGATCGGCGAACTCCAGCAGCGGGCCGGCCCGGCGGGCGGCTTCGGCGCGGGACAGCCCGAAGTAGCGGCCGTACACGAGGAGGTTCTCGGCGACCTTGAGTTCGGTGTCCAGCCAGTCCTGCTGCGGGACCACGCCCAGTTGGGCGCGGATGTCCGGACCGTCGCCGGCCGGGTCCATCCCGAGCACGCGCAGGGTGCCGCCGCTCACCGGCGAGGTGCAACCGATCATCCGCATCGCCGAGGTCTTGCCCGCCCCGTTCGGTCCCAGGAAGCCGAAGGACTCCCCCGCCTCCACCGTGACGTCGATGCCATCCACGGCGGTGAAGTCACCGAAGGTCTTGACCAGGTTGCGGGCTTCGATGAGGGGCATGCCTGGCACTGTAGGACATCGCAGAATTACTAGCACCCTATCTTGCTTGCCTGGGGCGTCAGCGCCATGCCGGGTATCCGGGCAGGTCCAGCGCGCCGTTCCCACCCCACTCCCGCAGCGCCCTGGTGATCGCCTCATCGGCCGCCGCGGCGGTATCGGGGAAGTCATCGGCGGCCTCGGCGATCACCTGGCGCCACCGGCTCACCAGCAGTTGGCGGTGATTCGGCGCAAGCGCACCGGCGGGTCCGATGCTGGCCACCTTGGTCCGGGCCGAAGGAAGCAGCCACGCGGCCGAGACCACGGTGAAGATGACGACGGCGGCGCGCACCTGAGCGGGCCAGTGCGGGTCGGTCGCGAGTTGGGGAAGCTGCCGCGACGCGCCCGCGGTGAACTCGGCCAGCATCGCCTCGCGCAAGCCCGACGGCGGGGTGAACACGCACCAGCAACTGCTGAACGGCTGCAGTGCGTAGGCGGCGTCGATGGCTACCGGATGTACCGCGGTGCCCTCGGTATCCAGGAAGCGCACCGCACGTTCGGTCAGCACCGCGTTGTCCGGGCAGGTGTCTCCGGCTGAGATCACCTCGCGGGTGGAGTCGCCGAGCAGTGCTGTGAATGCCTCGGAGACCTCGGCCCGCGCCGCCTCGGCATGACGCACGCCCCAGTCCGCCATCGCATCGAGCCCAGCGTCCGGCAGGGCGGCCATCAGGCGGCGGTTGGTCTCCTCGGCCGGGCCCAGGTCGGCGCGGAACTGCTGCAGCACGTAAGGGTCGGCCATCACGTGGCCGCCCAGCGCCCGGGCCCAGCGCAGGCAGGCAGTCCAGGCCGCACCCGGGTCGTCACCCACGAGCAGGTCCGCCAGGGTGGGGGCGGCGCCGATGTCCTCCATCACCAAGGTGGTGTTCGGGGCGTCCTCAGCGAGCAGGGCCGGGGTACCCGGCAGGTAGCGCAGCCCGGCGCGTTCGCGCAGGAAGCCCTCGGTGTGCGGGCCCGCGCCGGCATCGGCTTCGTCCGGGGAGCCACCCTCCGGGGCCAGAAAGGTCTTGACGACCACGCTGCTCCCCCACTGCGCCGGTGCCTGGTTCACCCGGTGCCGGCTCACCCGGGAGCGAGCGGAGCCACCCAGTTCGGTGCCGGGAGCCAGGTCGATGTCGTCGGGAAGATTCGGCGGGAGCACGGTGGACATCGGTTTACCCTAGGACAGCGACGGAAGCCGGATGTGCGGATTCGCCGCGTGAGATTACCGCTTGCGCGCCTGAGGTTGGCGGTGGTGCCAACGCACGTGCTCGGGCAGGTCGTTGACCACGCAGATCGCCGACCAGACCTCCCGTGGGGACGTGCCCTGGTCCAGGGCCTCCTGCGCGGTCCGCCCACCCAGTGGCCCCAGCACCATGTCCTTGGCCAGCGATGCGGCGTAGCTGCCGAAGGTGTCGGTCATGGCGGACCAGAATTCCGAGTGCTTCACCCGCCCAGCGTAATATCACCCGGGATGAGTACCGCACTGACCTGGCTGCCCGCACTGGACCACCCCGAGTTCATCGCCGATCCCGTCAGCGCCGCCCTGCGGCAGTGGCCCGATGGCGACGCCGAGGCCGTCCAGGTGGCCGAGATCGACCCTGCGATCGCCGACACCGCCGCCCTGGTCGCCGCGACCGACATCACCCTGGAGTCCAGCGCCAACTGCCTGGTGGTGCGGGCCAGGCGGTCCGGCACCGAGACCCTGGCCGCCGTCCTGGTCCTGGCTACCACGAAGGCGGACATCAACACCGCGATCCGCAAGACGCTCGGGGCGCGCAAGTGCTCCTTCATGTCGATGCACGCCGCCGTGGAGGCCACCGGGATGGAGTACGGCGGCATCACTCCGATCGGACTCCCGCAGGACTGGGCGCTACTGATCGATGAGCGGGTGGTGGCTCAGGACCAGATCGTGATCGGCTCGGGGGTGCGCCGATCCAAAGTGCGGATGCCCGGCCCACTCGCGCAACAGTTGCCCGGGGCCCAGGTGATCACCGACCTCGCGGTGCCGATCGCCTGAGCCTCGGCCGGGGTCTCCGGGCAGGGTGTCGGTACCTACCGTCACAATAGGGCGGTGAGCGGATCCACTGAGCGCGTCCCGGACCCGGGCACCCTCCCGCGGGAGACCACGGCGCCCCTGACCGGGTTCAGCGAGCCGACGACGGCGTGGTTCTCCTCCGCATTCGCCGCGCCGACCGCCGCACAGTCCCAGGCGTGGGAGGCGATCGCCTCCGGCGATCACGCCCTCGTCGTCGCCCCGACCGGGTCGGGGAAGACGCTTGCGGCGTTCCTGGCCGCGCTGGACGGGTTGCTCACCGGCCCGGACCCGGCCGACCCGGGCCTGCGGTGCAAAGTGCTCTATGTGTCCCCGCTCAAGGCACTGGCCGCCGACGTGGAGCGCAACCTGCGCTCACCGTTGGTGGGAATCACCCAGGCCGCCCAGGCCCACGGTCGCTCGGTACGCGAAGTTCAGGTGGGCGTGCGCACCGGGGACACTCCGGCGGCGCAGCGTCGGGCCTTCGCCACCAGGCCCACCGACATCCTGATCACCACTCCGGAGTCGTTGTTCCTCATCCTCACCTCCGCGGCGCGGGAGGGGCTGCGGGGTGTACAGCAGGTGATCCTCGATGAGGTGCACGCCCTGGCCGGCAACAAGCGCGGTGCGCATCTCGCGTTGTCGTTGGAGCGGCTCGATGTGCTCACCGAGCGCCCGGTGCAGCGGATCGGACTGTCGGCCACGGTCCGTCCGCCCGAGGTGGTCGCGCGGTACCTGGCCGGGGCACGCCCGATCGCCGAGGGTGGGCGCGAGGTGCGGGTGGTGGCCCCGCGCATCGCGAAGGTCCTGGACATCGACGTGACCGTCCCGGTGCCGGACCTGTCCGACATCGGCGGGGCACCGAGCAGTGCCGACCCACCGTCCACCGGCGGGGACGAGGAACTGGACCTGTCCGGGTCCGCAGCCGGGCGGCTCCCGGAACTGACCCGCCCGGGCGGAGGGCAGGCCAACTCGATCTGGCCGCACGTGACCGAGCGGATCACAGACTTGATCAACGTCCACCGGGCCACGATCGTGTTCACCAACTCCCGCCGGGGCGCGGAGCGGTTGGCAGCCCGGATCAATGAGTGCCAGGCCCGGCGGCTCGGCCTGGACGATCCCGACCCCGGTGCCGATCAGCCGGCGCAGACACCCGGCCAGTCCGGCTCCCGCACCGACGTACCGCCCGAGGCGGTGATCGCCGCGGCTCACCACGGCTCGATGAGCCGCGAGGAGCGCGTCCGGATCGAGTCCGCCCTGAAATCGGGGACGCTTCCCGCGGTGGTTGCTACGAGCTCACTGGAACTGGGGATCGACATGGGCGCGGTCGACTTGGTGGTCCAGGTCGGTGCCCCGCCGTCGGTGGCCTCGGCGTTGCAGCGCATCGGTCGGGCCGGACACCAGGTCGGGGAGGTCTCCCGCGGGGTGGTCATGCCGACCCACCGCGGTGACCTACTGGCTGCGGTGACCACGGCCGCGCGGGCCGGGACCGGGCAGATCGAGCAGGTGCACATCCCGGCCAACCCACTGGACGTGCTCGCCCAGCAGGTGGTGGCCGCCACCGCGGTGCAGGACTGGGACGAGGCCGAACTTGTGGCGTTGGTACGCCGAGCAACTCCCTTCACCGGTCTCACCGACGGGGTATGGCGTGCGGTGCTGGACATGCTCTCCGGGCGCTATCCGAGTGAGGACTTCGCCGAACTGCGGCCCCGGCTGGTGTGGGACCGTCGCAGTCGGACCCTGACAGCCCGCCCGGGCGCGCTCCGCCTGGCGGCCACCTCCGGGGGCACCATTCCCGATCGTGGGCTGTACGGGGTCTACCTCGTGGGGGAACAGGACCCGCGCCGCGGCGGCAAGCGGGTGGGAGAGTTGGACGAGGAGATGGTGTTCGAGTCCCGCGTCGGGGACACCTTCACCCTCGGCTCGAGCACCTGGCGCATCGAGGACATCACACCCGACCGGGTCCTGGTCTCCCCAGCCCCGGGCCTGCCGGGTCGACTGCCCTTCTGGAAGGGTGACGCCCCGCCCCGCCCGGCCGAGCTGGGCCGAGCCCACGGGGAGATGATCCGCCACCTCGCCACCGACACCGACGGCGCCCACGCCCGGGCGGGGCTGGCCGGCCTGGACGACTGGGCGCGACAGAACCTGCTGACCTACATCGGTGAGCAGGAGCAGTCCACCGGGGCCTTACCGACCGACCGCACGATCGTGGCCGAGCACTTCCGCGACGAGTTGGGTGACTGGAGAATCGCGATCCACTCCCCCTACGGCGCGGCGGTGCACGCGCCCTGGGCGTTGGTGCTCAGCGCCCGGCTGCAGGAGCGGTTCGGCCTGGACGCCCAGGTGATGCACGCCGATGACGGGATCGTGCTGCGATTGCCCGAGACCACCTGGGCCGAGGATGAGGCACGCAGCCCGCTGGACGTTGGCGAGTTGTTGTTGGCGCCGGAGGATGTGCACGCCGATGTGCTCAGCGCCCTGACCTCCTCGGCGCACTTCGCCGCTCGGTTCCGGGAGGCGGCGGCTCGCTCACTGCTCCTGCCCCGCCGCCGCCCGGACCGGCGCCAGCCGTTGTGGCAGCAGCGTCAGCGCAGTGCCCAGTTGCTCTCGGTGGCGGGCCGGTTCGCCGATTTCCCGGTGGTCCTGGAGGCGGTGCGGGAGTGCTTGCAGGACGACTTCGATATCACCGCCCTGACGGACCTGATGCGCGCCCTGGACCGGCGGGAGGTGCGCCTGGTGGAGGTGCAGACTCCCCAGCCCTCCCCCTTCGCCCAGTCCCTGGTGTTCGGGTATATCGCGCAGTTCCTGTACGAGGGTGACGCGCCACTGGCTGAGCGCCGTGCCGCAGCGCTGACCCTCGATGCCCGGCTGCTGACGGAACTGCTCGGCGAGGGTGCCGAGGTGGCCGAACTGCTCGACGTCGACGCGCTGAGTTCGGTGGAGGTCGAGGTGGGTCTACGCACCGAGACGACCCGGGCCCGCGACCTCGAGGCCCTGGTGGACCTGATCAGGCGACTCGGGCCGGTGCCGCAGGACGAACTCACCGCGCGCAGTGCCACGCCGCACGACGTACCCGGCTGGCTGGCGGACCTGGCCGCCGCCCGGCGGGTGCTGCCGGTGCGCGTAGCCGGGCAGGACCAGTGGGTGATCGCCGAGGACGCCGGCCGTGTCCGCGACGCGTTGGGGGTGGCGCTTCCCCCAGGGCTGCCCGAGGACTTCACCGCCCCGGCGCCCGAGGCTCTCCTGGATCTGGTGCGCCGGCACGCTCGCACCCACGGTCCGTTCCGCGCCGGCGAGGTGGCGCAGCGGTTCGGCCTGGGCGTGGCCACGCTCACCCCCGCGTTGACCGCACTGACCGACCAGGGGGTGCTCGCTGCCGGAACGCTGCGTCCGGCGCAGGCCCATACCGCGGCCAGTGCGGCGATGGCCGGGCCGGACTATTGCGACGCCCAGGTGCTGCGCAGGATCCGGCGCCGGTCGCTGGCGGCGCTGCGCGCCGAGGTAGAGCCGGTGCCCGCCGCGGCGCTGGGAATCTTCTCCCCGCGCTGGCACCAGATCGGACGGTTGCGCGGGGTGGAGGGCGTGCTCAGCACGGTGGAACAACTGGCCGGCAGCCCGATCGCCGCCTCGGCATGGGAGTCCCTGGTGCTGCCGGCCCGGGTGAGCGACTACCGCCCGGCGATGCTCGATGAACTCACCGCCTCCGGGGAGGTGGTCTGGGTGGGGGCCGGCGCCGGACCGGGCAGCGATGGCCTGCTCGCCCTGCTGCCGGCCGAGGCTGTTGCGGAACTGGCGCCCCCGCCCGATGACGACGCCGCCCACGGCCGGGTGCATCGGGCCGTCCTGGAGGCGCTGGCAGGTGGGGGCGGAGTGTTCTTCCGGGATCTGGTCGCCGGTGTGCGTTCGGCCTCGCCCGCACCGGAGGAGGACGGTGACGACCAGGAGCTCGCGCAGGTCAGCACCGAGGAGGTGGTACGGGCCCTGTGGGACCTGGCCTGGGCCGGCCATCTGACGAATGACTCCCTGGCGCCGCTGCGCGTGTGGATGTCGGCGGGCGGCGCCCGGCCCGGCACCCATGTCGCCGGCCGGCGGCCCGCCCGGCCGCGGTCGCTGCGGGCCGGGGCGTTGCGTGCAGCAGGCTTCGGGGCAGGCGGCCGGCACACCGGCGGCGCGGTGCCCACGCCTCCTTCCGCGATCGGACGGTGGTCGGCGGTACCGGAACGGGCTCCAACGCCCGAGCGGGCCGTCGCCGCGGTGCTGTCGCTGGTGGATCGGGACGGCGTACTGACCCGTGGCGCGGTCGGGACCCGGGTGCCGGGCGGGTTCTCCGCGGCCTACCGGGTGCTGGCCGAGGCGGAGCAGGGCGGTCAGGTGCGTCGGGGGTACTTCGTGGAGGGCCTGGGGGCTGCCCAGTTCGCCCTGGCTGAGTGCGTGGAGCGGCTGCGTGCCGATGCGGCCGAGGTGGAGCGTGATCGTGGGCAGGCAGTGCTGCTGGCTGCCACCGATCCTGCGCAGCCCTACGGCGGTGCGCTGGCGTGGCCGGAGACGGTCACCACCACGGCTACCGGACACCGGCCGGGCCGGAAGGTGGGGGCCAGCGTGGTGCTGGTGGACGGCCGGTTGGTGCTGTACCTGGAACGCGGAGCCAGGAGCCTGCTCTCCTTCACCTCCGCTCCCGCGGCGCTGCAGGCCGCGGCGACTGAACTGGCCCGGTGGGCCGGCGACGGAGCGCTGGGCAGGTTCACGGTGCAGCGCGCAGACGGCGCCGACGCCCTCACCGAACGGAGCCCGCTGGTAGCGGCCCTGACCGAGGCGGGTTTCATCGCCACCCCACGTGGGCTCCGGCTGCGCGCGGGCTCGGGACTGTCGGGGAGCTCGGGTGCCCGAGGGTGACGTCGTGGCCCGAGTGGCGCGCCACCTCACCCGGGCACTGACGACGGGACCGTTGGTGCGTGCCGAACTACGCTGGCCGGGCCTGGGCGATGCCGACCTTACGGGTCAGCAGGTGAGCGAATGCCTCGGCTACGGCAAGCACCTGTTCATCCGCACCGGGAACGGCTGGAGCCTGCACACCCACCTGCGCATGGATGGCACCTGGCGGGTGCGGCGCACCGCCAGCCCGCCCGAAGCGCTCCGAGGTCGTTGGATCCGTGCGGTGCTCGCCACTGCGCGGTGGACCTGTGTGGGTTCGCATCTGGGCATGATGGACCTGGTGCGTGCTCGCGACGAGCGCCGGCTCATCGCGCACCTGGGACCGGACCTGATGGCGAAGCACCCAGACCTGGATGGGGCCGCGCGGAATCTGCATGCCCAAGGCTCCCGTGGGGTCGGTGAGTCGTTGCTGGACCAACGGGTGGCGGCCGGGATGGGCACCATCTACATGGCCGAGACACTGTGGGAACACCGGCTCAGCCCGTGGTTACCCGCCGACCGGGTGCCAGATCCCCGCGCGCTGTACGCCACGGCGTCGTTCCTCATGCGTCGCAGCGCCGACGCACCCGAACTGACCGCCACCGGGCACCTGGGAGCGGGACTGGGCACCCACGTGCACGACCGGGCCGGGAAACCCTGCCGGCGCTGTGGTGAGATGATTGCCGTGGCCGAGGTTGCTGCGCCACCGTTGGCACGGCCGGCGTTCTACTGTCCGGGTTGTCAGGAACTCAGGCGAGCGGGGGCCGGGTATTGAGGTTGCGGGGGGATCCCATCCTGCCACCACACCTGTGGGTGCAGCGCATGATGCGGTGGGCGGGGAACCGGTCCGGGACGAGGGCTGAGCCCGGGCTCAGACGCCGGCGAGGTCTTCCTGGCCGAACTGCTCGGCCATGGCCATCTGCTCGGCGAAACTGACCGGGACCGTGTCCGGAACGGCGATCCCCTCGACCAGCGCGATGCGGTCGGAGACTTCCCGCAGCACCACCGACAACGGCACGCTCAATGCCGAGGCGATGGAGTTGAGCAACTCCGAGGAGGCTTCCTTCTGTCCGCGCTCGACCTCGGAGAGGTAACCGAGGGAAACCTGGGCGGCCGAGGAGACCTCGCGAAGGGTGCGGCCCTGGCGCTGGCGGATGTCGCGAAGGACATCACCGATTTCTCTGCGAAGAACCACCATGGTGCGTCCCTCCTCTCTCGCCTGCATCGAACTCTTGGATGTGTGTGCCGGTGTTGCAGTATTACCGTACCCCGAGATCGCCCGTGGCACCGTCCGGGGAGTGGACGGACGGCCGGCCGGGCGCCTGGAGCGCGGAGAGTGCATACGTGTGATCATTACTTGCTTCAACGCCCGGGCGCATCTTGTTTGTTCCCGGTGGGCCGGATCGCCGCGGCGCCGAGCGCCAGCGCCAGGTCCACCGAGGACGCGCGCAACTGCTCCCGACCCCCGGCGAGTCGGTAGTGCCGTACCCAGACGCCGCCCGGATGAGCACAGGCCAGATAGATCGTGCCGACTCCCTGCCCGTCCTGGCCGGCCGGGCCGGCCACGCCGGTGGTAGCCAGGGTGAGGTCGGTGCCAAGCAGTTGCGCTGCCCCGGTAGCCATCTGCGCGGCCACCAGCGGATGCACCGGTCCGTGCGCCGCGAGCAGACCAGCGTCCACCCCGAGCAGATCCCGCTTGACGTCGGTGGCGTAACTGACAACCGAGCCCCGGAAGGTCGCCGAGGCGCCCGGGACCTGCACGATCCGGTCGGCGAGCAGCCCACCGGTGAGGGACTCAGCCGCGCCCAGGCTCCAACAGGCCGCGCCCAGCCGAGCCAGGAGCGTCGCGGCCGGGTTCTCCGCCGTCTGACCGATCATGGGCCCGCTACTGCGCGGTGGCACCACTCCGGGCCACCTTGATGGCTCGGATGACGTAGTCCAGCCCGGTGACCACGGTAACCAGCACCGCGGCCAGCATCACGACGAACGCAGCGGTCTCGATCCAACCGCCGAGGGTGGCGCCGAGGAGGCCGACCGCGGGCAGGATCATCAGGGCGATGAAGATCACCTGCATGACCGTCTTGAGCTTGCCGCCCTTGGAGGCTGCCATCACCCACCGGCGCACCATGATGAATCGCAGGATGGTGATCGCTGCCTCCCGGACGATGATCGTGATCGTGGCCCACCAGGGCAGGTCACCGAGCATCGAGAGCATGATGATCGCACCACCGACGAGCATCTTGTCCGCGAACGGGTCGGCGATCTTCCCGAAGTTGGTCACCAGGTTGCGCGCCCGCGCGATCGAGCCGTCCAGTTTGTCCGTCAGCGCGGCGAGCAGGAACACCGCCAGCGCACCAACCCGCGACCAGGTGGTGTCCTGCCACAGCAGCACCATGAAGAAGGGGACCATGACGATGCGGAGCATCGTGAGCATGTTCGGCAGGTTCCAGACCTGGCCGGCATGAGGATTGACCGGTTCACTCGTCACCCGCCCAGGGTAGGGGAGATTCACAGGCTCAGCGGCCGGTGAGTTCCCAGGCATCGGTGGAGTCGGCGTCGGAGGCCTCGTCGTCGTCGTCGGTGGCCTGCGCGTACTCTGCGGCCTGCACGCCGGTGTCCTCATGGGACGTCTGGTGCGGCTCGGCGTCGAATGGGACATCGCCGTCGGACCCGGGGCCGGGCCCGTCGCCGCGCAGCATCGCCAGGGTGGAGGGCAGGTCATCGGGAACCACGAGCACATCGCGTGCCTTGGAACCCTCCGACGGCCCCACGATCTCGCGGGATTCCAACAGGTCCATCAACCGGCCGGCTTTGGCGAAGCCCACCCGGAGTTTGCGCTGCAGCATCGAGGTGGAGCCGAACTGGGTGGAGACCACCAGTTCGGCGGCCTGCAGCAGCAGGTCGAGATCATCGCCGATGTCCTCATCGATCTGCTTCTTGGCCGCCGCGACCGTCACGTCCTCACGGTAGGTCGGCTTGAGTTGGCCCTTGACGTGATCGACCACGCCGTGGACCTCGGACTCACTGACCCAGGCCCCCTGCACACGCATCGGCTTGGAAGCGCCCATCGGCAAGAACAGGGCATCACCCTGGCCGATCAGTTTCTCCGCGCCGGGCTGGTCCAGCACCACCCGGGAGTCGGTCACCGAGGAGGTGGCGAACGCCAGCCGGGAGGGGACGTTGGCCTTGATGAGTCCGGTGACCACATCGACACTGGGACGCTGGGTGGCCAGCACCAGGTGGATCCCGGCTGCCCGGGCCAGTTGGGTGATGCGCTGGATGGAGGCCTCCACATCGCGCGGGGCCACCATCATCAGGTCGGCCAACTCATCGACGATCACCAGCAGATACGGGTACGGGGCGAGTTTTCGCTCACTGCCCGGCAGGGGGGTGACCTTGCCGGAGCGCACTCCGGCGTTGAAGTCATCGATGTGCTTGTAGCCGAACGTGGCCAGGTCGTCGTAGCGGGTGTCCATCTCCCGCACCACCCAGTCCAGCGCCTCGGCAGCCTTCTTCGGGTTGGTGATGATCGGGGTGATCAGGTGCGGGATGCCCTCGTAGATGGTCAACTCCACCCGCTTGGGGTCCACCAGCACCATCCGCACCTCCTCCGGGGTGGCGCGCATCATGATCGAGGTGATCATCGAGTTCACGAAGACAGACTTACCCGCACCGGTGGCACCGGCGACCAGGATGTGCGGCATCTTGGCCAGGTTGGCCACCACGTAGCCACCCTCGACGTCCTTGCCCACGCCCACCACCATCGGGTGCTCATTGCGGCGGGCCGGCCCGGAGCGCAGCACGTCCCCGAGGGAGACCGTCTCGCGGTCGGTGTTCGGGATCTCGATCCCGATGGCCTTCTTGCCCGGGATCGGGGAGAGGATACGCACATCGGCGCTGGCCACCGCGTAGGCGATGTTCTTGCTCAGCGCGGTGACGCGTTCCACCTTCACACCCGACCCCAGTTCCACCTCGTACCGGGTTACCGTGGGCCCGCGGGTGAACCCGGTGACCTCGGCGTCCACGTCGAAGTCGGTGAGCACCGTGGTCAAGGCCTGCACCACCCGGTCGTTGGCCTCCGAGCGGGTCTTGTGCGGGGCGCCCCGGGCGAGCATGTCGTCGGTGGGCAGGGTGTAGGTCAGGTCCGGCGTGAGCATCAACTGCTCAGCGCGCGGTGGTAGCGCACGGGTGGGAGGCGGTTCGATGACCTCGGTGCCCTCGGCCTCGGTGGGTGCCGAGGCGGTCGCCTTCGCCGCAGCGGCCTTGGCCGGCTTCTTCTTCCCGGCCGGAGCACCGGCCCCGGAGACGGACGCGGCACCGGTGCGGGCCTCATCGGTGTCATGGGGATGGCTGAATGCCTCATCGCCCGCGAAGGCGCCGGGGTCGGGCGCCGATCCAGCGCCCTTCCTGCGGCCACGACGGCGACCGGCGCCGCCTGCGGACGCATCCGGACCGGCGCCGTCCGCGCCGTGCGGGGAGCCCGCATCCTCGGTGACATCCGCACCGGTGAGCCACTGCCAGGCTTGCACGAACCGGCGCGGAATGGCCGCCACCGGGGTGGCGGTCACCACGAGCAGGCCGAAGACCGCCAGCAGTACCAGCAGCGGAATGCTCACGTAGGTGCTCAGGGCGAGCGACAGCGGGTAGGCGGCCACGTAGCCGAGCAGACCGCCGGCGCTGAACATCTGTGGCCAATCCGGGGGGCTCGGTAGTCCGCGCGCCACGTGGATCAGACCGCTGACCGCCATGGTCAGGGCACCCAGGCCCACGGTGATCCGTCCGTTCACCTCCCCGCGTTCGGGGTGGCGCATCAGCCGGACCGCCATGAACAGCAGGATCAGCGGGATGACGGCGGCCAGCACCCCCACCGAGCCGGCGACCGCGGCGTGGATGGCGTCCCCGGCCGCGCCGGAGAGGCCGAACCACACCCGCACCGCGATGATGACCGCCAGGCCCAGCAGCAGGAACGCCAGGCCGTCACGCCGATGAGCCGGATCCAGCCCCTTGGCGCTGGATCCGATCGACCGGGCGGCACCGCCGACGACGTGGGCGGTGCCCATCCAGATCCCACGCAGCATCCGCACCGGCAGGGAACGCGTGGGTTCCGAACCCTCACCCTTGGACGCGGTGTCCCTCGTCGCGGTGGTACGCGAGGCCGTCGCTGTCTTCTTCCTACGTCCTGGTGGGGCTGACCGTCCGGGGGAAGTCGTCCGGGTCGCCATGGTGCCTGCTGTCCTCCTGCCCTCGGGCATCGCTTGTACGCACCCGTCGCTGTCCACTGAACCAGAGGAACGGCAGAATCCTGCGGTGTGACACGCACTCCAGGGGCCCATCCCCCGGGACCGGCGCGGCGGGACGGCGCTCAGACGGCGATCAGACCGACGCCGAGCGTCAGCAGACCCGCGATCAGGAAGGAGGCGCCGGCGTAGATCAGCACACTCCACCGGTTCGGCGTGCGCCGGTCCGGGCCCATCGCGGAGAAGAAGAAGCCCGCCGGCATCAGGATCGCCGCGACCAGCACGCCGGTGCGGGCCAGCCAGCCCCAGCCCCCGGTCAGGCCGGTGGCCTCGGTGAGAACCAGGCATACCAGACCCAAGGTGATGAAGACCCCGGCATGGCCGTGCCCCGCCCGGAAGGAGCGGCGCTGGAAGTCGGTGACCGGGGCCTTGCCGGCATTGATGCGCAGCAGGAAGTAGCCGCCGGTGGTGACGGTGGTGGCCGCCAGCACCGCGATACCAGCGGTTCGGGTGGCGGCTTCGGTCAGTTCGAGCATGGGGTACCTCTCGGGGGCTGGGCATCTGTTTTCTAACACTGTTATCTAACGCCGTTAGGAGATGGTCGTCAACCCTTTAGACTCCTCTCATGACCCGCCCGCGCCGTTACGACGACGACCTTCGCCGTCGACTCCTCGATGTGAGTTCCGAAACGATCAGCCACCGCGGTACCCAGGGGCTGAGCCTGCGCGCCGTCGCCGCCGGGGCCGGGACCACCACCGCGGCGGTGTACGCGTTGTTCGGCAGCCGCGATCACCTCATCGAGGCGGTCACGGCCGAGGGACTGGCCCGGTTCGCCGCGCACCTGGATGCGGTGGAACGCACCCATGACCCTGGCGCGGACCTGCTCGCCCTCGGCGTGGCCTACCGCGCCAGCGCCCTGAACGACCCGCACTTCTACCGGGTGCTGTTCGGGTCGACGAGCACGGCCAAGCCCAGCGAGCCCGAGGAGCACGCCACCTTCGATGCCCTGCGTCAGGCGGTCCGCCGGCTCGTCGGCGGTCCGGAGCCCGACGTCACCGAGCACACCTACCGGTTGTGGTCGGTCGTGCACGGCCTGGTGGACCTGGAACTGGGCGGCCTGCTCCCGGGCACGACGACGCAGCGGGCCGACCGCTACATCGCCACCCTGCGCGCCGTGGGTCCGGCGCTGCTGCGCGGGTAGTGCGGGACGATCAGGCTTCCACGACCACCGGGATCAGCATCGGACGACGGCGCAACCGGCGCGAAGCCCACCGACCCACCACCCGCCGGATGATCTGCTGGAGTTGATGGGTGTCCACCTTGCCGCTGGCAGCGGCCTCGGTGAGGGCGTCGGTGATCTCCGGGACGATCTCCGATAGCCGCTCATCCCCTTCGGCGAGGCCGCGGGCCTGCAGGTGCGGTCCGGCCACCACCTTGCCGGTGGAGGAGTCGATCGCGGCGAAGATGCTGATGAACCCCTCCTCGGCGAGGATGCGCCGGTCCTTGAGCTCGGCGTCGGTGATCTCTCCCACCGAGGAGCCGTCCACGTAGACGTACCCGCACGGCACCGCCCCGGCAATGCTCGCCTTGCCGTCGACCAGGTCCACCACCACCCCGTCCTCGGCCAGGACCACCCGCTGGGGGTCCACCCCGGTAGCCACCGCGAGCGCACCGTTGGCCACCAGGTGGCGGATCTCGCCGTGCACCGGCATCACGTTCTTGGGCCGGACGATGTTGTAGCAGTACAGCAACTCCCCGGCCGAGGCGTGACCGGAGACGTGCACCCGGGCATTGGCCTGGTGCACCACCTTCGCGCCGAGCCGGATCAGGCCGTTGATCACCCGGAACACCGCGGTCTCGTTGCCCGGGATCATCGAGGAGGCCAGCACCACGGTGTCCCCCGGGCCCACCGAGACCCGGTGGTCCTGGTTGGCGATCCGGGACAGCACCGCCATCGGCTCCCCCTGCGAGCCGGTGCTCATCAGCACCACCTGGTCATCGGGCAGGCTATCGACCTTCTTCTGATCGATGAGCACCCCGGATGGCACCTCGAGGTAGCCCAGGTTCTCAGCGATCCTCATGTTCCGCACCATCGACCGGCCCACCAGGGCGACCCTGCGGCCGTGGGCGTGGGCGGCGTCGAGCACCTGCTGCACGCGGTGCACGTGCGAGGCGAAGGACGCCACCACCAGCCGGCCCTCTGCAGTCGCGAAGACGCCGTCGAGCACCGGGCCGATCTCCCGCTCGGAGACGGTGAACCCGGGCACCTCGGCGTTGGTGGAGTCGGTCATGAACAGGTCCACACCCCGCTCCCCCAGCCGGGCGAAGGCACGCAGGTCGGTGATGCGACCGTCCAGCGGCAACTGGTCCATCTTGAAGTCACCGGTGTGCAGGACGGTGCCGGCCGGGGTGTGCACGGCCACGGCCAGGGCATCGGGGATCGAGTGGTTCACCGCGACGAACTCACAGTCGAACACTCCGGCCTGGAAGTGCTGGTCCTCGGCGACTTCGCGGGTGACCGGCTTGATCCGGTGCTCGGTGAGTTTGGCCTCCAGGAACGCCAACGTCAGTTTCGACCCGACCAGCGGGATGTCCTGACGCATCCGCAACAAGTAGGGCACCGCCCCGATGTGATCCTCGTGGCCGTGCGTCAGCACGATCGCCTCGACATCATCCAGCCGATCGGCGATGTAGTCGAAGTCAGGCAGGATCAGGTCCACTCCGGGCTGGTGGTCCTCGGGGAAGAGCACACCGCAGTCGATGATCAGCAGCCGGCCGTCGTACTCCAGCACTGCCATGTTCCGGCCGACCTCGCCCAGCCCGCCGAGCGGAACGATCCGCAAGCCCCCCTTCGGCAGCGGCCCGGGCAGGTCCAGATCGGGATGGGGATGACTCATGAGCGGTCCTCTTCTTCCAGCCCGTGCAGGCGCAGGGCGGTACGTAGATCAGCAAGTTCTGCCTCGTTGGCGGCGACCAGGGGCGAGCGCACCGCGAGGCTGGGTAGGCGCCCCTGCAGGTACAGTGCGGCCTTGGACATCACCGCGCCCTGCCCGGTGCCCATGATCGCATCACACACCGGGGCCAGGTCCGCCGAGAGGTCCCGGGCGGTGAACAGGTCACCGTCGTCGATCGCTTTCACCATCTGGGCGTACTGACCGGCGACGAC
Organism: Pseudactinotalea sp. Z1748; assembly: GCF_049725185.1. Lineage (NCBI taxonomy): Bacteria > Bacillati > Actinomycetota > Actinomycetes > Micrococcales > Cellulomonadaceae > Pseudactinotalea > Pseudactinotalea sp. Z1748. The sequence continues at coordinate 125,485 of NZ_JBMPQB010000004.1, read as the reverse complement.
GTGACCGACCACCGAGACCACGCCGGAGGCCCCATGGGTCAGCCAGGCCAGGTTCAGCGCGTCGTCGCCGGAGTAGTACTCCAGACCGGTGCGGCGCATCCGGTCGAAGCCCGCCGGGACATCACCGGTGGCGTCCTTCACGGCGCGGATGCGGGGGTGCTCGGCGAACCGGTCCAGGATCTCGTCCCCGATCGCCACTCCGGTGCGGCCGGGGATGTCATACAGCATCGCGGGCAGGTTGACCGAGTCCACGATCGTGCAGATGTGCCGGTAGACACCCTCCTGGGAGGGGCGGTTGTAGTAGGGCGAGACCACCAGCAGGCCGTGGGCGCCGTTGCGCTCTGCCGCCTTGGCGATCCGGGTGGCGTGCGCGGTGTCGTTGGATCCGGCTCCGGCGATGACCATGACCTCCGACCCGACCTCGTCGACGACGGCGGCCACCAGGTCGTCCTTCTCCGGCTGGTGGGTGGTGGGCGATTCTCCGGTGGTGCCGTTGACCACCAGGGCGTCGCACCCGGAGGTCACCAGATGCCGCGCCAGGACGCGGGCGCTCGGCACGTCGATGCTGCCGTCGGGATGCATCGGGGTGACCATCGCCACCGACACCGAACCGAACGTGCGCGGTGGCACCCTGCGGATGTTCTCAGCCATGCCTAGACGGTACCGCGCCGGGGTCGCGCTCAGATGAATTGACGCCAGGTACATCCGTGCCACGCCGTCGAACACGCCGGCCATGGAGTCCAGATTAGTGCCGGGCCGGGAGCCGGTCGGCGAGGAGGTAGCCTGAGCGGTGATGACTGCCCACTCCCACGGCCCGACCGCCGACGTCTCGGTGCGGCCGGCCATCGCCGAGGACGCCGACCACCTCGGCCGCATCCAACTCGACTCCTGGCGGGCCAGGCACCGTGACCATCTGCCCGAACAGGTCCTGGCCGGGCTCGATGCCACCGACTTCGCCGCCGCATGGCGCAGCGCGATCACCGACCCGCCCTCGCCCAAGCACCGGGTGCTGACGGCTACCGCCGGACCGCTCGTGGTGGGGTTCGCGGCCCTGGCCCCCGGGATCGACGGCGACCCGACCGGTGAGGTGGTGGAACTGGCCGTGGACACCAATCACCTGCGCCAGGGGCACGGCTCCCGCCTGCTGGCGGCCTGCACCGACGTCCTCAAGGGCACCGGCGCCGCCAAGACCCGGATCTGGCTGGTCGAGGGCGATGAGGTGCGTGAGGCCTTCCTCACCGACGCCGGCTTCGGCCCCATCGGGGTTCGCCGGGTGCTGCAGGTGGGCCAGGCTCAGGTGAGCGAGCATGCCTGGGCTGCCGACCTGCACGGCTGAGATCACCTGGGCACACCCACCGCCGGCCCCGCACTCAGTCCTGCAGGTCGCGCTCCAGCACCGGAGCGAGCCGGAACGGGATCAACTCACCCATCGCCAGCCACGTCTCGGTCCGGATCACCCCGTCGCAGGCCAGCACCAGTTTGTTCACCCGGTACAGGTCCTCGGCGTTGGTGCACACGCACCGCACCAGGATGTCGCCCCGGCCGGACAGGCCGTGCGCCTGCACCACCTCCGGGATACCTCGCAACTGCTCCACCACGTACTCCAGCCGGGGCTGATCCACCTCGGTGGCCATGAACACCGTGAGCGGATAACCCAGGGACGCCGCGTGCAGCCGGCGGTCGAAGCCCTGCAGCGCAGCGCTGGCCTCCAGGGCCTGCACCCGCGCCTGCACCGTGTTGCGGCTCAGGCCCAGTTCCGCCGCGATCGCCACGATGGTGGCGCGGGGATTGGCGGTCATCGCGAGCAGGATCCGTCGGTCGGTGTCATCAACAGTGACCATAATGACCAATCATAGCGCGCAACTGCGGGACATACTGAACATTATGCTCAACTGATCCGCTACAGATTGCACCTAATGCCCTACAGGAGTACCGTCGAACCAAGGCTGGACCTGGCCGCATTGGGGCGCCCACAAGGCACCCGGGATCATGGAGGTTCTCACCATGTCGACAACGATGTCTCCACCGGATTCCTCGCTCGTGGAGGGTTTGAAGGAACCATTGCAGGTGCTCGCACCCGATGGCACCCGCACAGCGAATGAACTGCTCGACCCCCACCTGGGCGATATCGATGAGACGGTCCTGACCGACCTGTTCATCGACATGTCCATCGTGCGCCGGATCGACACCGAGGCGGTCGCGCTGCAGCGTCAGGGTGAACTGGGTCTGTGGCCCCCGCTGCTGGGCCAGGAAGGCGCCCAGATCGGGCTGGCCCGGGCCATCAACGACGACGACTTCATCTTCTCCTCCTACCGCGAGCAGGCACTGGCCTGGTGCCGCGGCGTGGAGCCGGCGGAGATGCTCAGCGTCTGGCGCGGCACCACCTTCTCCGGGTGGGACCCGCACCGACGTCACATGACCACCCCGCAGATCATCATTGGTGCCCAGGCCCTGCACGCCGCCGGCTACGCGATGGCGATCACCGGCGCCGGCGGCAGCGAGATCGCCATCGCCTGCTTCGGTGACGGTGCCACCAGCCAGGGAGACCTCAACGAGGGTCTGGTCTTCGCCTCTGCCTTCAACGCCCCCGTGGTGTTCTTCTGCCAGAACAACCAGTACGCCATCTCCGAACCGGTCGCGGTGCAGAGCCGGGTTCCCCTGGCCCTGCGGCCGACCGGGTTCGGCATCCCCTCCTTGCGGGTGGACGGCAACGACGTGCTGGCGGTGCGGGCAGCAACCCGAATCGCCGCCGACCGGGCCCGCAGCGGGGGCGGTCCCACCTTCATCGAGGCGGTCACCTACCGGATGGGCCCGCACACCACCAGCGACGACCCGACCCGCTACCGCGACCAGGCGGAGTTGGAGCACTGGGCCGCGCGCTGCCCGATCGCCCGGGTGGAATCGCACCTGGAGAGCACCGGCGCACCGATCGAGTCCATCCGTGCTGAAGCCCGGATCCGGTCCGACGCGGTGGCCAAGGATCTGCGCGCGGCCATCACCACGATGACCCCGCCGCCCGCGCACACCCTGTTCGAGCAGGTCTATGCCAGCGAGCACGCCCCGTTGCGCCGCCAGCGCCGCGAGGCCGAACTCCTCGAGGCCTCGCTGGCACCGGAGGGCTCATGACCACGATGACGTTGGCGGGCGCCCTGAACGCGGCCCTGCGGGAGCGGCTCGAGGCCGATGACTCGGTGGTGCTGATCGGTGAGGACATCGGCGCCCTCGGCGGGGTGTTCCGGGTAACCGACGGCCTGCAGCGCGACTTCGGCCGGCAACGGGTGATCGACTCCCCGCTGGCCGAGTCCGGCATCATCGGGACCGCGGTGGGGATGGCCTACGCAGGGCTGCGGCCGGTGTGTGAGATCCAGTTCGACGGGTTCGTCTACCCCGCCTTCGACCAGATCGTGGCGCAGGTGGCCAAGCTGCATTACCGCACCCGCGGCACGGTCCGCATGCCCCTGACGATCAGGATCCCCTACGGCGGCGGCATCGGTGCCGTGGAACACCACTCCGAGTCCCCCGAGGCCTACTTCGCGCATACGGCGGGCCTGCGCGTGGTGACCGCCGCCAGCCCGCAAGAGGCCTACCAGACCCTGCGTGCGGCAATAGCCTCGGACGATCCGGTGCTGTTCCTCGAGCCCAAGGCCCGGTACTGGACCAAGGGGGAGGTGGACCCCGGAGCCGAGGCGGACCTGGAGACCGCCCAGGTGGTGCTGCCCGGGCGGGACGCCACCGTGGTGGCCTACGGTCCGACGGTGGCCACCGCCCTGGACGCCGCGATCGCCGCGAGCGACGAGGGCATCAGCCTGGAGGTGATCGACCTGCGCGCCATCTCCCCGATCGACCGCGCTACGGTGGCGGCGAGCGTGCGGCGCACCGGCCGCCTGGTGGTGGCCCATGAGGCCGCGGGCAGTTTCTCGGTCGCTTCGGAGGTGATCACCTGTGCCGTGGAGGACTGCTTCGAGTACCTACAGGCGCGCCCCGAGCGGGTCACCGGGTACGACACCCCGTATCCGCCGGCGGCCCTGGAGGAGGTCTTCCTGCCCGGGATCGACCGCCTCCTGGACGCGGTGGACCGCACCCTCGGGCGCAGACACTCCCGCAGCGGTCAGGGGGTGCCGGCATGAGGTCCACCTTCCGACTGCCCGATCTGGGCGAAGGTCTGACCGAGTCCGAGATCGTCACCTGGCTGGTCGCCGAGGGAGATGAGGTGGAACTGAACCAGATCCTCGCCGAGGTGGAGACCGCCAAGGCGGTGGTGGAGTTACCGAGCCCTTATGCCGGCCGGATCGCCACCCTGCACGCCGAGCCGGGGCAGACCGTGGCGGTGGGGGCCCCGCTGGTCGAGTTCGACGTGAACGGTGCCGACGACGAGGCACACCCGGGCGCGGACGCGCCGGTGGCCGAGGAGCCGGGCGAGGCCGACGCAGGAGATGCCGAGGCAGTACCGACCGGGACGGCGGACAGCGCGCCGGCTGAGCAGACTCCCGCAATCGAGCGCCAGTCGGTCCTGGTGGGGTACGGGCCCAAGGTGACCGGTGATGCGCGCCCGGCGCGCCGCCGTCGCACATTCGAGACCACGCCGTACCGGGGCGAGGACGACGGCGGCGAGGAGCCGGCCGGGCCGACCCCGCCGGCGATGCCCCCGGTCCGCGCCTTGGCCCGCCGGCTCGGGGTGGACCTGCGCGCCGTCACCGGGTCCGGACCCGACGGGCTCGTGCTGCGCGCCGATGTGCAGCGCGCCGCCGGCCAGGGCCCGGAACCGGACGGGCGGGCTGACGCCCCCACCGGCCCGGCCGCACCCGGCTCCACGTTCATCCCCGTCAGTGGGCTGCGCAAGCACACCGCGCAGGCGATGACGGACTCGGCCTTCACCGCACCGCACGCCAGCGTGCAGTCCACCATCGACGTCACCGCCACCCTGGACCTGCTCCGCCGGGTGCGCGAACAGGCCCGGGGCGAGCGGTCGCCGTCGTTCCTGTCCCTGGTGTGCCGGGCCGTCCTGCGGGCGGTGCGCGCCACACCGAGTGCGAACTCCCACTTCGATACCGACGCGGGCCGGATCGAGGTGTTCGGCCACGTCAACCTCGGGATCGCGGTGTCCACCGACCGCGGTCTGGTGGTGACCGGCGTGGAGGGTGCCCAGGACCTGGACGCCCGGGCCCTCACCGAGCAGATCGCCACCCAGGCGAGCAGGGCGCGGGATGGGTCGGCGGAGTTGGCCGAACTTACGTCCTCGACCCTGACCGTGACCAATGTGGGCGTGTTCGACGTCGACTCCGGGGTACCGATCCTCAACCCCGGGGAGAGTGCGATCGTGGCGGTCGGCGCGATCCGCACCCGCCCTTGGGAGCACCAGGGCCAGGTGGCACTGCGCCAGGTGGTCACGATCACCGTATCCTTCGACCACCGCGTGCTCGACGGCGCGGAGGCTTCGGCCTTCCTGTCCGACATCACGGCGGTATTGTCGGATCCGGCGATCGCACTGATGGGGTGAGCGTGGAGGTACTGAGCACGGCGGTGGCGCCCGAGGTCGCCGCGGACCGGGCGCGGGCGATGGAGCAACTGGTCACCGAGTTGCGCGAGGTGACTGCCCGCACCGCCATGGGTGGGTCGGAGCGCGCCCGGCAACGGCACGTCGATCGCGGAAAACTGCTGCCGAGGGAGCGGATCGACCACCTCCTCGATCCCGGCACGCCGTTCCTGGAACTGAGTCCGCTGGCCGCGCACGGGATGTACGACGACGAGGCCCCCGCGGCCGGGATCGTCACCGGGATCGCTGTGGTCGCAGGGCGGCACGTGATGATCGTGGCCAACGACGCCACCGTCAAGGGCGGCACGTACTTCCCGATGACGGTCAAGAAGCACCTGCGGGCCCAGGCCGTCGCGGAGCAGAACCGGCTGCCGTGCGTGTACCTGGTGGACTCCGGTGGTGCCTTCCTGCCGATGCAGGACGAGGTCTTCCCCGACCGTGAGCACTTCGGGCGCATCTTCTACAACCAGGCGCGGATGAGCGCGGCCGGGATCGCCCAGATCTCGGCGGTGCTGGGCTCCTCCACCGCCGGCGGGGCCTACGTGCCCGCGATGAGCGACCAGACCGTGATCGTCCGCGAGCAGGGCACCATCTTCCTCGGGGGTCCGCCGCTGGTGAAGGCCGCCACCGGGGAGGAGGTCAGCGCCGAGGAACTCGGCGGGGGTCAGATGCACACCTCGGTCTCCGGGGTGGCCGATCACCTGGCCGACGACGACGAGCACGCCCTGGACATCGTCCGTGACATCGTGGCCACGCTCCCGGTTGCCGAGACCGTCCGGCCGGTCGAACCGGTGCGGGATCCGGTGGTGCCGGCCGATTCGGTCAGTTCGGTGGTGCCGACGGATCTGACCACTGCCTATGACGTGCGCGAGGTGATCGCCCGGCTGGTGGACGGCAGTACGTTCGCCGAGTTCAAGCCCACCTACGGCGCAACGTTGGTGACCGGGTTCGCCCGGATCCACGGCTACCAGGTGGGCATCGTGGCCAACAACGGGATCCTGTTCAGCGAGTCCGCTCTCAAAGGTGCCCACTTCATCCAGTTGTGCGACCAGCGCGGCATCCCGCTGCTGTTCCTGCAGAACATCGCCGGGTTCATGGTGGGCGCGGAGTATGAACGCGGCGGAATCGCCAAGGACGGGGCCAAGATGGTCACCGCGGTCGCCACGACGCGGGTGCCGAAGTTGACCGTGGTGATCGGCGGATCGTTCGGGGCCGGGACGTACTCGATGTGCGGGCGGGCCTATGATCCGCGGTTCCTCTGGTTGTGGCCGAACGCCCGCGTCTCGGTGATGGGCGGGGCGCAGGCTGCAGCGGTTCTGGCCACGGTCAAACGCGACCAGATCGAGGGTGCGGGCGGCACCTGGAGTGCTGCGGAGGAGGCCCGGTTCACCGCTCCGATCACGCAGCAGTACGAGGCGCAGGGCAATCCGTACTACGCCACCGCCCGACTCTGGGACGACGGGGTGATCGAACCGGACCAGACCCGCACCGTGCTGGGCCTGGCCCTGGACGTGATCAGCCGGACTCCGCTGCCGCCGCCCCGGTTCGGCATCTTCCGGATGTGACCGGGACGATGACAAGGCTGTTCGATGCGGTGCTGGTGGCCAACCGCGGCGAGATCGCGGTACGGATCATGCGCACCCTCACCCGGATGGGAATCACCTCGGTAGCGGTCTACACCGAGGCCGACGACGACGCCCCGCACGTGCGGGCGGCGACTCGGGCGGTGCCGGTGCCCAGTTACCTCGACGCCGATGCGCTCGTGGCGGCCGCCCGCGGGGCCGGTGCGCAGGCGATACACCCCGGGTACGGGTTCCTGGCCGAGAACGCCGGCTTCGCCCGCGCCTGCGCCCGGGTCGGGCTGGTGTTCATCGGGCCGGGTGCGGAGGCGATCGAGACGATGGGCAACAAGATCGCCGCCCGCGCCGCCGTGGCGGCCCGCGGGGTGGCCACCGTGCCCGGCCTGGCCGAGCCGGGCCTGGACGATGCGGCACTGGTCGCCGGCGCCCAGCAGGTCGGGTTCCCGCTGCTGATCAAACCGGCTGCCGGTGGTGGCGGCAAGGGCATGCACCGGGTGGACGATCCTGCGGACCTCCCGGGCGCACTGGCCACCGCGCGCCGGGAGGCCGGTGGGGCCTTCGGTGACGACTCCCTGTTCCTGGAACGGTTCATCACCACCCCGCGCCACATCGAGATGCAGGTGCTGGCCGATACCCACGGGAACGTGGTGCACCTGGGTGAGCGGGAGTGCTCGCTGCAGCGGCGCCACCAGAAGGTGGTCGAGGAGGCGCCCAGTCCGCTGCTCACCCCGGCGCAGCGCGAGCACCTGGGGCGGGCTGCGATCGAGACCGCACGCGCGGTGGACTACGTCGGCGCCGGGACGGTGGAATTCATCGTGTCCGGGGCCGATCCCGACGAGGCGTTCTTCATGGAGATGAACACCCGGCTGCAGGTGGAGCACCCGGTGACCGAGGCCATCACCGGAATCGACCTGGTCGCCGAACAGGTGCGCATCGCCGCCGGGGCGCCGGTGGGCATCACCCAGGAGGACCTGGTGATCCATGGGCACGCCATCGAGGCCCGCATCTACGCCGAGGATCCCGACTCCGGGTTCCTACCGACCGGTGGGCACGTGCTGCGGGTGTCCATGCCCCGGGGCAACGGGGTGCGGGTGGACCACGCACTGATCGCCGGTATGCACGTGGGCAGCGACTACGACCCGATGCTGGCCAAGGTGATCGCCCATGGCCCGAGCCGGCCGGATGCACTGGCGCGGCTGGATCGGGCGCTCAGCGCCACTCATGTGCTCGGGGTGGTCACCAACACCGCGTTCCTGCGGTCGCTGCTGGGGCACGAGGACGTGGTGGCCGGTGACATGGACACCGGGCTCATCGAACGGCACCTGGGCGACCTCACCCGGACCGAGGCGACCCCGAGCGATTACGCGGTGGCGGCGCTGGTGCGGTGGCAGCACCTGCACCAGGGAGCGACCGCCCAGGGTGAGCCGGATCTGTGGCACACGCCGTCGGGGTGGCGACTGGGTGGGCAGGCGCCGTTCGTGGTGCGCTTCGCCGCCTCTGCGGGTTCCAGCAGCGAGCCCGTGCGGGTTGCCCTGACCGGAACGCCCCGCGATGCGCGCGCCCGGGTGAACGGGGCGAAGCTCGATCTCGGTCTGCGCGAGGCAGCGGTGCGGGTGGACGGCCGGCAGCGGCCGCTGCTCTGGCACGTCCGGGACCGGGTGGTGTGGATCAGTACACCGGGCGGGGACCGCGCGTTCGAGATGCACACCCCCACCCGCCGCAGCGGGAGCACCGAGGCGGTACCCACGCTGGAGTCCCCGATGCCCGGCACCGTCGTAGCGGTCCTGGTGCAGGACGGAGCGCCGGTGCACGCCGGTACCCCGGTGATGGCGGTGGAAGCGATGAAGATGGAGCACGTGCTGCGGGCCCCCACCCACGGCGTGGTGCACCTGCATGTGCGACGGGGGCAGACGGTAACCCGCGGGCAGCAACTGGCACAGGTTCAGGCTCAGGAAGAAGGCAATGATGACTGACGGCGACCGGCCCGAGGCCGGCTCGAGCGATCAGGGCGGACGGCGATTCGTCCAGCGCGGCTTGTATGCCGGTGAGATGCAGATCGGGGCGGTCTACGCCCATCGACCGGGGCGTACCGTGACCGAAGCGGACAACACGTTGTTCTCCACGATGACGATGAACCCCCAGGCGTTGCACCTGGACGCCGCATTCAGCGAGAGTACCGAATTCGGCCAGCGGCTGATGAACTCGATGTTCACCCTGGCCACGATCGTCGGCGCCTCGGTCTCCCACCTCACACAGGGCACCTTGGTAGCCAACCTCGGCTTCACCGAGGTGACCTTCCCGCACCCGTTGTTCCACGGCGACACGCTGTATTCGGAGACCGAGGTGAACGCGATCCGAGCCTCGAGATCCCGCCCGGGTCAGGCGATCGTGACGTTCATCCACACCGGGCGCAACCAACACGGCGATATCGTGGCCCGGGCGGTGCGCAACGCGTTGATGTACCAGGAGGAGCCGTGAGCACCGCGGCATCCGGCGCCGTCGAACCCTTCGCGCTGGGCCCGGCCCTGCTGTTCTGCCCCGGCGACCGCCCCGACCGGTTCGCCAAGGCCGCGCAGCGGGCCGATGCGGTGATCCTCGACCTGGAGGACGCGGTGGCCTCCGAGGCCAAACCGGCGGCCCGTGCCGCCGTCGCGGCCGCCGACTTCGACGTCAGGCGAACCGTGGTGCGTCTCAACGCCTGCGGCACTGAGGATTTCGCGGCGGACGCGGACGCACTGGCCGGCACCGGGGTGCGGTACGTGATGCTGCCCAAGGTCGAACACCCCGACGACATCGCGACCGTGGTCGCTGCGCTTCCGGCGGTGTCGGTGGTGGCCCTGTGCGAGACCGCCCGCGGGGTGCTGGCGGCGCCGGAACTGGCCGCTCAGACCGGTGTGGTGGCGCTGATGTGGGGTGCGGAGGACCTCATCGCCTCCCTCGGCGGGACCTCCTGCCGGCATCAGTCCGGCACCTACCGGGACGTGGCCCGGCACGCCCGCTCCGCCGTGCTGCTGGCGGCCCGGGCGCACGGGCGCGGCGCGATCGACGCGATCCGCACCGATATTGCCGATGCTGACGCGCAGTACGCCGACGCTCTCGATGCCGCTGCCAGCGGCTTCACCGCCACCGCCTGTATCCACCCGGATCAGGTGCGCGCCATCCGCTCTGCCTACGCCCCCACCGCTGAGCAACTCGACTGGGCCCACCGCCTCCTGACCGCCGCCGAGGAAGCGGGCACCGGCGCCTTCCGGTTCGAGGGCGCCATGGTCGACGAACCCATCCTTCGCCATGCCCGGCTGCTCGCCTCGCGGGGGTGAATAGGTCTCCTAGAGGGCGAGGTAGTCGTCCAGGCCCACGGTCAGGCCCGGATGGTCGGCCACCTGGCGCACCGCCAGCAGCACCCCGGGCATGAACGAGGACCGGTGATAAGAGTCGGTCCGGATGCTCAGTTGCTCACCCGGATTGCCGAACAGGATCTCCTCGTGGGCCACCAGTCCCCGCAACCGGACCGCATGCACGTGTACACCGTCCACCACGGCACCACGGGCGCCGTCCAGGCTCGAACTGGTGGCATCGGGTGCCCGGTCCAGGCCGGCCTCGGTGCGGGCAGCGGCGATGCCCTGCGCGGTATGCACCGCGGTGCCGGAGGGGGCATCAACCTTGTCGGGGTGGTGCAGCTCGATCACCTCGGCCGATTCGAAGTACCGGGCGGCCTGGGCGGCGAAGCGCATCGCCAGGACCGCTGACAGTGCGAAGTTCGGGGCGATCAGCACCCCGACTCCAGGTCGCTCACTGAGGTGCTCGCGCACCCGGCCCAGTGACTCCTGTGTCCAGCCGGTGGTGCCCACCACCACGTGCACGCCCTGGTCGATCAGGGTGTGCACGTTCTGCTCGGTGACGTCCGGGACGGTGAAGTCCACGGCCACGTCGGTGGACTCCGGTGCCACCTGGCCGAGATCATCGCCGGCATCCAGGCGGTGTACCAGGTCCAACCCCTCGGCACCCTCGACCGCCTCGCACACGGTCGCGCCCATTCGCCCGGCCGCGCCGATCACTGCCACCCTGATTGCCTCGCCCATGGTGACCATCGTAGTAAGACGCGCATCGCCGTCGTCCACCGTGCCAGGTCGTGGGGTCGACACTCAGCCCAGGTCGATCCAGTACCGCCGCTTCGCCACCACGCCGGGGCACTCCCGGCGCATGTCCTCCAGGACGCCGCCGCACCGGGTGATGATCGCGGCCGAGGCCGCGTTGTCGTCATCACAGGTGACCAGTGCCCGCTGCACGCCCGCCCGTCGCAACTCCCCCAGGGACAGTTCCAGGATCCTGGTGGCGTAACCGCGCCGACGAAACGCCGGGCACACGGCGTAGCCGACGTGCCCGCCGACCTGGCGCAGGAAGTCGTTCAGTTCGTACCGGATCGAGGTGCGCCCGACGACGTCGGGGCCGACGACGGCGAGCAGATAGTCCGCCCGCACCCGTCCCGGTGCCAGGTTCACGCCCCTGCGCTCGGAGTCGAGGACTCGCAGGATCTCATCCCACGGGCGGTCCGCCCCGGGGAGGAACGTGAAGCGCTCGGAGTCCACCTCGCTCGCGGCGCGGCGCACCGGCGCCTCGTCCCGGGGCCCGGGAGGTCGCAGGACCAACTCCTCGGGAGCGACCCCGGTCATCGTGCCGGTCGGGAGGCGGCGGCCTGGGCGAGTGCGGGGCCGGCGACGTCCTCGGCGAAGGGACCCACAACCACGAGGTGGCGCGGTCGCGCGTACAACTCGGAGGCCAGTGTGCGTACCTGCTCGGCCGTGACCGAGCGGATCTTCGCCAGGGTGTCCTCGATCAGGTGCAACTCTCCCAGACTGATCTCTGCCCGGCCGAGGCGGGCCATGCGGGACCCGGAGTCCTCCAGGCCGAGCACCATCGAACCGCAGATCTGCCCGATCCCACGGTCCAGTTCCTCCTGGGAGATCCCGTTGGTGGCCAAAGAGGCCCACTCCGACTCCAGCAGCGCGCTGACCTCGGCGACCTTGGCCGGGGTGCATCCGGCGTACAGACCGAACGCACCGGTCTCGGTGTAACCGGTGGCGAAGGAGTACGTGGAGTAGGCCAAGCCGCGCTTCTCGCGGATCTCCTGGAACAGCCGTGAACTCATCGACCCACCCAGCACTGCGTTCAGCACCGCGAGCGTGAACCGGCGGTCATCACCGGCTCGCAGACCCACGCCACCCAGGATGACGTTGGCCTGCTCTGTGCTGCGCCGCACCGTGGTGGCCGTTCCGGCGGTGGGGAGCGCACCGGTGTGCCCGGCGAAACGGCGCGATGCCGGTGCTGCCCCGGCCTCGATGGGCCAGCCGCCGGCCTGCACGGCACCGAGAACCTGGGTGCAGATCTGCTCGTGATCCACCGAACCAGCCGCGGTGATCACCAGTTCGGACGGAACGTAGGTACGCTCGTAGTGGTCCAGCACCGCCTGGTGCGGGAGCTGCCGGATCGTCTCCGGTGTACCCCCGATCGGCCGCCCCAGCGGATGGGCACCGAAGACGGCGGCAGCGAACGTCTCGTGCGCCACGTCGAGTGGGTCGTCCTCGTTCATCGCCAGTTCTTCGAGGATCACACCGCGTTCGTTCTCGAACTCGGCCTCCGACAACCCGGCGCAGGTGACCATGTCCAGGATGACGTCGGTGGCCATCGGCAGGTCCGCATCCAGCACCCGGGCGAAGTAGCAGGTGTGCTCCTTGCCGGTGGCGGCATTGGCCTCCCCGCCCACGGCATCGAAGGCGGCCGCGATGTCCAGCGCACTGCGCCGCGGGGTGCCCTTGAACAACAGGTGCTCGAGGAAGTGGGTGGAACCGTGGTGCCCGGTCTCCTCATCGCGCGACCCCACCGCGACCCAGGCGCCCAGGGCAGCCGAACGCTGCCCCGGGACCGCCTCGGTCAGGACCCGGATTCCTCCGGGCAGGACCGAGCGGCGCACCAGGGCGCCGGACTCGGCCTGCAGGGAGATCTCGGTCCCGGGCGTTCCGCCCGGGCCGAGCACCAGATCAGCCACGTTCGGTTCAGTCCTGCCCCGACGTCGCCTCGTCGGCCTGGCCATCCTCGTCCTCGACCACCGCGTGCAAGGAGAGCTTCCCGCGCGGGTCGATCTCGGCCAGTTCGACCTGGATCTTCTGGCCCACGCCGAGGACGTCCTCCACGGAGTCGATCCGCTTGCCACCCACCAGGCGTCGCACCTGGGAGATGTGCAGCAGTCCGTCCTTGCCGGGGGTCAGGGACACGAACGCACCGAAGGACGTGATCTTGACGACCGTGCCGATGAACCGCTCGCCCACCTCGGGCATCTGCGGGTTCGCGATGGCGTTGATCGCCTGCCGTGCGGCTTCGGCGGAGGGGCCGTCCACCGCACCGATGAACACGGTGCCGTCGTCCTCGATGGAGATGTCGGCGCCGGTGTCGTCCTGGATCTGGTTGATCATCTTGCCCTTGGGGCCGATGACCTCACCGATCTTGTCCACCGGCACGGTCACGGTGATGATCCGCGGTGCGGTCGCTGCCATCTCGTCCGGGGTGTCGATGGCCTCGGCCATGACGTCCAGGATGTGCAACCGGGCCTCACGGGCCTGGCTCAGGGCGCCGGAGAGCACCGAGGCGGGAATGCCGTCGAGCTTGGTGTCCATCTGGATGGCGGTGATGAACTCCTTGGTGCCGGCGACCTTGAAGTCCATGTCGCCGAAGGCGTCCTCGGCGCCGAGGATGTCGGTCAGCGCGGCGTACTTGGTCTCACCCTCCACGGTGTCGGAGACGAGCCCCATCGCGATACCGGCCACCGGGGCGCGCAGCGGCACACCGGCGTTCAGCAGCGACAGCGTGGAGGCGCACACCGACCCCATCGAGGTGGACCCGTTGGAACTCAGCGCCTCCGAGACCTGCCGGATGGCGTAGGGGAACTCCTCCCGTGCCGGCAGCACCGGCAGGATGGCCCGCTCGGCGAGCGCACCGTGGCCGACCTCCCGGCGCTTGGGGCTGCCCACCCGGCCGGTCTCACCGGTGGAGTACGGCGGGAAGTTGTAGTTGTGCATGTACCGCTTGCGGGTCTGCGGAGACAGGGTGTCCAGTTGCTGCTCCATTTTGAGCATGTTCAAGGTGGTCACGCCCAGGATCTGGGTTTCCCCGCGCTCGAACAGCGCCGAGCCGTGCACCCGGGGCAGGACCTCAACCTCGGCGGACAGGGTGCGGATGTCCTGCAGCCCACGTCCGTCGATACGGAAGGAGTCGGTCAGGATCCGGCGGCGGATCGTCAGTTTGGTCAACTCCCGGAAGGCCGCGGACAGTTCCTTCTCGCGGCCCTCGAAGTCACCCTGCAGGGCCGCCACGGTCTCATCCCGCACGGCATCGATGCGGTCCTCGCGCTCGGCCTTGCCCGCGATGGACAGTGCCTCCTCGAGCCGGCCGGCGGCCCGGGCCTGCACGGCCTGGAACGCGTCGTCGGCGTAGTCGGGGAAGAGCGGGTACTCCTGGGTCTCCTTCGCCGTCCGGCCGGCCAGGTCCAACTGGGCCTGGGCGAGCTGACGGATGAACGGCTTGGCCGCCTCCAGCCCCTCGGTCACGACCTGCTCGGTCGGAGCGGTGGCACCGGACTCGGAGATCAGGGTCCAGGCGTTGTCGGTGGCCTCGGCCTCGATCATGGCGATGGCCACGTCCGTGTTGCCATCGGCTCCGGTGACGATCCGCCCGGCCACGACCATGGAGAACACCGCGCGCTCCAGTTCGGAGTAGCGCGGGAAGGCCACCCACTGGCCGTCGATCAGCGCGATCCGCACGGCGCCGACCGGGCCGGAGAACGGCAGACCGGAGATCTGGGTGGACAGCGAGGCGGCGTTGATCGCCAGCACGTCGTAGGTGTCGTCGGGGTGGATGGCCAGGACTGTCTCGACCACCTGGACCTCGTTGCGCAGGCCCTTGACGAACAGCGGGCGCAGCGGCCGGTCGATCAGTCGGCAGGCAAGAATCGCCTCGGTGGAGGGGCGGCCCTCCCGGCGGAAGAACGAACCGGGGATCTTCCCGGCAGCGTACTGACGCTCCTCGACGTCCACCGTCAGGGGGAAGAAGTCGAAGTGGTCCTTGGGGTGGCGCCCGGCCGTGGTGGTGGACAGCACCATGGTGTCCTCATCCAGGTAGGCGGTGATGGCGCCACCGGCCTGCTTGGCCAGACGTCCGGTCTCGAACCGGATGGTGCGGGTGCCGAACGAGCCGTTATCGATGACGGCTTGCTCGAATTGGATTTCGGGTCCCTCCATGGGGTGCCCTCCTTCGGTGTTCGCCGGGCTCCCGGCGGCCATCGATCGAGGCCCACGGAGCGCCGCTCCGGAGGCCACTACCGAGGACCATCTGGGGCCCGGTGGGGTTTGACTGATGTATTGAGTTGTTGCGCCTCTACGGCGCCCGTGACACGGCAACCGGTCCGGACCTGGTGTGGTCCGGACCGGCGGTGTTGCTATCGACGCAGACCGAGCCGCTCGATCAGGGCGCGATAACGCTCGATGTCGTTCTCGCGCAGGTAGCCCAGGAGCCGGCGGCGCTGACCGACCAGCAGCAGCAGACCACGACGGGAGTGGTGGTCGTGCTTGTGCTCCTTGGAGTGCTCGGTCAGGTCCGAGATACGCTTGCTGAGCAGGGCGACCTGGACCTCCGGGGATCCGGTGTCGCCTTCGTGCGTGGCGTAGTCGGCAATGATTTGCTTCTTCACAGCGGCATCGAGGGCCACAGGGATCTCCTTCTGTCAGGGTTGTTGCGCGGAGCTCCGGGGCAGGTTCACCCGGGCATGGGACAACCGCGGCCGATCTGACGGCAACGCTCAGCCTAGCACCCACCGCCGGTGGTGACCGAGGTGGTGGCGCCGGATCATGGTGATCCACACCACGGGCGGCTCAGGATGTCCAGGTCCGCACCTGCTCCGGGGTGGGGTAGTCCGGTTCGGGCACGTCCAGCCGGTCGGCGGCATCGCGCACATCCTGCTGCATCTGGCGTACCAGGGCGTCGATCCCCTCGAACCGCACCGTGGGACGCAGCAGGTGGCTGAACTCCACCACCACTTCCTCGCCGTACAGTTCCAGGTCCCAGCGGCCCAGGACATGGGCCTCGACCTGGCGCACCAGGCCGTCGAACGTGGGATTGGTCCCCACCGAGAGCGCTGCCGGCATCCGTTCGCCGGTCTCGGCCCCGGGACGACGGAGCAGCCAACCCGCATATACCCCGTCGGCGGGCACCGCTCCGCTGGCGTCGGCGTCCAGGTTGGCGGTGGGGAAGCCGAGGTCGCGCCCGCGTGCATGACCGCGCACCACCACCCCGCGCATCCGGTGCGGCCGGCCCAGCACCTCAGTGGCGGCCTCGACGTTGCCGGCCGCGAGCAACTCGCGCACCCAGGTGGAGGACCAGCGCCGCTCCCCCGGGTCGGCGACGTCATGGACCACGTGCACGTCGAACCCGTGCCGGTGACCCAGTTCGGTCATCGTGGTGCGGTCCCCGGAGTTGCCGCGCCCGAAGCGCACATCAGCGCCGACGACGACGGCCCTGGCCTTGAGTGCGTCCACCAGGTAGCGCTGGACGAACGTCGAGGCGTCCTGGGCGGCGAAGTCCAGGGTGTAGTCGATCACCAACGTGGCATCCAGGCCGTGTTCGGCGAGCAGGTCGAGCTTGTCGGCCAGTCCGGTGAGCAGTTCCGGTGCCGCTTCGGGACGGTGCACCTGGGCGGGGTGTGGATGGAAGGTCAGCGCGACCGCCATCGCCCCGGCCTCCCGGGCGACGTTGACCGCCGCCTCCAGCACGGCCCCGTGCCCGCGGTGGACGCCGTCAAAGTTGCCGATCGTCACCACACTGGCATCCAGGCCCGCCGGTATCGCCTCGATCCCGTCCCAACGCTGCACCCTGGCTCCTTTCTGCGGTCCACTGCCGGACCGGTGCGAGGCTAGCCTGCCATCACTTCCGCCCGCGCGGGAACTCCGGGTGCGTCGTCGTGCTTCTCCTCACTCCGGATCCGGTGGCCCGCCCGGGCGGGTGAGCCCTGACCGTGGCCTACCGGGGCAAGGGCAGCGGCCCGTCGGCCGGGCGGCCCGCGGCGAGGAGCCGGCCAGAGGAGGAGTCCCAACGCGGCAGTGACAGCACTGCCAGCGAGGCCGTCGGCACGCGCATCCGGTCGCCGCTGAACTCACCCACGAGGTCCTCCAGCGCGGGATTGTGACCCACCAGTGCAACGGTCCGCGCCGACTCCGGAAGGCCTGCGATCACCCCTGCCAGGGCGCGGGGTGAGAACGTGTAGGCATCCTCGTCATAGACCACCTCCCCCGCGCCGGGCCCGCCGGCCTCGGCGATCGCGGTGTCGATCAGGTCCCACGTGTGGCTGGCCCGGGTGGCCGGGGAAACGACCGCCAGATCCAGCCGCACGTCGTGCTGACACAGCCACCGGCCCACGGCCGGCGCCTGGCGACGCCCACGCGCCGTCAGCGGTCGCTGTACGTCGCTGACCGGCACCGACCAGTCGGACTTGGCGTGCCGGATCAACACCAGTGTGTGCATGCTGGCCTCCTTCAGGCGGGGTCCAGGACCAGCACCGGCTTCAGTCGCTCACCGTGCCGCTGCACGAGAGCCACCACGTGCCCGTCCGGGTGCATCGCCGCGAGCGGGAGTGCCTGTGCGACCTCCGGGCCTCTCGGTGCGGGTCGGTCGATCGCCTGCCCGTAGCGAAGCGCCCGGGCCGCCGGCTCGGGCAGCGCCAGCACATCGAAGACGGCGGAGCACGCCGCGGTCAGGTCCTGCACCTGTAGGTGGTGCTCGCCCTCGTCGTCCGGGCTTGGCAGCTCCTGGGCCTGGGCGAGGCCGAAACCACCCACCCTGGTGCGCCGCAACGCGACCAGGTGCCCCCCGGTTTCCAGGGCCGCGCCCAGATCCCGGGCCAGGGCCCGGATGTAGGTGCCCGAGGAGCACACCACCCGCACCGGCACGTCGAGCACGGCAGTGCCGTCCTGCGCCCGGTCAGGTATCGCCGGACCGGTCTGTTCGAAGACTGCGATGTGCACCGGGCGCGCCTCGAGCACCACCTGCTCTCCGGCGCGGACGCGGGCGTAGGAACGCTTCCCATCGACCTTGATCGCCGAGACGCTGCTGGGCACCTGCTCGATCGCGCCGGTCAGTGCTGCCATCGCTGCGGGGATGGCCTCCGCGGTGCCGTCGGCGCGGCCGGGCCCGGCGGTGATCTCCCCTTCGGCGTCGTCGGTGCTGGTCTCCTGACCGAGCCTGATGGTGGCGGTGTACTCCTTGTCCGCACCCACCAGGTAGGTCAGCAACCGGGTGGCCCGGTTGATGCCGAGCACCAGCAGGCCGGTGGCCATCGGGTCCAGCGTGCCCGCGTGGCCGACCTTGCGGGTGCCGGCCAGGCGGCGCACCCGCGCCACCACATCATGGCTGGTCCACCCGGGAGGTTTGTCGATCAGGACCAGCCCGTCGTCCACCATCAGTCCTGCGCGGGCTCATCCGCGGTCGGCACGCTCTGCCGTTCGGCCTGCTCGACCGGTTCGGCCGGGGCGCGGTAGGGGTCGGCCTCGCCGGCGAAGGTGGCGCCCTCCCGACGACGCGCCAGCTCGGCGTCCTTGGCCGCGGCTTCGCGCAGGGCCTGCTCCAGGTGCGCGGCGGTCTCCGGCAGTGCGTCGGGGACGAACTCGATGCTGGGGGTGAGTCGGATGCCGAGTTGGCGACCCACCTCGGAGCGGATCAGCCCGCGCGCCGAGGCCAGTGCGGCGGCACTGGCCTCCCGGTCGGCATCCTCGCCCAGCACCGTGTAGAACACGGTCGCCTGCTGCAGGTCACCGGTCACGCGCACGTCGGTCACGGTGACGAAGCCCAGGCGCGGATCCTTGATCCGGGTGTCCAGCAGGGTGGCGACCACCTCGTGGATCCGATCAGCGACCTTACGGGCGCGGGCGTTGTCGCTCATGGAACTCCTTCACTACGGTCGTCCTGCGGGCACGGGCCGGACGGCGACCGATTCCGGTGCCGCCCGGCCCATGGTGTGGTACCTCAGGCGCGGGGCTTCTCCTGCGTCTCGAACGTCTCGATCACATCACCGATCTGGATGTCCTTGGCGCCCAGTCCGATACCGCACTCGAAGCCCTCGCGGACCTCGGTGACGTCATCCTTCTCCCGGCGCAAGGAGTTGATGGTGAGGTTGTCGGAGACGACCACCCCATCGCGCAGCAGCCGCG
This sequence comes from Pseudactinotalea sp. Z1748, assembly GCF_049725185.1. Classification (NCBI taxonomy): domain Bacteria; kingdom Bacillati; phylum Actinomycetota; class Actinomycetes; order Micrococcales; family Cellulomonadaceae; genus Pseudactinotalea; species Pseudactinotalea sp. Z1748. The sequence goes on along the minus strand of NZ_JBMPQB010000004.1, from coordinate 106,127 downwards.
CGTTGGCGTTGCGCCGGATGATTCCCGAGCGCACGATCGACCCGGCGATGTTGCCGGCCCGGGAGGAGCGGAAGATCTCCCGCACCTCGGCGCTGCCGAGCTGGACCTCCACGTACTCGGGCTTGAGCATGCCCTTCAGGGCCGCCTCGATGTCCTCGATAGCGGAGTAGATGACCGAGTAGTACTTGATCTCCACGCCCTCCCGGTCGGCCAGGGTGTTGACCCGGTCGTCCGGACGCACGTTGAAGCCCAGGATCACCGCGTTGTCCACGGTAGCCAGGTTCACGTCGTTCTGGGTAATCGCACCCACACCGCGGTGGATGATCCGCAGTGCGACCTCCTCGCCCACGTCGATCTTGAGCAAGGCGTCCTCCAACGCCTCCACGGCACCGGAGACGTCGCCCTTGATGACCAGGTTGAGGGTCTCCACCTTGCCCTGCTCCAGAGCCTGGGTGAACTCCTCCAGGGAGATCCGCTTGCGACGCTTGGCCAGGGTAGCGGCCCGCTCGGCGGCCTCGCGCTTGTCGGCGATCTGCCGGGCGGTGCGGTCATCGGGGGCCACCAGGAAGGTGTCTCCCGCGCTGGGCACCGAGGTCAGCCCCAGTACCTGGACCGGCATCGAGGGCAGCGCCACGTCCAGGTTCTCCCCGTGGTCGTCGAACATGGCACGCACCCTCCCGTAGGAGGTGCCCGCCACGATCGCATCGCCCACGGCAAGGGTTCCCGACTGGACCAGGACCGTGGCCACCGCACCGCGACCGCGGTCCAGTTTGGCCTCGATCGCCACTCCGCGGGCGTCCTTGTCCGGATTAGCCGTCAGTTCCAGCGCCGCATCGGCAGTCAGCAGGACCGCCTCGAGCAGGTCATCGATACCGGTGGCCTCACGTGCCGAGACCTCCACGAACATGGTGTCACCGCCGTATTCCTCGGCCACCAGGTTGTACTCGGTGAGCTGGGAGCGGACCTTGTCCGGGTTCGCGTCGGGCAGGTCCACCTTGTTCACCGCGACCACGATCGGCACGTTTGCGGACTGGGCGTGGTTGATCGCCTCAACCGTCTGGGGCATCACGCCATCGTCCGCCGCGACCACCAGGATCGCGATATCGGTGACCTTGGCACCACGGGCACGCATGGCGGTGAACGCCTCGTGACCAGGGGTGTCGATGAAGGTCAGGCCACGGTTCTCACCCTCGTGCTCGGTGTGCACCTGGTAGGCACCGATGTGCTGGGTGATGCCACCGGCCTCGGTGGCGCTGACCTCGATCTGCCGGATCGCGTCCAGCAACCGGGTCTTACCGTGGTCGACGTGACCCATCACGGTCACCACCGGCGAGCGGGGCTCCAGGTCCTCCTCGCTCTCGCCCTCCTCCTCGGCCTGCAGGTCGATGTCGAAGGAACCGAGCAATTCACGGTCCTCCTCCTCCGGGGAGACGATCTCGATGACGTAGCCGAGTTCGGCGCCCAGGGTGGCGAAGGTGTCCTCATCCAGGGACTGCGTGGCCGTGGCCATTTCGCCAAGGTGGAACAGCACCGTGACCAGGGACGCCGGGTTGGCGTCGATCCGGTCGGCGAAGTCGCTCAGCGAGGCACCCGCACGGATCCGGATGACGGTGCTGCCGTCACCACGGGGTACCTGGACGCCGCCCGGCGACGGAGCGGACTGCTGCTCGAACTCTTGGCGCTTGGCGCGCTTGGACTTCCGGCTCCGGGCCGGACGGCCACCGGCGCGACCGAACGCGCCCTGCGTTCCACCACGACCGCCCCGGCCGCCAGGACGGCCGCCGAAACCACTACGCGGACCACCGCCGGGACCACCAGGGCCACCGCCGGGACCGCCACCACGGCCACGACCGCCGCCGCCACCGCCCCGGGCGGGTGCACCCGGGCGTCCGACGGCGCTCTTGCCAGGCATCATCTGGGGCGAGGGGCGCGGGCCGCGGGTGTCGGAACCCGCGCCGGCGCCACTGCGCGGACCACCGGGGCGCGCATCACCCCTGCCACCGGGACGGGGCATGCCCTGGGAGGGCGCGAACGGGTTGTTACCCGGACGCGGTGCGCCGCCCCCGGGCCGCTGGCCACCACCGCGCGGACCACCGGGGCGCGCATCACCCCTGCCACCGGGACGGGGCATGCCCTGGGAGGGCGCGAACGGGTTGTTACCCGGACGGGCCCCGGGCTTGGGGCCGGGGGTGGGTCGAGGCGGTGCGGGCTTACTGGCCGCCGGTGCCTGCGGGCTCTCCTGCGGCTCGGTCGCTTCCGGCTGGGCGGGCTTGGCCTGCTCCGGCTCGGGCTGCGGCTCGGGCTGCGGCTCGGGCTCGGGTGCCGGCTTGGGCTTGGGCGCCGGCTTCGGCGCAGCCTTGGGTGCCGCCTTGGTCTTGGCGGGCTTGGGCTCCGCCTTCTCCCCCTCTGGCGGCGGGGGGAACGCCTCGCGCAGCCTGCGCTGCACGGGCGGTTCGATCGTGGACGATGCCGACTTGACGAATTCGCCGAGTTCACTCAACTTCGCCATGACGGACTTACTGTCGACGCCGAGCTCCTTAGCGAGCTCGTGGACGCGGACCTTGGCCACATCTCTCCTGTCCTCGGCCCGCCCAGGACAGGGTGGACCGCTGTTAGTGGTTCGTACTCATCGCTGGGGACTCATCGGGTTCCCATAGTGTGTCGACCCGCTCTCTGTTCGACTGATCAACGGTTCATGTGCGGCGAACCACTCCAGAACAGCGTCCAAAACTACTGGTTCACTCAGACGCAGGGCCCGGGAGATCGCTCGCTTTCGCACGGCACGGTCCAGGCAACCAGAATGCGGATGCACCCAGCAACCTCGGCCCGGCACGCGTGCCGCCGGATCCACGATCACGGCCTGGGCCGCAATCGATCGATCCCGCACCAAGCGCACCAAGTCGGACCGCGGGGCCCGTTCCCGGCACCCCACACACGTGCGAACCGGTCCCAAGCCCGTCGACAAGTGTACTACTCCCCCGGCTCGTCCGGTCGAATGTCGATCTTCCAGCCGGTCAGCCGGGCCGCCAGGCGGGCGTTCTGCCCCTCCTTGCCGATCGCCAGCGAGAGTTGGTAATCGGGCACCACCACGCGGGCGGAACGGGCCTGCTCATCGACGATCTCCACACTGGAGACCCGCGCCGGTGACAACGCACTGGCCACGAACTCGGCCGGGTCGTCGGAGTAGTCGACGATGTCGATCTTCTCGCCCTGCAACTCCGCCATCACCGCCCGGACACGTTGTCCCATGGGCCCTATGCAGGCTCCCTTGGCGCCCAGGCCGGGCACGGTGGAGCGCACGGCCATCTTGGTGCGGTGCCCTGCTTCCCGGGCCAGGGCGGAGATCTCCACCGATCCGTCGGTGATCTCCGGGACCTCCAGGGCGAACAGTCGCCGCACCAGGTTCGGGTGGGTGCGCGAGACCGTGATCGAAGGCCCCTTCGGCCCGCGAGTGACATCGAGCACATAGGCCCGGATCCGGGTGCCGTGGGTGTAGTCCTCTCCTGGCACCTGCTCGTGCGGGGGCAGTACCGCCTCAACCCCGCCGACGTCGATGAACACCATCCGCGGGTCCCGACCCTGCTGGATGATGCCGGCGATCACCTCGTCCTCCTTGCCGCGGAAGACCCCGAGCACCTGGTCGTCCTCAGCGTCCCGCAGGCGCTGCATGATCACCTGGCGGGCGGTCGCGGTGGCGATCCGCCCGAAGTTGTCCGGGGTGTGGTCGAACTCCGGGCCCAGGTCGTACCCAGGGCCGGACGGGTAGGCCTCGGCGGGCGCGCCGTCCTCCTGGTTCTGCTCCGCGGGATCCGCCGGGACCTCGCGCTCGATCCGCTCCCGGGCATAGACGGTCACGTGGCCGCTGCTGCGGTCCAGCTCCACGCGGGCGTCCGCCAGGGCCCCCGGGGTGCGGTGGTAGGCGGACTCCAGTGCCTGCTCGATCGCCCCCACCAGTACGTCCAGGCTGATCTCGCGCTCCCGCTCGATCATCCGCAGGACATTCATGTCCACGTCCATGCCGACACTCCTTCCAGAAAACCTCGAACAGACAGGGGGACCTTCAGGCGTCGGCCGGGGAGCCGAACTCCACCTCGACCGTGCCCTGGCGGACCTCGTCCCAGGTCAGGACCAGCGGCTCCGGTGCCGGTGCGCCGCGCCGGTTCGGAGGCTGGCGCACCTGCAGACCGTCGTCGTCGGCGGCAACGATACGCCCCCGCACGATGCCTTCGGTCGTCGTCACCGTGGCCAGCCGGCCCACGGCGCGCCCGAAATGGCGCGGCTGCGTCAGTGGGCGCGAGATGCCGGGGGTGGTCACCTCGAGCTGGTAGGGGCCGCGGAGCACGTGGTCGACGTCGTCCAGGCGGTTGGAGACCGCGCGGGAAACCTCGGCCAGTTGGTCCGAGGAGACACCCCCGGGACCTTCCGGCAGGTCGATCACCACGGTGAGGGTCCGGTTGCGGCCGGAGCCGCCGACGGCGACCTCCTCCAGGTACAGGCCCTGCTCGGACACCACGGGCGAGAGTGCCTGGAGCAGTACGGCAGAGACGTCTGACGGGCTCATGGTTCTCACCTCGTGTGAAGTTGTCCGCGGGCGGTGCTGATGCCACAGCCTAAGGCCCGAACGTGGCACGATCAACGCGTGCAGATTTCCACGTCCGCCCCCCGGGGGCGAACCCGATGGTACCGGCGCAGCGTGGTCCTGGCCGTTCTCCTGATCCTCACCGGGTGCGGGGTCCGCCTGGATGTGCCGCCGGCGCCCGCGCCCGTTCCCGAGGGCCAGGACGAGGTCCGCCAGGAGGCGGCCCAGGCTGTTTCGGTGATCGTGCAGAGCGCCGAACTGGCGATCCCGGACGCACCGGAGGAGGTGGCCGGGGTCCTGCGGGCGGCGGCTGCTGACGCGCAGGCACATCTGGAGGCGCTCGGAGGAGTGTGGGAACCACCGCCCCGGCCCGAACCGGAGGACCCGGAGGACGCCCCGCCGGCCCAGCCCGAGCCCATCACCGCCGCCGGTGCATCGGATGTGCTGGCGGCACTGGAGGCAGCGGCACCGCAACTTCGTGGTGGCGCCGCAGGCGTCGAGCCCGACCTGGCCGTACTGCTGGTCTCGGTATCGGCCAACCAGCACGTGCACGCCCGGGACCTGGCCGGCGCGCTCGGCGTGGACCCGGCGCCGCCCCCGGCTGAACCGGCCGACCCGGCCGATGCCTATCCAGCCGCCTTCGGCCCCGAGGCCGCGCCGCTGTGCCGGGCGCTGGATGCCGCCGGGTACCTGGCGGAGGTGCGGGCCGGCCGGGCCAGTGGGGAGGAGGCGGCCCGGTTGGCCCAGCGGGCCCAGGAACTGCGGGCCCAGGCCGAACTGGTCGCCACCCGTGGCGGGTTCTCCGGTACCGGGGAGGACCCACGGGAGATCGCCTACGCCCTGGCGTTCGAGGACCTGCCCGCCCAGGCCCAGGCCCTCGCCCTGACCCGCGTGCCGGCGTGGCTGAACCTGCTCGAGTCCGCCGAGGAGGGCGCTGACCGGGAGTTGATCGCCATTCAGGTCATCACGGCTGCGCTGGCGGTGCACGGCCGGGGCGAGCCGGTGCCGACGTTCCCGGGGCGGGCCGGCTGAACCCGGTGCCCCGAGGTCGCTAGCGGCCGGCTTCGGCCAGCCGGTGCCGTACCTCGGTGGCCGCCACGCCCGCCTGGATGTCGTGCCGGGCGCCGCTGGCCCGTTCGCGAAACTCCACCACGCCGTCGGCCAGACCGCGTCCGACCACCAGCGTGTACGGCACCCCGAGCAGTTCGGCGTCAGCGAACTTCACCCCGGCGGAGACCTTCGGACGGTCATCGAGCAGCACCTCCACGCCCTCGGCATCCAGGTCGGCGGCGATCTGCTCCGCGGTGGTCAGCACGTGTGGATCCTTACCCGTGGCGACGATGTGCAGATGTGCCGGGGCGACCTGCACCGGCCAGCACAGCCCGTTCTCGTCGTGGGTGGCTTCGGCGATCGCGGCCAACACCCGGGTGACGCCCAGGCCGTAGGAGCCCATGGTGACCACCCGGGTCTTGCCGTTCTCGTCGAGCACGTTCAGGCCCAGGGCCGCAGCGTAGGTGGTGCCCAGCGCGAAGACGTGTCCGATCTCGATGCCGCGGGCCAGCTCCAGCGGTCCGGACCCGTCCGGAGCCGGGTCGCCGGCGCGCACCTCGGCGGCCTCGATGGTGCCGTCAGCGGTGAAGTCCCGCCCGGCGACCAGGTCGAGGACGTGCTTGCCGGGTTCGTTGGCGCCGGTCATCCACACCGTGCCGGGCACGATACGCGGGTCGAGCAGGTAGCGCGCCGCGCCGGTGCCGGCCGAACCGTCGGGGTCGTCCTGGTCGCGCGGAGTCCCATTGGGACCCAGGACCGCCGGCCCCATGTAACCGGGCACGAGTTCGGGCCGGTTGGCCAGGTCCTCGTCGGTGGCGGCCTCCACCAGCGCCGGCTCCATCGCGGCCTGCAGGCGATCCATATCCACCTGCCGGTCCCCGGGAACACCGACTACGAGCACCTCCCGGCGCCCGTCGGGGTGGGTGGCGGTGATGGCCACGTTCTTCAGCGTGTCCGCTGCCTGCCAGGGGCGATCGCTGCGGGGGAAGTGGTCGTTGGCGAAGTCCACCAGGGTCTCGATGGTGGGGGTGTCCGGGGTGTCCTCCACGTGCGCGGCGGGCACGCCCGTGGCGTCGGCGTCCGGCGGTACGGGCGTGGTGACGGCCTCGATGTTGGCCGCGTACCCGCCCGGGGAGCGCACATACGTGTCCTCCCCCACATCGGAGGGGTGCAGGAACTCCTCGGAGAAGGATCCGCCCATCGCCCCACTCATCGCCGAGACGATCACATAGTCCAGACCCAGTCGGTCGAAGATACGCTCGTAGGCATCGCGCTGGGAGGCGTAGGAGACTTTCAGAGCCTCCTCGTCGATGTCGAAGGAGTAGGCGTCCTTCATGATGAACTCCCGCCCGCGCAACAGCCCGGCGCGGGGACGGGCCTCGTCGCGGTACTTGGTCTGGATCTGGTACAGCATCAGGGGCAGATCCTTGTACGAGGAGTACAGATCCTTGACCAGCAGGGTGAACATCTCCTCGTGCGTGGGGGCCAGCAAGTAGTCGGCCTCCTTGCGATCCTGGAGCCGGAAGATGTTCGGACCGTACTCCTCCCACCGGTTGGAGGCCTCATAGGGCTCCTTGGGCAGCAGCGCGGGGAAGTGCACCTCCTGGGCGCCGGAGGCATTCATCTCCGCACGCACGATCGCCTCGATCTTGCCCAGCACCCGCAGTCCCAGCGGCAGCCAGGAGTAGATCCCCGGCGCGGCGCGGCGGATGTAGCCGGCCCGCACGAGCAGTTTGTGGCTGGCGACCTCGGCGTCCACCGGGTCCTCACGCAGGGTTCGGACGAACAACGTCGACATTCGCAGTATCACGCGGCCGAGTCTATCGGCCACCGCGCTGCGGCCCGTCCCGGTAGGCGTGCACATCGGGCGCCGCGCGTGAAGCATCGCCCGAGCGGCTCTGCCAGAATGAGCAGGTGCCAGAGATGCCCGAGGTCCAAGGGCTGGTTCAGGCGCTGCACGCGCAGCTGACCGGCCGGGTGATGCACGCGGTGCACGTGGTCTCCTTCCCCGCGCTGAAGACCTACGACCCACCGGTCACCGCCCTGCACGGAGCGCACGTCGCCGGCGTGCAACGGCACGGGAAATGGATCGACATCACTGCCCGCACCGGCGACGACGAGGTGCACCTGGTCTTCCACCTCGCCCGCGGTGGATGGGTGCGCTGGCACGAGGAGGCGCCGACCCGCTCGCCTCGGCCGGGCAAGTCCGGCCTGGCGGTGCGGGTGCTGCTCGACCGGGGGGCTTTGGACCTGTCCGAAGCCGGCACCACGAAGAAGCTCGCCGTGCACGTGGTGCGCAGGGCCGCCGACGTGGAGCGGATCGCCACGCTGGGGGTGGACCCGCTCTCCGCGGAGTTCACCCGCGCCCGCTTCGAGGAGTTGCTCGATGTCCGGAACGCCCAGGTCAAGGGCGTCCTGCGAGATCAGAGCCTGATCGCCGGGATCGGCAATGCCTACTCCGATGAGATTCTGCACGCCGCCCGGCTCAGCCCGTTCGCGCTGACCCGGACCCTGGACTCCGGCGCCCGGGACCGGTTGTTCGCCGCGATCGAGAGCGTACTGACACGTGCGATCGAGGCAGCCTCGGGTAAGGGGCCGGCCGAGTTGAAGGATGTGAAGCGCACGGGGATGGCGGTGCACGGACGCACCGGTCAGGCGTGCGCAGTGTGCGGCGACGTCATCGCACAGGTCTCCTTCGCCGACTCCTCGCTGCAGTACTGCCCCACATGCCAGACCGGCGGTAGGCTCCTGGCCGACCGCCGCATGTCCAGACTCCTGCGCTGACCGTCCTGGCCCCGGGGTGCTGCCAGGGGCTAGAGGAGGATGGTGGCGAAGGTGCCGACCTGGCGAAAGCCCGCACGGTGGTAGGTGGCCAGGGCGGAGGTGTTGTAGGAGTTCACATAGAGCGACACGATCGGGGCGAAATGTGCCCGGGCGTGCTGGATGACCGCGGCCATCCCGGGTGCAGCCAGCCCCCGGCCGCGATGGCGGGGGTGCACCCAGACGCCCTGGATCTGGGCCACACCCAGGCCGACGGTGCCGAGTTCCGCCTTGAACACCACCTCGCGCCCCCTGGGTCCCTCATCGATGCGCACCAGGGATCGGCCCTGATTCACCAGCGCCTTGATCCGGCGCTCATACCCGCCACCGGCGGTCAGCGGTGAGTACCCGACCTCCTCGGTGAACATCGCGACGCACGCCGGGAGGAGGATGTCCAGGTCCTCCGGGGTGGACTGACGCACACGCGGGTCGGCCCCGATCGCGGGATCGTGATCGATCATCAGCGACGGCTGGTCCGAGCGCACCTCCCTGGGCGGGCCGAGGTGACGGCGCAGCAGCGGCCACAGGGCCAGCACCTGTTCTCCCGGGCCCACCAGGGAGGAGAATCGCTGGCCACGCCGGCGCACATGCTCGGCCAGCGCCTCCAGGCCCTCCGGGGGCAGGTCGAGCGGCACCAGGTTGCCCGCGGCCAGGCACAATCCGAGCAACTCCTCCGAGCGCATCGCGCACAGCACCTGGGCACGGCTGTAGACGTTGTCCGACAAGGCCTCCACGTACTCGGCCAGCAACGCCGCGGCCACCGGGTCGAGCGCCGCCCGGGCCCGCACCCGCTCCACGCCGACCACGCCGGCCTCGACGATGGATACCGGCTCGCCCGCCAGTTGCAGATGGCCCGACCGTTCCCGTCGGGGGCGGGACCGTCGCCGCGGCCATTCACGCATGTCGCTCAGGAGACGCTGACCTGCGGGGCCCCGGCATCGTCGTCGACCTCCATCTCGGAGGCGATCCGGTTGGCCTCTGCCAGGAGCGTCTCGACGATCAACTCCTCCGGCACGGTCTTGATGACCTCTCCCTTGACGAAGATCTGGCCCTTGCCGTTGCCGGAGGCCACGCCCAGGTCGGCCTCGCGAGCCTCACCGGGACCGTTGACGACGCAGCCCATCACCGCGACCCGCAGCGGCACCGTCAAGTGTTCCAGGCCCGCGGTGACCTGATCGGCCAGGGTGTACACGTCCACCTGTGCCCGGCCGCAGGAGGGGCAGGAGACGATCTCCAGTTTGCGCTCGGCCAGGTTCAGGGACTGCAGGATCTGCAAGCCCACCTTGACCTCCTCCACCGGCGGGGCGGACAGCGACACCCGGATGGTGTCCCCGATGCCCCGGGACAACAGCGCCCCGAACGCGGTGGCGGACTTGATCGTGCCCTGGAAGGCCGGACCGGCCTCGGTGACCCCCAGGTGCAGCGGCCAGTCGCCCGCCTCGGCGAGCAGTTCGTAGGCGCGCACCATCACTACCGGGTCGTGGTGCTTCACCGAGATCTTGAAGTCGGTGAAGCCGTGCTCCTCGAACAGGGAGGCCTCCCACACCGCCGACTCCACCAGTGCCTCCGGGGTGGGCTTTCCGTACTTGGCGAGCAGGCGTTTGTCCAGCGAACCGGCGTTCACCCCGATCCGGATCGAGACTCCGGCCTCGGAGGCGGCCCGGGCAATCTCCTTGACCTGATCGTCGAACTTTCGGATGTTGCCGGGGTTGACCCGTACGGCTGCGCATCCGGCGTCGATCGCGGCGTAGACGTACTTGGGCTGGAAGTGGATATCGGCGATCACGGGGATCTGGGACTTCTTGGCGATGATCGGTAGTGCGGCAGCGTCCTCGGGGGTGGGCACCGCCACCCGCACGATGTCGCATCCGGCGGCAGTCAGTTCGGCGATCTGCTGCAAGGTGGCGTTGATGTCGGTGGTGGCGGTGGTCGTCATCGACTGCACCGTGATCGGCGCCTCCGAACCCACCTGCAGCGGACCGACATTGACCATGCGGGTCTTGCGCCGGGGCCGCAGCACCGGGGGCGCCGCTTTGACGGTGGGGATCCCGAGATCGACAGGTACGCTCACGCCCTCAGTGTAAGTGGTCGGTACCCGGTCAGGTCAGTGTGATCGGGTCGATGATGTCGGCCACGGCCAGCAGCAGACTCATCCCGATCATCACGATCACCACCACGTAGGTCAGTGGCATCAGCCGGGCGGTGTCCACCGGCCCCGGGTCGGCCCGCCCGAAGAGGCCCGCCACACGGCGCCTGGCCCCCTCGAACAACGCCCCGGCGATGTGTCCGCCGTCCAGGGGTAGCAGCGGGATCATGTTGAACACGAACAGCGCCATGTTCAGCGAGGCGATCAGGGAGAGCATGTCCGCGGTGCGCTCGGCCGGGCCGTAGTCACTCAACTCCACCGAGGCGATCTCCCCGGCGAAGCGGCCCACGCCGATCAGGCCCATCACACCGGGGTCACGTTCGGCGTTGCCGAGCAGTGATTGCGTAATGCCGACCAGCCGTTGGGGCAGGGTCACCACCACCCGCACGGTGCCGCTGAAAACGTTCCAGACCACCTCCGGGACCGCCGTGATCGGCTGGCGCACCAGTTCCCCGGCCGGGCTGATCCCCACGAACGGCACCTGGGTGGTGCGGACCTGCCCGTCCGGGCCCAGCACCGGCCGGCCGCCGTCGTCGACCATCGGACGCTCCGCCAGCGCCGGGGTGACGGTCAAGGTCACCTCCTCACCCGCGCGTTCCACGACCACCGCGGCGGGGCCGGTGCCGCCCTGGACGATCGCCTCGGAGACATCCTCCCAGCCGCTCACCGCGGTGCCGCCCCAGGACACGATCACGTCGTCGGGCTCCAGTCCACCCTGGTGGGCCGGGGCGGCCGGGTCGGTGTCCGTGCACTCCCTGCTCTCTCCGGCCGGGAGCACACACTCCGAGACCGAGCCCAGCCGGTTGGTGGGCATGAGTTGGCCGATCGTGGTCAGGATGATCGCGAACAGCACGGCGGCGATGATCAGGTTCATCACCGGGCCGCCGAACATCACGCCGAGTTTGCGGGGCACCGTCAGGGCGTAGAACGAACGATGCTCCTGGCCTGGGACCACCTCCTGGGCGGTGAAGGTGCGGGCGTCCTGGGCGGCCCGGTCCATCCAGCCACGTACGCCGGTGCGCTCGCTCGCGTGGGCACTCTCGGCCCGCGCCGGCGGGAACATGCCCACCATCCGTACGAAACCGCCCAGGGGCAGCATCTTGACGCCGTACTCGGTCTCGCCGCGCTTGGTGGACCATAGCGTCTTGCCGAACCCGACGAAGTAGTCGGTCACCCGGACGCCGAACAGTTTGGCCGGGACCAGGTGCCCGATCTCGTGCAGGGCGATGGACACGATGATGCCCACCACGATCACCCCGACGCCGAACCAGAACTCCATGGGCTCCTTCTTCCCCTTCGTGCACCAGGGTTAGCGTACGTCCTCGAGCAGGTTGTCCGACCGGGCGTCCAGGTGCACGATCGAGTCCCCGGACAGCGCCGGGCGTGGCAGGTCGGTCCAGGCCGGCCTGGCCCGTACGGCTGGACGGGGCGGTCCCGGGTGCCGGCTCAGGCGAGGGGATCGTCCTCACCCCACGGGACCAGCCGTAACCGGCGCGCCTCGGTGGGCAGGTGCCCGGCCCGGGCCCGCAGTTCGGCCACGGTATCGGCACCGGCGCGCACCATCCGGCCCGAGTAGTCGTCCAACTCCCCGCCGGCCAGGGCCAGGCAGAGCCGGGCCACCTCCTCCGGGCTGGTCCACTCGGTGCGCTCGGAGTGGACGGCCATCACAGCGGTCATGTCGGTGCGCACCACGCCGGGGGCCAGGTCGAAGGCGAAGATCCCGTGCTCCGCGCCGGCCAGGGCGGTGGCCCCGGTGATCCGGAACAGCGCGCTCTTGGAGGCGTTGTAGCCGCTGGACTCAGCATTGTCGCGCACTCCGGAGCCGGAGTTGATGTTGACGATCCGGCCTCCGCCGGAGGCGATCATGTGCGGCACCACCTCGCGGGTGAGCAGGTAGGGGCCTTTGACGTTGGTGGTCAGCACCTGCCACCACTCCTGGGCATCGACCTCCCAGAGCGGGGCTTCCCGGTGGTTCAACCCCGCGTTGTTGACCAACAGGTCCACCTGCCCGAAGGCCTGCAGTGCCTGCCCGACGGCGGCGCTCACCTGGGCGGCGTCGGTCACGTCGCACCCGATCGGCAGCACCGCACGGGTCGGCACCCCGGTGGCGGCACCGACGTCGGCAGCCAGGTCCTCCAGCCGGCCGGTATCCCGGGCCAGGGCTACTACCCGCCAATTGGCGCTCACCAGCGCTCGAACCAGATGGGCGCCGATACCGCGGGAGGCTCCGGTGACGATGGCGACGGGCATGTGAAGCTCCTGGGGGTTCAGCGGATCAGTTCGTGGACGCGGCCACGGGCCCATGACTCGGCCCGGGTCACCGCGGCCAGGTCCAGGTGTGCCGGTCCGCGGTGTTCGGCGACCACTCTGGCTACCGTATCGACGATGGCCGGGAAGCCGATCCTGCCGGTGTGGAACGCGGCCACGCACTCCTCGTTCGCGGCGTTGTAAACCGCCGGATGGGTGCCCCCGGCCTCGGCGGCCGAGCGGGCCAGTGCCACCGCGGGAAAGGCTTCACCGTCCAACGGGTGGAACTGCCACGACTGGGTGATGGACCAGTCGGTGGGTACATCGACGCCGTCCAGCCGGTCCGGCCAGGACAGGCCCAGGGCGATCGGAACGAGCATCCGGGGCGGGCCGATCTGGGCCAAGGTGGAGCCGTCCCGGAACTCCACCATGGAGTGGATCTGCTGCTGGGGGTGCACGACGACCTCGATGGCGGCCAGGGGCACATCGAAGAGCAGGTGCGCCTCGATCACCTCCAGGCCCTTGTTCACCATCGTGGCCGAGTTGGTGGTGACCACCAGGCCCATGTCGAAGTTGGGATGGGCCAGCGCCTGGGCGGGGGTGACATCCGCCAACTCCGCCCGGGTACGCCCACGGAAGGGGCCGCCGGATGCGGTGAGCACCAGACGTCGCACCTCCTCACGCCGACCACCACGCAGGGCCTGGGCGATGGCCGAGTGCTCGGAGTCCACCGGCACGATCTGGTCCGGGCGCTGCTGGGCGGCGCGCACCAGTGCCCCACCGGCGATCAGGGACTCCTTGTTCGCCAGCGCCAGGGTGGAACCGGCGGCGAGTGCCGCCAGGGTGGGGCCCAGGCCCACCGAACCGGTGATGCCGTTGAGCACGACGTCGGCACCGTTACCGGCCACCTCCGCGGCCGCCTCCGCCCCGGTCCGCACGTCCACCTCGGGCACGGGCCGGCCCAGACTGCTGGCCCGGGCGGCCAGCGCGGTCGCGAAGTCCGCGGCGCTGCCGGTAGCCAGGGCAACCTGGGCGGGGGCGTGCTGGAGAACCTGTTCGGCCAGCAGATGCAGGTCCGACCCACCGGCGGCCAACGCCACGACCGCGAAGGAATCCGGGTGCGCGGCAACGACCTCCAGGGCCTGGGTGCCGATCGAACCGGTGCTGCCCAGGATGGTCAGCGTGCGGATCACTCCACCGCCAGGAGGATATCGATCGCTCGATCCAGGTAGGCATCCACCGGACCCTCGGCGTAGGCCCGGGACCGCGGGGCGGAGGGAAAGGTGACCGAACGCAGCTCGGAGGCGCTCAGGTGGGCGCCCTCATCGAAGTAGGCCACCAACCGGTCCAGGGCGGCGTCGACGGCCCCGCTGTCGTAACCGCGGCCGCGCTCGGGTGGGGCGAACCGCTCCCCGGGCGGACGTACCAGGCGCGGATACAGGGAGGTGGCGCGCTCGGCCACCTGCTCCATCCAGGCGTCCTGGCTGGCACTGGTCACGAACTCGCTGCGGTCACGTTGGATGAATGCGGCCTCGAGTCGGTCCAGGGCGGCGTCGACCGCTGCCGGGTCGTAGCCGTGCCGGACGAGGTCGAAGGCGGCCGAACGCACATCGGCGCTACTCATCCCGGTGTCACCGCTCTCGTAGGCCGACTTGGCGCGCTCGAAGAACTCTTCGACCTCCTCCCGGTCGTAGCCACTGGCCCAGCGACCGACCGTGGGGAACAGGTCCTCCATGCCGCGCTCCTTCCTGTCCTGCGAATCCGGCTCTGCCGAGAAGTATTCCGTACCGGCACCGATGTGCGATTACTGCCAGTACCGTGCCACAACCAGGGCGTCGGCGGGGCGCGCACTCGCCCGACCGGCCGAGATCACGTGCCCAGGAGCAGGAACTGGGCGACGTACACCACAGGCGCGGCCACCAGGATCGAGTCCACCCGATCGAGCACTCCGCCGTGCCCGGGCAGCACCGTGCCCATGTCCTTGACCCCCAGATCACGCTTGAGGAGTGATTCGGACAGGTCCCCCACCGTGGCTGCCACCACCGTGAGCAGCCCGAAGACCACACCGACCCACCAGGCCCCGCCCAGAGCCAGCACGGTCAGGGCGATGCCGGTGACCACGGTCAGCAGGATCGACCCGCCGAAGCCCTCCCAGGACTTCTTCGGGCTCACCGTGGGGGCCATCGGATGTTTGCCGTAAAGGGCCCCTGCGGCGTACCCCCCGACGTCATTGGCCACGACCAAGGCGATGAAGGTCAGCACCAGGATCGGTCCGGACCCGGTGAGCATCAGGATCACGAACCCGGCCAGGAACGGGATGTAGGCGGCGGCGAAGATCGCTGCGGTGGCATCTCGTAGCGCGGGCGGCCCGCTGCCATCGAGCACCCGCCAGACGAACGTTCCCCCTGCGGTGAGAATGAATGCCACCCACATCGCCTCGATCCCCGAGGTGTAGGCGGAGATGAGGATCCCGGCGGCCCCCACCAGCAGCGGAAGCAGCGGGATCTTGATGTCCCGGGTTCGCACCGCGCGGGCCAGTTCCCACAGGGCTACCCCACAGGCGAGGGCCACCAGCACCACGAATCCCTCGGTGCGGATGAACAGCGACGCCACCAGCACCGCGCCCAGCACCAGACCCACACCGATCGCCCAGCGCAGGTCCCGGCCGGCGCGCGAAGCGGGCGGCTCGGCCGCCCGCAGCGCCTGTTGCGGGTCGAGGGCCGTCAGTGCAGCAGCGGGTGCCGGCACAGCCGGCGATTCCGCCGACGCCGGCGTCGGATCGGTGGGTGAGTTCGTCGTGCCTCCGAGCCGAGCCTCCTCCTCGACACGCGCCTGCTCCTGCGCGCGAGCGCGCTCGGCGGCCCGCAGCTGCCGGCGGGTCAGCGGCACCCCGCCGGGGTCTGGATCCTGCTCACTCATGGGCGGGTGATCACACCTCGAGCAGTTCCTTCTCCTTACCGGCCAACAGTGCGTCCACTTCGTCGGTGTGCCGGCGGGTCAGGGATTCCAGTTCGGTCTGTGCCCGATTCACCTCGTCCTCACCGACGTCGCCGTCCTTGGAGAGCTTCTCCAGGTCCTCACGGGCCCGGCGGCGGATGCTGCGCACCGAAACCCGCGCGTCCTCGCCCTTGGACTTGGCCAGTTTGACGTAGTCGCGCCGCCGTTCCTCGGTCAGTGTCGGCAGCACCACCCGGATCACCACGCCGTCGTTGGAGGGGTTGACGCCCAGGTCGGACTCGCGCAGGGTCTTCTCGATCGCCTGCATCGAGGACTTGTCGTAGGGCGAGATCAGCACGGTGCGCGCTTCCGGGATGGTCATCGACGCCAGTTGCTGCAGCGGGGTGGGGGCACCGTAGTAATCCACCTCGAGTTTGTTGAACATCCCGACGTTTGCCCGCCCGGTGCGGATACCGCCCAGGTCCTCCCGGGCGACCTCCACTGCTTTGGTCATCTTCTCCTCGGCCTCGAGGAGGATGTCGTCGATCATCGGTGTCTCCTTGTTCGTCGCTGCGGACCCGTGCTCACCGTGAGGTGACCAGCGTCCCGATCATCTCACCACGCAGGGCCCGCGTGACGTTGCCGGGCTCCTCCATCCCGAAAACCTGCATCGGTAGATCGTTGTCCCGGCACAGTGCCAGCGCGGTGGAGTCCACGACGCGCAGGTCCCGCTGGATCGCCTCGTCGAAGGTCAGTCGCTGGATCTTCTCGGCGCTGGGGTCGGTGCGTGGGTCGGCGGAGTAGACCCCGTCCACGCCGTTCTTGCCGACCAGTACCTCCACGCAGTGGGTCTCCAGGGCGCGCTGGATCGCGACGGTGTCGGTGGAGAAGTAGGGCATCCCGGCGCCGGCTCCGAAGATCACCACACGGCCCTTCTCCAGGTGGCGGATCGCCCGGAGCGGAATGTACGGCTCGGCCACCTGACCCATCGTGATCGCCGTCTGCACCCGGGTGCTGACCCCGGCCTTCTCCAGGAAGTCCTGCAGCGCCAGACAGTTCATCACGGTACCGAGCATGCCCATGTAGTCCGCACGGGCTCGGTCCAGACCGCGCTGGGACAACTCCGCGCCGCGGAAGAAGTTGCCTCCACCCACCACGATGGCCACCTGCACGCCGTCGTTCGCCGCGACGGCCACCTGCTGTGCCACCCCGGCTACGACGTCCGGGTCCAGGCCGACGCTGCCACCTCCGAACACCTCCCCGGACAGTTTCAGCAGGACTCGGCGGTGGGTGGGTTCGCTGGTGCTCATCGGCTACTCCCTGTGCTGGTGATCCGGTGGGACTGGTTCCATGATGCCCGAGACGGGCGACCGGCCCGGCTCGCGCCCCGGACGACGCCGGCCCCGACCCTGCGTAGGGCCGGGGCCGGCGTCAAGGTGCCTGGAACCGCTCAGGCCCCGACGCGGAACCGCGCGTAGCCGGTGATGGTGCCACCGGCGTCGGCCACGATCTGGCCCACGGTCTGCTTGGGGTCCTTGGCGAACGGCTGGTCCAGCAGCACGTTCTCCTTGAAGAAGCCGTTCAGGCGGCCCTCGATGATCTTGGGCAGCGCTCGCTCCGGCTTGCCCTCGGCGATCGCGGTCTCCTCGGCGATCCGGCGCTCGTCGGTCACGAGGTCCGCCGGTACGTCATCCCGGGAGAGGTAGGTCGGGGAGTAGGCGGCGATGTGCATCGCCACGTCCCGGGCCACGGCGCCTCCGGCGCCGTCGGAGGCCACCAGCACGCCCACCTGCGGGGGCAGGTCCTTGGAGGTGCGGTGCAGGTACTCGGTGACCACCTCGCCGTCCACCCGGGCGAGCCGGCGCACGACCAGTTTCTCCCCCAGCGTCGCGGCGGTCTCGTCGACCAGTTCGCGAAGGGTGCGGCCCTCGACGTCCTCGGCCAGCAGGGCCTCGGCGTCGGTGGCCTCGGAGCCCGCGGCTGCGGTGACAACCTTGCCGGCCAGTTCGACGAAGGTGTCGTTCTTGGCCACGAAGTCGGTCTCGGAGTTGACCTCGACCAGCACGCCGCGCTGGCCGCCCTCCCCCGCAACGATGGAACTGGCCACCAGGCCGTCCGATGCGGCCCGGTCCTCGCGCTTGCTGACGCCCTTCAGGCCCTTGATGCGGATGAGTTCCAGCGCCTTGTCGCTGTCACCCCCGGCCTCGTCCAGGGCCTTCTTGACGTCGAGCATGCCGGCGCCGGTGCGCTCACGCAGCGCCTTGATGTCAGCGGCGGTGTAGTTCGCCATCGGTGATCCTTCCCAGATCGGTGGTAGTGGAGTCTCAGGCCTCGTCCGCGGGCGTGGCGTCCTCGGTGGACGCCTGCTCCTGGGCGGGGTCGGTCTCGGTCGCTCCGGCCGCGGGGGCCTCGGCGGTCTCGGCCTGCGCGGGCTCCGGCTCCGGGGCCGGGGCCGGGGTGACCCCGGCCTCTTCGGCCACGGCGGCCACATCCTCGGCCTCGTTGGTGGCACCGGCAACCTGCTGGGCGGCCTCGACCTCGGGGTCGGGCTGCTCGGCGCCGGCCACCGAGGTGGCTCCGGACTGCTCGGCCTCGTGGGTGGCGAGCAGTTCGCGTTCCCACTCCGCCAGCGGCTCGGCCTCGGCTGCGGCACCCTCGGCCTTGTCACCACCGTGCCGGGCGATCAGGCCCTCGGCGACGGCGTCGGCCACCACCCGGGTCAGCAGCGAGACGGCCCGGATCGCGTCGTCGTTGCCCGGGATCGGGTAGTCGACCTCGTCCGGGTCGCAGTTGGTATCCAGGATGGCCACCACGGGGATGTTGAGCTTGCGGGCCTCGGCGACGGCCAGGTGCTCCTTCTTGGTGTCCACCACCCACACCGCCGAGGGAACCTTGGCCATCTCGCGGATGCCGCCCAGGGTCCGGGTGAGTTTGTCCTTCTCCCGGCGCTGCATCAGCAGTTCCTTCTTGGTGTATGCCGAGGAGGCGACGTCGTCGAAGTCGACCTCCTCCAACTCCTTCAGCCGCTGCAGGCGCTTGGAGACGGTGCCGAAGTTGGTCAGCATGCCGCCCAGCCAACGCTGGTTCACGTAGGGCATGCCGACCCGGGTGGCCTGCTCCTCGACCGCTTCCTGGGCCTGCTTCTTGGTGCCGACGAACAGGATCGTGCCACCGTGGGCCACGGTGTCCTTGACGAAGGAGTAGGCGCGGTCGATGTCCTGCAGGGACTTCTGCAGGTCGATGATGTAGATCCCGTTGCGTTCGGTGAAGATGAAACGCTTCATCTTCGGGTTCCACCGGCGGGTCTGATGCCCGAAGTGGACGCCGCTCTCAAGGAGCTGGCGCATGGTGACAACAGCCATGGCTGTGTTCCTCCTCCCGCGGCGCACAGGCCGCGGATCGGGTGCGCCGCGAGGACGCACAGTTCGGTTGTTCGTGGCCACCGGTACTGGTGGCTACTCCTGGTGCTCACGGCCTCGCGGCACCGTGACCTTCGTCCCGGACCTCGCCACGAGACCCCCGCACAGCGGGAGCGTGAGCGCGCGATGTCAGCCGGTTCGTCGCAGGACAAGCCTGCAGACACACCGACTGCGGGGCCCATGCTACCCGATCGGCGCCGCCACACCAGGCCCAAGGGCCCGCCCGGAGACAACGGGCACTGAGACGATGCTCACGCTGCGCCAAGGATCATCCACAGGCCGGCCGCCGCGGACCGGTGCTCCACAGCCGGAGCGGGGTCGGGGGTGGGTGGCGGGGCCCGCGGCGATGCTGGGGCCCGAAGGAGGTCCGGATGGGTCTACGTACGATCGCCGCGGGCGCCGGGGCCGTGGCCCTGGTGGCACTGGCGCTCACCACGCCCTGGTCCGGCCTCACCCCGGCCGCACCGGAAGCAGTCCCCGGGCCGGCCGCCGGCGGCGAACCGCAGACAACGCGGGCCGGTCCGGCCTCGGGGGCGCACCCCGTGCTGGAGTACCGCTGGCCGATACCGCCACCGCCACGGGTCCTGCGCCACTTCGAGCCACCCGCTCGGGTGTGGTCGCCGGGGCATCGCGGAGTGGACCTGAGTGCCGGGGTCGGCGCACCGGTGCACGCCGCCGCAGCCGGAGTGGTGGCCTTCGCCGGACCGGTGGTGGACCGCACCGTGGTCTCCATCGACCACCCCGACGGCATCCGTACCACCTATGAACCGCTGGAGCCGCTGGTGCGAGCCGGTCAGCAGGTGCACGCCGGGGAGGTGATCGGTCGTGTGGGAGTGGGCGAGGCCGGAGCGCATTGCGCTGAGTCCTGCCTGCACTGGGGCGCACGCACGGGCCCGGACACCTACCTGGATCCGCTTGCCCTGGTGGGCTCCGGACCGGTGACCATCAGGCTGTACCCGCTGCAGGGGTGACCCTCAGGCCCTGGGGTGGGCCTGATGGAACGCGCTGCGCAACCTCTCGGCGGAGATATGGGTGTAGCGCTGCGTGGTCTGCAACGAGGAGTGCCCCAGCACCTCCTGGACCGAGCGCAGGTCGGATCCGTGGTCGAGCAGATGGGTCGCCGCCGAGTGGCGCAACCCGTGCGGAGCCAGGTCACGCACCCCGGCCAGCGCGGTGAGCCGGTGCACCACGGTACGGATCTGTCGCGCATCGACCCGTCCGCCGCGCACACCCACGAACAACGCGTCACCCGCCACCGACGTCGCCAGTTCTGCGCGCACGTGCAGCCATCGGGTCAGCGCCCGCGATGCCGGCACCCCGAAGGGCACCATGCGTTCCTTGGCGCCTTTGCCCAGCACCCGCACCAGCCGGTCACCAAAGTCCACGTGCGTAATGTCCAGACCCACCAGCTCGCTGATCCGTAGACCGGAGGCGTACAGCAGTTCCAGCGCCGCCCAGTCGCGCACCGCCACCGGCTCACCGTCCTGTGCCAGTTCCCCGGCGGTGCGCAGGAGGGTCCCGGCCTCCGCCTCGGTGAGGATGTGCGGGACCACCTGATCGGCCCGGGGTGCCAGCAACCGCGGCCCGGGGTCGACGGCGAGCCAGCCGTTACGCACGGCCCAGGCGGTGAAGGTGCGCGAGGCCGCCGCCCGCCTGGCGATGCTGGCCCGGGCGTGACCGCGCGCCGACAGCGCAGCCAGCCAACTGCGCAGCGCGAGCAGGTCCAGGCCGGCCAGGTCGGTCGTCTCGGGGTCGGAACCGGTCGGGGCCAGTGTGGCCAGCAGCGAGACGACGTCCCCGCGGTAGCCCCGCACGGTGTGCTCCGACAGCCCACGCTGAGCCTGCAGGTGGGCGGCGAATGCCGACAGCATCGGTACATCCCCGGGCCGTTCTGCCTCCCTCGTCCGCTCCTGGGTGCCCATCCACACACTGTGCCACGGGCCCGGGCACAACCGTGCACCCGACACCGCCGGGCCGCAAAGGACGCGAGCCGATCCACGCTAACGTCGGGGGAATGAGAACCGGGAGCGACGGGGGTAAGCGCGCCCCAGGTGATCCGCGCGAGTCGACCCGCACGCTCATCCTGGTGCAGATGCTGCTGGCGGCGCTGATGCTCCTGGCCGCCACCTTGGTGGTGCTCTCGGGGATGGTGCGCTACCCCACGTTGCTGGTGATCTCCCTGGCGGTGACCTTCGTTACCTGCGCGGCTGCGCTGCTGATCAACTGGCCGCGGTACCCGAGGTTGTTGCGGATAGTGCTACCGGTGCTCAACGCGGCCGCGATCGGGATGCTGCGCGAATCGAGCCCGGCGGCGGACCTCGGCCTGCTGTGGATCTTCCCGGCGATCTGGACCGCGTGGTCCTTCGGACTGGCGGCTACCCTCGGGATGCTCGTGTCGATCGCCGTGGCCTACTGGGGCCTGGTGGCCCTCCGGGACACCGGTGCGACGCCCACCTCGGCTGCGCTGGGACCGCTGGTGATCGCGACGCTGGCCGTCATCACCCAGTTGGTGAGCCGACGGGTCCGCGCACAGCAAGATCTGCTCCAGGGCCAGGCGCAGTCCCTGCAACACGCGGTGGAACGTGCGCGACGACAGGAAGACCTGGTGACCGACGTCTTGGATGCGGTGGACTTCGAGGTGGTCGTCTACGGTGCCGACGGCAGGGTGGTGGTCGCCAACGAAGCCCATCACGGGCTGCAGACACTGCGCGAGCACGCCGGGGAGAAACTCTACCGGGCTGACGGGTACACACCCATGGATCCGCGCGACCAGCCGAGCGCGCGAGCCAGTCGCGGGGAAACGGTGGAGCGGGAACTGCACTGGTACGGAGCGCCGGGCCGGGACCGCCGAGCACTGGAAACGACCACGCGCCGACTGCAGGACTGGCGGGGACAGGACGTGGGCATCGTGATGGTCAGCCGTGACGCCACCGCTGAGGAATTGGCGGTGCGCGCCCGTGCCGACCTCGTGGCCTCGGTCTCCCACGAGTTGCGCACCCCGCTGACCTCCATCCTGGGGTTCCTGGAACTGGCGGCCGAGACGGACGGCCTTCCGGCCGGCACCCGCCGTGGCCTGCAGATCGCCGAACGCAATGCTGGACGGTTGCTCACCCTGATCGGCGACATCCTCACCACCTCCGCCCACTCCCGGGAAGGCATCGCGTTGACGGTGACCCCGGTCCCGGAGAGCCTGTCCGAGGTGGTCGGCGCCGCCATCGAAGCGGCTTCGGACCAAGCCCGGAGCCGACAGATGCGGATCGATGCCACCGGGGTGGAACCCACCTGGGCGCGGATCGACGTCGACCGGATCCGGCAGGTCGCGGACAACCTGATCTCCAACGCCATCAAGTACGGCCGCGACGGTGGCCGGATCGCCGTGGGTGTCACCAGTGACGGCAGGCATGCGTGGATCGTGGTGCGCGATGACGGTCCCGGAATCTCCGAACAGGAACTCCCGCTGCTGTTCGACCGGTTCTTCCGCTCCGACCGGGTGCGCAACACCTCCACCCACGGCAGCGGTCTGGGGTTGCCGATCAGCAGGGATATCGCGCGTGCCCATGGCGGCGACATCACCGTGCAGAGCACTCCCGACGAGGGCGCCACGTTCGTTGTGCGGCTCCCCGCCGTAGTACCAGGGCCGGCTACCGGAGCACCATCTGCGGCGGCGACCGGCTCCGCCCACCCGAGCCCAACGCACGAGGAGCGAGGATGAGTTGGTTGGATCCGGCCACGATGAGCCTGGCGACGGCCTTGGTGGTGGTGGTCTCCGGCATCGCGTTCCTGACCGACACGGTGGTGCACGCCAGGAACCGCGCGGCACGGGTGTGGGCGCTGTCGTTCATGGCGGGGATCCTGGCGGTGATGTGCTATCTCGCCTGGGAGTTCCTGGCCGGTGCGTGGGTGGCTGCTGCGGTGGGTAATGCCGCCTTCGTCGTCACCACCGGGTGCATGTGGGTGGGCGGCCGGGTCTACAACGACCGCGCGATGGCCCCGGGCGTCGCCCTGGTCGGGCTGCTGGCCGTGACGACGCTGCTCAGCACGCTGACCCAGGGCCCCGGCGGGGGCTCCTGGGCGGGCGCCGAGGTAATGTTCCTGGCACTGCTCGTGCTCTCCGGACTGGGGTCGATCGAAGCTCGCCGGGGCGGGCTCGGCACCACGGCCACGTCCTGGGGCCTCACCGCCGCGCTGGGCGTTCAGTGCCTGTACTACATCGCCCGCACCTGGGTCTTCCTCACCCGTGGGCCGGAGTCGGAACTCTTCCTGGAATGGTTCGATACCGCCCCGACGTCCGTGATCACGATCGCGCTGACCATCTCGGTGGTGGTCTCTCTCTCGGTGCTACGCGCCCAGGATCGAGCCCGGCCCGCACGAGGTACCGACATCACCCTGAGCCAGGTGCGAGACGGGTTCCTGGGCAGGGGCTCCTTCGAAGGTGTGCTGCAGGGTCAGTTGCACCGCGCCGAGCAGCGCCAGGAGCGTCTGGCCGTGATCGTCCTGCAGACCGGCGGTCTGGACCAGATTCGCTCCGCGTTCGGCACCCGTGCCGCCGAGGAGGTCGCCACCCGCTGGCGCGAGGGCATCCAGACCGCGGTACCGCTTTCTGCCGTGGTCGGTCAGGTTGACCCGGCCACCGTGGTAATCAGTGCCCCGGTGCTGGGCGCGAACCAGGCCAAGCGTCTCGCAGGGCAGATCTCCCAGCGGGTGCTCGATGAGTTCAACGCGGCTGCGACGACTGCGACCGTCATCGTCGGGGTGGGGGTGTGCGTCAGCGTCCCGGGACTGAGCGCCCGGGACCTCCTGGACCGGGCCCGAACCGGCGCAATCCGCTCCGCGGCAGGTGCCGAGACCGCTATCGTCCTGGTCGAGGCGGATGAGGCCGCTGCTCAGGCAGCGGTGAGCCGGTAACCGACCCCGCGCACGGTTTCGATCCATCGGGGCTGGGCCGGGCGCTCCCCGAGCTTGCGGCGCAGGTTGGCCACGTGCACCTCGATGGCCCGCTCGTCCTGCTCGGTGATGTAGGCGGTGCTGCCCAGGTAGGTCTCACCTCGCAGCATCAGCGCCAGGTCTGCCTTGCTGATCACCCGCCGGCCCCCCTCGAGCAGGGCGTGCAGGATGTCGAACTCGCTCCGGGTCAGATCCAGTTCCGCCCCGTGCAGATTCACGATCCGCATCTGCGGATGCAGTGCCAGGCCGTGGTGGTCCAGCCACGCCGATCCGGCGTTCGCACCACCCCCCATGGCAGGCGTCGGCGGACTACTCGCACCGGCTCCGGGCCCGCCGGAGTGTTCCGGGGTGGTTCCGGTAGGTGCTACTTCCGTGCGGATCTGCCGGGGCCGGCGCAGCATCGCCTCGATCCGGGCGCGCAGTTCCCTCGGGCGGAACGGCTTGGTGAGGTAGTCATCGGCGCCGGATTGCAGGCCGGCTACGGCGTCGATCTCCTCGGTGCGGGCGGTGAGCATCACGATGTAGGTGTCACTCACCGCGCGGATCCGCTTGGCGGTCTCGAACCCGTCGATCCCGGGCATGCTCACGTCCAGGGTGGTCACCAGCGGCCCGTGACGGCGCACCAGGTCCACCCCTTCGGTGCCGGTGTCGGCCGAGTAGGTATCGAAGCCGGCCTGCTCCAGCACGGTGGCCACCAGTTCACGGATGTCGGCATCGTCCTCGATGACGACCGCGATACGCCCGTCCTGCACCTCATCGCTCCCCGGAACCTGACTGCCCTGACGTGGTGGGCAGTCGATGACTCCTGTGACGATATCGCAGAAGTTCCGGCTGAACGCTTCTCCGGGGCCGCGGCCGGGGTATGCCGGAACCACCTCAGCCGCCCCCCGGGCAGGGACGTTCCCAGCCGGGCGGCGGCCCGTAGTTGGCGAAAGTGAACACCCGGGGGTGGTCCCGTGAGACCAACTGGGTGTCCCCCTGCGTGCCCTGGATGAGGTAACGGGTGGTACTGCCGGCTATAGGGGTGGCGATAGCCCGGGAGAACTGCAGCGGGTGCTCGGTCAGGCTGGTCGGGCAGACCAGGTCGGCGAAGTCGACCTCCACGCTCCAGGGCACATAGAACTCACTGGTCGAGGTGACCTCGATGGTGAAGGTGACGTGCCAGTCACCACCGCCCACGCGGACCGGGGCGACCTCGAACAGGGAGGGGTCCGGCTCTGGGGTCGGGACCCGGTCAGCACAGTAACCGAAGTGCTGCGTAGCCCCGGGTTGTAGGACGCGGTGCCAGTCGTTGCTTGCCCCGAGAGTCCACAGGCCGGTGCGCGCGTCGTAGGCGCGGGTCTCGGTGTTGTTGTAACTGACGGTTCCCGGCACTTCGGGATTCGCGCCCCATAGTGGTGGGAGGGAACTGTCGAACTGCACGGTCCAGTCCGGCACCGTCACACCGGAAACGTTGGTCACGGTGAAGTTGTGGCAGTAGTTCAGGGTATTCGTCTGGCCACCCGCCCAGGTGTAGTGGTACTCGAGCCCCGGGGTCAGGCTGACCGGTTCGAGGGCGTGGTCCACGTTCGCCGGCGGCGGCGCGACCGGTTCGGCCGTGACCGTCCATGCGGTGGTACTGATCGCGCCGGGAGCGTCCGGTCCGCTGAGGTGCTGGGTGGTGGCGAGCAGCGCTTGCACCTCGACCTCCCCCTCGATGGCCCAGGCCTGCTCCATGACGAGGGTGATGAGCGAGCCCCCACCGGGGTCGCTCCGCACGCGCACGGGGGCATCGGCGGCGGTGGACACGGTGCCCCGCGTCTGCCCGGTGCCGGGCAGGACGACGGCGATCGATGCGCCGGCGACCTCGCTCATCGGGGTTCCGGGTAGCCTCAGGTGGACCTGGGTGATCTGGTTCTGCTGGCCGACGATCTCGGTGTCGGCCTGACCATGCATGACCCGCGCGGTATCCAGCAGAGCCCCGGAGAAGGCAGCAAGGGACCCGCTCAGGTTCCCGATAGTGCTGGTCCCGGTGACGCCGTCGGTACCGGTCACCGAGATCGCCACGGTGGTCACGTCGCGAGGAGCCATCCGGGTGATGGCGCAGCCGGGCGCGCTCATGCCCTCGGTCAGCGTCACCGACGGCACCGCGCCCTCGGTCACCGTGCCGGCCTCACAGGTACGCCCCGGGGCGTGCACGCTCATGCTGATCTCGTCGCCCGCGCGAAAGCCCCGGTCCCCTCCCCCGGTGAGGGTGACCGGACCCAGGCGCCAGTCGCCCTCGTCCCAGTGCGCGGCGTACTGGATCCCCAGCCCGGCCAGTTCCCTGGTCTGCACGGCGCCGGCCCCCATCTGCTGGGGGTGGGCTCCACCCAGTCCCGCCGCCGAGCCGATCACGCTGCCACTGAGGATCAACACCGCCAGCAACGCCAGCAATCCCGCCAATCGCCGCCTGGCCCGCCTCCGAGGGTCTCTGGCCGCCGTCACGGGGACTCACCGCCGGAGTCCGTCTCGTCGTCGTCGGTGCGCCACAGCAACAGGGTGACGATCCCACCCACGGCCAGGGCGACCACGTACGGCAGCACCTGGGGGCTGAACACGATCCCGGCCCGGGGCAGCACCGCAACGGCCTTGCCGCGCACGTCCGCGTCGGCGATCACCCACTCATCCGGGTTCTCGCTGTTGTCACCGATCGTGGTGTAGGTGCCGTCCGGCTCGACCGAGCCGACGCGGTGGATCACGTGGCCACCGGCACCGGCCTGCCCGGCGGGCACGGTGTAGGAGATGACATCACCCACCTCGTAGGAACCGGTCCGAAGCGTCACCACGACGTCCCCGGTGGTGTAGGTGGGCTCCATCGACGCGCCGTGCACGATCGTCAGCCCGGTGAGGCCGCCGAACTGGGCGGGCCACAGGGCCACGACCGCCAGGGCCAACAGCACCCAGCTCACAACCGTGCGCAGGCGAGCCGCCCCCGCGGCGCGGTGGCGTGCGCGCGAGCGGGTATCGCGAGATGGTGGCTCCTCCGTCCCTCCGGGCCCGGGCCCCACGGCGACGAGCGCAGGCTGCCGAGGCACGACCGTTGCCGCCTGATCCGCCACGTGCAAAGCACCCATGACGGCGGTGTCCGGCTCGAGGCGGGGACTCGCCGTCATGGGTGCTCCTGGATGTGCTGGTGCTGGGCGGGCGGACCGGGGATCCGGTGGTAGCAGGGACTACTAGTTGTTGGTGATGACCACGGCAGCGCCGTACACGTCGTGGGCGGCCACGATGGTGTCGCTGCCGTCCACCTCCATGTAGCCACCGCCGGTGCCGGTGTACTCGGCCAACTCTTCGCCGTTGGCGCCGGACACCGTGACCTGCACCTCGGCGTCAGCGGGGATGGTCTCGGCACCGGTCGGGGTCAGCGTGAAACCGTCGACGACGTAGTAGCCCTGTCCGGCATCGTAGGAGGTCTCCCAGGTGACACTGACACCCTCGGTGATCGGAGCGACCACCTCGCTGGAATCGGCACCCAGTTCCTGGGCGTTCACACCTCCCAGGGTGGCCGCGGAGGCGGCCACGGCCGCGGCCACGGCAACACCGGCGAGCAGGGCGAGTGCGTTCTTCTTGCGGGGCTTGTTCACGACAGTTCCTTCGGTGTGCGGGCCGTAACGGCCGATTGATGTCTGGGTGTCGCCACCGGGCCGATGAGGGTTCCGGTGGCGACATCCCTGACACTACGAGCGGCCCCTCAGCACGCCCCCAGTCCGGGCTCAAGGACACCTCAGGTTCTGCTCAGGTGCGGTGATGCCGGCCACACTCACACCTGCAGCAGCGCGGAACACGTGCTCAGCGGTTACGCCGCCAGGTCGCCCCGGACCGGTGGACCCGTCCGCCCAGTTCGAGCATCCCCAGCGCGGCACTGACCTGGGCCGGGGCGAGCCCGCTGGCACGCACCAGAGGATCGAATCCGGCGCCGGCTCGAGCCGGGAGAGCATCGAGCACCTTGGCCTGGTCCGGGCTCAGATCATCAAGGAGGCCCGGCTGCACCGCCGGCGCGTGCTCGTCCACGGTGCCCACCGGTCTGATCAGTTCGAGCACGTCCTGCGCCCCGGTGACCAGCACCGCCTCGGCCTCGCGGATCAACCGGTGGCAGCCGGCCGAGGTGGCTGAGGTCACCGGGCCCGGGATCGCGCCCACCGGCCGCATCAGGTCATTGGCGGCCCGCGCGGTGCTCAGCGCACCCGAGCGCCACCCCGCCTCCACCACCACGGTGCCCTTGCCCAGGGCGGCGATCAGTCGGTTCCGCCGCAGGAACCGTGAGCGCATCGGGGCGGTGCCCGGTGGAACCTCGGCGAGAACCACCCCCGAACCGGCCACTTGGCGCAACAGATCGGTGTTCGCGCTCGGGTAGAACCTGTCGAGTCCGCCAGCCATCACGGCCAGTACCGGCGCATCGGCGGCCAGTGCCGCCTGGTGGGCCGCGGCGTCGATGCCGAAGGCTCCCCCGGAGGTGATCGTCACGCCTTGGCCACCCACCTCGTAGGCCAGGTCCTGGGCGACTCGCTGTCCGTAGTCGGTGCACGCTCGCGCACCCACGATCGCCACCGAGCTCCGGGTCAGCCCCGCCGGGCACGCACTGCCGAGCATCCACAGGCACCACGGCGGGGCGGGCAGGTCATCGACGGCTACGGGCCAGGACTCCTCACCCGGCACCAGCAGCCGTCCGCCCCGACGGGCGATCACCTCCAACTCCCGGCGCGGATCGAGGTTGTGCAACCGGGGCAACCACCGCTGTGCGGCGGTGGCCCAGACCCGTGAGGGTCGCAAGCCGGGCGGGGCGCCCCGGGCTCCGCGGTAGAGCCAGTCCAGTGCTGCTCCGGCGCCGGCGCCGGCCAGCAGCGGGCGGGCTGCGGCGTCGTCGGACTCGGCGATGCGGCTCCAGGCGGCCAGCGCCAGTCGCTCGTCGGTGATGTCGAAGGGTGGGCGCTGTTCAGCCATGACGCTCCCGGGTCCGCAGGGTGAAGGCGGTGGCGATGTCCTCGGTACACACCTGGTCCCGCCCGGCCAGGTCGGCAAGCGTCCAGGCCAGGCGCAGCACCCGGTCATAACCGCGCATGGTGATCTGGCGGCGGTCCCGGGCACGGTCCAGATCCCGGGTCAACCGGCGCCCGGCTGCGGCGGTGCGCTCACGAACCCAACGGCCCGGGGCCTGCCGGTAGATGGTCCAGCCGGTTCCTTCCAGCCGGGATCTGGTGCGCTCACGAGCCCGGAGTACCCGCGCACGGACCGTCTCGGTGTCCTCCCCGGTGGCGGCGGTGGCGAGTTCGGCCTGGGACAGCGGTTCTACCCCGATCTGGATGTCGACCCGGTCCAGCACCGGACCGGAGAGCCTGGACCGGTAGCGGCGCAGCATCTGCGGGGTGCAGGTGCACCTGCTGTGCGGGCTGCCCGCATGCCCGCACGGGCACGGGTTGGCCGCCAGGACCAGTTGGAACCGGGCCGGGTAGGAGGTGTGCGCGCCGGAACGGTCCAGGCTCACGTAACCGGCCTCCAGCGGTTGGCGCAGCGTCTCCAGCACCCGCGAGGGGAACTCCGGGGCCTCGTCCAGGAACAGCACGCCGCAATGTGCTCGGGAGATCGACCCCGGGAGGGGTATCCCGCTGCCGCCGCCGACGATCGCCGGCGCACTGGCGGTGTGGTGTGGGCTCTCGAACGGTGGGCGCCGGATCAGGCCCGCCTCGGGGCTGAACGTCCCGCACAGGGAGTGCACCGAGGTGACCTCCAAGGCATCCGCGTCCCCCAAGGCCGGCAACAGCCCAGGCAGCCGGGCCGCCAGCATGGTCTTACCGGTACCGGGTGGGCCCTCCATGAGCAGGTGGTAACCGCCGGCGGCCGCCACTTCCAGGGCGTGCCGGGCCTGGTGCTGGGCGAGCACGTCAGCCAGATCGGCGTCGGGGCCCGAGTGGCCCGCATGGGGCGCTTCGAGCGGTTGCGCCGGAGCGCTCCTGCGGACCTGTTCTTCCAAGTCGGCGTCGATCGTGACGCCGTAGTGGCGGACCACGTCGATCAGGTGGCCGACCCCGGTGACCTGCGCGCCATGGACCAGAGCTGCCTCGGCGGCGTTGGCCTGCGGGACCACCACGTGGGGGTAGCCGGCACGTACCGCGGCGTGGACGGCGGGCAGGACTCCGCGGGCCGGTTGCACGCGGCCGTCCAGACTCAGTTCACCCAAGTGCACCGTCCGTTCGGCGAGCGGCGCTTCGATCTGCCGGTCCGCGCACAGGATCGAGGTGGCCAGCGCCAGGTCGAACACCGAGCCACGCTTGGGCACATCCGCCGGGGACAGGTTCACCACGACCTTCTTGTCCGGCCACCGCATCCCGGAGTGCTTCAGCGCGACCTTCACCCGGTGTTTGGCCTCCTTCATCGCGGTGCTCACCGACCCCACGATGGTGGCCTCGGGGATGCCGGACCCGGCGTCGGACTGGACCTCCACCAGCACCCCGCGCATGCCTACCAGGGCTACCGCCCAGGTACGCCCCAGGCCCATCACCCGGCCTCCTGCCTGGTCATCCCGGGCCCGGTGCTCCGGTTCCTGCTGCACATCTCCACCACCTCCACGGTGCAGGCTGCCCCCCGGAGCCAGTGGGGTGTGAGCCCGAGCACAAGGGTTGTGGACGGGCGCTCCGACGCCGCTGCGCTGTGAATAGGTGCTCAGCGGCTCGACGACGCGCCGGCGCCGGCGCGCACCACCGATACGGCACCGCGTCGAGGCGCGCAAGGTCGGACGTCCGTTGCGCGGACCTGGTCAGCCAACCGAGCGCAGGTGCCTGACCAGCGCCCCTCCCCCGGGTGGCAGTAGCACCGCGATCACATCGATGCGCACCGCCGGGAAGTAGTGCGGGCATTGCGCCAGGAACGCAGCGGCGAGACGCCGCAGACGCCGCAGTTTCACGCCGGCTACCGCCTCGGCCGGGCTTCCGAACCGGGTCGAGGTGCGGGTCTTGACCTCCACTACCACCAGGGTTGCCCCGTCCTGGGCGACGATGTCGATCTCGCCGGCCCGGCAACGCCAGTTCATGGCCAGCACCCGCAAGCCGTGGTTGCGCAACCACCCGGCGGCCACGTGCTCGCCACGTGCACCGATCTGCTGGTTGTGAGCGGACACAGCCACCACCTCCACCGCCCAGCGTGCCCGCCGGGCGACGTCCGCAAGGAGCCCCGGGGCCCAGGTGTGGACAGCGCCTCGGGCTGTGGACGGCTCAGACCGGCACGGCCTCGCTCCGCCGCGAGGTGCGAATCGCACGAAGGTTGATCAGATACGTGAGCACGAAGGCCAGGGACATCGAGGTGAGCATCGAGATCACCATCCCGACCGCGCTGGTGGCGATGAACGGAGCGACGAAGGCCGGGACGTACGCGGTGGCCTCGACCCCGAAGGCTCCCACCACCGCACCGCCGACGGTCGCCGCGCCGACAGCGGCGGCGAAGACGCGCTTATCGCCGAACATGAACGGATAAGCCGCCTCGACGAAGGTCCCGAAGAAGAAGTTCACCGGCGCACCGGATCCGGCGAGCGCCCGCTCACCGCTGGTGCGGGGCTTGATCACATTGGCCAGGGTGATGCCCAGGCTGACCATGACCAGGGCGACCATGTCGATGGCACCGAAGAAGCTGTGGCCCTTCTGCCCCATCTCCAGCAGCACCAGCGGCAGGATCACCGCGTGGTAGACCCCGCCGATGATCGCGAACCAGATCACCGCACCGGCCAATGCTCCGGCCAGGATCGGGCTGAACACCAGGGCCGCCTCGATTCCGTCCTTGACGGCCAGGCCCAGCCAGTTCGTCACCGGCGCCAACAGGTAGTACACGATCAGTCCCGGTACCACTCCGGCGACCGCACCGGTGGCGATGTTGGCGGTGGTGGCCGGGAAGCGCCAGGCCAGGGTCTTGCCGATCAGCCAGGCCGCCAGCAGCCCGGACAGGATCCCGCCGGCCAACCCGCCCAGGATGCCGCCCTCGGCGGCCAGGATTCCGGCGATCGCACCGGCCACCAGGCCCACCTCATCGAGCCCGGAGATCTTGCGCGCCGCGACCGCCGCGATGACCACCGGCAGACCGGCCATCAGCACGTCGAACACATCGGACAACCCGGCCAGCGGCGGGATCTTGCTCACCGCCAGCACCAGCGCCAGGGCGATGAAGGCCGGGATGGAGCCGACCATGATGCCGCGGATGCTGATCCGGCGCCACGCGGCCTCACGTGTGTGTCCCGACTGGCTGCCACCGCCGCCCAGCGCGGGGCGGTACCGAACCTTCCAGTACCGGGCCAGGGCGGAGACGTAGGCCACCGCACGGGTGGTGGAGGTGGTGCCGGTGGTGCCCGAGGCGCCGACGACGTTCAACCCCATCTGCTGTGCGGTGGCGACCGAGGTCCCCCCGGTTCCGGTGGCCGGGAGGCCTTGCTCGACGCCGGCGGCCACCGTGGCAGCGTTCGTGCCGGTCGGGTCCGCACTCATCAGGATCAACCCGTCGACAGTGCCCGCGCGCACCTGCTCGGCGATCTCGACGTCGAGTGCCGCTGCGGCCCGGTTCACCTCCGCCAGGGTGCCGCGGGCGGTGACCGTGACCTGACCGTTGACCAGCGAGAACAGCTCTGCCGGGGTTTCCTCCGCGGCGCTGTGCATCGAGATCTGCGCCGCGACGACCTGCACGTGCGTCAGTTCGAAGCCGGCCGCGTGTACCTGACGCCGGACATCGGCGATCATCCCGGCCGCGTCGTGGCCGCCGTGGCTGCGCAGGTTCCCCCCGCTACTGCCCAGCAGCGCTATAGTGCGGCGCTGCCCATCCTTGTCCTGGACCACGTCCGGTCCCTTTCTCGAAGTCTGCGTTGACAGGTGTGCCCGACGACGCCGGGCAGGTTCTGCTGCCCTTGCTCCGACGGGTGGTGGGTGCTCAGCCGGGCAGTTCCAGGTCCGGTTTGGCCAGTTCCTCCACGTTGACGTCCTTGAAGGTCACCACCCGCACGGACTTGACGAACCTGGCCGAGCGGTACACGTCCCAGACCCAGGCGTCTCCGAGGGTCAACTCGAAGAACACCTCACCGCCGGCCGAACGGACCTGTAGGTCCACGTGGTTGGCCAGGTAGAAGCGGCGCTCGGTCTCCACCACATAGGAGAACAGCCCGACCACGTCGCGGTACTCGCGGTACAGCGCGAGTTCGGCGTCGGTCTCATAGCTCTCCAGGTCGTCGGCACTCACAGGTCCATCATGCCCTGCTCGAGCGCCACTGTTGTGCCGGGCAACGCCCAACTGCGCCGGTGCCAGGGGGTCGGCCCGCGCTCCCGGAGCGCACGCACGTGCTCCGGGGCGGCGTACCCCTTGTTCTCGGCCCACCCGAACTCCGGGTGGTCCGGGTGCAGGACGGTCATCGCGTCATCGCGCTCACACTTGGCCAACACGCTCGCTGCGGCCACGCTCGCGCACGTCAGATCGGCCTTGATGCGGGTGGTCACCTGCGGCGCCGGCACCTCCACGACCATCCCCCGGGGCGGGGTGAGCCAGTCATGATGACCGTCCAGGATCACCGCCGACGGCGCTGCGCCCTGCTCGGCCAGCACGGTCAGGGCACGTTGCCCGGCGATCCGCAGTGCCCCGATGATCCCCCACGCGTCGATCTCGGCGGGACTGGCGTGACCGACAGAACTGGCGTACGCCCATCGGCGGATCGGCGCGCACAAGGACTGCCGGACCTGGGGGCGCAGCAATTTCGAGTCGCGCAGACCCGCCGGGATGCGGCCGGTGTCCCGGCGCACCACGACGACGCCCACGCTCACCGGCCCGGCCAGTGCACCGCGGCCCACCTCGTCCACGCCGGCCACCAACTCGTGACCGGAGTCGATCAGGTCGCGCTCGGCATGCCGGCTCGGTGGGCGCGTCCTGCTGCGGCGTTTGGGGCGGTGGGCAGCACTCATCGTTCAGGCGGGGTCGGACACACCGGCGAAGACGTCCTCGCCCCCGGACAGCCAGGTGAGCCGGTCCAGCGGCCACACGATCACGAAGGCACGGCCGGTGACCTGATCAACCGGAACGAATCCGCCACCCGCGGCCCCACCGTGGTAGCGGGAGTCGGCCGACTGGGCGCGGTTATCGCCCATCAGCCACAGATGCTCGGCCGGGACGACGACGTCGAACTCATCCTGGCTGGGTGCGACCCCGGTGGCCAGGTAGGGTGTCTCGTCGATCGACTCACCGTTGACGCTCACCCGGCCCTGCTCGTCGCAGCAGACGACCTGATCGCCGGGCAGGCCGATCACGCGTTTGATCACATGCTCATCGGCGTGCTGGGGCAGGATCCCGACGAAGATCAGGGCTTGGCGCCAGACCGTGGGCTCGGGCGCGGGGGTATCGCGCAGCCAGCCACCGGGGTCGACGAACACGACCACATCGCCCCGCTCGATGTCACTGACGGCAGGGACCAACTTATTCACCACGAGCCGGTCCCCCACGTCCAGGGTGTCCTGCATGGACACACTCGGGATGAAGAAGGCCTGGGCGAAGAAGGTCTTGATGACGAACGACAGCACCAGTGCGGTCACCACGACGATGGTGGTCTCGCGCAGGAACGTGGCGAACGGCCCCCGCTTGCGACCCCGGCGTGGCGAGTCGCCCCGGGCTGCTCCGACGACGGATGTGGTCGCCTCGGAAGCGGGCGCCGGAGTGTCGTCGTCGTTCGCGCTGCCGGCCCCGCTCCGGGGCTGATCGGTCACCTGCTACCGGCCGATGCCGGTCAGTTGGCCGGAGTGGTCTCGCGACGCTCGCGAATCCGGGTGGCCTTGCCCTGACGGTCGCGCAGGTAGTACAACTTCGCCCGGCGAACCGCACCACGGCTGACGACGTCGATGTGGTCCACGGTCGGTGAGTGCAGCGGGAAGGTCCGCTCCACGCCCACGCCGAAGCTGGCCTTGCGTACGGTGAAGGTCTCGCGCACGCCGCCACCGCTCCGGGCGATCACGGCACCCTGGAACACCTGGATCCGCGAACGGCTCCCCTCGATGACCTTCACGTGTACGCGCACGGTGTCACCGGCGCGGAACTCGGGCACGTCGGTGCGCAGCGATGCTGCGTCCACTTCGTCCAGGATGTTCATGCTGAGCCTTTCCGCTGTGCCACAGGTCACTCGCGCTGATACGGGCGGCGGGCGCCGCCGTGGAAGTAATGGTCGGTGGTCACCCAACGCTCATACGGGCACGCGCTCCCCTGCGGCAGAGGCGTGGAGGGTGGTGACCTCGGCATATTCTGCCACACCAGGACGATCGGAGAGAATCAGGCCGATGTGGGACCCAGGGTGAGTTCCATCACGAAGTCGGACTCGATGCTGGAGCCGACGTTGAACGTGCGCTCCCCCACCCGGGTGAATCCCTGGCTGCGGTAGAACTGCTGCGCACGTTCGTTGAGTTGGCTCACCCCGAGCCAGACCGAGTCGACCGGGCGGAGCGTGGCCTCCGCGATCGCCGCACGGACCAGTGCCGCGCCAACGCCTCGCCGGTGGTGCTCGGGCAGGACGTAGATCTTGCTCAACTCCGCGCACGGCCGGGCGCGGAGCACAGCGCGGACGTCCTCCGAGCTCGGCTCCTGATAGCCCAGCAGCGTGTAGCCCACGATGGCCCCGCCCAGGGTCGCCAGCAGGATCGTGTGCTCCCGGCTGCGCAGATAGGCGCGCAGTCGCTGGGGATTGAGGTTGGTGTCGATGAAGGCCTGCACGTCGTCGGGGGCGATGTGGGCTGGGCAGGCCAGCGGGAAGGTGACCGCGGCTACCTCGGCCAGTTCCTCGATGTCAGCGGCCTTCGCGGGGCGGACCTGCACCGTCCCCGCGGCCTCCAGCAGGTCGGGGCGGCGCTGGGCGGTGCGTTGCAGTGCGCGGGCACGGCGCCAGCGGCGGATCCGATCGTGATCACCCGAGCGCAGCACCTCGGGCACCTCCTGGTCACGCCAGTAGGTGGGCCTGGTGTAGACCGGATACTCCAGCAGGCCACCGCTGCCATGGGACTCCTCCACCAGGGACTCGGGGTTGCCGACCACCCCGGGTAGCAGGCGGGCCAGCGCCTCGATGATCACCAGGGCCGCGGCCTCGCCTCCGTTCAGCACGTAATCGCCGATGGAGATCTCGCGAACCTCGATCTGCTCGCCGGCCTGGTAGTGGTGGGCCACCCGGGCGTCGATGCCCTCATACCGCCCGCACGCGAGCACCAACTGGGCCCCGGCGGCGACCATCAGCGCCAGTTCCTCAGCGGTAGTCTGGGTCAGCGGTTCCCCTGCCGGGGAGGGCAGCACCAGGGTGCGGACATGATGCCGGCCCTGCCTGAACACCTCATCGAGCGCACGACCCCAGACATCGGGGCGCATCACCATTCCGGCGCCGCCCCCGAAGGGAGCGTCATCGACGGTGCGGTGGGCATCGGTGGTCCAGTCACGCAGATCATGCACGGAGATATTCAGCAGCCCGTCCCGGCGTGCCTTACCCACCAGGGATAGGTCGAGCGGGTCGAGGTACTGGGGAAAGATGCTCACCACATCGATCCGGCCGGTCACGCCTGCTGCTCCTCATCGGGCAGCAGCCCACCGGGCGGGTCGATCGTCACCGTGCCGGCGTCCACATCCACCTCGGGCACGATCTGGGACACGAACGGCACGAGCACCTGCTCCCCGGCGGTGCTGCGCAGCACCAGCACGTCGTGGGCCGGCATGTGCTGCACGTCCTCGATGCTGCCCAGGTCCACGCCAGCCGGGGTGCGGGCGACCAGTCCGCGCAACTGGTGTGGGTACCACGCGTCCGGTTCGTGGACGGGAGGAGCGAGCAGGCTCACTCCGCGCAGCGCCTGCGCGGCGTCGCGGTCGGTGTGTCCGGTGAAGCGGGCGTGGTACCGGCCGCGGTGCAGGTACAGGTGCGCCACGGCCAGCGGGCCGGCCTCGGGCGGGTCGGTCACGATCTCGGTACCGGTCGCGAGCCGAGCCTCCGGATCGTCGGTGTGCACCTGCAGTCGGACGTCGCCACGCAGGCCGTGGGGGGGACCGATGGTCGCCACCCGCAGCAGTTCCTGATCCTCGCCGGTCACTCCCCGATCATGGCGTACCCGCCTCCTCCGGTACACACCCGGCCGGTATCCGCACGGCGGCGACACGACGCAGCCACCCGGCCCCGAGGGGCTGGGTGGCTGCGAAGTTCGGGCCGGTTCAGCGTCGGTCCACGTCCACGACGTCCACGCGAACCGGGCCATCGGTGGCCAGTGCGCCGATCACGGTTCGCAGGGCGCGGGCGGTGCGACCGGAGCGTCCGATCACACGCCCGAGATCGGCGGGGTTCACCCGTACCTCGAGCAGGTCACCGCGGCGCAGCGTCTTGGTGTCGACCCGGACATCGTCAGGGTTGTCCACGATGCCGCGCACCAGGTGCTCGAGTGCATCGGCCAGCATCAGGCTCGCGCCTCCGGCTCCTCGCCGCTGCCGTCGGCGGCCTCAGCCGGCTCCTGCGCAGTGCTCGCGTCCTCGGCGGGCTTCTCAGCAGATTCCTCGGCAGCCTGAGCGGCGTCTTCGTTGGCCTTGGCCGCCTGCGCCTTGCGTAGTTCGGCGTCGGCCTCGGCTGCCTTGATCGCCTCGGCGGCGTCGGCACCGCCCTCCTTGGTCCGCAGAGTGCCCTCGGCGCCGGGCAGACCCTTGAAACTCTGCCAGTCGCCGGTCACCTTCAACAGTGCGAGCACCTGCTCGGTGGGCTGTGCGCCCACCCCCAGCCAGTACTTGGCCCGCTCGGAGTCGACGTCGATGACGGACGGCTCCTCGGTGGGGTGGTACTTGCCGATCTCCTCGATCACCCGGCCATCACGCTTGGTGCGGGAGTCGGCGACGACGATGCGGTAGTAGGGCGCCCGGATCTTGCCCAGGCGCTTCAAACGGATCTTGACGGCCACGTTGGTGGTTACTCCTCGAGTGTTTGGGAGGGCTCCCGACACACCCTGTAGGGACAAGGGCGGGCAGGTCACCCGGGACACATCATGGTGCGCGGAGAGAGGGCCGGGCACCACGATGGGTACAGCGGGCTATTGTGCCAGATCGCGGCAGCACCGGGCCACACCCCGCACGCCCGCTGTGATGGGATACACGCCACACCACGCCGCCCGGTCCGGTCCGCACCGGGCGGGTCCGCCGTCAGGACCAGCGGAAGGCGCGGGCACCGACGGCGAAGAACACCACCGTATAGGCACCCATGACTCCCAACTGCAGCCACGGGGTGCCGGTGCCGAACCACGCCTCCGACAGCGCCTGGCTCGCCGCACCCAGCGGGGTGTAGGTGGCGATGGTCTGCAGCGTGTCGGGCATCATCGGCCCCGGGGTCCACAGCCCGGCGAAGAACAGCATGGGGAAGTACGTCAGCATCCCGATTCCGGAAGCGGTGCTGGCCTTCGGGGCGAGCCCACCGATCACCAACCCGATCGCGAGCATCGTCGCGGCGCCCAGCAGGAACGATGCGGCCAGCACCAGCGGCTGGGACGGGAGGGGCACGTCGAAGGCGAGCACGCCCACAACTACCGCCAGCGCCGAGGCGATCAACAGCGTGACGATGCTGATCACCATGTGCGCGTACAGCACCCCTGCCGGGCGCATCGGGGTGGCGGCCAGCCGGCGGAAGATGCCCTGTTCCCGGTAGCCGGCCAGATAGGCCGGCAACGTGGTGAGCCCGACGGTGGCGATGGCGACGCTGACCAGGGCTGGGGTGAACACGTGGATCACCTGCAACCCGTCCCAGGGCGGCCCGACCCCCTCCACCTCGGTGCGCATGCCTGGAATGACCAGGCTCATGCCCACAAGCAGAACGGTAGGGAAGATCAGGGCGAAGAAGACCGAGCCGAAGTCGCGGCTGAACAGCCGGGCTTCGGTGCGGGTGAGTTGGCCCAGACCGCGCGGGATAGGTGGACGGGTGGTGGTGGCGGCAGTCATGCGGAGACCTCCGAGTCGGCATCGGCGACGGACAGTTCGCGCCCGGTGGTTGACACGAACACGTCCTCCAGGGAACGGTTCAGGGTGCGGATCTCGTCGGGGACGATGTCGAGTTCGGCCAGGGCGAGCAGGGTGGAGGGCAGCACCGTGCGGGAGCCGCTGACCTCGATCTCGTGACCCACGTGGCGCACCCGGTCCACGTCGGCAAGGTTGTGCAGCACCTGCTCATCGAGTGTCTCGGACAGTCGCATCCGGAACGTGCGCTCCTCCTCCAGGTCGGCGATGAGGGCGGCCGGGGCACCCTCGGCGACGATCCGGCCACTGTCGATGATGGCCAGCCGGTCACAGAGCCGTTCGGCCTCCTCCATGAAATGGGTGACCAGCACGATCGTCACGCCGCGGGCGCGGACCTGCTCGACCAGTTTCCAGGTGTCCCGGCGGGCCTGGGGGTCCAGGCCGGTGGTCAGTTCGTCCAGGATCGCCACCTGAGGGTTGCCGATCAGGGCCAGGGCAATGGACAGACGTTGCTGCTGCCCACCTGAGAGTGCCTCAAACTTGGTGTGCCGCTTGTCGTGCAGACCCAGCAGTGCCAACAGTTCGTCGGCATCGGCGGGATCGGCGTAGAAGGCGGCGTACAGCCGAAGCGCCTCTGTGACGGTGATCTTGGCCGGCAGCCGGGAGGATTGCAGTTGGATCCCCAGCACCTCCCGAACCGAGGCCGGGTCGCGTTGGGGGTCGCGGCCGAGGATGCGCACGGTCCCGGCGTCGGCGGTACGCAGCCCGGCGAGGCATTCCACGGTGGTGGTCTTGCCGGCACCGTTGGGCCCCAGCACCCCGAAGATCTCTCCGGGCTGGACCTGCAGGCTGACGTTGTCTGCGGCGACGGTGTCGCCGTATGTCTTGCGCAGGCCAGTGATCTCGATGACCGGTTGGGTGGTGATCGTCATGAGGACTCCACTGAGTTGATGGGAACGTTGCGGGTAACAAGATGGAAAGCGAAAGCGCCGGTAGCGATGACGATGAGGGCGAAGGCCACCGCCCATCCGGCCCCGGTGGGTAGGCCGAGCCAGGCCTGGATCGGCGCATCGCTCGCGGTCAGCGCGATCACCACGAGCACGGGGCCGACGGTGGGGATGAGCAGCACGGTGCCCAGCAGCGCGCTGGTGCGGTAGTAGGCCATCGCCACCAGCAGGCCGCAGATGATCGCCGTGGTGGACAGCAACCACTGGCCCACGAACATCCCCCAGGTGGCGCCCGAACCGAGCATCGGCCCGTCCTCGAGCAGCGTCGCCGCGTCGGGGAATACCAGCGCCTCGAGGACGGCGAGCAGGTACAGCACTGCACCGTAGAGCACCCCCATGATGAGCGCGGTGAGCACGTTCGCCCGGATGAAGGCCCTCCTGGTCATCCCGGACAGCACGTGCACCGGCAGGTAGGCCAGCACGAAGATGAGCGCGAGGGAGAAAGCGAACCAGGTGGAGGCGTGGGTGCCGTACGGCGCAACCAGCACCCGGGTCGGGATGATCCCGCTCATCAGGATGTGCGCGGCGATGAGCAGCAGTACCAGGACCCCCCAGAGCCACACGGCCACACGCAGGTGCGCCTCGATCAGGGTCCTGGTGGCCACGATCCAATTCGGTCGGACACGGGTGGTGGTGGTCATCGGTTCTCCCCCGAGGTGAGATGGACGAACAGGTCCTGCAGCGGGACCGGGCCGATCTCGACACCGGATTCCTTGGCCCGCCGGCGCAGGTCGGGATCGAGGTCGCCGAACACGGTCGTCTGCTGGGTGGGACCCAGCGTCTGGGTGGACAGCACCTGTAGCCCCGCGGTCAGGTCGGTGATGGCCTCGGCGGCGCCGGTGAGGCTGGCGCCGCGAGCCCGCAGGTCCTCGGCGTCGGCATTGAGTAGCACGCGCCCGGAGTGCAGGATCGTGACGCCGGCGAATAGTTGCTCGATCTCGCTGATCAGGTGGCTGGAGAGCACGATCGTGCGGGGGTTCTCGACGTAATCGGCCAGGAGCAGGTCGTAGAACCGGTACCGGGACGGGGCGTCCATACCCAGGTGCACCTCGTCGAACAGGGTCACCGGTGACCGGCTGGCCAGACCCAGCACCACCCCGAGGGCCGATCGCTGGCCACGGGAGAGTTTGTCCGGGCGCTTCTTGGGCGAG
This sequence comes from Pseudactinotalea sp. Z1748, assembly GCF_049725185.1. Taxonomy (NCBI): domain Bacteria; kingdom Bacillati; phylum Actinomycetota; class Actinomycetes; order Micrococcales; family Cellulomonadaceae; genus Pseudactinotalea; species Pseudactinotalea sp. Z1748. Next base: position 64,857 of record NZ_JBMPQB010000004.1, on the reverse strand, counting down.
AGTTCGAAGGCCTCCAGCAACTCCCCGGCGTAGTCGGCGTCCCAGTACCTGCGCACGTCGGCGAAGTAGTCCAGGTTGGTGCGCACTTTCTCGTCGGTGAGCACATCGCCGCTCTCGCGGATCATGCAGATGTCGCCCATGATCCGTTCGTTCTCGAACGGATCCTCGCCGCCCACCAACACGGCGCCGGAGGTGGGCCGGCGCAGTGCCGCGATCGTCGACAGCAGCGTGGTCTTGCCGGAGCCGTTGCGTCCGAGCAGGCCGTGGATCGCACCCGCGTCGAACTGCACACTGACGTCCTGTAGGGCCTGGGTGTCCTTGAACCGGACACCAAGGTGCTCGGTGCTGATGCTGAGCCCGCTCACAGCCGGCCTCCCTTCTGGATGTAGGCAAGGAGGTCGGCGGTATCGATGCCCAGCATCCGCGCCTCCCGCAGAACCGGGTCCATCCAGTCGGTGAAGAACGCCTCACGGCGCTGGGCCCGCAACCTCTGCGGAGCTCCCTCGGCGACGAACATGCCCACTCCTCGTTGCTTGTAGAGAATCCCTTCGGCCACCAGTTCGGTGAAGGCCTTGGCGGCGGTGGCCGGGTTGATCCGGTAGGTGGTGGCGTACTGCGTGGTCGACATGACCTGGTCGCCGGCGGCCAGCCGGCCGCTGATGATGTCGGCGCGAATCTGATCGGCGATCTGCACGTAGATCGGCTCAGGACCGTCGAACATGCCACCTCCCTGGTTCATTACTGGACTAATGAACCATAGGAGTGAAGAACTGTCAATCCGTCAGTAGACGTCGGCCCTGCGACATGCGGGGCGCGGCGAATGCCACAGGGGCAGTGCGGGCCGAGGGGTTTCTCAGTCGAACATGTCGTTGATCTGGTCGTTCAACTCCGCCATCGCCTGCACGTCCCGGGTGCCCAGGTAGATCGAGTCCATCACCGGCGTCACCAGCGAGGTGATCGCGGCGCCGTGGTCGGTCACCGGGAACAGCACCGTGTAGTTGTTGTCCACCAGGTCGGTGAACGGGGTCACATCGATCCCCTCGGCTGCGAACTCCTCCACCGCGGCCTCGGTGCCCGCCGGCCGGGCCGGGAAGATCACCGCCTGCTCCCCTACCGTGATCTGGCACTCATCGGATCCCAGGTAGGCCACCAACCGGGCCGCCTCCTCGGGATGCTCGGTCTGGGCGTTGATGTTGTCGGCCAAGCCGTTGTACATCGAGACCGGGTGGCCCACCGGTCCGCTGGGGACGGGAGCGATGCCCATCTCCACCCCGTCCAGGGCCGCGAAACTGCGGATCATCCAGGACCCGTTGGCCGAGATCGCCGCCTGCCCGGAGGCGAATTGCTGCACCGGGTTGGGGTCGGTTCCGCCGATCTCGAAGGGTGGCATGAACCCCTTGTCCACGAGGGAGAAGAGCCATTCGATGGAGTCGAGGAACCGCGGATCGTCGTAGTTGTACTCATCCCCCCACACCTGCGCGTTGGTGTACTCCCACCCGGTGGCGCCGGCCAGCCAGGACCACTGGGTCTGCCCGTCGAAGCCGCCGGAGCCGTTGGAGGCGATGCCATAGGTGACCACGTTGCCCGGGTCGAATCCGTCCTCGTCGCCGCGCACCCCGTTGGCGTCCACCGACAGTCGCGCGAGGACCTCCTCGAAGGTGCCGCCGTCGTCGGGGTTCCAGTCCAGGCCCTCCAGGTCCTCCGGTTCCAGCCCGGCATCGGCCAGTTGGGCGTGGTTGTAGAACAGCGCGATGGTGTCGAAGTCCTTGGGGATCCCGTACCAGCCGCCGTCGGGCCCCACCCACAACTCCGAGAGTCCTTCCTGGAACTCATCCGGCTCGATCTGGGAGGTGGCCTCCAACTCGTTCAGGTCCAGCAACACCTCACGGGTGACGTACTCGGGGTATCGGGTCAGGTGGCCTGTGAGCACGTCCGGGCCCGCGCCGGCTACGAATCCCGCGGTGACCTTCTGCCAGTAGTCGTCCCACCCGTACTGGCTCACCCGCACGTTGATGTCGGGGTTGGCGTCCTCGAAGGACTGCACGCACTGCTGGTAGGCCGGCAACTGGTTGGCGTCCCACAACCAGTAGTCCAGGTGCACCTCACCGTCCAGTTCGGGCGCCGCGCATCCGGCCAGCACCAGGCCGGCACCGGCGAGCGCCGCCATCGAGGAGATCCGCAGCCGACGGCGCCGCCCTCCTGGGCGGGTCCGTGCGGTCGGTCCCGGCTCACCCCGGAGGGGACGACTGCGGGTGGCGCCGTGCGTCACTCGGCCGGGCCGGGTGGTGTGGTTCATCATGGCGCTCCTCACTTGATCCCGGTGAAGCCGATGGAGTTGACGATGCGCTTGGCGAAGAACATGAACAGCACCAGCATGGGCAGGGCCGCCACCAGGGTGGCCGCCATCAGGCCGGACCAGTCCGGACCGGTCTGGGGGGTCTGGGCGTTGAACGTGGCCAGGGCCACGGTCAGCACCCGGGACTCGTCGGTGTAGGAGACCATCAGCGGCCAGAAGTAGTCGTTCCAGGCGGTGATGTAGGTCAGGATCGAGACGGTGGCGATCGGGGCCACGGTCATCGGGATGATCAAGGTGAAGAACACCCGTACCTTCGAGGCACCATCGATGAAGGCCGCCTCCTCCACTTCAATGGCCACGTTCATGAAGAACTGGCGCAGGAAGAAGATCACGAACGGGGTCATGAACAGCCCGGGCAGCATGATGCCCAGCAGCGTGTCGATGAGACCCAGATCACGGATCAGGAGGAAGTTGGGCAGCAGGGTGAAGATCAGCGGCACCATGAGGGAGAGCAGGAACAGCCCGAACACGAAGTCCCGTCCCGGCCAGCGCAACCGGGAGAAGGCGTAGGCGGCCATCGCGGAGAAGAACACCTGGCACACCGTGACCGCGGTGGCCACGATCACCGAGTTGCGCAGGTACAGCCAGAAGTCCATGTGCGCCCCGGACCCGCCGTCGGCGATCGCCTCCTCCACCGACTGCATCCCGAAGACCCGCGCGAACCCGCTCCAGGTGAACTCCACCGGCAGCAGCGAGGCGGCATTGGCGTAAAGCGCGCTGTTGGAGGAGAGCGCGGTGCGCAGGATCCAGTAGAACGGGAACAGGGTGATGATCAGCAGGAGCACCATCACCACCCAGGCGAGGATGCGCCCGAGGCCGGACCTGCGGTGGGGGCGGGACGTTTGCGCCTGCCTCATCGGGGCCTCCGGTTCCACCGCGGCCACCTTCTCCTGAGTCATGTGCTCACCCCGCTCCCTCTAGTTCAGATCCGATTGGCCGGCCCGCGTGACGCGGTATTGCAGGAACGTGACCACCATCAGGATCACCAGCAACGCAACGCTCAGTGCGGAGGCGTAGCCGAAGTCGAACTGGCCGAAAGCCATGTCGTAGATGTAGTACTGCAGCACCCGGCTCGCATCAACCGGCCCCCCGGAGGTGGTCACCGAGACGGTGTCGAACACCTGGAACGAACCGATCACGGTGATGATCAGCACCAGTCCCAGGATCGGCCGCAGTAACGGCATCGTGATGGAGAAGAAGGAGCGCACCTCCCCCGCGCCGTCCACCCGGGCGGCCTCGTACAGGTTCTGTGGGATGGTCTGAAGGCCGGCGAAGATCAGCAGCGCTGTGTAGCCCATGTGCCGCCAGATGTTCACCGCGGCGATGGTCGGGATTACCCACGTCTCGGAGTTGAAGAACGCCACCGGATCGAACCCGATCGCGGTCAGGATCCGGTTACCGATGCCGAGCTGGAAATCCAGGATCCACAGGAACACCAGCGCCGCCACCACGTTGGAGACCAGGAACGGGGTCAGCACCAGCGAACGCAGCAGGGTGGACTGGGTGAGCCGCTGCATCAGCACCGCGATCAGCAGGGCCAGCACCGTCTGGAACCCGATGTTGAGGATCACGTAGTAGATGGTGACCCGCACGGCGTTCCAGAACACCGGGTCTGCGAACATCCGGGTGAAGTTGTCCAGCCCGATGAACTCCGCCGGGGAGAGCAGGTCCCAGGAGGTCATCGACAGCCACAGGCCGCGAAGCAACGGCCAGAAGTAGAAAGTCAACAACCCGACCGTCGCGGGGAAGATGAACACCAGTGCCAGGCGCAGATCCGATCTCGGCTTGTTGCGGACTGGCCGAGTCTCGGTGTGCACGACCACCACACGACTCCTTCGGCGTTGCTGAACTGCTGGTTCACCGATTCAAGCAGGTCACCGGGAGCGCGACAACCGCGACACCCCGGCCAACCGTGGAACAAGGCCTCCGATGTCTGCGCGGAATCGGGCCTGTCAGCCCACTACACGCCCGCGCCGGATCACCGCGGTGGGATGGGCCAACACCCCGATGTCTGCGCGTGGGTCCGCCGGATAGACCACCAGATCGGCCGGTGCCCCCTCGGCGATGCCGGGACGGCCCAGGTAGGCACGTGCCGCCCAGCTCGCAGCGGCCAGGACGTCGACGGCCGGTACGCCGGCCCGGACCATCTCCGCGCACTCCTGCGCAATCAACCCGTGCGCCAAGGTGCCACCGGCATCGGTGCCGACCAGCAGCGGGACCCCCGCCTCATACAGGTCGCGTACGTGCTGGTACCTGCGGGCGTGCATCGCCCGCATCCGCTGGGCGAAGGCGGGGAACTTGGCCGCACCCTGATCGGCGATCTTGTCGAAGGTCCCCACCTGAAGCAGCGTGGGCACCACCGGGATCTGCCGCTGCGCGGCACTGGCGATCTGGCTCGCGCTCATCCCGGTGCCGTGCTCGATGCAGTCGACCCCGGCGGCCAGGATCGGGTCGATCGTCTCAGTCGCGAAGGTGTGTACGGTGACGCGGGCACCTTCTGCGTGCGCGGACTCCACGCCGCGCGCCAGGTGCTCATCGGGCCACAACGGTTCCAGGTCCGCGGCCGGTCCCCTGGCCCGGTCGATCCAGTCCCCCACAACCTTGACCCAGCCGTCCCCGGCACGGGCCTGCACGGCCATCGCAGCGGGCAACTCGTCTACGGACTCCAGTTCGATGGCGAAGTAGCGCAGGTACCGCTTCGGACGGGCCAGGTGGCGGCCGGCGCGGATAATCTCGGGAACATCGTCGCGGTCCGCGAGCCACCGGGTGTCCACCGGCGATCCGGCATCGCGGACCAGCAGCGTGCCTGCGGCCAGATCCGCGCGTGCCTGCGCCAGGGTGGTCGACTCCTCCACCTCGCCCAGCGGGCCGAGACCGATGTGGCAGTGCACGTCCACCAGGCCGGGCACCGCCCAACCCTCGATGATCCGGTCGCCGGAACCGGTGTCGTCGAGCCGCAGCACGCCGTCGGCAATGCCGACCTGCCCTACCGACCGCGCGCCGTCCAGGATCACCTCACCCCGGACGATCAGGTCCATCTAGCGGCTCCGCACCCGGTCCGCCCCGAACCCGGCCGGTGGAGGCGCCGACGGGCAGGACCGGTCCGCTCCGGCGCACGGCACAGCCATCAGCGGCCCAGGAACTTCTCGAAACCCGGTGGCAGAGTCAGCGAGTCGGGATCGACCTCATCGGTCGTGGTCCCCACCCCGAAGGAGGAGCCGGATTTGGCGTTTGCGGCGCGCTCGGCCGCCTCGCGTTCCTGCCGGGCACGCTTGGCCGGATTGCCCGACTTGCCCTTCTTGCGGTTCTTCGGGGGGGCCTGCATGCGGCCCTTGGATTTCTTTCCCGCACCGGGCATCCCACCCATACCGGGCATCCCACCCATACCGGGCATCCCACCCATACCGGGTAACCCTCCGGGGCCGCCGCGTCCCCCACCCCGGGCCATCGAACGCATCATCGTCTTGGCCTGGTCGAACCGTTCCACCATCTGGTTCACCTCGGTGACGGTGGTGCCCGAACCGCGAGCGATGCGGGAACGGCGCGAACCGTTGAGGATCTTGGGGTTGGCGCGCTCGGCCGGAGTCATCGACTGGACGATCGCCTCGACGCGAACCACGTCGCGCTCATCGAAATTCTCCAGTTGCTCGCGCATCTGGCCCATCCCGGGCAGCATGCCGAGCATCTTCTTCATCGAGCCCAGCTGCTTCATCTGCTGCATCTGGCTGAGGAAGTCGTCGAGGGTGAAGTCACCGTCGCCGGAGAGCTTCTCAGCGATCTCGGCGGCCTGGCGCTCGTCGAAGGCCTTCTCGGCCTGCTCGATCAGGGTGAGGACGTCACCCATGTCCAGGATGCGTGAGGCCATCCGGTCGGGGTGGAAGCGCTCGAAGTCGGTGAGTTTCTCGCCGGTGGAGGCAAACAGCACCGGCTTGCCGGTGACGGTGCGGATCGACAGCGCAGCACCACCGCGGGTGTCGCCGTCGAGTTTGGCGAGCACCACACCGGTGAAGCCGACCCCGTCGGCGAACGCCTGGGCGGTGGTGACCGCGTCCTGCCCGATCATCGCATCGACCACGAACAGGGTCTCGTCGGGCTGCACCGCGTCGCGGATATCGGCGGCCTGACCCATCATCTCGGTGTCCACACCGAGGCGTCCGGCGGTGTCGACGATGACCACGTCGTGGTGCTTGTCCCGGGCGCGGGCGACGCCGGAGCGCGCCACCTCAACCGGGTCACCGACGCCGTTGCCCGGCTCGGGCGCCCAGACCGGCACGCCGGCCTGGCCACCCACGATCTGCAACTGGTTCACCGCGTTGGGACGCTGCAGGTCCGAGGCCACCAAGAGTGGTGTGTGACCCTGTTCGCGCAGCCACCGGCCGAGTTTCCCGGCGAGCGTGGTCTTTCCCGCACCTTGCAGACCGGCGAGCATGATCACCGTGGGCGGGTGCTTGGCCAGGCTCAGTTCGCGCGACTCGCCGCCCAGTATCTCCACGAGTTCGGCGTGCACGATCTTGACGATCTGCTGCGCCGGGTTGAGTGCCTCGGAGACCTCGACGCCCCCGGCCTGTTCCCGCACAGCGGCGGTGAAGGCACGGACCGCCGGGACCGCCACGTCCGCGTCGAGCAACGCGCGCCGGATCTGGGCCACGGTGGTCTCGATATCGGACTCGGACAGCCGGCCCTTGCCACGCAGGGACTTGAACGTGGCGCTGAGCCGATCGGAGAGACTGGCGAACACTGGCACTTCCTCGGTTGACCTGTAGGAGCGGGCTCGGGCCAGGATAACGCGCCGGCCCACTCCTCTCAGCGAGGCGCCGCTGGTGCCCACCGGGCTCGGTCGGCACAGCCCGCCCGGCGCTCGTGGTCAGGAGCGGGGCTCGCCGGCCACTTCCGCGATGCCCTCGAGCATGTTCTCCAGCGCCTCGGCGAACTCCTCGGCGTCGTTGCGCGGCGCGCTGAGCAGGGTGGCGATCGAGGCGATGGTGGGATAGTCGGTCAACGCCTGCGCATCCGGTCCCGGCGCCGAAGGCTCCGGTCCCTGATTCTGCCGGGCTTCCTGTGCGGCGGTCAGGAGCAGGTGGCCGAGCAGGAAACTGGCGAAGGTGCGGTAGACCACCGCCACCTGATCCTCGTCGAACCCCGCCCCGAGCAGGGTGGAGAGGAACTCCTCGACCACCTCCAGATTGCGCAGCGGCGGACGCAGCCAGGGCGCGGCCGGGTGCCGGGTGGCGACGAGTGGGAACAGGTTCGGATGACGCAGGGCCAGGTCGCGCATCTGGTGCGCCAGCCGCCACAGGTACGCCCGCCACCCTCCCGCGGAATCGACGTCGGCGCTGGCGGCCGACTCCACCATGCCCGACACCTCGTCGACCATCGCATCAAGCAGGTCCTCCCTGCCATCGACGTAGCGGTACAGGGCCATCGCCTCAACGCCGATCTCCGCGCCCAGGCGGCGCATGCTGAGCGCGCCGACCCCCTCGGCGTCGACCAGGGCGATGGCGGTTTCGATGATCTGGGCACGCGTCAGGCCCCCGCGCGCGTCCGAACCGGAACCGTGGTCCTCGGGATCGCCGTCAGTTGCTGTGGAGCCCATGGCGCCGGCCGGGGCGCTATCGTCCGCGCGCTCGGCATCCGTATCGGCCATGACAACTCCTTGATCAGCCCTGGGCGTGAGGGCCCATTGTGGCATCCGCGGCAGACCCCGTCCTGCCGAGAGTTCAGTGCCCGCACTCCCTTGGTCACCGACGCTCTCCGCGCCCAGCGGGAGTGGCAACCCGCGCCCGGGTCCGTCCGCTCGGAAAGTTCCCGATGCGTGGCCGTAGCCACTTTCGCATTTACACTGTAAACTCCGCGTGAATGCGTACCATGACGACCACGAGAAGACACGAGGCCATTATGACAGCCACGGGCAAAGTCCTGCCGTCGGCCGGCGAACCCGGTTCGGTCGCCGTGCTGACGTCATCGAACCGCTCCCGTCTTGTGCTCGCCGGTGAGATCGACATCGCCGTCGAGGCCGAACTGGCGGAAGCCATCGGTGAGTTGCTCTCCCTGGGACTCCCAGTGGACATCGATGCCCGCAACATCAGATTCATGGACTCCTCGGCGCTGTCCGGGATCGCGAGGCTGAGCAGCCAGCTCGGGCACCGGCCGCGGATGATCTGCCCGCCCGAGTCGGTACTCTTCCTCCTCGACGTCACCAGGGTCGCTGAGGACGTGGACGTCCTGGATCAGGACCCGGGCTTCGAGGAGGACGCCACGCAGGTGCGGGTTTCGCAGGATTGACGGCCATTCGCGCCTCGGCGCGCCGCGGACGTCGGCCATAACGCCCTGGTGGGCTCCGCGCCTACGTGGCACGGAGCCCACCTCCGCCGGGGCCGGCGGTTAGTTCGTCGGGACGATTCCCTCGTACGCGCTCTCGGCGTGTTCGAGCAGGTCGATTCCGGAGAGTTCCCCCTCCTCGGGGACCCGCCATCCCAGGGTGGCCTTGAGAGTGAGGCCGATGATCGCCGTGACGACCCCTGAGAACACGATCGCAACGAGCACCACCAGGGCCTGGACGAGGAGCAGGCTGGGTCCACCGCCGTAGAAGATGCCACCGTCGGTCGCCAGGAACCCGATCATCAGTGTTCCGATGAGCCCGCCGACAAGGTGGACACCGACCACGTCGAGTGAATCGTCGTAGCCCAGCGTGTACTTCAGGCCCACGGCCAGCGCACACGCGGTGCCGGCGGCGAGGCCCAGCACGATGGCCCCGACCGGGCTCAGCGACCCGGCTGCGGGGGTGATCGCGACCAGACCCGCGACGATGGCCGATGCGACCCCCAGGGCGGTCGGCTTGCCCTGCCGGATCTTGTCCACCACCATCCAGCCGCAAACCGCAGCGGCGGTAGCCACGGTGGTGTTCACCCAGGCCAGACCCGCCTCACCGTTGGCTCCATAGGCAGATCCGGCGTTGAATCCGAACCAGCCGAACCACAGCAGCGCAGCACCCAGCATCACGAAGGGCAGGTTGTGTGGCCGGATCACCTCGGTCTTGAAGCCCCGGCGCACGCCGATGATGAGCGCGAGCACCAATCCGGCCACGCCGGCGTTGATATGCACCACGGTGCCGCCGGCGAAGTCGATCGGTTCGGCGATGCGCGCGAACGGACCATCCTCGGAGAGCAGGCCGCCGCCCCAGACCATGTGAGCCATGGGGAAGTAGGCCAAGGTGACCCACAGGCCGGCGAACACCAGCCAGGTTCCGAACTTGACGCGGTCGGCGATCGATCCGGCGATCAGTGCGGTGGTGATCATCGCGAAGGTGACCTGGAATCCCACGTCGACAAGCGTCGGAATCGCCTGGCCGGTCTCCTCATCGACCACCGTGAGTTCGGCGAAACTGCCCCCCAGGCCGAACTGGTCCAACGGGTTGCCCACGATGCCTCCGAGGGAGGCGCCGTAGGACATCGACCATCCCCACAGGACGTAGATGACCCCGATCACGGCCATCGCGCCGAAGCACATCATCATCATGTTCAACACGGACTTGGAGCGGGCCATACCGCCGTAGAACAGCGACAAGCCGGGGGTCATCAGCAGTACCAAGGATGCCGAGACGAGCATCCAGGCGCTGATACCGGTATCGATGAACGGTTCCATTCGCTTCTCTCCCAACGCCAGCCCGGGCGGCTGGTCCGCGCTAAATCGTCGGGGGAAACTTATGGTGTTGTCAAGACTTTGAGTTTACTATCTATATATCTTTGAATGGGCTGGACTTGGCTGCCATAGGCAGCAAGAATGGTGTTCGACTATGCTGGATCCGGCTCAGGTCAGGAGCGCATCCACGAACTCCTCGGCGTCGAAGGGCGCCAGATCGTCCGGCCCCTCTCCCAGACCGACCAGTTTGACCGGAACTCCCAGTTCACGCTGCACCGCGACCACGATGCCGCCCTTGGCGGTGCCATCCAGCTTGGTCAGCACGATGCCGGTGACGTCGACCACCTCGGCGAACACCTGCGCCTGTCGCATCCCGTTCTGGCCGGTGGTGGCGTCCAGGACCAGCAGTACCTCGGCCACCGGAGCCGATCGGGAGACCACCCGCTTGATCTTGCCGAGTTCGTCCATCAGTCCGGACTTGTTCTGCAACCTGCCGGCCGTGTCGATCATGACCACATCGGCCCCCGCCTCGCGGCCGGCGCGCACCGCGTCGAAGGCGACCGAGGCAGGATCGGCTCCCTCGCGGTCCGAGCGGATCACCGGCACGCCCACGCGATCTCCCCAGGTGGTCAGCTGCTCGGCGGCGGCGGCCCGGAAGGTGTCGGCGGCGCCGAGATAAACGTCGCGGTCCTCGGCGACGAGTAACCGCGCGAGCTTACCGATCGTGGTGGTCTTCCCGGTGCCGTTGACGCCCACCACCAGGATGGTGGCCGGGTGGGGTTCACCGTCGTCTCCCAGGCCGGCGTCGATACTCAGGCTCCGGTCCATATCCGGGTCCACGATGTTCAGCAGTTCGGTGCGCAGGATGGCTCGGACCTGCTCGGGTTCCTGGGCCGCATCGACCCGAGCCCGGGTGCGCAGCGCCGCCATCAGGTCATCGGTGGGTCCGGCACCGACGTCGGCCAGGAGCAGGGTCTCCTCGATCTCCTCCCAGTCGGCCTCGGTCAGGGAGTCCTTGGACAGCAGGTTCAACAGGGTGGTACCCAGGGTTCCGGAGCGCGCGAGCCGGCTGCGCAACCGGGCCATCCGGCTTCCGGCCGCCTCCGGGCGGTCCAGCACAGGCTGGGCAGGTTCGGTCACCGTCGCTTCGGGCTCGACCGTCCCGGTCGCGGTCGGTGGTGCGGTATCGACGCCGGTGCCGCCGCCGCTGGGCTCAGCGCCCTCCGGTTCAGTCTCGGGCGGTCGCGCCGGTGGTGCCTCCTGCTCGCGCTCAGGTGCGGTCGGGGCGCCGCCACGGCGGCGGCCCACCGCCACCAGGGACAGGCCCAGCACCACGAGGGCGAGCAGGCCGAGGAGCAGATACAGCCAGATGTTCTCGATCACGAGATCCAGTGTGGACCACCGAAGCCACTACCGGCCAACCGCAGCGCACGGGGACACGTCGGTGCCGCCGAGCCCCGGGGCGTGCGTCGGAGCGGTCGCCCCGAGCGTGGGCGCAGCCGGGATCAGTCCCGGCTGCGGTGCCGGCGCAGCATTTCACGCAGGTCCGGCGCTTCCTCGTACCCGTTGCCCTGCTCGGCCAGCGCGGCGAGGTCCTGGACCAGGAGTTCCTCGCCCTCATCCTCCGACAGGCCCCAGCCGGGTCCGCCGGTGTCGCGCACGGCCGTGAACGCCTCCGCAACCCAGGCCCGGTATCCGCCGTCCGGTGCGTGTGCGCGCAAGAGCACCACCGCCACCAGGGTGGCGATGAACGTGCTGAGCACGACGACGGCGACTACTTCCCACACGCTGAGGATTATCACCCGGCGTTGCCCTTCCGGGGACGTGTGGGGCAGCGTGTCGCGAGCGTGTTGCCGGTGACGAGCAGCACACCGTGATCCGGGCTTACTTGTCCTCGCGCAGCCGCTGGGAGATCACTTGGGTCACTCCGTCCCCGCGCATCGTCACCCCGTAGAGTGCGTCGCCGACCTCCATGGTCCGCTTCTGGTGGGTGACCACGATCAACTGGGAGTCCTGGCGGAGTTCGGTGAAGATCTCCAGCAACCGGCCGAGGTTCACATCGTCCAGGGCGGCTTCGACCTCGTCCATCACGTAGAACGGACTCGGCCGCGCCTTGAAGATCGCGATCAGCAGCGCCACCGCGGTCAGGGACCGTTCCCCGCCCGAGAGCAGCGAGAGCCGGTTGATCTTCTTGCCCGGGGGCTGGGCCTGCACCTCGATGCCGGTGGTGAGCATGTCGTCCGGATCGGTCAGCACCAACGCGCCCTTGCCGCCGGGAAAGAGCCGGGCGAAGACCTGCTCGAACTGCGCGGCGGTGTCGTGGTAGGCAGCGGTGAAGACGTGCTCCACCCGTTCGTCGATCTGGGCGACGATCTGCATCAGGTCGGCCTTGGACTTCTTCAGGTCGGCGAGTTGCTCGGCCAGGAACTGGTGACGCTCCTCCAACGCCGCGTGCTCCTCCAGGGCCAGCGGGTTCACCTTGCCCAACAGGCTGAGGGCCCGCTGGGCGGCCTTGTACCGCTTCTCCTGCTCGGCCCGCACATAGGGGCGCGGCTCCTCGGCGTCGGCTTGGTCGCCGTCGGCGGCCGCCGTACCCCGTGCAGGGACCGGTGGCACCAACTGGTCCGGCCCGTACTCGGATACCAGTACCTGAGGGTCCAGGCCCAGTTCCTCCACCGCACGTTGCTCGAGTTGTTCGATCCGCAACTTCTGCTGGGCGCGGGCCACCTCGTCGCGATGTACCACATCGGTCAGTTCGCTGTGCCGTGCGCTGAGTTGCTCCAACTCTTCGCGCACAGCCCGAAGGGCCTGCTCCCGCTCTTCCCGGGCGGCCTCTGCCTGCTCACGGCGCTCGCCGGCCAGGGACAGGGAGTGCTCCAGGTGCTGCAGCGCCGTCTCGGCGGCCGCGTGCACCTCGGTGGCGATCGCGGCCTGCACCGCACGACGCCGCGCCCGCTCCTGGGCCACCTCACGGGCGTGCCGTTCCGCAGCCGCGGCGCCCTCCAGGGACTCGGCTCGGGCGGTGACGGCGCGGAGGCGTTCCTCGAGGGTGCGCAGGGCAAGGCGCGCCTCGGTCTCCAGACCGCGTGCCTGCGTCGCGGCCTCGGCGGTGCGATCGCGCTGTGCGGTCGCACCCTCCAGGTCGGTCGCCTGCTCCTCCGGTTCGGCCTGCGCCCGCTCGAGCCGCTCGGCGAGTTCGGCCAGTTCGGTGCCCACCTGCTCCTTGGTGAGTTCGGCCGTCTCGATCGCCGGCCGGATTCGATCGGCCTCGGCGCCGGCGGCGCGTATGGCGGCCTGGTACTGCCCGAGTTTCTCGGCCACGGCCGCCAACTGGGCGTCGGACTCGTGCAGGTCGGCCAGGGTGGCGTCGACCCGCTCCTGAGCGGTCTGGACCTCCTCGCGTGCCGGACCGAGGGCGAACCGGACCTGCTCCGCCCGTCCCACCGCTGCCTGCAGGTTCTGCTCGGCCTCGTCACGCGCAGCGTGCAGTTCCAGCACCGAAGGGCCCCCGGGTGAGCCGCCCCGGATCTGGGTGCGGGCCACCACATCACCCTCCAGGGTGACCGCCATCACGTCATGGGCACCGACCACCCGGCGGGCCTGGGCCAGATCCTCCACCACCACCACACCGGCGAGTAGCCGGGCGATAGCGGGTCGCAGCATCTCGTCGGCGGAGACCAGATCGTTGGCCCACTTCCCGGCGGGCGCCGCTGCGGCCGCGGGTTCGCCGTCACCGGGTTCACCGGCCACCACCAGCCGTGCCTGACCGGAGTCATTGCTGCGCACCAGCCGGACCGCGTCCACCCCGGCGGCCACCGACTCCACCGCGGCGGCATCGGCCAAGGGCCCCAAGGCAGCCGCGATCGCGTTCTCGTACCCGCTGGCCACGGTGATCAGATCGGCCAGCGAGCCCAGCAACCCGGCGGGCCCGTCCGCACCGAGCAGCGTCCCGGTGCCGTCCTTACGGTCCATCGACAGGTCCAGCGCGTCCCGCCGGGCGGCCCAGGTGGACCTGGCCGACTCCGCCTCACGTTCGGCCTCGGTCAATTCGACGACCTTCGCCTGCGCCGCCTCCAGGGTCTCCAGGGCCGCCTCATGGGCGGCATCCAGTCCGACCTCACCCTCCTGGGCCCCGACCACGGTCTGCTCCAGCTCGGCGTAACCGGAGCGGGCCTCCTCCTGGCGGGCTTCAGCCGAGCGCAGGTCCTCGCGCAGGCGCGCCAGTTCGGACTCGATCCCCTCCAGGCGGCTCCGCCGGGCGCCGACCTGCCCGGTAAGCCGGGCCAGCCCTTCGCGCCGATCGGCCACGCCCCGGTGCACTTCGGCCAGTTCCCGCTCCGCCGTGGCGGCGGCCTCCTCGGCCTCCTGGCGCGCGGCCTGCGCAGCGGCCAGACCCTGCTGGGCCTGCTCCCGCTCCGCGCTCAGTTCGGCTGCGGCCTCCCGGGTGCGCTGGGCCTGGGCCTCAAGGTCGTCGGGATCCTGGCCCTCCTGCGGCGCCGCCGCCGATCCCAGCAGCCGGGTGCGCTCGGCCGCCAGCGTGGCGGTGCCGCGGAGCCGTTCGCGCAGACCGGACAGCCGGTACCAGGTCTCGGTGATCTCACTCAGCCGGGGTGCGGCTGCGGCGGCCTCCGCCTCCAAGTGAGCCAGCCGCCGTCGTCGGTCCTGCTTTGCCCGCTCGACCTGCTCCCGCTCGGTGCGCAGCGCCGTCTCGTCCGCGATCTCCGCCGCGAGCGCCGAGGAGAGCTGGATCAGATCGTCGGCGAGCAGCCGGGCGCGGGCGTCGCGCAGATCCACCTGCACCACCTGGGCCCGGCGCGCCACATCGGCCTGCTTGGCCAGTGGCCCCAGCTGCCGCCGGATCTCCGCCGACAGGTCGCTGACCCGGGCCAGGTTCGCCGACATGGTGTCGAGTTTGCGCAGGGCGCGTTCCTTGCGCTTGCGGTGCTTGAGGATGCCGGCCGCCTCCTCGATGAAGTGCCGCCGTTCCTCCGGTCCGGCCTGCAGCACCGAGTCCAACCGCCCCTGCCCCACAATCACGTGCATCTCCCGGCCCATACCGGTGTCGGAGAGCAGGTCCTGGATATCCAGCAATCGGCAGGGGGTGTTGTTGATCGCGTACTCCGAGGCGCCGCCGGAGAACAGGGTGCGCGAAATCGTCACCTCCGAGTACTCGATCGGCAGCACACCGTCGGAGTTGTCGATCGTCAGGGAGACCTCGGCCCGGCCCAACGGCGGACGCTTGGAGGTGCCGGCGAAGATCACATCGGCCATCGCCCCACCGCGCAAGGACTTCGCGCCCTGCTCCCCCATCACCCAGGCCAGTGCATCGACCACGTTGGACTTCCCGGACCCGTTCGGGCCGACCACGCAGGTGATCCCGGGCTCGAAGTGCAGCGTGGTCGCCGAGGCGAAGGACTTGAACCCACGCAGCGTCAACGTCTTCAGGTGCACGTCGGTCACTCTAGCCGTGCCGGTGGTGACCTTCGTGGCGCACGCGCGCGAACGTCCGGGCCCGCGTGGCATGGCCCGCAGCCGGGCGCTCCAGGCACCGGGGGCGCGGGTGCATTAGCATCAGCCGGGCCCCCGCCACGCACGCTTGGATGCCCGCCGCGCATGATCGACAGCCGCCACCTGACCATCGATGACCAGATCGCCGACCGCTACCGCGCGGTACCCGTGGAGGTGCCGGCCGGGGCGGGGGGTCTGCACGTGGAGTTGGACTATGACGATTCGGCGGCCGTGATCGACCTGGGTTGTGCCGGCTCCCACGGCTGGCGTGGCTGGTCCGGCGGGGCGCGACGGGAGTTCTGGATCGGGCCGAATGCCGCCACCCCCGGGTACGTCCCCGGGGAACTGGAGGGCGGCACCTGGGAGGTGATCCTGGGGCTGCATCAGATCCCGGCCGCCGGGGTGGGGGTGCAGGTGCGCGCCGAGGTGGTGCCGTCGGTGACCGTCCCGGACGAGCCGCTGGCGCCGGTGGCCACTCAGCGGGTGCGTGGTTCGGACCGGCAGGTACCCGCGGAGCCGGGGCTGCGCTGGTATGCCGGGGACTTCCATGCCCACACCACCCACTCCGACGGCGTCGAGAGCATCGATGAACTCGCCGCCCGCGCCGCCGCGGCCGGACTCGACTTCCTGGCCGTGACCGACCACAACACCATCAGTCACCACACCCACCTTCCCGGCTCCGGAGCCCGGCACGGCATCACCCTCATTCCCGGCCAGGAGGTCACCACCGCAGACGGGCACGCCAACGCCCTGGGGGATGTCGGCTGGGTGGACTTCCGCGCCCCGGCCAGGCACTGGGCCGAGGCGGTCCATCGCGACGGCGGGGTGCTGAGCATCAACCACCCCCTGGAAGGCGACTGCGCCTGGATACAGCCGCTCGACCGCGCTCCCCGCGCGCTGGAGGTGTGGCACATCGGCTGGTTCCGGGACCTGAGCGCCACCGGCCCATGGGCGATCTGGCAACGCTGGCGCGAGGCCGCCGGCGGCGCCCCGGTGGTGCCGTTGGGCGGCAGTGACTTCCACCGGCCCGGACAGGGCTTCACCGTGGGCACGCCCACCACATGGGTCGCGGCGCAGGACGATTCGCCCGAGGCGATCCTGGCCGGAGTGGCCGCCGGGCGCACCGCGATCAGTGTCGGGGTGCGCCCCGACGCCACGCCCGACCCGCTGCACAGCCCGTTGCTGGTACGCGTCGAGGGCGATCTGATCGCCCTGGGTGCCGCGGGTGCCTTTCTCGTCGATGCCGAGGGACGGCGCCGGCGACTGGCCGGTTCCGCCGAGCGCCTTGCCGCGGGGTCCGGTCCGTACCGGATCGTGGACGACCAACGCCGGATCCTCGCGATCAGCCCGTAGGCCCGACTCCTCCGGCGGCGTCCCCGGCGCACTCAGCCGTCGTCGTCGTCGTCCAGGTCCTGGGCCGGGACGGCCGCCGCGGTGTCCGCCACATCGGCCTCGCTGGCCCGCCCCTCCAGATCCGGTCGTGCGGTGCGGGGACGGTAGTCCTCACCGGACTCGGGGGACGGAGCGGACGTCTCATCGGCCAGGCTGACCGGTTCGTGGGCATCGGGATCGACCAGCCCGGCATCCTGCCAGGACTGCTCACCGGGGACGGTGCTCATGTCTCCTCCTTCGGCTCACCATGTCGAGGACTCAGCCACCGGTACACCGGCGGGGCGCCGGCGGCGATGCCAGCCTAACCCGCGAGATGCCGGCGCGACAGCGGGGTGCGCGAGGGCGGCTGGTGCCGGACCGATCCGAAGAGGCTCCGTTATCCCCTTTACGGCGCCGGCCCCTGCCTGCCAGGGTCGCCACCATGCCCTCCGCCGTTGAACTGATTCGCTCGGCCACACTGTCCGACGTCGCCGAGTATGCCTATGCTGCCACCGCGCCCCAGGATGCCCGGTTGATCTTCCTGGCCGGCGCGTGCCCGTTGGACGCCGGCGGCGGCACCGTCGCGGTTGGCGATTACGCCGGCCAAGCCGCCGCGTGCGTGGCGACCATGAACCGCGCACTGGCCGATGCCGGGGCCTCGATCACCGACGTGATCAGCACCCGGGTCCTCGTGGCCTCGGCTGACCAGGCCGATCTGGTCGCGGCTTGGGAGGTGGTGCGCGATGCGTTCGGCAACCATGACGTGCCCTCCACCCTGATGGGGGTCACGGTGCTGGGCTACGACGATCAACTCGTGGAGATCGAGGCCATCGCCGCCGTCGTGGACTGACGGCTGCTCACCCGGCTCCATCCGGTGGTGTGCGCTGGACCGCCTCGAGCGCACCGCGCAACGCCGCGCGTACGGTCACGATCGCCGGGCGGGTGACCGCGGCCCGGCGCACCGAGGTGAACAGCTCCCGGTAGAAGGGGCCGGGCAGGCTGATCCGGCGCACCCCGCGCGGCTGCGTCGTCCAGATCAGGTCCGGGAGCAGGCTGACCGCGTGCCCCGCCCGGATCAGGTGGATGTGCACGCTCAGGTCGGCGGAGTAGTACCGGATGTCGGGCTCGAACCCGGCGGCCCGGCACTGCTGGACCACCCAGTCCTTGGCCGCGGTCCCCTTCGGCTCGACCACCCAGGGCACGTTCCGGGCATCGCTCAACGACTGGATGCCGCTGCGCCCGGGCACCACCAGGCGCATGGTGTCGGTGCCCAGGAGCTCCCGGTGCAGTTGATCGTGGTGCGCGCGGGTGTACCCGGGGTACTGCTCGGCCATGGCCAGGTCGAACCCGCGGGTGGGCAGTTCGGAGAGGCCGAACTCCGGAGGCACCACCGACGCCTCGATCCGCAGGTGTGCAGCCTGCTTCTCCAGGGTGGTGAGGGCGTAGGGAACCAGCGCCCGCGCCGCCGTCTCCAGCGTGGCCAGCCGGATCGTCTCGGGCACCGGACGCTCCGGTGCCAGTTCGCTCTGCACGCCTTCCTGCAGTTCGATCACCTGAGCGGCGTAGCGGGCCACCCGGGTGCCGGCCGGGGTCAGCCGTACCCGCCGTCCGTCCTGCTCCAGCAACGGCACACCGACCTCGCGCTCCAGGCGCGCCAACTGCTGGGAGACCGAGGACGGGGCATAACTGAGCGTCTCGGCAACGGCGGTGATCGTGCCGCGCAGCTGCAGTTCCCGTAGCAGGCGCAACCGGTGCAGATCCCACACTTCGCTGACCTTTCGTCAGAACCGAACGGTATCATTCACTTTTTCACGCTTATCACGAAACGTATGTCCTGACACACTGACAGATCAGGATCAGTCGGGAAGGTCATATCGGCGTGGGCTACCCGCTCGAAGCCGATGACCGGCCCGCAACCGAGTCCGACCTGGACGTGGAGGTCAGAACGTGAACGAGCAGTCAACACCCGGTATTGACCAGGCACTGGCGAACGAAGCCGTGGAACTGGTGCGACGATGGCTGCACGCCAGCCGCGACGAACCCGTCGACGCCGCCGCCAAGCGGTTGTCCGATGTGCTGCGCGATGAGAACGGTCTGGCCTTCACCGTCGGATTCGTCGACGGGGTGATTCGTCCCGAGGACCCGCACGCCGCGGCGCGGCACCTGCAGACCCTGGTGCCACTCATCCCCCGGTTCCTGTCCTGGCCGCTGCGCACCGCCGTGCGCCTGGGCGCCTCCCTGAGCACGGTCGCCCCCGGCATCGTCATCCCGATCGCCAAGGCTTCGTTGCGCCAGATGGTGCGCCACCTGGTGGTGGACGCCTCCGAACGCAAACTCGGACCAGCGCTGAAGCAGATCCGCGCCAAGCAGCCCGGTGCCCGGCTCAACATCAACCTGCTCGGCGAGGCCATCCTGGGCAAGGAGGAGGCGGCTCGGCGGGTGGAGGGCACTCGGCGCCTGCTGGCCCGTGACGACGTCGACTACATCTCGATCAAGGTCTCCTCCACCGTCGCCCCGCACAGCCCGTGGTCCTTCGATGAGGCCGTGGCCGAGGCCGTGCAGGCACTGGTGCCGCTGTTCGAACTGGCTCGGACCGCCCCGGGCGGGCCCAAGTTCATCAACCTGGACATGGAGGAGTACAAGGACCTCGACCTCACCCTCGCCGTGTTCATGCAACTGCTCGACCGGCCGGAGTTCACCAACCTGCCCGCCGGCATCGTGCTGCAGGCCTACCTGCCCGATGCCCTGGGCGCGACCATGCACCTGCAGGAGTGGGCCAGCGCCAGGGTGGACGCCGGTGGCGCACCGATCAAGATCCGCGTGGTCAAGGGTGCGAACCTGCCGATGGAGCACGTCGACGCCGAGGTGCACAACTGGCCCGTGGCCACCTGGGATTCGAAGAAGGCCACCGACGCCTCCTACAAGGCGGTCCTCGACTACGCCCTGCACCCCTCTCGAACCCGCGCGGTGCGGGTGGGCGTGGCGGGGCAGAACCTGTTCGACCTCGCCCTGGCCTGGCTGCTGGCCGAGCGCCGAGGCTGCACCTGCGATGTGGACATCGAGATGCTGCTGGGCATGGCCACCGCAGAGGCTGCCGCCATCCGCAAGGACATCGGCAACCTGCTGCTCTACACCCCCGTCGTGCACCCACAGGAGTTCGACGTGGCGATCGCCTACCTGGTGCGACGGCTCGACGAAGGCGCCTCGGATGAGAACTTCATGTCCGCGGTGTTCGACCTGAGAAGCGATGAGTCGCTGTTCGAACGTGAGCGCGCCCGGTTCATGGACTCCCTGGCGATCATGCCCACCGAGGTGCCGGCCTCGAACCGGGACCAGGATCGCAGCCGGCCCCAGCCCGCCGGTCCGAGGGAGGGATTCCGCAACACCGCCGACACCGACAGTTCGGTGGCCGCGAACCGCGACTGGGCCGAGCAGATCCGGTCCCGGATGCCCACCAGCACACTCGGGGTGGAGACCGCCGAAGCCGGGCTGCTCACCACCCGGGAGGCGCTGGAGGAGGTCATCGGCACCGCCCGGTCCGCCGCCAAGGGCTGGCAGGAGTTGGGCGCCGGCGCCCGGGCCGAGATCCTGCACCGGGCCGGCGACGCCCTGGAAGCACGCCGGGCGGACCTGCTGGAGGTGATGGGGGCCGAATGCGGCAAGGTGATCGAGCAGGGCGACCCGGAGGTCAGCGAGGCGATCGACTTCGCGCACTATTACGCCGAGTCCGGTCGGCGCCTGGAGCAGGTGGAGGGAGCCGCCTTCACCCCCTCGGACCTGACCGTGGTCACCCCCCCGTGGAACTTCCCTGCCGCGATCCCGGCCGGATCCACCCTCTCCGCCCTCGCGTCCGGTTCGACGGTGGTAATCAAGCCCGCCGAGCAGGCCAAGCGCACCGGCGCGGTGATGGTGGAGGCCCTGTGGGAGGCCGGTGTGCCCAAGGACGTGCTCCAGTACGTCCAGCTCAGCGAGCGCGATCTGGGCACCGAGTTGATCTCACATCCCGGCGTGGACCAGGTGATCCTCACCGGTGGTTACGAGACCGCCGAACTGTTCCGCTCGATGCGCCCGGACCTGCAGTTGCTGGCCGAGACGAGCGGGAAGAACGCGATCATCGTCACCCCCAGTGCCGATCTGGATCTGGCCGCCAAGGACGTGGCCAACTCCGCCTTCGGTCATGCCGGACAGAAGTGCTCGGCGGCCTCCCTGGTGATCCTGGTGGGGTCGGTGGCCACCTCCGCACGCTTCCACCGCCAACTTCTCGATGCCGTCACCTCCATGGAGGTGGGCATGCCGTGGCAGGAGTGTGCCCAGGTGGGCCCGGTCATCGCCCCGCCGGAGGGCAAACTACAGCGCGGCCTGACCACGCTGGGTGCGGGTGAGAACTGGGTACTGCCGCCCAGGAAGCTCGACGACGACGGCCGGTTGTGGCGCCCGGGGGTGCGCGCCGGGGTGGCCCCGGGCTCGGAGTACCACATGACCGAGTACTTCGGCCCGATCCTGGGCGTGATGACCGCCGAGACGCTCACCGAGGCCATCGAGATGGTCAACGAGGTCGAGTACGGGCTGACCTCGGGTCTACACTCCCTCGATTCGGCGGAGATCGATACCTGGTTGCAGAGCGTGCAGGCCGGCAACCTTTACGTCAACCGCGGCATCACCGGTGCGATCGTGCAGCGCCAGCCCTTCGGAGGGTGGAAGAAGTCGAGCGTGGGCAACGGCACCAAGGCCGGGGGCCCCAACTACCTGGTGTCCTTCGGCACCTGGGCCGATCGGCAGGTCACGGCCACCGACGTCACTGATCCGGTCAGCCTGCGCGCACTACGCGCGGCGGAGGATGCCGGGATCTCCCAGGAGGACCGGGACTGGCTCGCCGGTGCCCTGCACACCGACGTGAACGCCTGGGAGCAGGAGTTCGGCATCGTGCGCGATGCCACCGGTCTGCAGAGTGAACACAACGCCCTGCGCTATCACCCCACGCCGGTGACGGTGCGGTTCGAGAGCGAGCGGTTGCGGGATCTGCTGCGCATCCTGGCCGCCGCCGCTCGCAGCGGCGCACACGTGACGGTCAGTTCGGACACCGACGTCGCACCCGCGCTGCAGCCGTACGTAGGCGAACTCGGCATCGACGTCTTCCACGAGGACGGCAGCACCTGGCGCGCCCGGGCGAACGGGTTGGCCCGCGTCGGCGGGCGGGTTCGTCTGATCGGCGGTTCCGGTAACGACCTGGCCCGGGCCACGGACGGCTCCCCGCTACTGGCGATCTATTCCGGCCCTGTGGTCAGCGCCGGACGAGTAGAGTTGCTGACATTCTTGCGGGAACAGGCTGTTTCAATCACCGCACATCGCTTCGGAACGCCTCGACCGCACAGAATTCCAGCATCCGTGCCGGTGCCCGCGGGGGGTGTCTCGGGCTGATTCGACGATAACCAGAATTCCTTTATCACCCACCATCACCCAATTGGCAAAGGGGCCACGAAGTGTCTGATCAAACATTCCAAATCATCGCCCTGCTCCTCTACTTCGCAGCAATGATCGGGATCGGCGTCTACGCCTTCCGGCAGACGGCCGATCACGAGGATTACATGATCGCCGGGCGCAAGTTGAGCCCGACGACGGCAGCGCTGAGCGCCGGTGCCTCCGACATGTCGGGCTGGCTCATGATGGGCCTGCCCGGCGCAATTTACGTTGCCGGGCTGATCGAGTCCTGGATTGCGATCGGTTTGACCATCGGCGCTTATCTGAACTGGAAGTTCGTGGCCCCCCGGCTGCGTTCCTATACCGAAGTGGCGAAGAACTCGATCACTATTCCGAGTTTCTTCGAGAACAGGCTGCATGACACATCCCGCGCGCTGAGGATCGCCTCGGGTGCCATTGTGCTCATCTTCTTCACCTTCTACGTGTCTTCCATGATGGTGGCGGGTGGCGAATTCTTCATCGTCTCCTTCGACACCTCCTACATGACCGGGATGCTGATCGTTGCCGCGGTGACCCTCGCCTACACCCTCATCGGCGGCTTCCTCGCCGCCTCCCTGACCGATGTGGTGCAGGGCACCCTGATGATGCTGGCGCTGTTGATCATCCCGGTGCTCACCATCTTCGCCGTCGGTGGCTTCGGGGACACCCTGGACGCCATCCGCGCGGCCGAGCCGGGCGCGCTGTCCTTCACCGCAGGGCAGGCCGTCACCGGTGGGGCGACGGTTGCCATCATCTCAGCACTGGCGTGGGGACTGGGGTACTTCGGTCAGCCGCACATCATCGTGCGGTTCATGGCGATGCGCGAGGCCGCCTCCGCCGGTTCCGCGCGCCGGATCGGGATCGGCTGGATGGTGATCTCCCTGTTCGGCGCGACCGTCACGGCGTTGGCCGGCATCGCCTACTTCCAGGTCAGTGACCTCACGCTGGGCAACGCCGAGCACGTGGTGCTGGCCCTGTCGCAGATCCTGATGCACCCCTTCCTGGTCGGCCTCGTGTTCGCTGCGGTGCTTGCGGCAATCATGTCCACGGTGTCCTCCCAGTTGATCGTCAGTTCCTCGGCGTTCGTCGAGGACCTCTACCGGGTGTTCAAGAAGGACTCCTCCCCCAGGCACCTGATGATCCTGGGACGGGTAGTCGTGTTCGCGGTGGCCATCATCGCGATCATCCTGGCGATCGATCCCGGTGACACCATCCTGGGCCTGGTCGCCTTCGCCTGGGCCGGGTTCGGTGCCTCCTTCGGACCGGCCATCCTGCTGTCGCTGTTCTGGCGCAAGTTGACCAACTGGGGCGCGCTGGCCGGGATGGTGACCGGTGCGGTGACGGTATTCCTGTGGAGTTCCTTCGGACCGGAGATCTTCGGCGCTTCCCTGTACGAGATCGTGCCCGGGTTCGGCCTCAACGTCCTGGTGTCCGTTGTGGTCAGCAAGTTGACCTACAAGGCCAACCCCAACCTGGAGCACGAGTTCGACCAGGCCGTGGAGTTGGCCAAGCGCAAGATGAAGGCGCCCGCCGCCTGATGCTTCGCAGATCACCATGAGGCGGGCCGCCTGCCCCGATAGGGGTAGGCGGCCCGGTGGACCGGCGGTTGGTTCAGGCGCTGGCGCGGTCAGGGAACCACAGGGCGATCTCCCGAGCCGCCGACTCCGGTGAGTCCGAGCCGTGCACCAGGTTCTGCTGCACGTTCAGGCCCCAGTCCCGGGCCAGATCACCGCGGATCGAGCCGGGTGCGGCGGCCGTGGGATCGGTCGCCCCGCACAGGGCGCGGAACCCCTCGATCACGCGCTGGCCCTCGACTACCGCGGCCAGCAGCGGACCCGAACTCATGAAGTCCATCAGCGGGCCGTAGAAGGGCTTGCCCTCGTGCTCGGCGTAGTGTTCGGCGAGCAGGCGCACGTCGGCGGTGCGCAACTCCGCGGCGGCCAGGGTGTATCCCTTGGCCTCGATCCGCCGGAGGATCTCACCCACCAGGCCACGCCGCACGCCGTCGGGCTTGATGATGACCAGGGTTCGCTCGGTGTTCAGGCTCATGGATGCACACACTACTGGCCAGGGCGCAGTGTGCCGACTCAGCCCGCGTCGGTTCCCCCGGCGGGTTGGTCCTGCGCCGGTGCGGCGCCGGCCCGCTCGGCTTCGTCGCACTCGGCGCGCTCGACGTCGATCCGCCGGCCCAGCCGCAGCGCCACCACCCAGATCACGGCGAAGATGATGCCGACCACGACCATCATCGGGATGATCAGACCGGAGGCGATCAACAGTCCCTGCATCACCGACCCCAGGATGCGTCCGATACGGTGGCGCGCCAGTCCGGCGAGCACCAGGCAGGCCAGCGCGCTCACCCCGCCCACGGCCCAGACCAGAGCCGGCTCGCCCAGGTCCAGGCCGATCCCCACCAGGGTGGCGAACAGCACCACGAACGCCTCCAGGGTGAGCACGGTGGTGCAGAAGATCACCCGGGCGGACCGTCTGGGTCGCTCGCCCGGTGCGGTCTGGCCGGCCTGGGTGGCGCCGGAACTGTTCATCCCTCCAAGATACTGCCGGGGCCGGCATGCCCACGCCTGCCCGCGAGCGCCACGAGGGCTCCGCGGCCGGCGCCTCACTCCTCCCCGAAGCCGGCCTCCACGTCTGCTGTGATGGTCTCCACCGCCTGCTCGGCCTGTGCGCCACTGGCTACCAAATCGATTCTGGCCCCCCCGGTCAGGCCCAGGCCCATCAACGCGAGCACGCTGGTGGCATCGACGCCGTTGATACTGACCCGGGCATCGAACTCAGCGACCTGACGGGCCAGCATCGCCGCCGGGCGCGCGTGCAGACCGAGGCGATTGCGCACCGTCAGGGTGCGCTCGATGGTCATCCCGGTGCCGTCCTCGCCGACTGCTGCCCCGTCATCTGCTGCGTTCCCGGGTGCGGACCCGTGCCCCTGCACCTCCGGTGGGCCGAATGTGTCGATGGCGTCGTGGGCTGCCGCACGCACCTGTGCTCCGACGGCGCCGGACTGGGCCGATACCGCCGCTGCGACTGCGCCCTCCACGAAGGGGGCGTGGGCGATGAGTACGCGCTCGTCCGCGAGCATCTCCAGCACCGACTCCGCCGTGAGCAGCGCCGAGCCGAGGTCGGTCAGCAGCACGACGTACCCGGCACCGTCGGCGAGCGCGCGCCGGACACTGGACTCCACGAGGTCATAACTGGTGCCGATACCGCCCTCGCTGGTGCCGCCGGCCGCCAGGATGGTCACGTCCGGCGCCATCTGCGCGGCGACCTGGGCACAACCACGGGCCAGGTGCCCCGAGTGCGACACCAGCACCAGTGCGGTCTCAACCATCGGCGGACTCCTCCGCCCCGGCCAGGCTCGCCGGTATAGCCGCGGCCAGCATCAGGGCGCTGGATTGTGCCCCGGGATCCCGGTGCCCCCTGGCCCGCTCGCCGAGGTAACTCGCCCGGCCTTTGCGCGCGACCCAGGGCTCGGTATCCCTGGCCCCCTGCGCGGCGGCGGCGGCCGCCGCGTTGAGCACCTGGGTCACATCTGCACCCTCCTGGGCCGCAGTCCGGGCGGCATCGGCCGCCGGCAACCAGGCGTCGACCATGGTCTTGTCGCCGGGTTCGGCCCTTCCGCGGTCGATGATCCCCTGCACGGCGGCGGCGAGGACCTGGGCCAGTCCGGTGGCGTCCAGGCCTCCGGTCCCGGCTGCCTTGGCGGCGCGCAGGAACGCGGTCCCGTACAGCGGGCCGGCCGCCCCGCCCACCGCGGACATCAGGCCCGTTGCCACCAGGCGAAAGACCTCCCCGGGAGTGTCGGTGGGAGTCTGCGCCAACGTGGCCGTCACCGCGCTCAAGCCCCGGTCCAGGTTCTGCCCGTGGTCACCGTCCCCGATCGCCCGGTCCAACTCGTTCAGCGCCACCCGATGGTTCGCCACGTCCTCGGCGCAGGCCTTGATCCAGGCCCTGGCCCAGGTCACATCCAACGTGCTCATCAGGCACCCCACCGTAGGGCCGGAGTGATCACCGGCGCGTCGAAGAGGCCGGTCAGTTCCTCGTCCAGGCGCAGCACCGTGACCGAGGCGCCCTGCATCTCCAGGGAGGTCACGTAGTTGCCGACCAGGGACCGGTGCACCGTGATCCCGGCTGCCTCCAGCCGTTCCCGGGCGTGCCCGTAGACGATGTAGAGCTCACTCAGGGGCGTCCCGCCCATCCCGTTCACGAGCAGCAACACCTGCTCCCCGGCCTGGAGGTCCATGTCGGCCAGCACCGCGTCCAGCAGCAGGTCGGTCACCTCATCGGCCCCGGCCATCGGGACGCGCTCGCGCCCCGGTTCACCGTGGATGCCGATCCCGATCTCGATCTCACCACCGCCCAGGTCGAAGGAGGGCCGGCCCGCGTGCGGGACCGTGCACGCGCTCAGCGCCACCCCCATCGTGCGCACGTTCCCCACGACCCGCTCAGCGATCGCGACCACCGATGCCAGGTTCTCACCTCGCTCGGCGGCGGCGCCGGCGATCTTCTCCACCAGCACCGTCCCGGCGACCCCGCGACGCCCGGCGGTGTACAGCGAGTCCTGCACCGCCACGTCGTCATCGACAGTGACCGAGGCCACCTCGAGTCCCTCCATCTCGGCCAGTTCGGCCGCGGTCTCGAAGTTCAGCACGTCCCCGGTGTAGTTCTTCACGATGTGCAGGACACCGGCGCCGCCGTCGGCGGCCCTGGTGGCAGCCAGGACGGGGTCGGGGGTAGGTGAGGTGAACATGGCCCCGGGTACGGCGGCGTCGAGCATGCCCACCCCCACGAAACCCCCGTGCAACGGTTCGTGACCGGAACCACCCCCGCTGACCAGCCCGACCTTGCCGGTCACGGCACCACCGCGCCGGTGGATGAAGAGCGCGTCCTGCCCACCACCGGCGCTGACCAGGTCGGCATGGGCGCACACGAACCCGGTGACACTCTCGGCGACGATGTCGTCGGCGTGATTGATCAACTTCTTCATGAGGGCTCCTTGGATGCGCCGTGGAGTGTTACGTCCCACTGTGGACCGGATGGACCGGCTTGGCCAGATCGCACCCCCATTCTCCCAGCCGAACCGCCCACGCGTGCATTGGTGACAGGCGTCAGATGTGCCCATCCGGGCCGTCTGCCACGATCTCGTGCATGAGCCGCACACCGCGAACCACCATCCCCGCGCCACGGGGCCCGGTCGGTTCCGGTGAACGTGCCCTGGCCCCGGACCTGGCCCGGGGGGCGATGCTGCTGCTGATCGCCCTGGCGAACGTCCCCTGGTTCCTGTACGGGTCCACCCAAGGCGCCACCACGATGCACCCGGTGGAGGGGTCCGGCCCGGACCGGGCCGTGCAAGCGGTGATGATCGTGGCCGTGGACGGGCGTATCTACCCGCTGTTCGCGTTCCTGTTCGGGTACGGCATCGTCCAGCTCTACCGCCGGCAGCGCGAGGCCGGAGCCGATGACGGCGCGGCGCGGCGACTGTTGCGGCGACGGCACCTATGGATGATCGTCTTCGGCTTCCTGCACGCCGCCCTGCTGTGGGTCGGTGATGTGGTCAGCGCCTACGGCCTGGCCGGGCTGGTGCTGGTGGCGCTGTTCTTCCGCCGCAGGGACAAGACCCTGATCATCTGGGCTGCTGTGATCACCGGGCTGCTGGCGCTGATGGCCGTGGTGTCGCTGATCAGTCTGCCGTTCGTGCCCACCGACATGGTTGCCGAGGAGACCCTCGGCGCGGAGTTCTACGGGATGGGGGTGGCCGTCAGCGCAGAGTCGAACTACGTGACATCGGTGCTGATGCGAGGCGCCGGCTGGCCGGTGACGTTGCTGACCCAGGCGTTCGTCAACGTGGTGGTGCCGGTGATGATCCTGCTGGCGTTCTGGGCCGCTCGGCGTGGGATCCTGGAGAACCCCGGGGCGCACCTGCCGCTGTTGCGCCGTACCGCGGTGATCGGCCTGGGGGTGGCCTTCGGCGGCGGCCTTCCGCACGCGCTGTACCACGTGGGCGCGTTGCAGGTCGGTGATCACGTCTCGTGGATCTTCGGCAGCGTGGAGATGCTCACCAACGTCTTCGGCGGCCTGGGCTACGTGGCTCTGTTCACCCTGCTCGCCTACCGGATCCAGAATCGTCCGGTGGCCTCGAGCCTGCCGGTGGTGGCGGTGGCCGCGGTGGGCAAGCGGTCCCTGTCCAGTTATCTGGGCCAGTCGGTGCTGTTGGCTCCGGTACTGACGGCATGGGGCCTGGGTCTGGGGGCCACGATCGGTTCGGCCGCGGCGGCGGGTCTGGCCATCGCGACCTGGGCCGTGCTGGCCGTGCTGGCCTACCTGTGGGAGCGGCAGCACTACCGCGGCCCGGCCGAGACCCTCCTGCGTCGGCTGGTCTACCGATGAGCGGTGCGCCGGTCACGGCTCTGCGATGACCACGGCCGCCTCCCGTCGTTCGTCGACCGGTCCGGTGACCTCCCCGGTGTCGTAGTCGACCTCCAAAGCCTGCAGGGAACCGAAGTAGGCCCACTCCCGCGGGACCACCTCGTAGGACTCGCTCACCCCCTGGGCGAACCCGGCCGAGGGTTCGGCCTCGAGCAGCAACTGACCGTCCTCGTAGGAGAACCGCGGGGCTTCGGTGGCCTCCGCCAGGGTCTGGTCATGTACCGCCCAGCGGCTGATCACCTGGGCCAGGACCTGCGGGATCCGCTCGGCGCCCGGGGTGCCGATGCCCAGGACCGCTCTGCCCTCGGCGTCGACGAGCACGGCGGGCAGGGACCAACTCACGGAGCGTCTGCCCGCTTCGGGCTGGTTGGCCGCGGTGGTGCCGATGGCGTCGAACCGGGTGAGCTGGTTGTTCAGGAAATACCCACCGATGTGCTGTTGGGAGCCCCAGAAACTGGTGATGGTGTTCGTCATCGAGATCAGCAGCCCGTCGGTGTCCACGGCGGTCAGGTGGGTGGTGTTGCCGGCGGTCCCCGGATCGGGCGGCCCGAAGGTCGGCGGCTGCACCGTGCCGCCGGCCAGTCCGGCGTTGGCCTGGGCGTTGGTGAGTTCGTCCACCGGCACGTCCACGAACGCCGGATCGCCCAGCACCGTGGTGGTGGTCTCGTAGCCGGACTCCCAGCCCCGGCCGATCAGTTCGATGAACGCCGCCGACCCCGGGTCGGTGCCGGCCAGCCCCCCGGCCTCGGCGATCTGCAGCATCTGGATCAGCGACACCCCGGGCAGCGGGGGCGCCGGACCGAGCACCTCGTACCCGGCGAACTCCCCGCGCACCGGTGCGGAGGTCACCACCTCATAGTCGGCGAGCGACTGTGCGTCCAGGCCGTCGACGACGCTGAGATCCTGTGCCAGGGAGCCGGTGTAGTAGGCATCCGGGCCCTCTTGGGCGATGGTTGACATGGTGGTAGCCAGGTCGGCCTGCACCAGCAGGTCGCCCTGGTCAAGAGGCTGCCCGCCGGGGGCGTAGTGCTCCAGGCCGCTGATCGCCTCCGGCCCGTAGTCAGAGCGCATCCGCAACGCCAGGAACGGGCTGACCTCGAAACCGTCCTGGGCAAGGTCGATGGCCGGAGCCAGTACCTGGTCCCACTCCAGCTCGCCGTATTCCTCGTGCAGATGACCTAGGCCCGCCACGAATCCCGGAACTCCGGCACCACCGGCGCCGATCGTCCCCGAGTTCGCCACGACCTCGCGATAGTCGTAGGCCTGCGCCTGGCCCTCGGCGGGCACCACGATGGCCGAACCGCCGCCACCGATGCCGGAGGCAAACGGTTCCACCACCGACACCGCGAAGGCAGCCGCCACGATCGCATCGGCGGCGTTGCCGCCGGCATCGAAGATCTCCTCCCCCGCGGCCGCTGCCAGTGGGTGAGCGGCACTGATGCCGTACTGGGCCAATGGACTCTCCGGCTCCGGCTCCGGTTCCGGCTCCTGCGTGGGCTCGGACGGTTCATCGGTCGGCTCGTCGGTGTCGGTGGGCGCGGGCTGCTCCGCGGTCGGGGTCGGTTGGACGTCGTCCTCCGGCGGCGCCGAACAGCCGGCCAGCAGCAGGGCCGCGGCCGCCACGGTGATGGTGAGTTGTCGGGACATGGCCAGGTCCTTCCCGTCGATCGGCTGCCACCGTACCCGCCCGATCACGTCCTCGCGTGTCGGGCCGGGTCAGCAGCCCCTGCGGCAACGGCGTGCCTGAACGGGCAGCGCCAGGGGGCCACGGCTACATTGAATCGGTGGACTCGGCACCGGATTCGCACCTGGGAAAGCCCGGCGGGAGCGCGCACTCTCCCACCGCGGAATCCTCCGGGCGCCGGGTCGAGGGCCTGGATGCCGCCCGTGCGTTGGCGATTCTGGGCATGCTCGCGGTGAACGTGGGCCCGCTGGACGGTTCCGGGATCACGGGCAAGTTGCTGGTGCTCCCGCACGGACGTGCCTCATTGCTGTTCGTGCTGCTGGCCGGAATCGGCTACACCCTGCTCACCCGCCGGGCCCGCCAGGGTGGTCCGGTGCCGTGGCAGCAGGTGCTGTGGCGGGCGGTTCTGCTGGGCCTGATCGGACTGAGCACCCAACTGCTCGACCACGAGATCGACGTCATCCTGACCACCTACGCCGCGCTGTTCGTCGTGGCATTGTTGTTCGTGCGCGCTCCGAACTGGCTCCTTCTGGCTAGCACCGGTGTCGTCACCTTGGCGGGGCCGGTGTTGTGGCTCGTGATCCAGTCCGGTGGTGCCGAGTTCGACCGGGAGCCGGCCACCGTGCTGGATCCGCCCCTACAGATCCTCGTGTCCACGGTGGCCTCCGGGCCTTACCCGATGCTGACCTGGCTGGCCCCGTTCCTGTTCGGGATGTGGCTGGGGCGCCTGCGCCTGGGTGAGCGAGACGTGCAGTTGCGCCTGCTCACCCTCGGCGGCGTGGTGGCCGTGGCCGCCGAGGTGCTCACGCGGGTGCTGGAGGCGGCCGTGGGCCCTGCGGGTGAGGCCCTGGGCGCCGAGCGGCTCATCTCCGGGGGGGCCCACTCGCAGATGCCGCTGTGGCTGGTAGCCGGCACGGCAGCAGGAGTGTTCGTGCTGGGGTTGGCGCTCCTGATGCAACCCGCCTTGGGGTGGGCGGCGTGGCCGCTGGTGGCCACCGGGCAGATGGCCCTCACCGTGTACGTGGCGCACATGGTGCTCCTGGCGGTGTTCGTACGCCCCGGCCCGCACACCCTGATCGGTGGTGCGCTGACGGCGGTGGCGCTCGCCCTGGTCCTGGTCGTTGCGGCCACATTGTGGCGCCATTTCGTGGGCCGTGGCCCCCTGGAGGCACTACTGCGCTGGGGACCGCGAAGGTCGCACACGGCCCCCTGAACCACCCCGTGCGCCCACCCACTCCTGAGCGGGCCGTTGATCCCAGGGATGCGGTCATCGGTCGCCGTAGCCTGGCGGTGCAGCACTCAACCTGGGATGTGAACTATGACCACGACCACGGTCCGGTCCGGACTCCAACCGCCGTGGCGCGGGCTCTGCGCGGGGCCATGGACATGCTGCGGATGCGCGACGATCAGGCGGTCCGGGCCGACGACGTGCTGGCGCTGGTGCGCCGGTACCGCGCCGTGTTCGCCGCGACCGGCGGCGAACACACCCTCTCCGGCGGCGAGGTGCTGATGCAGCCGGCCTTCGCCGCCCGGGTCCTGACCGGGGCGCGACAGATGGGCGTGCACACCGGGGGTTGCGGCTCAGGTGGCCGCGTGGTCGTCCGTGGCCCGGGTGGAGGTGCTGCCGTTCCTGCCCGCCGTCCCCGGAACTGATCGAGCGAGTGCGCGGGCAGTTCCGGGCACGCGGGCTCAGGACGTACTGATCACACGACCGGCGCGAGGTGCGCGGCCACTCACCCGTGACCGAGAATCGCACGCGCCTCTGCGGCCAGGATCACCGATCCGGCCACCAGCACACCGGTGCCGGAAGCGATCTGATCGGCCTGACCCTGCTCGGCCAGATCCGCGGCGAGGGCGATCGCATCCCCCACGAACGGGGCCACGTGCACCTGATCGGGGTCGAAGATGTCGCGGGCGATCTCGGCCAGATCCTCGGCATCCATCGACCGCATCGAGGTGGACTGGGTGATCACCACCTCATCGAGCGCCGGTTCCAGTTCGACCAGGATCCCGTCCACGTCCTTGTCCGCCATGATGCCCACCACCCCGACCAGGCGGGTGAAGGAGAAGGCCTCCTGCAGGGCCTCGACCAGCGCCTTGGCCCCGGCCGGGTTGTGCGCGGCGTCGAGCAGCACCGCCGGGCTGGATCGAGCCAGCTCCAACCGTCCCGGTGACGTCACCGCGGCGAAGGCTGCCTCGACCAGGCTGCCGTCCAGCGCCCCGCCGCCGAAGAAGGATTCCACCGCAGCCAGCGCCAGCAGCGCGTTCTGTGCCTGGTGTGCGCCGTGCAGTGGCAGGAAGATCTCGGTGTACAGGGCCCCGGCGCTGCTCAGGTCGAGTAACTGGCCACCCACCGCCACAGCCCGGTTGGCGATCCCCAGGTCGAACCCCTGGGCCAATACCCGGGCCCGGCGCCGGACGGCGGTGCGGGCGATGATCGAGGCGACCTCCTCGGTCTGCTCGGCGCTGATCACCACCACTTCGGGATCGAGTTCCTTGATGATGCCGGCCTTGACCTCGGCGATCTCCTCCAAGGTGTCCCCCAGCCAGCGCTGGTGGTCCCGGGCGATCGGGGTGAAGACCGCCACCTCGGCGTCGGCAACGTTGGTGGAGTCCCAGAGGCCGCCCAGACCCACCTCCACCACCGCGACGTCAACGGGGGCGTCGGCGAAGGCGGCATAGCCCATCGAGGTGAGCACTTCGAAGAAACTCAGCCGGGACTCCCCCCGCTCGGCGAGTTGTGCATCGACCATCTGCACATACGGCTCGACGTCGTCCCACACGGCCACGAACGCCTCGACCGAGATCGGCTCGCCGTCGATGCTGATCCGCTCGCGCACCGTGTGCAGATGCGGGGAGGTGAACCGTCCGGTACGCAGACCGGCTTCGCGCAGGAGTTGCTCGATCATCCGAGCGGTGGAGGTCTTGCCGTTGGTGCCGGCCACCTGGATCACCCGGAAGGCATCCTGCGGGCGTCCGAGCAGGTCGGTGAGCATCTGGACCCGCTCGATGGTGGGCTCGATGTCGTGCTCGGGCCTGCGCTGGACGATCAGCTGATAGATCTCCTCGGCGCGGGCGGCGAGTGCGGGATCCGCCGGTGCGGCATCTCCTCCGGTCCCGGGCCGATCCGGGCCGGGAACTCCGGGCAATCGGCTCATGCGCCCCACTCCTCATCCCGGGCCAGGTCCACCCCGAGGTCTGCGCCGTTGCCGGAGTGGACCTGCACCGAGGTGGCCAGCGTCTCGGCGGCGATGAAGTCGGCGTGAGCCTGCACGGCTGCAGCCCATTGCGCCGGCGCGGTCAGCGTCAGGGTGATCCGGTCGGCCACGTGCAGCCCCGCACTCTTGCGGGCGTCCTGGACCTGGCGCACCACGTCACGGGCGTAGCCCTCGGCACGCAACTGCTCGTCCAGTGCCAGTTCCAGCACCGCGAATCCGCCGCCGGGCAGTATCGCCACCGCTTGCCGGCCGTCGGCGGCCTCGGCTACCTGGGTGACCAGCTCGTACTCGCCGTCGTGCAGTTCGATGCCGCCGGCCACGACGGTGCCGTTCTGCTCGGCCCAGTCCCCGGCACGGGCGCCCTTGATCGCCGTCTGCACGTCCTTGCCCAGGCGTGGTCCGGCTGCCCGGGCGTTCACACTCAACCGGGTCGTCACCCCGAACCGGTGTGCCGCTTCTTCTCCGGCACGGAGCAGTTCGACCTCCTTGACGTTGAGCTCCTCGGCGATCAAGCCGCTGAAGGGCTGGACCGCTCCGGGCTCCTCCACCGCGATGTACACCCGCCGCAGGGGCTGGCGGACACGTAGTTGGTGGGCCTTGCGCAGGCCGTGGGTGGCCGAGACCGCGGCCCTGGCCTGGTCCATCGCCGCGACCAGGTCCGCGTTGGGAACCAGGCCGTCCTCCATCACGGCATCGCCGACCGATCCGGCGATGCCGCTACCGTCGCGCACCGGCCAGTCGGTCAGGTGCACCGACCGTGCACCGGTCAGTCCGCGCCAGATCTCCTCGGTCACCAGCGGGGCCAACGGCGCCATCAGCCGGCACAGCACTTCCAATGCGGTCCAGAGGGTGTCGTAGGCGTCGGCGTCCTCGGCCCAGAACCGGTCGCGTTGAGTACGCACGTACCAGTTCGTCAGCACATCGAGGTGGTCGCGGATGAGTTCAGCCGCCCCGGCGATGTCGTACTCATCCAGCGCCGTGGTCACCGCCAGCGCCAAGTCGTGGGTGCGGGCCAGCAGGTACTGATCCATCTCCCCCAGTTGCGCCACCCGCTCGGTGGTGACGGGCTTGGCCTGGTACCCCGCGCCGTCATTGGTGGTGTTGGCGTACAGGCTGAAGAAGTACCAGGTGCTCCACAACGGCAGCAGGATGGTGCGCACCGCGTCACGGATGCCGTCCTCGGTGACCACCAGGTTGCCGCCGCGCAGGATCGGGGAGGCCATCAGGAACCACCGCATCGCATCGGAGCCGTTGCGATCGAACACCTCGCGAACGTCCGGGTAGTTGCGCAGCGACTTGGACATCTTCTGCCCGTCGTTGCCCAGCACGATGCCATGGCTGACGCACGCAGAGAACGCCGGCCGGTCGAACAGCGCGGTTGCCAGGATGTGCAGGGTGTAGAACCAGCCTCGGGTCTGGTTGATGTACTCCACGATGAAGTCGGCGGGGAAGTGGTGCTCGAACCATTCGGCGTTCTGATACGGGTAGTGCACCTGGGCGAAACTCATCGACCCGGAGTCGAACCACACATCCAGCACGTCCTCGATCCGGCGCATCGTGGAGGAGCCCGTGGGGTCGTCCGGGTTGGGCCGGGTGAGTTCGTCGACGAACGGACGGTGCAGGTCCACCTCGCCGTCGGCGTTGCGGGGTAGGCGCCCGAAGTCGCGCTCGATCTCCGCAAGCGAGCCGTACACGTCGGTGCGGGGGTAGTCGGGGTTGTCGCTGCGCCACACGGGTATCGGGGTGCCCCAGAAGCGGTTACGGGAGATCGACCAGTCCCGGGCGTTGGAGAGCCACTTGCCGAACTGGCCGTCCTTGACGTGTTCGGGCACCCAGGTGATCTGCTGGTTCAGTTCGACCATCCGGTCCTTGAACTTCGTCACCTCCACGAACCAGGAGGACACGCCCATGTAGATCAGCGGTTGGCGGCAGCGCCAGCAGTGCGGGTAGGAGTGGTCGTAGGTCTCCCGGCGCAGCAGCACCGTGCCGGTGGTGACCGACCCGGAATCCCCGTGCCCGGTGGTGGCGGCCTTGAGGTGCTCGATGATGGGCAGGTTGGCGTCGAAGACGAGCATCCCGGCGTACTCCTCCACCGGGGCGGTGAAGGCGCCGTCGGTGCCCACCGGCCGCACCGGTTCGATGCCCTCGCGGTCGGTGGTCTGCTTGTCCTCCTCACCGAAGGCGCCGGCGTTGTGCACCAGCCCGGTGCCGTCGGTGGTGGTGACGTAGTCATCGGCCACGATGCGGTGGGCCCCTTCGTGGCCCTGGAAGTAGGTGAACGGCGGGGTGTAGGACCGCCCGACCAGGTCGGCGCCCTTGAGCCGGGCCACGATCCGGGAGCGGGCCAGGTCGGCGTCGCCGCCGGCCAGTTCCCGGGCGTAGGCCTCCAGGCGCTCCTCGGCCAGGATGTAACGCTCGGTGCGCGAGTCATCGCCCGGGTGGGGTGCTTCGACGACGACGTAGTCGATGTCCTCCCCGACGACGACCAGCAGGTTCGACGGCATCGTCCACGGGGTGGTGGTCCAGATCAGCGCGAGTTCACCGGTCTCCAGGCGGTAGCCGACGGTGACCGAGGGGTCCTGGCGGGACTGGTAGACGTCCTCGTCCATGCGCAGTTCGTGGTTGGACAGCGGGGTCTGGTCGTTCCAGCAGTAGGGCAGCACCCGGAAGCCCTCATACACCAGGCCCTTGTCGTAGAGCTTCTTGAACGCCCACAGCACCGACTCCATGTAGTCGGGGTTGAGGGTCTTGTAGTCATTGTCGAAGTCCACCCAGCGGGCCTGGCGGGTGACGTAGTCGCGCCACTCGTCGGTGTACTTCAGCACCGACGCCCTGGAGGCGGCATTGAACGCCTCGATGCCCATATCCAGGATCTCGTCCTTGGTCTTGATCCCGAGCTGGTCCATCGCCTCCAGTTCGGCGGGCAGGCCGTGGGTGTCCCAGCCGAAGCGGCGCTCCACCCGCTTGCCCCGCATGGTCTGGTACCGGGGCACCACGTCCTTGACGTACCCGGTGAGCAGGTGGCCGTAGTGGGGCAGTCCGTTCGCGAACGGGGGCCCGTCGTAGAAGACGTACTCGTTGGCGCCGTCGGTGCCGGCCTCACGCTGGTCGATGGAGGCGGCGAAGGTGTCGTCGCGCGCCCAGTAGGCCAGCACTTGCCGTTCCAGGGCCGGCAGGTCCGGGGAGGACGGCACACCCGAGATGTCGGTGTGCCGGGGGTAGTGGTTGGCCTGATGCGCCATCGTGGTCCTTCTCCTCGTCGCCTTCTCGCTCGAGGACGAGGCCCGGCGTCCTGACCGGCTCCCGCGGTACCACCTCGATTGCCGCGCGCACCTGCGCCCGGCCTCTCGTCGTCGGCTGTGACGGGCCTACCCGTCCGGGTCTAATGAGGCCTGCGCACCCGCGCCGGCCCGTTCTTCCGGATGGCTCGCCGGTGATCGCCGGGTCACTGCCAACGGCCATTCTATCGCGTGGCACACACTCGGGTACACCGCAGGCGCGAGGTGTCCATCACCCGGGAGCGCACGGCGACGTGGCCGGGCAAGCATGGAAGGCACCCGCGCGCTCGGTGCCGGGAACGCAGCAGCGATGCTCTTTACGCCGCTTCCTGGACCTCATCCCTCGCGGTGGCGGTCAGGCCCACGAGCATCGCATCGAAGTACTCGAAGATGGCTCCGTACTTGGCGTAGACAGACCGATGGGCCTCATCGATGATGACCAAGTCGAAGTGTCCGGGCCCGAAGCGCTGCACCCGGGCACCGTCGTCGTCGGCCTCATTGAGGATGTTCAGCATGGTCGGGTAGGTCGACACGTACATTCGCTGTCTCGTTCGGTGACCAGGTTGACGGTGGTGACGGCGCGCAGGTGCTCCCTGCTCCTGGAATGAGGTTGAGTTTCTGGTTGATGCCATCGCCGGTGCGGGTCTTGAACGCCCCGTCGTTCATCCGTGCGACCAGGTCGTTCCGGTACGGCTCACTCAGATTGAGTACCTCGTAGAGGTAACCGACCAGGTGCTCAATGGCGCGCCTGCTGGAGAAGCACGCCGCGCGGGGATCAGTGGTGAGGTAGGGCTCAACTTTGAGGCAATCGGGATGTGCGGTGGGCAACGCAACCTTGGCGAAGGCGAAGTTGCTCACGGCGCTCCCTCCCCCGAACGATCCATCTCGGTTCGCCCTGCAACTCTAGTTCGGTTTCGGCGGACGTTTCGCGGAAAGACGATCCTCTTTACTCGGCAGCCCGGGAGGCTGTACAGTTTTTTGTACAAACAACGTGGAGGCCTACGTGCGAACAATGAGTTATAGCGAGTCCCGACGTCGCTACGCCGAGGTTCTCGATTCTGTGGTGCAGGACCGCGAGGAGATCGTGATCACCAGGGCGGGTCACGACCCCGTCGTCATCATGTCCCTGGACGATTTCGAGGCACTGCGCGAGACCGCGTACCTTATGCGCTCCCCCGCCAATGCTCGGCGCTTGCTGGATGCGATGGAGCGACTCGAGGCGGGCGAAGGTGAATCGCGCGACCTTGTCGATGCCGACTGATCATGCGGCTGGTCTGGGACCGTAACGCCTGGGAAGACTACCTCTGGTGGCAGGCGCAGGACCGGAAGACCCTCAAGCGCATCACTGCCTTGATCGAGGATGTCGTTCGCAACGGCAACCAGGGCATCGGCAAGCCCGAGCCGCTCAAGCACGACTTCGCTGGATACTGGTCCCGGCGCATCACCGATGAACACCGGCTCATCTACAAGGTGACCGAGACCGAGGTACGAATCGCTGCGTGCCGATATCACTACGGGCGATGAAGCCAAGGAGGCACCTAACGCCAAGGTGATCGGCTACTCGAAGAAGTCCTCGTCGATCTGGACGATCTGCACGGTGCGCTTGGCCTGCACGCCGACTCCGTAGTGGATCATCAGGGCGGGGCGCGGGTCAACCTGCCAACTCCGTACCCCTGGGCGTCGATCTCCGTACCTCAGGCACCGGCACGAACGGCACCGAGGTGAGCACCTCCGGGAAACTGTCGTATCGGAACAGCCCCGTTCGTGGAATATATGCCGGACCCCACCGCGGCCCGTGCAACAAGCCGATGTCATTCGAACTACCCGAGAGGAGAGGATCATGCCGGAGTACCTGATCGCGTTCAACGACGAGTGGGTGCCCGACCACACGCCTCAAGAGGTGCAGCAGAAGAGCGAGGCCAGCATGGCAGTGGTCGAGGAGATGAGGAACGAGGGTGTCTTCGTCTTCGGGAACGGGGGGATCGATGCCTCCTCCGTGGTCTGCAGCGTGGAAGCCAGGGAGGGAGAGCCTGTCTTCACCGACGGCCCCTACGTGGAGACCAAGGAGCATCTCGGCGGCTTCTGCGTCGTGCGCGTGCCCGATGACGCCACTGCGCGGTACTGGGCCGGCCGCCTCGCCGTCGCGCTCGACTGGCCGCAGGAAGTGCACCGCTTCCCGGGTCGACCACCACAGGCCGCCGGCCTCGATAAGGACTGATCACCATGCCCAGGTATCTCTTGGCCGTCTACGGACCCGCCGAACCCACCGACTACGGCCCCTACCCCTCCAAGGAGGCGATGCTGGAGTCCTTCGCCGACACCGGCGCCTTCAATGACAAACTCCAGCGCGAAGGCTACTTCGTGTTCGCCGACGGGCTGGAGCCCGCGACGACCGCCACGACGGTGGACGGTCAGGGCGAGAGCCCGGTGATCCTGGACCGGCCCTACCTGGAGACCAAGGAATACATCGGCGGCTTCTGGGTGATCGAGGCCCCGGACCTGGACGTGGCCCTGAAACTCGCCGCTGAGGGATCGAAGGCATGCCGGGGCAAGGTGGAGGTGCGTCCCTTCCAGACCGCAGAGTCCGTGCAGAGGCTGCTGCACTCGTGAGGCTCCTGCAATAGTGAGCAGGATGCGCCTCGAGGAAGCGATGACCCGCATCCACAAGCAGGAGTGGGCGCGGGTCGTCGCCAGCCTTGCGCGCCGGTTCGGTGACCTCGATATCGCGGAGGACGCCGCTGCCGAGGCATTCGTCACGGCGGTGCAGCGGTGGCCGCGCGACGGGATACCCGCTCATCCCGGCGGGTGGCTCACCACGACCGCGAACCGCAAGGCGATCGATCGGATCCGGCGCGAGTCCCTGCGCGAGACCAAGCACCGGGCGGCCCGGATCCTGCACGATGACACACCCGCCGAGCCGACCGGTCCGATCGAGGACGACCGGCTCCGACTGATCTTCACCTGCTGCCACCCGGCCCTGGCGATGCAGGCCCGGGTGGCCCTGACCCTGCGCCTGCTCGGCGGGCTGACCGTCGCCGAGATCGCCCGGGCGTTCCTGGTGCAGGAGACCACGATGGCCCAACGGATCACCCGTGCGAAAAGGAAGATCAAGGCGGCGCACATCCCTTACCGGGTGCCCTCCTCCGAGGACATCCGTGAGCGGCTGGCCGGGGTGCTCACGGTGGTCTATCTGATCTTCAACGAGGGCTACCTCGCCGGCGAGGGTGTTGAGCCGCTCCGCCCCGATCTCATCGATGAGGCGATCGTACTTGGCCGCCTGCTGCACGACCTGCTGCCCGAGGACGGCGAAGTGGCCGGCCTCCTGGCCCTGATGCTCCTCACCGACGCCCGCCGGCCAGCACGCGTCTCGCGCACCGGAGAGTTGGTGACGCTCGAGGAGCAGGACCGCAGCGCGTGGGACCGGTCTCTCCTCAACGAGGGCCATGACCTGGTCCGCGGCCGACTCGCAGCGGTGGCCGGCGGCGATGAGCAACCCGGACGCTACCAACTGCTGGCGGCGATCAACGCTGTGCACACCTACCACCTTTCGGCGCGGGACACCGACTGGTCCCAGATCCTCACCCTCTACGACCGTCTGATGCTGGTGGACCCCTCCCCGATCGTACGGCTGAACCGGGCGGTCGCAGTCGCCGAGGTTGACGGCCCCGATGTCGCACTGGCCGAGATCGACCGGTTGGCCGGACCTCTTCACGGTTACCACGCGTTCCATGCCGCACGCGCCGATCTGCTACGTCGGCTCGGCCGCGGTGGCGATGCGCTCGGCGCCTATGACCGGGCCATCGAACTGGCCGGGAATCGCGCCGAGCGGACCTACCTCACCCGCCGGCGCGACCAACTCGCGACCTGAGGCGAACCCTCGGCCGGAGCGGCGAGCCCGAAGTCACCTCATTTAACCATTGCCTTATATAAGCAGAATCTAATACTGTCGTGCCATGCACGCGCTCGACGTCCTCGGTGACCCGGTTCGACGCCGCTTGCTGGAGTTGCTCGCCGAAGGTGAGCGACCAGCGGGTGAACTCGCCACCTGGATCGGTGCGGAGTTCGGCATCAGCCAGCCGGCGGTGTCCCAGCACCTACGGGTGCTGCGCACGCAGGGCTTCACCACGGTGCGCGCCGACGGCTCCCGGCGGCTGTACGCCGTCGACACCGAGCCGTTGCGGCAGGCCGATGACTGGCTCTCACCGTTCCGCGCGTTCTGGGCGCCCCGCCTGGCTGCCCTCGAGACCGAGATCGCCCGCGGCAAGCGCGAGCGACGCCACCACCCCATTGACGGAAAGGAGTAACCATGACCGATAACGTCACCACCATCAGCGCCGGACAGGCCGACCACGTCACGCGTGGCCTGACCGTGACCGAACACGGCGAGACCGCGACGGTCGTCGCCACGATCAGCCAGGTCTACGCCACCAACGTGGAGGACCTCTGGAACGCCTGCACCTCCACCGAGCGGCTCCCCCGCTGGTTCGGGCCCGTATCCGGCGACCTCGAACTCGGCGGTAGATACCGGATCGAAGGCAACGCCGATGGCACGATCGAGGCGTGCGAGCCTCCGTCGCGTGTCAAGGTCACCTGGGAGTTCGCCGGGAACATCTCCTGGGTCACCCTCCGCATTACTGAGGACGACGACGGCGCCCGCCTCACCCTTGAGCACGAGACGACCGAGGACTTCCCGAGCGACTTCTGGACCACCTACGGGCCGGGCGCGACCGGGGTGGGCTGGGACCTGGCCTTCCTGGGCCTGGCGCTGCACATCGCCACCGGAGCCTCGAAACCGCCGGAGGGCTCGGAGTGGGAGCGCAGCGAAGCCGCGCGCGAGTTCATCGCCGATAGCAGCCGGCGCTGGGCCGATGCCTCGGTCGCCGCGGGCACGCCCGAGGACGCCGCCCGCGCCGCCGAGCGCAGGACCACTGCCTTCTACACCGGCCAGGAGGTCGAGTAGCACGCGAGACGAGTGATCGCGCCAAGCAGTGCTCACCTTCGCAAGCACGGGGCCATGACGGCGTCCGATCCGTTCACCGTGACACCGGCACCCGGACCGGGTGGTGCGCACTAATCTAACCAGCATGCCCCTAGCGCCCGACCGTCCCGACGTCGTCGCCGGCCTGGAGCGGTGGGGGCGCGGGGCCTGGTACCTGGTCGGGATCGCGTTGGCGGTCATCATCGCCTACTTGGGCTTGTCGCTCATCTCCGGACTGGTGGCTCCCCTGATCGTGGCGGCCGTGATCGGCGCGTTGTTCGCGCCGCTGTGCCAGTGGCTGGGGCGGTGGGTACCGCGACATCTCGCGGCACTCATCGTGCTGGTCGGGCTGCTGACCATCGGTGTGGGCACGGTCGTGGTGGCGGTGCGCGGTGTGATCGCCCAAGCGGGCGAGATCGCACGGCAAGTCACGGTCGGACTGGAGTCACTGCAGGTGTGGGCCGCTGAGCTGGGCGTGGGCGATCTCAGCCTCGATGACGCCCAGACGACGATCCAGAACACGGGGCAGAACCTCGCCTCCGGACTGGGCACCGTGTTCTCCGGGACCGCGAGCCTGGCCCTCGGGTTGTTCGTCGGGCTCTTCCTGCTCTACTTCATCCTCGCCGACTGGAACCTGCTGGTGATGTGGACGGGGCGCAACCTCGGGCTCCGCAGCGACGTCGGTGCGGGCGTCATCAACGACGCCACCTGGGCGATGCGCCGCTACTTCGTGGCGCTGACCGCCTCGAACATCGTCTCCTCCACGATCGTGGGAGTCAGCGTGTGGGTCATGGGCCTGCCCTTGGCGTTCCCGATCGCGGTGGTGACGATGGTGACCTCCTACATCCCCTTCCTCGGGGCTATCTTCTCCGGAGCATTCGCCGTGCTGGTGGCACTCGGCTCCGGAGGGATCACCGACGCGATCATCATGCTGGTGATCGTGCTTGCCGCGCAGAACGGCGTGCAGACCGTCATCCAGACCTTCATCACCCAAGGAGCCCTGAAACTGCACCCGATCCTCATCCTGGGCACCACGATCGCCGGTGGTGCACTGTTCGGGATCCTGGGCGCAGCGTTGTCGACACCGGTATTCGCCAGCGGCCTGAAGATCATCGAGCGGTTGCGGGACCACGGTGACGCAGGACCAGCGCCGGCTCGACGTTAATGGACCGCCACCGGGTACGGCTCGGAACCCAGCACCTTGATCCCGGTACTGAACACCCCCGAGAGGACCGGGGAGGTCATGATCTCCGCTTGGGTGCCGGAGCGGATGATGTTCAGGGCGCGGGTGTGAGCAGGTAGTCTTCCGCGTCCCCGTCCCAGCGCAGGTCCACGAAGCCGTCGGCATTGGCGGCGCGCACGAACTGCAGGAAGTTGCGGTACCCGAGGGTCTTCTCGGAGAAGCCGGGGCGCTGCTTGCGCATTTGGTCCTTGAAGCCGGACAACGGCACCGCCTCCCCTGCACCACCGACCAGGTCAGCGACCGCAGCGAACGCCAGTTCACGTTCACCGCGCTCGGGCAGGGACACCTCGGGGTCCCCGGCCGCGGGGCCGGAACTGATCTCCACCACCCCACGCTCGGCCAGGTGGCGCAGACATTCTCCGAAGGAGCGGAACCCGTAGTCGGACTCGCTGAAGGTGGGATCCTTGCGCAGCAGGGTGCGCTTGAGCACCGAGGCGGTCACCGCCCCGGAGGACGAACTCAGGTCCGCCAGGGTCTGGGCCACCAACACCGCCAACGACGGCGAGCGCTCCTCCGCGTTCGCCTGCTCGGTACCGGTGGCATCGTCCTCGGTCGGCTCGGTCGGCTCGCTCGGGTCCGGCCGCTCGGACTGCTCCGGCTGCTCGACCGCGGCCTCCGGGGGCTTGGGCGCCCCGGGGCGGCGGCGCCGCCCGGAGCGTTCGGAACCGCTGGGTAGGTCCACGCCCTCCAGTCGGTCGTAGAAGAGGAACTCATCGCAGGCCGAGGGCAGGAGTTTCGAGGTGGAGTTGGCCACCCCGATCCCGATCACCTGCTTGTTCATCTCGCGCAGCTTGTGCACCAGCGGGGAGAAGTCGCTGTCGCCGGTGCAGAGCACGAAGGTGGAGATGTAGTCGCGCTCGAAGGCCATCTCCACCGCGTCGACCACCATCTTGATGTCCGCAGCGTTCTTGCGTGAGGCCCCCTGATGTTGGGGCATCTCGATCAGTTCCACGTGTTCGCTGGTCAGGTCGTGGCGATCGGAGGCGAAGAACGACCAGTCCGCATAGGCCCGGCGTACCA
Source organism: Pseudactinotalea sp. Z1748 (assembly GCF_049725185.1). Lineage (NCBI taxonomy): Bacteria > Bacillati > Actinomycetota > Actinomycetes > Micrococcales > Cellulomonadaceae > Pseudactinotalea > Pseudactinotalea sp. Z1748. Next base: position 20,671 of record NZ_JBMPQB010000004.1, on the reverse strand, counting down.
CCACACGTCCGCGAGCGGCGAGGGCATCGGCGATCGAACGGAACTGGAACGTGGTGCCCAGATCACGCACCCCCAGCGCGAGGTTCTCGTAGTCCAGGAACACGGCCAGACGCTCATCAGATTCCATGCCGCCACCCTAGCCCTGGGGCCTGTGCGGTGCTGACCGGGACAGCGCCCCCGCGCTCCTCAACGTTTGCGAGCCCGTCGCCAGCGGCGCCGGGCCCTGGACTTCTTCGCCGTGGCACCGCTCTGCTCGGTGTCGGTGGCCGGGGCCGCCGCCACGGCCGACGGCGTTGCCGCCCCCGTCGTAGCACCGGCACCATGGCGCACCCGGGGCGGGTCGTCGAAGGCGTCCACGTCGGTGAACTCCACGCCACGCCGCTGCTTCCGTGCCTCGACGAGCCAGTAGAGCACTGGCACCAGCACCAGGGTGAGGATCGTGGAGGTGAACAACCCACCGATCACCACCAACGCCAGGGGCCGGGAGATGAAGGCTCCCCCACCGGTGATTCCCAGCGCCATCGGGACCAGGGCACCCATCGTGGCGAAGGCCGTCATCAGGATCGGGCGCAGTCGGTGCCGGGCGCCGTCCTCGATCGCCCGGGCCAGTCCCATCCCGGCTCGGCGGTACTGGTTGATCAGGTCGATCAGCACGATGGCGTTGGTGACCACCACACCCACCAGCATCAGAGCACCGACCAAGCCGGCCACGCCCAGCGGGGTGCCGGTGATCAGCAGCAGGCCGATCGAGCCCGTGGCCGCGAACGGCACCGAGATCATCAGGATCAGCGGCTGCACCAGGGACCGGAAGGTGCCCACCATCACGAGGTAGACGATGGCCAGGGACAGCAGCAGGGCCAGGCCCAGGTTGGCGAAGGCCTCGTCCTGGTCGGCCATCACGCCCCCGACCTGAACGCTCGCACCCTCGGGCAGGTGGAGGTCGTCCAGGGCTTCCTGAAGTGCCGCACCCTGGGCGCCCAGGTCGGTTGCGGTGGAGGACGCGGTGATCGTGGCGGACTGGATACCTCCACTACGGGTGACCGAGGTAGGCAGGTCGACTTCCTCGACCTCGGCGATATCTGCCAGCAACACCGGGTCGGGTTCACCGACCGGCGCCGGACCGGGCTGGTCGAGGCCTTCGGGAAGGTCGCCGGGGGCCATTCCCTCGGGCGCGTCCGTCGGTGCATCGCCGGGAATCTGCCCCGGGGCATCCCCTGGTGCCGGGGAACCGGCGGGTTCGGCGGGCACCGTACCCACCGGCAGTTCTTCCAGCTCGGTCATCGACAGCGGCGCCTCGCCGATCTGCATGACCACGTCGATCTCACCGGTGTCGGTGATGATCTGGCCCAGCGGGATGCCGTTCAGGGCGGCCGCGACCGACTGCCCCACCTGAGCCTCGCTCAGGCCCACCTCCGCGGCCCCGTCGCGGTCCACGCTCACCGTCACCGTCGCCAGGTCCTCGGCCAGGTTGCTGGCCACGTCGGTGGTGTCGGGCACCTCGACGACGGCGTCGCGCACCTGCTGTGCGGCATCGGCCAGATCCTCGGAATCAGCGGCGGTGACCACCACTTCCACGCCTCCGGCCAGAGCCGCCTGTCCCGGGCTGACGGTGAGTTCCCCCGCGTCGGAGCCCAGGTCCGCCAACTCCTCGCGCAGCCGCTGTTCCACCTGCGCCGCGTCGGCTTCCAGGTCCAGGCTCACCATGAACGTCGCGTCCTGGCCCGCGCCGACGAACGCCATCACGCCCTCGGCCTCACCGCCGGTCACCTGATAGGTCTGGACCTCCTCGATGTCCTCCAGGATCGCCTCGACCTGGGCAGCCGCCTCGTCGCGAGCCTGCAGCGAGGTGCCGCTGGGCAGCGACTGGGCGATGCTGACGGTGTTGTCCCCGGAATCCCCGATGAACTCGGTCTCCATCTGCGGCACCAACGCCACGGTCCCGCCGAGCAGGCCGGCGGCGATCAGCAGAGTGATCACCGGGTGGGCCAGGGCCAGGCGCAGCGTCGCCAGATAGCCGCGCTGCAGCGGGCCCCGGCGCTCCTGGGCCTGCTCGTGCGCCCCCACGTGCCCGCGCTGCCCGGCACCGGCCGTGGGTTCGGCTTCTGACGGGGCGCCCTTGGCAAGGGGCAGCAACCACCACGCGAGCACCGGCACGATCGTCAACGCGACCAACAGCGAGACGAGCAATGCGGCGGCAGCGGTGAAGGCGAACGGGCGGAAGAGTTCGCCCACCAAACCCCCGACCAGACCGATCGGCACGAACACCGCTGCGGTGGCCACGGTGGCCGAGGTGATCGCACCGCCCACCTCCCGCACGCCCGTCAGCACCGCCTGGTGCTTGGGACCGCCGTAGGACAGGTGCCGTTCGATATTCTCGATCACCACGATGGAGTCATCGACCACCCGGCCGATGGAGACCGTCAACGCCGCCAGGGTGAGCAGATTCAGGGTGTACCCCACCACGTTCACGCCGATGATCGTGATCAGCAGGGACAGCGGGATGGACAGCGCCGTCACCCCGGTGGGCCGCCAGGCGCGCATGAAGATGAGGATGACGATCACGGCGAAGATCAGACCGAGCATGCCCTCGACCCCCAGGTCCTGCACGGACTGGGTGATGAACGGGGCTTGGTCGATGATGACCGAGATCTCCGCGCCCTCGGCCAGGAACTGCTCCAACTCCGGCAGTAGGTCGGCGACCTGGTCGGAGATCTCTACCGTGTTTCCCTCCGGGGTGGCCGTCACCGCCAGTCCGAAGGAGGTCTGGCCGTTGGTGCGGGCGAAAGAGGTGGCCTCCTCCTGTTCCACCGAGACCTCGGCCACCTCATCCAGGCGCAGCACCTCGCCCTCGGCATTGCGCAGGGGTAGGGCGGCCACGTCGTCGACACCCTCGAGTGCCTCACCCACCTGAACGTTGAGCGCGCGCGGATCATCGCGCAGGGTGCCCGCCGGGATCACCATGCCGTGGGAGTCCAGGGTGCTGACGATCACGTCCGGGGACAGTCCGGCCATAGCCAGAGCGCCCGCGTCCACATCAATGGTGACCACCTCATCGACCGCACCGCTCAGGGACACGTCCCGTACGCCGTCGAGCGCCTCCAGTTCCGGCACCACCACGTCACGCAGCGTCTGCACCGTCTGCTCCGGATCCTCGGGCGCGGTCACCGCCAGTTGCACTACCGGCAGATCGTCGAAACTACCCACCATCACCTGCGGGTCGGCCGCCTCGGGCAGTGACAAACGGGACAACGCCATCTGCATCTGCTGCTGTGCCGTACCCGCCTCGGTGCCGTACGCCAGTTCCAGCAACACCGTGGACACGTTCGCGTTCGACGTCGCCGTGGTGGATTCCAGGCCCTGCACAGCCGTGGCCGCCTGGCTGATCGGCACGCTGACCTGGTCATCGACCACATCCGGGGAGGCTCCCGGGTACGGGGTGATCACCACCACGATGGGCAACTCGAAATCCGGGATGAGTTCTTGTTTCAACGTCGCCGCCGACCAGAGGCCCCCGAGGACGGCGATGATCGCGGCCAGGGCCACCAGGGCACGGTTGCGAAGGCTGAAGCGAGCGAAAGCGATCACGGCGTGGTGTCTCCGGTGCAGGTACGGGCGCAGAGGTGCGGCCTCGCGCGGGAGGAGGGGCTCGGGCGGGCCGCGCCTGAAGGCGTTGCCGTAGCCACCTCAGATTACCTGGGTACCCGGCCGGCCGGCACCGGCGCCAGCGCGCCTGGCACAACGGTGTACCTCGCCGTGAAACACTCGGGACACTCACAACACAGACCATGTGCACCGGCGTTAACCCATCAGCAGGGAGGCTGACGATGCTCCGCACCCGCGTCTGCGCCGCCGTCCTGGCCGCGGGCCTGGCCCTGGGGCTGGGTGCGTGCACCGGCGATGAGTCCGAACCGGACGGCGAGACCGGTGCGGACCAGTCCCCCACCGCCGACGACGCCGGGGACAGGGCCGACGGTGATGTCGAGGACGGCGAGGACAGCGAGGACGGCGAGCCGGAGACTGACGAGGGCGGCTCCAGCGCCGGTGGCCACAGCGACGACCTGCCCGGTGAGGTCATCGAGATCTTCCCCTGGGAGGGCGATGAACTCGCCGTGGTCGTGGTCGATCATGACGACGTCCTGAACGTGCGCGAACTCCCCGACCCGGGCGCCACCGTGGTCGCAGAACTTGATCCGCTCACCCGGCCCGTGGTGGCTACCGGGCACAACCGCAGCGTGGACGACTGGGGGATCTGGGCCCAGGTCCAGGCCGAGGGCGTGACCGGGTGGGCGAACGTGACGTTCCTGGGCTACCTGGGCCGGACCGCCGACGCCGATGAGGACTTCTCCGATGTGGACCCGGCCGACTCCGTCGAGGACCTGGCCCTGGCCGTGGGCGCCCGAGCCGCCGAACTCAACGGTGCCGCCGAGATCGACAACGCCCGGATCGCCGTTTCCGGCATCTCCGGCCCGGTCAACTCCCCCGACGTCACCGTCGATGTGACCGGTATCCCCGACGACGCCCAGAAGGGTGAACGACTCCTGATGCGCGCCGGGACGACCGCATCGGGGACGATCCAGGTCGAGTTCGTCGAACGCACCATCATCTGCACGCGCGGGGTCTCCGAGGATGGTTTGTGCCTCTGACCCGCAGGACCACGAGCCCAGGAGGCTGACATGCTCCGTACCCGAATCACCGCCACCGCTGCCGCGGCTCTGGCCGCCGCACTCCTCCTGAGTGCCTGCACCGGCGACGGCGAGGAACCACCGCCGCAGGAGACCACCACCGAGGCCGAACAGGACGAGACCGGACCGGACTCGGACGAGACCGACCCGGACGAGACCGAACCGGGCGAGGGCGAGCAGACCGATGAGGAGGAGAACGGCTTCGGCGGCCCGGGGACCGAGCCCGCCGACCAGGCAGATCTCCCGGGCCAGACGGTAGACCTGTACACCGAGGGCGAGACCGTCGACGTGGTCGGGGTGGCGCACGACGACGTGTTGTACGTGCGCGAGTTGCCCGACCCGGCCTCCCCGGAGGTGACCGCCCTGGCCCCGCTGACCTCCGACGTCGCCCTGACCGGGCGCGCCCGGCAGCTGGATGACATGGCGATCTGGCTGGAACTGGACGTCGAGGACCGGGTGGGCTGGGCGAACCTGCGTTACCTGGCCTATCTGGGCATGGTGACCGACGAAACCTCGCAGATCAGCGACCCCGGGCCCCAGGACTCGATGGCGGACCTGGCCGCCGCCGTGGTCGAGGAGCTGCAGGAGGACGGCGCTCCCGACTTGGACATGACGGTGGCCGAGGACGTCCAGGAAGGGGACCTGACCACCATCGTGGTCGACGTCCAGGGCTATGCCGACGACTCCATCAACGGCCACCGGCTGCACATCTTCGCCAGCGACGAAGGTGGTGACGGCTACCGGCTGGTCAGCGTGGAAGCCACCCAGATCTGTACGCGGGGGGCCACCGAGCAGGGCTGCCTGTAAACGGAGTTGTCCGGGGCTGCTCGGGGCTGCCGGTCAGCCGCGGCCGGCGGCCAGGGGCCCGCTCAGCGACGGGCAACCACGGTGTTGGAGGCCTGGGCGACCGGCCGGATCGTCAGGGAGTCGATGTTGACGTGCCGGGGCCGGCTCAGGGTCCAGGCGATCGCCTCGGCGACATCGTCGGCCACGAGCGGCTGGTCCACTCCGGCGTAGACCTGTTCGGCCGCCGCGGCATCCCCGAGCCGGCGCAGTGCGAACTCCTCGGTCTTGACCATCCCGGGGGCGATCTCGATCACCCGGATCGGCTCGCCGACAAGTTCCAGGCGCAAGGTGCCGGCGATCACGCGTTCGGCGTGCTTGGCCGCGACGTACCCCGCGCCACCGGGGTAGGTGTCGTGGGCGGCGGTGGAAGTGACGACGACGACGTCCCCACCCTCGCCTCGTCGTAGCGCCGGCAGCAGGGCCTGGGTGGTGCGCAAGGTGGTCAGCACGTTGATCCGGTACATCTCCTCCCACTGGTCCACGTCAGCATGTTCCACCGGGTCCGCGCCACGAGCCCCGCCGGCGTTGTTCACCAGGGCGTCCAGACCCCCGCCCGCGGTGACGGCCGCAGCCAACTGCGCCACGCCGTCGTCACTCGCCAGGTCCGCCACGACATAGTCGGCGCCGGACTCCTCGGCCACCACGGCCAGTCGCTCGGCCCGCCGTGCCACCGCGATCACCTGGGCACCTTGGCTGCTGAGCAGCCTGACCGTTGCCGCCCCGATACCGCTGGAGGCTCCTGTCACCACAATGCGCTTACCGCTGTTCATGCCACCATCCTGCCAGCCGGCCCGGGACCTGCGTAGGATGGTCGGTGGACACCGGGTCCTCTCTGCCCCGGCCAACCCCGGACCGACTCTGTCCGGACGTCCGGGCCCGGCTCTGGCCCGCCAGATCACCGATCCATCCGGAGAGCCCCCGTGAACCCTCGTGTCCGTCACGCTGTGCCGCTGACCCTTGCCGCGCTCGTCCTGGTCGGATGCAGCACCGCCGCACCCACCGGCCCGGCCACCGGACCGCAGTCCGCCCCGGACGCGGCCGACGACGGCGGGGCCGGTCATTACCCGGTCACGGTGGACAACTGTGGCACCGAGGTGACCTTCTCCCACTCCCCGGAGCGGATCGTGACCGTCAAGTCCACCACCTTCGAACTGGTGCTGGCTCTGGGGATGGGGGAGGCCGTGGTCGGGCACGCCTTCCTGGATGGTCCGGTACCCCCCGAACTGACTGACGCGGCCGCACCGGTGCCCGAACTGGCCGAACGGGACCCGTCCACCGAGGTGGTCCTGGCCGCCGACCCGGACCTGATCTTCGCCGGCTGGGAGTCCACGTTCACCGATGAGGGCCTGGGGTCGCGGGAGTCCCTGCACGAGTTGGGCATCGCCACCTACGTATCCCCACCGGCCTGCCAGGGGGAGGACTACATGCCCGACCCCCTGACCTTCGCCGACATCGCAGACCAGATCCACCAGGCCGGGGAGATCTTCGGCGTGCCAGAGGCCGCCGCGCAACTCGTCACCGCGCAGCAGGCCCGCCTCGAGGAGGTGACGGCGTCCGAGGCCGGGCTCAGCGCCCTGTGGTACTCCTCCGGTTCGGACACCCCGTTCGTGGGGGCGGGTATCGGCGCACCACAGTTGCTGATGGAGACCGTGGGGCTGGAGAACATCGCCGGCGGAATCGAGGACAGCTGGGCGTCGATGTCCTGGGAGGCGGTGGCCGATGCCGAACCGGACGTGATCGTGCTGGTGGACTCGGACTGGAACACCGCCGAGCACAAGATCTCCGTGCTGGAGTCGGTGCCGGCCATGGCCGCGCTGCCCGCGGTGAGCGAGGGGCGGTACCTGATCCTGGACTTCCCCACCACCGAGGCGGGGATCCGGTCCGCGGCCGCCGCCGTCGACCTCGGTGAGCAGTTGGCGCAGGTAGAGGCCGGGTCACCATGACCGCCACCGTCACCCCACGCCGGGGGCTGGAGGCCCCCACCGGACCCGCGCTACCGCAGCGGCCGCGTCTGGCTCCCTGGTTGGTGCTGGGCGTGCTCGGGCTGGTCCTCTCTGGCGTGGTGGCGATGGGGATCGGGCCGGCGGGGGTCAGCGCCGCGGAGATTCTCGGTTCGGGCTGGCACCACCTCAGCGGGGTGCTACCTGGGGTGGAGCAGGCCGCGAACCCGCTGAGCCCGGCCCGGGATGCGATCGTGTGGCAGGGCCGGGCGCCCAGGGTGCTGACCGCCATGGCGGTGGGAGCCGGGCTGGCGCTGTGCGGAGTCGTGATGCAGGGCCTGACGCGCAACCCGCTGGCCGATCCCTACCTGCTCGGGGTCTCCTCCGGAGCGGCGCTGGGTGCGGTGGCGGTGCTGCTGCTCGGGGTGGGACTGTGGTTGCCGGTCGCGGCGTTCGCCGGTGCTCTGCTGGCCCTGGCGGCCACGCTCGCGCTCGCCGGAGTCGGTGGGGCCCTCACACCGGCGCGCACCATCCTGGCCGGGATCGCGGTGGCGCAGGCCTGCTCCGCGCTGGTCTCCTTCGCGATCTTCTCCACCACCCGCGGGGACTCCTACCGGGAGATCCTGGGCTGGCTGCTGGGGTCGCTGGCACGGGCCAGCTGGGCCTCGGTGCTGATCGCCGGGGTGTGCCTGGCCGTGATCGGGGTGGTGCTGATCGGGGCGGGCCGGTCCCTGGACGCCTTCGCCTTCGGGGACACCTCCGCGGCCTCGCTCGGCGTGAACGTGCGGGGGATGCGTTGGATGCTGCTGACCATGAGCGCGCTCCTGACCGGGGCGATGGTGGCCGTCAGCGGCGCGATCGGGTTCGTCGGGCTGGTGATCCCGCACATCATCCGGCTGGCCCTGACCCGCCGCCACCGTTGGTTGCTGCCGCTGTCGGCCTGCGCCGGGGCGCTGTTCCTGCTCTGGGCTGACACCGCGGCCAGGGTGGTGTTCGCACCGATGGAGGTGCCCGTCGGGGTGTTCACAGCCGGGATCGGGGCGCCGGTGTTCGCGTGGTTGCTGATGCGCAACCGCAAGGCCACGGCAGGTGGCACATGATAGTGCCGGTGCTGACCGCGCGCGGGCTGACCTACCGCGTGGCACCGCACGTCACGTTGTTGGACGGGGTGGATGTGAGCGTGCGCGCCGGAGGGATCACCGGTGTGCTCGGCCCCAACGGGGCGGGGAAGTCCACCTTGCTGCGCCTAGTCGTGGGGGCGCTGTCACCGCAGGCCGGCCGGTTGCACCTACACGGCACGGACGTGGCCACGATGAGCCGGCGCGAGCGTGCCCGGACGGTGGCGTTCGTGTCCCAGGACTCCCCCACCGAGGTGTCCATGGACGTGCTCGACGTGGTGTTGCTGGGGCGCACCCCCCACCTGGGCGCATTCGCCGCGGATTCCCCGGCCGACGTGAAACTGGCCATGGACGCCCTGGAGCGCACCGGCGCGGCCCATCTGGCACAGCGGGACATCGCCACCCTCTCCGGCGGTGAGCGCCAGCGGGTGCACCTGGCCCGGGCACTGGCGCAGGAACCTCAGGTGCTGGTGCTGGACGAGCCGACCAATCACCTGGACGTGGCGGCGCAGCTGCAGGTGCTGGACCTGATCCACGCCGTGGCCGCCGCCGGCACCGGGGTGCTGGTGGCGATGCACGATCTGGACCAGGCCGCCCGGACCTGCGATGACCTGCTGGTACTCCAGGACGGCCGCACCGCCGCTTCCGGTACGGCCGCGGAGGTCCTGACCGCCGACCTGATCGGCGCGGTGTGGGGTGTGGGCGCGGAGTGGGTGTCGACATCCGGTGGGCGCGCGCTCATCCTGTCCCGTCTCGGGGTGCCGATCACCTAGGTTGGACCTATGACGAATCGGGGGCCGCGGCTGCAGTTTGACCTCCCGCGCCCGAGTTGGACGTCCCTGGGCCGGGCCGCCCAATGGTGGATCCGGATCGTCGCGGCGGTGCACCTGGCTGCGCTGGTGGGTGTGGTGGTGGCCGAGCACCTGCGGAAGTTGCGCGACCCCTACCGCGGTGTCTTCCCCCGCATGGCGCCCCGGTCCACCGAGATCGCCGGCACCAAAGCCACCACCTTCACCTTCGGTGAGGACCTGTATGCGGCAATGCTGGACTCCATCCGCAGTGCCGAGCACTCCATCTACTTCGAGACCTTCATCTGGAAGGGTGATGAGGTCGGTGCGGCGTTCAAGCAGGCATTGATCGCCGCCGCCCGGCGTGGTGTGCAGGTGTACGTGGTGGTGGACACCTGGGGCAACCTGGTGGTCGATCCACGGTTCAAGAGATTCCCGAAACTGCCCACCCTGCACCTGCTGCACTTCCCGCTCTTCCGCCCGGGGCTGCTCACCTTCAACCTCCGTAAGACCGGCCGGGATCACCGCAAGATCCTGGTCGTCGACGACGAGGTCGGGTACATCGGCGGGTACAACATCGGTTCCCTCTATGCCACCCAGTGGCGCGACACCCACCTGCGGCTGGAGGGGCCGGCCACCTGGGAACTGTCCAACGCGTTCGTGGACTTCTGGAACGACCACCGCAAGGCGCGCCACCCCGAACTTCCCGACCAGGGCGTCAAGCTCTGGGAACCGCGGATCCGGGCGGCGCAGAACGCCCCGAGCCGGATGCTGTTCCCGGTGCGCGGGGTCTACCTGGACGCGATGGACCGGGCCGAGCACCACATCTATATCACCCAGGCCTACTTCATTCCGGACCGGGAGATCCTGCGCGGCCTCATTGCGGCAGCCCGGCGGGGTGTGGACGTGCGGGTGGTGATCCCGGAGATCTCCAACCACATCGTCACCGACTGGGCTGCGCGCTCCCACTACACCCAGCTGCTTGAGGCCGGGGTCACGTTGTGGCTGTTCCAGGACGCCATGATGCATGCCAAGACGATGACGGTGGACGGACGCTGGTCCACCATCGGTACCGCGAACATCGACCGGATGTCGTTGATCGGCAACTTCGAGATCAACCTCGAACTCTTCGATGCCGCACTGGCGCAGCACATGGAGGAGATCTTCGCGGTGGACCTGACCAACTGCCGCCAACTGACCGCCGAGGAATGGAACGCCCGCAGCCTGGGCCACCGGGTCCTGGAGAGGCTGATCCGCCCGTTCTCCCCCTTGCTGTGAGCCAGCCGCCGCGCGCAGCAGGCTGACAGGTCAGGTGCCGGTGCGGAACATGTCCTCCTCCGGGGGGCGGATCGCCACCTGGGCCCCGGGGCCATCCTCGGTCCGGGTCACGCTCAGCCCGCGCACCACCGCTACCGGGCGCCCCCCGGTCTTGCCGCGGACCAGATCCGCGGCGGCGGCGATCTCGTCGGCCTGGGCGATGATCGTGGCCTGCAACGGCACCCCCTGGGCGTCATGCTGCCCGCGCAGGTCCGCCAGTACCTCGATACCGGCGGCGCCGATGGCGATGTCGGCGACACCGCGGCGCCAGGGCCTGCCCACGGTGTCGGTGATCAGCACCGCCGGGCGTGCCCCGAGCCGGGCGTGCAGGCCGCGCCGGATCGCCCGGGCGGAGGCGTCGGGGTCCTTGGGCAGCAGCAGCACCGTGCCCGGGGGCACGTTCGAGGTGTCCACTCCGGCGGCGGCCAGGACCAGGCCGTGATGGGTCTGCACGATGCGCAGCGGCGGTCCGTCCTCGCGGTCCCGCCGGGCGACCTCCCGCACGCTCTCGGCGTCGATGGCCTCCTCCCGGCTGGCTGCGGCCATCAACCGCCCCTCGGCCTTGGCGACGATCTTCGAGGCGATCACCACCACGTCGTCATCGGCGATGCCGGCTTCTCCGCCCGGCCAGGTCAGGCGCCCCAGCACCGGGGTGAGTACGGCGGCCAGGTCCGTGCCGGAGGTGATCTCCGGCAGGCCTTCGGGGGCCTGGGCGAGAAGCATCAGGTGCGTCCTTTCAATGCGGGCAGTACCTCGGCGCCGAAGACCTCGATCCACTCGGCCTGGTTGCGACCCACGTTGTGCAGGTAGATCCGGTCGAATCCCAGGTCGATGTAGCGCTGCAGCGCCGAGCGATGCACGTCGGGGTCGGAGGAGATCACCAGCTGACCCTCGAAGTCCTCCGGACGGAGCATCCTGGCCATCTGGGCGACGGTGAACGGGGAGCGGACATCGGCGGTGGAGAACCGCATCGCCCCGGTGGGCCATTGCGTCATGGCATTGTCCAGCGCCTCGCCGTCGGTGGGCGCCCAGGACAGGTGCACCTGCAACACCTTGGGCATCACAGCCGGGTCCTTACCCGCTTCCCTGGCGCCCTCGGCGAACCGGGCCAACAACATCGCCAGGCGCTCCGGTGGCGCCTCCTGGGTGATCAGCCCGTCGGCACGGGCACCGGCGCGGCGCGCCGTCACCGGGCCTGAGGCCGCTACCAGGATGGGCGGGGGTTGCTCCGGCATGGTCCACAACCGGGAGGACTCCAACTGGAAGTACTCCCCGGAGAACTTGGCGTCCCTACCGGCGGCGGAGGCGGTGAAGAGTCGGCGGATGATCTCGATCGCCTCGAACAGCCGGGCGATCCGGCTGGGTGCCTCGGGCCAGTACTGCCCGGTGACGTGTTCGTTCAGAGCCTCCCCCGAACCCAGTCCGAGCCAGTGCCGCCCGGGGTACATCGCCGCCAGGGTGGCACTGGCCTGGGCCACCACCGCCGGGTGATAACGGAAGGTCGGCGCGGTGACGCCGGGGCCGATGTCACCGCTGGTGCGTTCGGCGATCGCGGTCAGGACGTTCCAGACGAACGGGGCCTGTCCCTGCGCCGGCACCCAGGGTTGGAAGTGGTCGGCCGCCATGGTGCCGGTGAAGCCGTGCTCCTGCGCCAACGCGCTCAGGGCGACCGCCGCGGCCGGCGGGAACTGCGCCAGCATCGCCGAGTACCCGATCGCGCAGCCCATGGACGTCAAGCCTACCGGCGGCAGGCAGGGCCGAGGGTCCTGCCGGCACTCGTGCGGCCGCACCGCTCCCGCCGCACCCCGCGCGGCCCGGACAGGACGTCCCAACGAACGAGACCCCACCCCGCATTTTTGGGCCGCGTCCAATAACCCGTACGCTACATCCATGCTCACCGTCAGGACCGCCGGCCTCGCGCCCGCCTACCTCGACTACCAGCGCGGACTCGATCTGCAACGCGAGGAACGGGAACGGGTGCGCACCGGCGCTTCCGCCGGCACGCTGTTCCTGCTGGAGCACACCAGCGTCTACACCGCAGGCCGGCGCACCAGGGCCGAGGAACTCCCCACCGACGGCTCGGCCGTCGTTGAGGTCGACCGTGGCGGGAAGGTGACCTGGCACGGCCCCGGTCAGTTGGTGGGCTACCCGATCCTGGCCCTGCGCCGCCCCCGCGACGTGGTGGGGTACTTGCGCCGGGTGGAGTCCCTGGTTATCGACGTGCTCGCCGAGCACCAGGTGACCGGGTTCCGGGTACCGGATCGGTCCGGGGTGTGGGTGGACGTCGGAGAGGCTGTTCCGGCGAAGGTCGCCCAGGTCGGGATCCGGGTGGCCCGGGGCCTGACCGGTCACGGCTTCGCGATCAACTGCTCCAACAGCCTCGAGCCCTTCGCCGCGATCGTCCCGTGTGGCATCGCCGACGCCGGCGTCACCACCCTCAGCGCCGTGCGGGGCTCCCGGATCGACCCTGCCGACCTGATCGGGGCGATCCACGCCCATGTCCCCGACTTCAGCCGAGAGGTGGCGACGGAACCGATGACGCACGCGCTGGTGGCCCGGTGAGCGCCCCACCGGAGGGCCGCAAACTACTCCGGCTCGAGGTCCGCAACTCCCGGACCCCGATCGAGAAGAAGCCGGAGTGGATCAAGACCCGGGCCCGGTTGGGACCCGAGTACCGACGGTTGCGATCCCTGGTCGGCGAGCAGAGCCTCAATACCGTCTGCCAGGAAGCCGGCTGCCCGAACATCTACGAGTGCTGGGAGGATCGCGAGGCCACGTTTCTCATCGGCGGCTCCCAGTGCACCCGCCGCTGCGACTTCTGCCAGATCGACACCGGCAAACCGGCCGCCTACGACACCGACGAACCGCGCCGGGTCGCCGAATCCGTCCGGGAGATGGGGCTGCGCTACGCCACCGTCACCGGGGTGGCTCGTGATGACCTGCCCGACGAGGGCGCATGGTTGCACGCCGAGACCGTACGGCAGATCCACCGGCTCAATCCGGGCACCGGTGTGGAGCTGCTCGCCACCGACTTCTCCGGCAAGGCGGCCCTCCTGCGCGAGGTGTTCGATGCCGGCCCGCAGGTGTTCGCGCACAACGTCGAGACCGTGCCGCGGATCTTCAAACGGATCCGGCCGGCGTTCCGGTACGAGCGCTCCCTCGCGGTGATCAGCCAGGCCCGTGACTACGGCTTGATCACCAAGTCGAATCTGATCCTGGGGATGGGCGAGGAGCCCGAGGAGATCGTGGGCGCACTGCGGGACCTGCAGGAGGCCGGCTGTGACCTGATCACGCTGACCCAGTACCTGCGCCCGAGCCCGAGGCATCTGCCCGTCCAGCGCTGGGTGCCTCCGGCGGAGTTCGTCGAGCTCAAGGAGGTCGCCGAGCGGATCGGCTTCCTCGGGGTGCTCGCGGGGCCGCTGGTGCGTTCCTCCTACCGGGCCGGGCGGCTGTGGGCGACGTCGATGCTCGCCAAGGGGCGTCCGGTGCCCGAGCACTTGCAGCACCTGGCCGACAGCGTGGACTTCGCACAGGGCGTCTGAGCCGGTTCCGCGGCCGCCGGACGGGAGTCAGGGGTTGATCAGCACCTCGGCGATGCGGGAGTGTGCTCGGGCGTAGGCCCGCACCAGGGCCTCAGCCCGCGCCCGTCCACCGACCAGTGGGTGCGCAGCGAAGGCCTGCACGGCCAGTTCGCGAGACCCTGCGCCGACCGCTGCGACCAGGCTGGTCTCGGCACCGATGACCGAGCGCATCAGGGCCGCCTGCTCCTGTCCCAGTTCGGTGCGGGGCGCGATCGGGTGAGCCCCGTCGTCGTCGACTGTGCACGGCACCTCCACGACTGCCTCGTCCGGCAGGGCGGCGATGGTGCCGGCGTTGCGTACGCCCAGGATCATCCGGGCCGGGCGTCCGGTCCGCAGCGCTGCCATCAGGTCCACGGCGACGTCGTGGTAGCCACCGACGGCGACGTCGTCGCTGCGGCGCTCCTGCGAGCGCGCCTCCGCCATGTACGTGGACTCCCGCTCGTCGAGCACCGCCTGCCAGCGTCCGTAGGCGTCGCCGTCGGCACCGGCGTCGTAGAAGGCGGCCTGCTGGGCGGCCAGGAACTCCCCGCGGGTGGTGGGCGGGGCCTGTGGTTCCGCGACGTAGTAGTACAGGTACTCGTTCGGGATCGCCCCGGCCCGCCGGATCCGGTCGGTACCGAGGATTCGTGCCTCCTCCAGCCGGCCCAGCCGCTCCGGATCGGCGAGCAGGGCCGGCAGCAGATCCTGGCCCTCGTGGAAGAAGCCGGTGAGGAAGCCCAAGTGGTTGATGCCCTGATAGTCCGGGCGGGACTGCTCGGCCGGTACCCCCAGCACCCGGGCCACCCGGGCCACCAGGGCCAGAGGGGTGTCGCAGATGCCGAACACCCGATCCCCCAGGTGGGCGCGCATCCCCGCGGTGATCATCCCGGCGGGGTTGGTGAAGTTGATCGTCCATGCATCCGGGGCCAGCCGGCCGATGCGCGTGGCGATCCTGGTGGCGATGGGCAGGGTGCGAAGGGCGAAGGCCAGTCCACCGGCGCCGATCGTCTCCTGGCCCAGCAGCCCGGCCTCGATCGCGATGCGTTCGTCGACGACCCGTCCGGCGGTGCCACCGACGCGGATAGCGTTGAAGATGACGTCGGCACCGCGCAGCGCCTGGTCAAGGTCCGAGGTGGTACGCACTGGTGGGGCGCCCGGGACCGCGGCAGCGATCGTGGTGCAGACCTGCGCGATCACCTTCAGGCGGTGCGGGTCGACGTCGTAGAGCACCACCGACGTCGGTCTCGCCCGCTGGTGAGCCCGGGTGAGCGCGCGATAGACCAGCGGAACCCGGAAGCCCCCACCGCCGAGGATGGTCAGTTGCATACCGGTCACAGTATCGCCGTGACGCTGACGGAGGGCGAGTGGCACACTCAGGGGCGATGGCTGCCACCAACCCGACCGGCCCCGAGGGTGGGGCCGACACCGCTGAGCAGGTTGATGCTGAGCGGGAGGGCGCTGCGCCGGTTGACGCTGAGCCGACCGGCACGGAGCGGGCCGGCGGCGACGCCGAACCTGTGGTCGACGTGATGCTCTCCGGAATGGTCTTCTTCGACATCGTGTTTACCGGCTTTCCCCATCCACCCGCCCCCGGCACCGAGGTGTGGACCGGAGGTATGGGCTCCAGTCCCGGCGGCATCGCGAACCTGGCGGTGGCCACCGCCCGACTCGGTCTGCGCACCGCTCTGGCGGCCGCGTTCAGCGACGACCTGTACGGGGACTGGATGTGGCAGGTGCTCAGCGAGCAGGAACACATCGACCTGTCCGCGTCCCGGCGCCAGTCCGGCTGGCACACCCCGGTGACCGTGTCGTTGGCGGTCGAAGCCGACCGGGCGATGGTCACCCACGGCCATCCGCCGCCGCACTCGGTGACCGCTGCGCTGCACCGCCCGCCGAGCGCTGCGAGCGTGCTGGTGGACCTGGGCGATCCGGCCACCAGGGAACAGCACTGGTGGCGCCGCGCCGCCGCCGAGGGTGCGCTGGTGTTCGCCGACGCCGGCTGGGATCCGGAGCAGACGTGGGACCCCGCGGTGCTGCGCGCCCTGGATGGATGCCACGCCTTCATCCCCAACGCGGCGGAGGCGATGGGCTACACCCGCACCGACACCCCGGACCGGGCGCTGGCCGCACTGGCCGACCTGGTGCCCCTGGCCGTGGTGACCGATGGTGCCGCCGGGGTGGCCGCGATCGACCACTCCACGGGTGAACGCGAGCAGATCCCGGCACTGGCGGTGGAGTTGACCGATGCCACCGGGGCCGGAGACGTCTTTGCCGCGTCATTGGTGGCGGGCACCCTGCGAGGCTGGCCGCTCCGCCAGCGCCTACGGTTCGCGGCCTTGTGTTCGGCGCTGGCGGTGCAACAGTTCGGTGGTTCCCTGGCCGCCCCGGGCTGGGGTGACCTGGCCGACTGGTGGCACCTGGTGCAGGCCCGGGCCGGCACCGGCGATCCCGTCGCCGAACGGACCCGCGCCGACCACGCCTTCATGGGCGACGCCCTCGCCGGCGCCGACACCCGGCGGGTGCGCCGGGCCGAGGCCACCATCGCCCGGTTCTCCGACGCCGATACGCCCGCGACGTGCCCGCAGCGCCCACCGGGCGGGTGAGGTCTCGCGCGTGAGCCCGGGACCGTGGGCACGATTTCCGGCCACCCCACTGAGTCTGGGAAGATACCGCTCATGACTACCTCCAGCCCCGCAGGTCCCCCGCCCGTGCCGACCGAGCCCATCCGCCCGGTCGCGCAGGTACCGGACAAACCAGGCGTGGACGGACTGGAGGATCGCTGGGCTCAGACGTGGGCGGAGCAGAACACCTACGCCTTCGACCGCAGCGCCACCCGCGAGCAGGTCTTCTCCATCGACACCCCACCACCGACGGTGTCCGGGTCGCTGCACATCGGGCACTGCTTCTCCTACACCCATACCGACCTGGTGGCCCGCTACCAGCGCATGCGCGGCCGGGAGGTGTTCTACCCGATGGGGTGGGACGACAACGGCCTGCCCACCGAGCGCCGGGTGCAGAACTACTACGGGGTGCGCTGCGACCCGACGCTGCCCTACGAGGAGAACTTCACCCCTCCCGGTGATGGCTCCAAGACCATCAGACCGGCCGACCAGGTGCCGGTCTCGCGCCGCAAGTTCGTGGAACTGTGCCTGGCGTTGACCGCGCAGGACGAACAGGCCTACGAGCACCTGTGGCGACACCTGGGGTTGAGCGTGGACTGGTCGCATCAGTACCAGACCATCGATGCCCGCGCCCAGAGGGTCGCCCAGACGGCGTTCCTGCGCAACCTCGCCCGCGGGGAGGCCTACCAGGCGCAGGCACCGGGATTGTGGGACACCACGTTCCAGACCGCAGTCGCGCAGGCCGAGTTGGAAGCCCGGGACTATCCCGGGCACATGCACAAGGTCGCCTTCCACTCCGACACCCCGGACGGCGGCGAGCAGGTGGTCATCGAGACTACCCGCCCGGAGTTGCTGGTCTCCTGCGTGGCACTGATCGCTCATCCCGACGACGAGCGCTACGCCCCGCTGTTCGGCACCACGGTGCGCACCCCGCTGTTCGGCGTGGAGGTGCCGGTGCTGGCCCACCCGGGCGCGGAGATGGACAAGGGCACCGGGATCGCGATGTGCTGCACCTTCGGTGACCTGACCGATGTGGGCTGGTGGCGGGACCTGCAGTTGCCGACCCGGTCGGTGATCGGTCGCAACGGCAGGCTGCAGGGAGAGTCGCCGGAGTGGATCAGCGGGGCGGGCGCGGCGCTGTACGATTCCGCATTGGCGGGCAGGACCACCTTCTCCGCCCGGGCCGCCACCGTGGAAGCATTACGGGACAGCGGTGACCTCCTCGCCGAACCCGAAGCGGTGCAGCGCAAGGCGAACTTCTTCGAAAAGGGTGACCGGCCCCTGGAGATCGTCACCTCCCGGCAGTGGTACATCCGCAACGGCGGCCGGGAGGAGTCTCTGCGCAGCGAGTTGACCGCGCGCGGGAAGGAACTGCAGTTCCACCCCGACTTCATGCGGGTGCGCTACCAGAACTGGGTTGATGGCCTCTCCGGTGACTGGTTGATCTCCCGGCAGCGTTTCTTCGGCGTGCCCTTCCCGGTGTGGTACCCGGTGGACACCGACGGCGAGGCCGACTTCACCACCCCGATCCTCCCGGATGAGGCAGCCCTGCCGGTGGACCCCTCCGCACAGCCGGCCCCGGGGTACACCGAGGACCAGCGCGCGGTGCCCGGCGGGTTCGTCGGCGACCCGGACATCATGGACACCTGGGCAACGTCCTCCCTGACCCCGCAGATCACCGGCGGGTGGCTGGACGATGAGGACCTGTTCGCCCGGGTCTACCCGATGGACGTGCGCCCGCAGGGTCAGGACATCATCCGCACCTGGCTGTTTTCCACCCTGCTGCGCTCCCACCTCGAGCACGACCGGTTGCCCTGGAAGCACACCGCGATCTCGGGCTGGATCGTGGACCCGGACCGCAAGAAAATGTCGAAGTCCAAGGGCAACGTGGTCACCCCGATGGGCCTACTGGAACAGCACGGGGCCGACGCGGTGCGTTACTGGGCAGCCTCAGCCCGGCTGGGCGCGGATGCCGCGTTCGACCCGCAACGACCCACCCAGATGAAGATCGGGCGGCGTCTGGCGATCAAGATGCTGAACGCCTCCAAGTTCGCGCTGTCCTTCGCGGGCGACGAACAGGTGCGGCTGGATCCCGCCTCGGTGAGTGAGCCGCTGGACCGCTCGGTACTGGCGAACCTGGCCCGGGTGGTCGAGCAGGCTACCGCGGCGATGGAGGCCTACGACCACACCCGCGCCCTGGAGGTGACGGAGACCTTCTTCTGGACCTTCTGCGACGACTACCTGGAACTGGTGAAGGAACGCGCCTACGGCGGCGGGGACGCCCCGGCGACCGCGGTGGCCTCGGCCCGGGCCACGCTGTGGCTGGGCCTGGACGTGCTACTGCGGTTGTTCGCCCCGGTGCTGCCGTTCGCCACCGAGGAGGTCTGGTCCTGGTGGCGCGAAGGCTCGGTACACCGAGCCTCGTGGCCCTCCGCGGAGCCGCTGCGCGCCGCGGGCGGCGGTGCCGACCTCGACCTGCTCGATGCCTCCGGGGCTGCGCTCAGCGCACTGCGCAAGTTGAAGTCGACCGCGAAGGTCTCCCAACGCACCCCGTTCGGCGATGTGCGGTTGACCGCACCGGACCCGGCGTTGCTGGAGCAGGCGCGGGGCGATCTGCGGGCCGCGGGAGTGGTCGGTGGCCAGTTGACATTCGCCGTCGGGGACGAAGTCGCGGTGCACGGGGACCTGCAGATCGAGGACGCTCCGGCTCGCTGAGCCCTGCCCGGCAGGGTCCGTGGATCGCCGTCTAGCTGTACTTCCTCGACACGTTGTGATCGGTCCGTGAGTTAGAAGGAGACCTCCGATATCGATGGGTGTACCAACCATTTCATCGAACGTTCGGAGGTCTCCGTGACTCACCGTAATGCACCCCTGACACCTGAAGGTAGAGCCCGGATGGTTGCCCTGGTCGTTGAGGCCGGCTGGTCCCAGCGCCGGGTTGGCGAACGGTTCCAGGTCTCACCGGCTACCGTGTCCCGGTGGGTGGCCCGCCACCGAAGAGGGGCCGGATTCGAAGACCGATCCAGCCGCCCGCATCGGTGCCCGTCCCGGCTGCCGCTGCGCGCCGAGCGGCGCATCATCTCCCTGCGATTCAACAAGCGGTGGGGCCCGCACCGCATCGGCTACCACCTGGGGATTGCCCGCTCGACTGTGGGTCGGGTGCTGGCCCGGTACCGAATGCCCAGGCTGGAGTGCATCGATCAAGCTACCGGCCTGCCGGTGCGCCGGCCCCAGCCTCACCGGTACGAAGTTGATCGGCCCGGCCAGTTGGTCCACGTCGACGTCAAGAAACTGGGCCGGATTCCCGACGGCGGCGGCTGGCGGGCTCACGGCCGCGGTTCATCACAGGATCGGCGCGCCGGTTCAACACGCGACAAGGCAGCCAGAGCTGGCGCGTCGCCCTCACGCGGGTACCGGTACCTGCACCACGCCGTCGATGACCACTCCCGCCTGGTCTACTCCGAAATCCTCGATGACGAGAAGAAACACACCGCCGCCGCGTTCTGGAACCGCGCCAACGCCTTCTTCGACGGGATCGGCGTGACCGTGGCGGCAGTGATGACCGACAACGGTTCCTGCTACCGGTCCGGGGACTTCAAGCACGCGCTGGGCCCGCAGGTCAAGCACAAGCGCACCAAACCCCGCCGCCCGCAGACGAACGGGAAAGCCGAGAGGTTCAATCGGACCCTGATAGTCGAGTGGGCCTACGCCAGGCCCTACTCCAGTGAGACCGAACGTGAAGCCTCCTACGAGGCATTCCTCCACGACTACAATCATCATCGAGCCCACACCGCTATCG
>NZ_JBMPQB010000003.1:0-586701 GCF_049725185.1 Pseudactinotalea sp. Z1748 | reverse complement strand
AGGTTCAATCGGACCCTGATAGTCGAGTGGGCCTACGCCAGGCCCTACTCCAGTGAGACCGAACGTGAAGCCTCCTACGAGGCATTCCTCCACGACTACAATCATCATCGAGCCCACACCGCTATCGGAGGCCTCACCCCAGCAGACCGCGTTCACAACCTAACGGGGAAGTACAGCTAGGCAGACAGGGCGGTTCCGCCGCTGCTTTCATCCAGTCGCCCCAGCGCGATCGCGATCTGCAGCACGAACCCCTCCCGGGCGTCGGTGGGTTCCCATCCGGTGATCGTGCTGATGCGGCGCAGCCGGTACCGCACCGTGTTGGGGTGAACATACAACTGCCGGGCGGTGGCCTCCAGTGACCGGCCCTCGTTCAGGTACGTCGACAACGTCTCCAGCAGTGGGCCACCCACTCCCAGCAGCGGCGCGTAGACATCGGTGAGCAGGGTGCGGTGCGCATCGGGATCACCCATCAGGACTCGTTCGGGGAGCAGTTCGTCGGCCATCACCGGGCGTGGCGCCCCCGGCCAGGCGTGCACCGCGTGCAGCGTGGACAGTGCGGCCCGGGCCGAGCGTCCCGCCTCGGCGAGCTCGCCCACCAGCGGCCCTATCACCACCGGACCCGGACCGAACCGGCCCAGCAGCGTGCCGGCCTGCTCGCGAAGGTTGCCGGTCCCGCCCAGCACCACGATCAGCCGGTCACCCTGCACACCGACCAGTGCGTCCTGGGCGGCACGTCGGGCCGCGCGACGCAGGTCCGCTGCCCGCACGTCGTCGACCGGTCCGTCGGTGGTGCCGACCATCACGAGGGTGCTCCCGGTACCGGCCCACCCGAGGGCGGCCACACGGGAGTGCAGGGAGTCATCGGGGTCACCGCGCAGCAGGGAGTCCACCACCAGCGCCTCCAACCGGGCATCCCAGGCCCCGCGGGTCTCAGCCGCCCGGGCATAGACATCCGCTGCGGAGAAGGCCACCTCGCGGGAGTAGATCAGCACGGCTTCGCGCAGTTGGCGGAACTGCCCGGTGGGGGCGAGTTGTTCCGCGTGCTCCTCGACCGTCTCTACCACGATGCGCACCAACTGCAGGGTGTGCTGCAAGGAGATGGACCGGGCCAGTTCTGGCGGAGCGGCGCGGAAGATCTCTGCGGCGTTGTAGGACCCGGAGTCGGGATTCTCATACCAGGAGATGAAGTTGGCGATGCCGGACTGGGCCACCAGCCCGATCCAGGAGCGGTCCTCGGCCTGCAGTTCCCGGTACCAGGTGAGTTCGGCATCGAGACGGCGCATCGCGGCCGAGGTGAGCAGGTCCGAGCCGGTGCGTAGGCGGCGCACCATCTGTTCGGTCGCACCGGGAGCGATGGTCGGTTTCGGGTCGCGGGGCATGCAGCGAGGATACGACCCGCCTTTGTGGGAAGCCCACAAACGACATCACCGTTATCCTCCACTACATGGGAATCCTCGATCGGCTGTCCGACTACCTGCGCGGCAAGGGCGCGCGTGGATCGTCCACACGCACCGGCAAGGGTGGCGGTGGAGTTGCGCCGGGGGAGCCTGTGGTGGAACAGGAGGGCGCGCTGCGGGAACGGTTGGACGCCGACCCGAACGACCTTGAGGCCTTCGCGCAGTTGGCCGAGCTGGTGCGGCGACGCACCGAGAGCACCGAGCACCCGGACCCGCTGATCGCCGCGCATGCCGAGGCTGACGTACAGGCACGCAGCGATGCCTCGCACTGGGCGCTGGCGGAGGAACTGGCTGGCAACCCGCGAGCCTGGTACCCGTTGATCGAGTTGGCCCGGCTGTCCCTGGAGGATGATCATGAGGGCGCGCTGCGCAGACTCGGGACGGCGTGTGAGCGGGACCGCAGCGGGCGTGCGCTCGAGGAGGGAATCAAGATGCTGCGGGGCGCGGACCTGCCCGCCGAGGCACTGTCGCTGGGGGTCGGGCACTGGTCCCCGGCCCAGCAGAGCCCGGAGGCGGGCCGCCAGGTGGTGCAGGCGGCCCTGGACGCCGGGCGGGCCACCGCCGCCCGGGAGCACCTGCGCAATCTAGCCGAATACGGCACCGAGCAGCCCGGTACCACTGCCGTGGTGGCTGAGTTGGAGCCGTTCGTGGCTGCCGCCGAGGCGCGGGCCGAGCGGACGGACTGACAACCCCGGCTGGCGGGGACAGGTGCGGCGCAGGCCCCGGACCATCAAGATTCCGGGGCCTGCGCCGTGTCGGCCGAGCCGTCCCGGCCCTTCACACGATGCCTCAGGCGTCGCCTCCTGCGGTGCCGGTGGAGCCGGCGGTGACATCCAGAAGGTTGTACTTGTCCAGGGCCTTCTTGGGTGCGTCGGCGTCGACCTCCCCACGGGCTGCCAACGCCTGCAGGGTCCGGGTCACGATGGACTCGGTGTCGATCAGGAAGTGCCGGCGCACTGCGGGGCGGGTGTCGGAGAAACCGAAACCATCGGCTCCCAGCGTCCAGTAGTCCCCGGGTACCCAGGCCCGGATCTGGTCGGGCAACTGGAAGTCGTAGTCGGTCACGCCCACGAATGGTCCCTCGGTGCCGTCGAGCTTGGTCACCAGGTAGGGGGTGGGCTGCTCCCCGTCGGGGTCGATGAATGCCTGACGTTCCGCGGCCAACCCATCCCGCCGCAATTCGGTCCAACTGGTCACCGACCACACCCCGGCACGCACGCCCCAGTCCTCGGCGAGGATCCGGCGGGCTTCCAGGGCCCACGGCACCGCCACCCCCGAGGCGAGGATCTGCGCCTCGGGCCCGTCGCCGTCGTCGGGCTTTGCCAGGCGGTGGATACCGCGGAGGATGCCCTCCACGTCCACGTCCTCCGGCTCGGCGGGCTGCAGCATGGGCTCGTTGTAGACGGTGAGGTAGTAGATGACGTCCGGGTCGCGGTCGTCGCTCTCGCCGTACATCCGCTCCAGGCCGTCCCGGACGATGTGCCGGATCTCGTACCCGTAGGCCGGGTCGTAGGAGACGACCGCCGGGTTGGTCGAGGCCAGGATGGGGGAGTGCCCGTCGGCGTGCTGCAGGCCCTCACCGGTCAGCGTGGTGCGTCCGGCCGTGGCCCCGATCAGGAACCCGCGGGTGAGTTGGTCCCCGGCAGCCCAGAACTGGTCACCGGTGCGCTGGAACCCGAACATGGAATAGTAGAAGTAGAACGGCACCATGACCTCGCCATGGGTGGCGTAGGAGGTGCCGACGGCCTGGAAAGCCGCCGCGGAACCGGCCTCGTTGATGCCGGTGTGCAGCAGGCCGCCGGCCTCGGACTCCTTGTAGGACAGCAGCAGGTCCCGGTCCACGGACAGGTAGTGCTGACCGCCGGTGTTGAAGATCTTCAGTGAGGGAAAGATCGAGTCAAGTCCGAACGTGCGCGCCTCGTCCGGGATGATCGGCACGATCCGCTGACCGAACTCCTTGTCCCGCAGCAGGTCCTTGAACAACTGCACCAGCGCCATCGTGGTGGCGACCTCCTGGTTGCCCGAGCCCTTGGCCAGACGTGCATAGGCCTTGTCCCCGGGCAGGGTCACCGGGGTGTACTTCGAGCGCCGCTCGGGCAGGAAGCCACCCAGTTCGCGGCGGCGCTCCAGCATGTACTCGATCTCGGGTGCGTCCATCCCGGGGTGGTAGTACGGGGGCAGGTGCGGATCCTTCTCGATCTCCTCATCGGTGATCGGGATCCGCAGGGAGTCCCGGAGCAGTTTGAGGTCGTTCTCCTTCAGTTGCTTCATCTGGTGGGTGGCGTTACGGGCGGCAAACGCCGAGCCCAGTCCGTACCCCTTGATGGTGTGGGCCAGGATCACGGTGGGCTGGCCGGTGTGGTTCACCGCAGCGCTGTAGGCGGCGTAGAGCTTGCGATAATCGTGGCCGCCGCGCTTGAGTGCCCAGATGTCGTCGTCGGAGAGGTTCTCCACCAACGCCTTGGTGCGCGGGTCACGGCCGAAGAAGTGCTCGCGGATGAACGCACCGTTCTCGGCCCGGTAGGTCTGGTAGTCGCCATCGGGGGTGTTGTTCATCAGATTGACCAGGGCGCGGTCCTTGTCCGCCTCCAGCAGCGCGTCCCATTCGCGGCCCCAGACCACCTTGATGACGTTCCAGCCGGCACCCCGGAAGAAGGCCTCCAGTTCCTGGATGATCTTGCCGTTGCCGCGCACCGGCCCATCAAGACGCTGCAGGTTGCAGTTGATCACGAAGGTCAGGTTGTCCAGCCCCTGGTTCGCGGCCAGTTGCAGCATGCCACGCGATTCCGGCTCGTCCATCTCGCCATCGCCGAGGAAGGCCCACACGTGCTGCTGGGAGGTGTCCTTGATCTGGCGCAGGTGCGTGTAGCGGTTCACCCAGGCCTGGTAGATCGCCGAGGCGGGGCCCAGCCCCATCGAGACGGTGGGGAACTCCCAGAAGTCGGGCTGATGCCGCGGGTGGGGGTAGGAGGGCAGACCCCCGCCGGGATGGGACAGTTCCTGACGGAACCCGTCCAGGCCGTGCTCGTCCATCCGGCCCTCGAGGAAGGCGCGGGCGTACATGCCGGGGGCGGCGTGACCTTGGAAGTAGATCTGGTCCCCGCCGCCGGGGTGGTCCTTGCCGCGGAAGAAGTGGTTCAACCCCACCTCGTACAGGGTGGCCACCGAGGCGTAGGAGGAGATGTGGCCGCCCACGGCGATACCGGGACGCTGGGCCCGGGTGACCATCACCGCCGAGTTCCAGCGCAGGTAGGAGCGATATCGACGCTCGACCACCTCATCGCCGGGAAAGTACGGCTCGTCCTCGACCCCGATGGTGTTGACGTACGGGGTGGTGGTGGCCGAGGGGATGGCCAGGCCATGCTCGCGGGCGCGCTTGAGCAGGTTCAGCAGGATGTAGCGGGCCCGCGGGCCGCCGCGGTCCTCGATGAGGCCGTCCAGGGATTCCAGCCACTCCCCGGTCTCCTCGGCATCGATGTCCGGCACCTGGCTCAGCATGCCGTTGATCAAGGGTCCGGAAGTGTTGCGTGCAGTCACGGGAAACTCATTTCTCCGTACGCCAGGGCTGCGGCGCACGGGCTCGGTTGGCCTGTACGGGCCAGGCCCACACGTTCTGCGTGCTCTTGCGATCCTATTGTTGCGCGATGCGGGGCGCCTCATGCCAGAACCCGGATGTGACCTGACCGACACCAGCGACCCCTACACTCAGGGGTGCGAACGGTGCCACCCGGCACCGCTGTCGAAACCCCGGGAGGGGACGGAGAGGAGAGCAGGGAACGTGGGAGAGGCCACGGGAAGCGTACGCTCCCGGTTTGGTGTGAACCCTGGTCAGGTGGTGCAGGAGTTCGGGTACGACGACGACGTCGACACCGGTGTGCGCCAGGAACTGGAATCCGTCATCGGCTCGGAACTGGCCGACGAACTCTACGACGACGTCACCGATGCCGCCATCGTGTGGTGGCGCGCGGACGACGGCGACACCGCTGATCTGACCGATCTGGTCCTCGATGCGATGACCACCCTGGAGGACGGGGCCCTGATCTGGGTCCTGGTACCCAAGCCCGGCCGGGACGGGCACGTGGCCCCGGCAGATGTGGAGGAGGCTGCCTCCACCGCGGGCCTGCACGCCACCAGTGCCATCTCGGCAGCGCCGGACTGGACCGGGATGCGGCTGGTGACGCGCAGCCGGGGCCGCTGATCGTGAGATGGTGCCGTGGTGAGTAGGACCAAGACCACGATTCCTCCTTTCGACCTCGCCGCTCCGGGCCAGGTCGCCCCCGACTTCACTCTTCCGGACACCCACGGCACGCCGGTGCAGTTGTCCGCTCTGCGCGGCGCCCCGGTGCTGCTGGTGTTCTTCCCGTTCGCCTTCTCCCGGTTGTGCCACCAGGAACTGACCGGTCTGAACGAGCAGCTGGACACCTTCGCCGCACTGGACGCCGAGGTGTTGGCCATCTCCTGCGATCCCCTACACAGCCTGCGGGCGTGGGGGGATCAGGAGGGCTTCGGACTCACCCTGCTCTCGGACTTCTGGCCGCATGGCCAGGTGGCCGAGGCCTACGGCGCGTTCGACGACGAGGCCGGTCACGCCGGGCGGGGGAGTGTGTTGATCGATGCCGGTGGCGCGATCGCCTGGAGCACGCTGAGCCCCCCGGGCCGCACGCGCTCCCTCACTGAGCACGTCGACGCCGTGCGCGCCCTGGCCGCGGCCCGGGTGGAGGAGCCGTGAGTGCGGCCGCCCCGCGCCGTCGTCGTCCGTTGACTCCCCGCCAGAGGCAGGTTGCCCCGGTCGGTGGGCGGTACCTGGACCGCCCGCCGCTGGCGATGGCCCACCGGGGCGGTGCCGGGTATGCGCCGAATGCCGGCAACGAGAACACGATCAGGGCTTTCGCCAACGCGGTGGAACTGGGCTACGACTACATCGAGACCGACGTGCGCGCCAGCGCCGACGGCGAGGCGTTCTGCTTCCACGACGACGACCTGGTGCGAGTGGTCGGGCAGGAGCGGCTGTTCGGAGAGTTGTCCGGCGAGCAGATTCGCTCGCTGCGCACGGTCGGTGGGGAGTCGATTCCCTCCCTCGCGGAGGTGCTGGAGGCATTCCCGGACACACGGTTCAACATCGACGTCAAGACCGATGACGTGCTCGAGCCGATGCTCGGCGTGCTCGATGAGTTCGAGGCCTACCACCGCGTCCTCATCGGCTCCTTCAGCAGCACCCGGCTGAACCTGGCGCGGCGCGAGCGGCCCCACCTGGCCACCTCAACCTCACCGAGGGAGTCGATGGGCATCGGTTACGGGGTCGGTCCGGCGGCCACCCGGGCTGCCCGCTCCGGCGCGCTTTGCCTGCAGGTACCGATCCGCTACCGGGGCAGGCGGGTGCTGACCCCCCGCACGGTGCGGGCGGCCAAGCGACAGAACCTGCAGGTACACGCCTGGACGATCGATGAGGCACCCGCCATGCATTCGTTGCTGGACCTGGGGGTGGATGCGATCATCACCGACCGGCCCGAGGTACTCAAGGATGTGCTGATCGCGCGGGGACAGTGGCGCGGGACGCACTCGTCCCGGAAGCAGGAACCGAGCGCAACGGATTGACCCCGCCGGGTCCGATGCCGCAGGTCCAAAGCCGCGGGGCGACTCGTGGCGCTATCCCGCGATGCGGTAAAGCCGGCGACAACGGCCCGTGGCGGCGGTTACGTTGACAGTATGGGTTCGGCATATCTGAGATTCCCTCATGTCCATCACGACTCACTGACCTTCGTCGCTGCCGACGATATCTGGCTGGGTGGTACCGGTGGCGGCCGGGCCTGGCGCCTGACCAATGACCGGGCGCCGGTGAGCCGGCCGCGGTTCTCCCCGGACGGGTCCCACATCGCCTTCGTCTCCCACCGGGACGGGCACCCGGAGGTCATGGTCATCGACCTGGGCGGGGGCAGCGCACGCCGGCTCACCTGGTGGGGCGGCAGCAACACCATGGTGCTCGGCTGGACCGGTGAGGGCAGGGTGCTGGTGGCCTCCAACGCCGGGGAGGCGAACATGCGCCACCTGGTGGTCAAGGCGGTGGACCTGGACGGCGGGGTGGAGCGCCTGCGGTACGGTCCGGCCGGGGCAGTGGCGCTGCGCCCGGACGGTGCCGCGGTGATCAGCACCCCCGCCGGCCGTCCGGCTGCGCACTGGAAGCGCTATCGGGGCGGCACCGCCGCCCGGCTGTGGCTGGATACCGGCGATGGGCAGTGGCGCCGCCTGCTGCCCGATGAGACCGCGCCACTGACCGATCCGATGTGGCGGGGCGAGACGCTGCTGTTCGTCTCCGACATGGCCGCGACCTTCCCCGATGCCGCCGATGAGCAGGCGAACCTGTGGGCCTGGGATAGCCCCGGGCAGGGGCGACCGCGCCAGATCACCCATCAGGGAGTTGATGAGGGCTACGTGCGCGATGCCGCCACCGATGGCGCCTCCATCGTGTGGTCCAGCCGGGGCGATGTGTGGCTACTGGATGATCTGGACCGTGACCCGGTCAGGGTGAACCTGTCGCTGCCGGGCGCAGCGCCGGTGGCGTTCGACGCCGAACCCACCAAGAACCTCGACGCCGTGGCGCCCGACCATGGTGGGGACGCCTCCCTGGTGGCCTGGCGGGGCAACGCCTTCTGGCTCAGCCACCGGGAGGGGCCTGCCCGGGCGATCGCGGCCGATGCGGGAGTGCGCGTGCGCGAACCGATACTGCTGGGCCGTACCGGCAAGGCGGTGATGGCCAGCGACGTGAAGGGGGAGGACTGCCTGGAGGTTCGCGACCTCACCGGTACCACCGACCCGCAGCGTCTGGCCGCCGGGCAACTGGGCCGTGTCCTGCACCTGGCGAGTGATCCGCCCGGGCAGCGCGTCGTCGTCATCTCCCACGACGGCGCGATCCGGCTGGTCACGCTTGCGGATGCGTCGGTGCGCGACCTTGGGCGATCGGAGCAGGGCGAGGCCACCTCGCCCACTTTCTCCCCGGACGGGCGCTACCTGATGTGGACCGTACCCACCGCCGATGAGGCGAGCCTGCATGCGCTGCGCCTGGTCGACCTGCACGGTGACGGGCGGGTGCACGCACTGACCTCGGGCCGGTTCCACGATCACAGCCCGGTGTTCAGCGATGACGGCAAGTACGTGGTGTTCCTGTCCGACCGGACTTTCGACCCGGCCTACGACAACCACGAGTTCGCGCTGTCCTTCACCGGCTCCACCCGGCCGTGGTTGATTCCCCTGGCGGCCACCGAGCCGGCGCCGTTCGGGCCGAGCGCCGACGGCTGGCGCATCTCCGAGGCCGGCCACGCCGCTGGGCGTGCCGGTTCCGGCGGAGCAGGCACAACGGAGGGCATGAAGGACGACGACGGCGCAGCCGGTCCTCGTCAGCAGGTCACCGGGGCGCCGGCTGCTCCGCCCAGCCCGGACCTCGACGCCACCGGCGCCGAGGAGCGGATCACGCCGTTCCCGGTACCCTCGGGTACCTACAAGGACCTGCGCACCGTCAAGGGCGGAGTGGTGTGGATCAGCGTGGCCGGCGAGGCAGGCGTGTTGGGTAGCCGCCGTGCCGGGGTGGCCGGTGAGCCGGTTGCCGACACCCTGCAACTGTGGTCCTTCGGGACCCGCAAGGTCACCACCATCGTGGACAAGGTGGACTCCTACGCCGTCTCCGGCGACGGTGAGCGCCTGGTGGTGCGCCACAAGGACGAGGTCACGGTAGTACCCGCGGACCGGAAGGTGGAGGAAGAAGATGATCAGGCCAAGGTCAGCGTCGACCTGAAGCGGCTGCGGTGGCAGGTGGACCCGGCGGCCGAGTGGCAGCAGATGTTCGATGAGAACGCCCGGTTGATGCGCGATCATTTCTGGCGCGCGGACATGGACGGGGTGGACTGGGCCGGTGTGGTCGCGCGGTACCGGCCCCTGGTGGACCGGCTGCGCAGCCACGATGACCTGGTGGACCTGCTCTGGGAGACGGTGGCCGAACTCAACACCTCCCACGCCTACGTCATGCCCACCGAGCCGCCCGGAGCGCAGGAGCGCAAACTGGGACTGCTCGGCGCCGACCTGTCCCCAGCCGCCGATGGTTGGCGGATCGACCGGGTCCTGCCGGGGGAGTCCAGCGAGCCCGATGCGCGCTCACCCCTGCGGGCAGCGGGGGTCGATGCCCGCGCAGGCGATCTGATCGTGGCGGTGGACGGGCGAGGGGTGGACCGCCACGCCGGCCCGGCGCGCGGACTGGTCGGGGCGGCGGAAAAGCCGGTGGAGTTGATCCTGCGGCGCGACGGCTCGGATCGACGGGTCGTCGTGGTGCCCCTGGGCGATGAGGAGGTACTGCGTTACCAGGATTGGGTCCGGTCCAGGCGCGAGTACGTGGCCGAACACTCCGGGGGGCGCCTCGGCTACCTGCACGTGCCGGACATGATGAGTTACGGATGGGCGCAACTGCACCGCGACCTGCGGATTGCCAGTCGGGCCGAAGCCCTGATCGCCGATGTGCGATACAACCGCGGCGGGCACACCAGTCAGTTGGTCGTGGCCCGGCTGGCCGCCAAGGTGGTCTCCTGGGGCACCGGCCGGCACTACGCCCGGGCGAGCACTTACCCTGCGCACGCACCCCGGGGCCCGGTGGTGCTGGTGGCCAATGAGCACTCCGGATCCGATGGCGACATCGTCAATGCCGCGGCCCAGGCGATGGGTATCGGGCCGGTGGTGGGGATGCGGACCTGGGGCGGAGTGGTTGGCATCGACGGCCGCTTCGACCTGGTCGATGGCACCACGGTGACCCAGCCCCGGTATGCGACCTGGATGAAGGGCAAGGGCTGGGGCATGGAGAACTACGGCGTGGACCCCGACATCGAGGTGGAGCACACCCCGGCCGACTTCTTCGGTGCGGCCGACCCCCAACTTGACCGGGCGATCGCCGAGGCACTGGACCTGCTGGAGCGGGAGGGCTCCGAACACGAGCCGCCGCTACCGGAACCGAAGGTGCGCCGGCGGCTGTGAAGCCGGCTTTATCGCTCCGGCTCTGGCGTTTTTACAAATCAGGTTGTACAAAGGGAGGGTCGACGCGCAGGCGAGAGTGAGGAAACGAGCGATATGTCTGCACCCATCCCCGATGCCGAGCACGTTCTGGGCACCATGGCCGCTGCTGCTCATGAGCATCACAGCGAGTTGTGGGCCGAACTGACGATTCTGGAGACCGAACTCATTTGCGCGGTGAGGGCCGGTGCGGACTTCACCGAGGCACGCGACGCCTTTGTCCGTTACCTGCGCGCCGATGTGGTCGACCACCTGGAGGCTGAGCAGACCGTCCTGCACAGCACCGCCCGCGGCGTCGGCGCGGATGCGTTGGTGACCGCCCTGGACCTGGACCACAAAGCGATCCTGGCCCTGATCGACCACCTGGCCCGGTCGGAGACCGGACTGCAGGCGATCATGGCGGCCCGCAGTCTGGTGCTGCTGTTCGCGCTGCGGATGGAGAAGGAGGAAAGTGTGCTGTTGCCACTGCTGCGCGAGGCCGGAGTGGACGTGGAGGCGCTGCTGGTGGGCAAGGTCGAGATCACCGGTGCGGGCGAATAGCGGTAACCTTGCCTCTGCCAGGGCCCATAGCTCAGTTGGTTAGAGCACCGCGTTTACACCGCGGGCGTCGGGGGTTCGAGTCCCTCTGGGCCCACCAGAAGGTCGTTGTTCAAACCGCCGACATGAGCGGTTTGAGGTCCAGATTCCGCCGTCCGCTCCGTGAAGTGGACCGCGCGGCTCTAGACGTCGGGGTTGAACAGCGCGTCGAACGGTTCCCCTGGCTCTCCGACGATGCCGTCTTCGGGCAGGACGATGAGCTTGTCGAAGAAGACCTGGTTGGCGATGCGTCGAAGTTCGTCGTCGATGCTCATGTAGATCGCGTGGCAGTCTCCCGCGAGAGCGAGGCAGTCTTCGATGTGGGCTTTGGCTTGCTCGTACTCGATGTATCGATGACGCGCGGGCCTGAAGACAGCCCGCCCGCCGGGCGGGTGGCAGTCTTCATCGACCCGTTCGGCCACTGCTGGTTCCTGAACCAGCCCCCGAGAGCTGACTCACGAGCTGCTTGGCCACGCGAGTCATCCCTGGAGGAGCGGCGGTGAGTCAAGGGCTCTTGGTGAGCGGATTTCGGCTTGTTCGCGTAGTTGACGCCGACACCGTGCGGCGCACTTCGTCGGACACAGCCCTGTTGTCTGGATGCCAAGCGCACAAGGCGTGGACCGGACACACGGCAATACGACCGGGGTATCGCTGATGAGTGCTGACTCCGGGGTCCGGCGCAGTGATGAGCCGCGGCTATGGCGCCTTGTTGGGCGGGTGGCCATCGTCGTGGCCGCATCGATCACGGTGGGTATGGCCACGGTCGTGGGTGTAGCCGTCGTGAGCCTGCGTCCGATGGTGCTCCTCGTCTCCGGGCTGGGCGCGGGCGCTGCCGTTGGAGCGGCTGGAATTCTCTGGGTTGCCCGCCGTCAGGTTGGACCGCGCCGCCGGAGGCTCCTCTGGGGTACGAGTGCCATACTGGCGGTCAGCATGGGGGTGGTGACGCTGCTCTTCGCGGTGCCATCCGGCGACGTCGGGAGTCCGGCAGCGGCCGTGGACGGTGAGAGCTACTGGTCGCTGCCGACAGGCTCGAAACTGCGCTACGTCGGGGTCCCGGCCAGCGGCACCGCCCGTCCGACACCGGTGGTGTTCGTCCACGGTGGGCCGGGCACGCCGGACCTCGTCAGGGACATCGCATACTTCGGCAGGCTCGCCGAAGATGGCTTTGACGTGTACGTCTATGACCAGTTCGGCGCTGGTGGCTCGACCCGGCTGACTGATCCAGAGCAGTACGGCCGTGACCGCGACGTCGCCGACCTCGAAGCTATCCGGCAGGCTATTGGTGCCGAGCAACTCATCCTGATTGGCCATTCCTACGGCGCCACCGTCGTCGCGGGTTACCTTGCTGCCCACCCAATGCGGGTTGCTCGCACGCTGCTTGCCTCACCCGCATCGCTCGACCCAGCGGACTCAAGCGGGGGCAACCTGCAGAGCCGGCTCACCCGTGACCAGCGGTTGGAGCTGTATGCGCGACTGCTGCGTCCGCGCAACCTCCTCATATACACGCTGCTACAGGTCAATCCCGCCCTCGCGCACCAGGTGGCGGGAGACGCGGAGATGGACGCCCAGAACGATCTCGTCTACGCGGCTACGGAACCCGCCCTGCATTGTCCGGGGCACGCCCTGGAGACTCCACCAACCGGCCTGGGCTTCTACCGGCTTCAGTATCCTCAGTCCGCCGCCGCCCCCGCCGATCGAGACCTCCGTCCGCTGCTGGCCGGCAACGACACCCCGACTCTGCTGGTCAAAGGTTCGTGCGACTACCTGTCCTGGGAGTCGGTTGTCACCTACCTGGAGACGCTGTCCGACGCGCAGCTCGTCTACATGAGCGGCGGACACAACGTACACCACGACGCGCCGGAGGAGTTCCTCGCGACGGCACGCGCCTTCCTTACCGATAGTCCGCTTCCGATCGCGCCCTACAGCGGCACCACCGTACCGTCCGACTACGAAGGTGCGCGCTGACGGACCTTCGGCAAAGATCGGGCGTCGGCGTACCTCGCGCGACCTGCACAGGCAACGTAAGCGACACCTCGCTGGCCGACGGACGAAATGTCCTGGCGGGGAAGCCGCCGATGAGGATGTCCACGGGCTCGACGTCCTGCCAGTTGATGGTGGTGATGTCGCCGAGGTTCGGAATGCCGGGCCAATGGCGAGAGAAGACGGCGGCGACGGATTCGTTGAGTTCGGAGAACCACACGGTGTCGGCGATGAAGACCCTTATCGCCCCGGGCCTCGCCGTCACTCGACGGCCCGCTGCGCCGAGTCCGACCACCCCGATGGCTCGCCCCTCGGACCCACCGCCTGAGACGACACGCGTCTTGCAGGTCGAGGGTTGTCAACCTACGTTGACGGCGCATCGCGCGGTCGTCGTGCGCTCACCTGACCGTCGAAAGGCGGTGGCGCAGTGACGGTCTCGATGCGCGTGATGAGCGCGGGTGATGGCTACAAGTACCTGCTGCGCACGATCGCGGCCGCGGACGGCGACCGGACCCTGTGCTCTTCGACAGGCCACGCGAGTTGCATCGTGCCGATGACGTTCTGGAAGGCGACCTGTCTTCTGCGGGCGAGCACGAAAATGGTTCGACCGATGGACGGCCGCTACTGCTAATGTTCCCGAAGCCTATTCCTCAGGGGGAGTCGAACGTGTTGCTCGAAGGAAAGAACGCCATCATCTACGGAGCCGCAGGCCCGATCGGGCGCGCAGTCGCCCTTGGCTTGGCCCGCGAAGGAGCCATTGTCCACCTGACCGGACGCACCCTCAGCGCTCTCGATGCCGTCGCCGCCGACATTCGAGGCACCGGCGGCACGGCGCACACCGCCACGGTCGACGCCCTCGACGAACGCCAGGTCACGACCCACGCCGACCATGTCGCCGAGAGCGCAGGAAGCATTGACATCAGCTTCAACTCCATCGGCCTTGGTGACGTTCACGGCACCCCACTGGCCGAGATGTCCCTCGAACTGTTCGAGCGCCCGATTATCAATGGCGCGCGCACGATGTTCCTCACTACCCAGGCTGCCGCCCGGCACATGGTCCAGCAGCGTTCCGGGGTGCTTCTATTCTTCGGTGGGAACGGGGGGCGTGACCCGATTCGCGACTACAGCATCGGCGGCTTCCAGGTCGCGATGGGGCTGATCGATACCCTGCGTCGCCAACTCGCCGCCGAACTCGGCCCCCAGGGAATCCGTGCCGTGACATTACATTCCGGCGGGGTTGCCGAAGCCGTTCCGCTGAACGTGCCGGACCGTGAGGCCATCAAGGACATGATTATCGCCCCGACCCTGCTCGGACGGAGCGCGACCCTCGAGGACGTCGGCAACGTCGCTGCCTTCGTGTGCTCCGATAGGGCTGGCTCCATCACCGCCGCATCCATCAACATCACCGCCGGCGCCGTCGCCGACTGAAGCACTCCGCGCGGGACCGATGGCTCTCATCGATCGCCACCGGTATAGCGGTGACCGATCTCAGCGGAAAACGTGACTGGGCGTCCTAATCGGGCTGACGGGCCAAGACACAGACGCTCTTGACGCCGAACCGGTCGCTCGCGCCACGGGCCTGGTCGGACAGGAACCGGTACGGGTTGGTCGTGACCATCTCGATCCGCAGGCCTGCGTCCTCAATGGCGGCGAGGTAGGCATCCTCCTGGGGCGCGCCACCGATACACGAAGCCCACAGTTCGACGTCGTCGACGATGGCGTCGGTCAGGGTGGTTTCGGTGACGATGTCCGCCACCGCCAAGCGGCCTCGGGGACGGAGTACGCGAGCGGCCTCGGCGAAGACCTGTGACTTGTCCGGCGCAAGGTTGATCACGCCGTTGGAGATCACCGCATCGAAACTGCCGTCTCCGTACGGCAGTTGCTCGATCCTGCCGGAGCGGAAGGTGACCTGGCCGAATCCCGCAGCCGCCCGCAGGCGCTCGGCCTTGTCCAGTTGCTCGGGCGTCATGTCGACGCCGACGACCTGTCCGCCCGGGCCAACCTGCACGGCAGCGAAGAAGGAGTCCATCCCCGACCCCGATCCCAAGTCGATGACCGACTCTCCCGCACCGAGATCGGCGAGGGAGAAGAAGTACCCAACGCCGGCGAACGACTCGACGGCCCCCGTGGGAACTTGATCGAGAATCTCGGAGGGATAGCCCAGCCGGTCCGCGAGTGGCCGACCTAGTTCGAAATGGAACTCGGCGTCGGGATCCTGGGCCACCGCCCGGTACATCGCCTGCACCCGGGTGGTCAATTCATCGACATCGATGCGCGCGTGGCGAATAGTGCTCATGTCCGCTCCTCAGATCACGTCGAGGGTGGTCTCGACCGGGACGGCGTTGGCCAGGCAATCGCGCACCGGAGAGGTCTCCTGCACGTACTGGCACAGCGCCTGCAGTTGCTCCTGGCTGGCATTGGGGCTCGACACGCGGCCATGCGCACGGATCGCGGTGAATCCGGGCCGGGCGCCCTCGAGACCGAGGAAGGGCCGCACGTCCAGTTCACCTTCCACCTCGTACTCCATACGGGTGATGTGGATACCTTGGGCTGCCGCGTTCGCGACGTATCCGACGGCGTAACAGAAGGCGAGGGCCTGCAGAAGCAGTTCGACTGCGTTGGCCCCCTTGTTGGACCCGAGCAGTACCGGTGGCTCGTCACCGTGCAGCACGAACGACGCCGAGCGGCTCTCGTCGGGCTCTCCTGCGTGGGTGAATGTGGAGATCTCTCCGATGTTGTGGGTGCCCTCCTCCCAGTTGCTCCGTGCTCGGAACGTGAACGTGGCCAACTGGGGGTCGTCCTTGATCGCATCGATCGTGGCGCCGAGTCGCTCGACGTCGATGCCATTATCGGTGGTGGTAGTCACGCGTGGCTCCCTTCGCGAGTGTGTGGGCACCCGACGCTACGAGGACCACGGTGACTGCGCATCGGTGCCTCGCCCCTATCTTTCCCGGCGGCCCCACCCATATCTCCTGACCCGCCGGGCGCGGCCTACTCAGGCGAGGGGCTCAACACCCCTAGGTCGATCGCGCGGCGTACGGCCGCGCGCCGGTTGCCGACGGCAAGTCCGGTCAGGATGGCGGCCACGTGGTGCTCGATGGTCCGTTGTGATACCGCCAATCGGGCACCGATCTCGGCGTTGGTCAGATCCTGTGCCAGCAGCGCCAGCACCTCGGCCTGCCGCTCGGTCAGACCTGCTGGATTGGCGCGCGTGGAGCGAATCGGGCCACGCCGCACGGTCATGCCGTGGGCACGCATCTTGCGGCGCAGGTGCGCCTCCAGCGGTCTCGCACCCAGGTTCTGCGTGATGTGCACCGCGGCAGCCAATTCGTTTTCCCTATCGCTCATGGACAGCAGTAAGGCCTGGTCATAGCGCCAGCCCTGAGCGTCGAATGCGTGGGCGGCCTCGTGCCATGCCTGCCGGATCATGGCGGCGTGCGGCAGGGGCGCGACCCCGTGATAGTCAACAGGTACCCCCACGACCGTGGCCCAGGCGGCAAGGCGAGCGCCCAGGAAGCCCTCTACTGCGGTTTGCTGGGCGATCCTTGCCAGGAGCTGTTCGGTCCTGCTCACCGGGGGAGTGCGACTATGGGTGAGGGCCCATTCGATCTCGAGTTCGAGGACCGGACCCGACAACTTGGGTTCACCTGCTTCGTCCACCAGGGCGATCAGATCGCTCAGGCGCCCGGCGGCGTCATCGTCGCCGCGCCGCACCGCGACCTCGGCGAGCACGGTCTGGGCCTGTAGGCCCGCGATCGTGCTGCTGGCCCGTCTCCCGATCACACGTTCGGCAAGGGTCCGGGCCTCATCGAAGTGTCCCGATCGTGCCTTCAGCCAGGCGAGCAGAGTCTCGAAGTGGTCCCTGAAGACATCGCGCTGACGCTCCTCGACCAGTTCCAGACCCTGGGTGATGCTGCGAAGTGCCGCGTGAGGTCGCACCCACCCCAGATTGAAGAAGGCGAGCGCAACCAGGCCGTTCATGACCGGTTCGTGCGCACCGGCCCGGCGCGCACCGTCGATCACACTGTGCAGCGTGCTTGCCTCGGCTGGGTTGAGTTGCATACCCATCGCCGCCATCGCGACCAGCGCGCGCCATTTGGCGTCCTCGTTGCCCACTTCCTCGGCCAGACGCACGGCGCGGCGGCCGCTACGTTGCGTCTGCTCGGAGTTCCCGGAACGCGTGGCCAGGTCGCACAACTGACTGTGGGCGGAGGCCAGTTCGGTGGTGGCGCCGAGCGGCTCGAGCACCACGATTGCGCCCTGGGCTTGTTCCCAGGCCGCACGGCTGTCACCCGCCAACCAGTTGAAGCGGGCCCGGTCGGTCTTGCACCGCCCGACCCCACGCACGTCGCCGTGTTCGCGGTGCAACGCGATCGCACGGTCCGAGGCGTTGAATGCTTCGCTCAGGTCTCCGACGTGACATGCCTCCTCGGCGTACGCCTCGTACAGGCCGGCCCGGTCACCGATGGGGAACTCGTGGGCGAACTCAGCGGCGCGGCGGTAGTACTCGAACGCCTCGCGATGTGATTCCAGTGCGGTCGCCTCGCGCGCCGCGGCCAGGGCATGCGAGGCAGCCGCGTGGGTGCTCCCGGCTGCCTCTGCATGGTGAACGATGTCGGCTGCGGCGCCTCCGGTGGCCAGAAGCGCTTCCAGGACCTGCGCGTGCAGGTGACGTCGGCGGGTGGCGGTCAGGCTCGAGTGGACCGCGCGACGGATGAGTTCGTGCCGGAAACGCACGTGCGTCGGCTCGAGGGTCAACAGCCGAAGACGTTCGGGCGCCTCCGCTGCTGCCGTCCACTCAGGCAGGGCGGCGTCGAGGGCGGCGATAGGAAGACGTGTCGGCGCAACCGAGACCAGTTCAACCAGATGGCGTGAAGACGGATCGAGCCGGGCACAGCGCCCCAGGATCGCACTCGTGACCGACTGCGGCAGATCACCGGGAAGGTCAGCGACCAACTCTGTGACGAAGAAGGGGTTGCCGCCGGTCACGTCATAGACCCAGTCGGCGTTCTCCTCGCCGCTGAGCCTGGCCACGGCGGCACGTGACAACGGGGGCAGTTCCACACGCACCGCGGCGACACGGTGCAGCACGCCCAACGCCGAGTGCACCGGGTGGTCGGGGGCTGCCTCTCCGGATCGCAATGTCAGCACGAGCACAGCGGGCAGGTCGGCGATGCGGCGCCCGAGGACGGTGATGGCATCGATGGTGGCGTCGTCCGCCCAGTGGATGTCCTCGATCACGATCACCGTCGGTCGCTCGGCGGCGGCCAACTCCTCCAGAACCCGGGTGTGCAGTCGATACGGAGGGTCGCCGGCGTCGAGCATGGACTGTAAACCCCACGGCGCCTGCGCGGCGATATCCCAGAACGGCCCGAATGGCCGGGATGTGGACAGATCATCACACGTGCCCCAGTAGACCTCGGCATCGGTCGTGGGCGCGAAACTCGACACGAGCATCGTCTTGCCCATGCCGAGTTCACCGGCCACGATGGCCACCGATCCACGACCGTCGGCGGCGACGTCGACGGTCCTGCGCAGTGCGCGTAGGGCGGCGTCGCGTTCAAGCATGGCACCCATGGCCACCACCTGCACCTCGCCTTCGCCTGCAGGGTCCGACCGAATCCTGGTCCGCCTTCCCGGTTCCGATGCTAGCGGGAACCTCCCGGACCAGGGGTCTCATCAGCAAATCCGTGGTTGCCCCCAGCGGGAGTCGGTGGGCTCGGCCGGGTCAGGAGCCGTTCAGACCCGTGGGCCGGTCGACCAACACCGACAGGATCACCATCGTGCGGGTGCGGATCACCATCTCATGGCGGCGAAGGTTCTCCACCACCCGCTCCAGGTGCCGGACGCCGTCGACCTGGACGCGCAGCACCGCGTCGGGATCACCGGAGACGGTCACGGCGCTGAGCACCTCTGGCAGGTGCTGTACAGCGGCCAGCACGTCCCGGGGAGCGGTGCGCTCGGCGCAATAAACCTCCACGATCGCCTCGATGCCCTGACCGCTGATCGTGGAATCCACCACCGCCGCATATCCGCGGATCACGCCGCGCTCCTCGAGCCGGTCCACCCGACGTTTGACCGTAGGCGTGGACAGTCCCAACTCCCGGCCCAGGTCGGTGAAGGTGCGGCGACCGTCCAGGCGCAGCGATGTAAGGATCTGTCGATCCACCTCATCGATACGTACACGTGTTCCCACTTTCGATACTTTACGCAAGATCTGGTGGTACTTCACGTCACATCGGGGTACAACGGCGACATGTTCGAAGAAGCACAGTTCTACGCCCCCGTGACCACCGATGAGAACGGTGTCCAGGTGCACCTGGCCGATAACCACCCCGGCGTGAACGATCCGGAGTACCGCCGTCGTCGTAACGAGATCGCGGCCCCGGTGATGACGTGGGAGCCCGGGATGCCGATCCCACAGGTGGACTACACCGATGAGGAGAACCAGATCTGGGCCCGGGTCTGCGCGGAGTTGGCACCCAAGCATGAACGCCTCGCAGTGCGGGCCTTCCTGGAGGGAAAGGAAGCGCTGGGGCTACCCACCGACCGGGTGCCGCAGTTGGACGAGGTCTCAGCCGGCCTGGAGCCGCTCACCGGTTTCCGGCTGCATCCGGCCGCCGGACTGGTGCCCCTGGACGTCTTCTACGGGTCCCTGGCGGATCGGGTGTTTCACTCCACCCAGTACCTCCGGCACTCCTCCCAACCGCTGTACACACCCGAACCGGACATCATCCACGAGGTCGTCGGCCACGGGAACCTGCTCGCCTCCCCGCAGGTTGCCGAGGTCAAGCGCCTGGCCGGAGAGGCGGCCCGGCGGTGTGAGACCGAGGAAGGGCTGCAGTACGTTGCCGACGTGTTCTGGTTCACCATCGAGTTCGGGGTCATGTACGAAGACGGTGAACTGCGCTGCTACGGAGCCGGCCTGTTGTCCTCCTACGGGGAGATCGAGGAATTCCGCGGCGCTGATGTGCGCCCGCTCGACTTCCATCTGATGGCCACGCTGGACTACGACATCAGCAAGTACCAACCGATCCTGTTCGCCTGCGACGGCATGAACGAACTCACCGAGCGGGTCGGGCAGTTCTTCGCCGAGTTCGACGACGACACCCCCGCTCGCCTGGCCGCCGCCGCGGCCTGAGGTGCTGGGCCCGCCCGCCGCTCGTCACGCCGGGTCAGGGTGCGGAGTCGGTGAGAACGACCAGTTGCTGGGTGGCGCGGGTCATCGCGACATAGCGGTCCACGCCGCCCTGCACGCCGATGCCGAACCCCTCGGGGTTGATCAGCACCACCAGGTCGAACTCCAGGCCCTTGGCCAGTTCGGGAGTCAGGGACTGCACCCGTCGTGAAGGCAGGGCAGCGGCAAGGGGATGTGCGGCGATGACGCATCCGACCCCCTCGGCGTGAGCGGCGGCCCACTCCTGCAGGATCGCCTGTAGTTCCGAGGTATGTCCGTGCCGCACCGGCAGACCGTTGCTGCGCACCGAGCGGGGCACATTGGCATCGGGAAGCACCTTCCGGATCACCGGCTCGGCATAGGACATCACCTCGACCGGCGTGCGGTAGTTGAGGCTCAACGTCGCGATCCTGGCCTCACCCAAGCCCGCGCGGTGGAGGCGCTGGGACCACGACTCGGTGAACCCCTCCCTGGCTTGGGCACGGTCGCCCGCGATGGTGAAACTACGTGAGGGGCACCGGCGAAGCAGTATCTGCCATTGGGCCTCGGTCAACTCCTGCGCCTCATCGACCACGATGTGTGCGAACGGTCCGGCGAGCCGGTCTGCATCGGCGACGCCATCGGCCGCGTCCTGGACCAGCGCGTCGCGCAGGTCCTGCCCGTGCAGCATCGTCATCACACTCTCGCCGTCGTGATCGGCGGCGATGAGTTCGGTCACCACGGCATCGATCTGGTCACGTTCCGCCTGGGCGGCCGCTGCCTGCC
The DNA here is from genome assembly GCF_049725185.1 of Pseudactinotalea sp. Z1748. Classification (NCBI taxonomy): domain Bacteria; kingdom Bacillati; phylum Actinomycetota; class Actinomycetes; order Micrococcales; family Cellulomonadaceae; genus Pseudactinotalea; species Pseudactinotalea sp. Z1748. The sequence continues at coordinate 565,701 of NZ_JBMPQB010000003.1, read as the reverse complement.
GCCGCCGGCGTCGAGCATCACCTGCCTCACCGAGCCGGTGCCGCGCCGCATCCAGCAACGGCAGATCGGACTGGGTCCAGGCGTGCGGGTCCTGGCGCTGGAGCGCGCGAATCTGCTCTGGCCCGAGCCACGGGGCACACAAGCGTAGGTAAGCCGGAACCGACCAGAGATCGCCGATCAGGTCCGGGGCACTGAGCAGCGGCCACGAGTGATTCAGCGTGGCGGTCAGTTCGGGATCCCGGGACACCTCCCGGCGTACCAGGTCTGCGGGCACCTCACTATCGTGCTGATCGATCAGGAGTTGCACCAGCGCGTCCCACACCTGCTCGCGGGCCTCATTGTGCGGGGTGCCCGGATCCGGCGCAGCAAAGGCCTGCGCCCAGTCGGCATCGGTCACCTGGACGTCGGCCCAGGAGGTCGACACCTCCAGCGGCTCGGTGGGGGGTTGCTCGTAGAAGGCCACCGCCTTCTCGATCGCCCCGGCCATCCGTCCCGAGGCCTTCAGGCCGGCCACCACCGGGTCGCGCTCTGCCGGGGTGTGTTCGCGCGCACCGGCGAGGTCGGTCAGCGTGCAGGTGAGCACACCCTCCTCACCGAGGCTGGGCAGCACATCGGCGACGTAGGACAGGTAGGGCTGGTGCGGGCCGACCACCAGCACGCCGCCACTACCAACGCCCAGCCGGGGGTCGGAATAGAGCAGGTAGGCCGCCCGGTGTAGAGCCACCACCGTCTTCCCGGTGCCGGGCCCTCCGTCGACCACGAGCGGGCCGCGCGATCCGGCCCTGATGATCGCGTCCTGGTCGCCCTGGATCGTGCTGAGCACATCGGGCATCGCTCCGGTGCGGCTCGTTCCCAGGCTGGCGATGAAGGCCGACTGATCATCCAGGGCCGCGTGCCCCTGCAGCGCACCGGGAGCGAAGACCTCATCCCAGTAGTCGGTGATCCTCCCCGCACTCCAGCGGTAGCGCCGCCGGGTGGTCAGCCCCATCGGGTTGGCGTGGGTGGCGGCGAAGAACGGTTCTGCCGCCGGTGCGCGCCAGTCGACCATCAGGACCTCGCCACTCTGGTCGGTCAGGCCGATGCGGCCGATGTAGACCGGACCGGTATCGCCCGCGCGCACGATCCGGCCCAGGCACAGGTCCATCCCGTACCGGTACAGGAGCCTGAGTCGGGCGGTCAGGTGGTGCACGCGCTGATCACGCTCCAACGCCGCTTGCACACCACCACCGGGGGACTTGCGCTCGGTCGCGAGTCGGTCGGAGGTGGCGGTGACCTGCTCGCTCAGGCGTTCGGCGATGATCCGCAACCGAGCCTGGTCGGTACCGATGAGGGCGGGATCGGCCTTGGCGGTCCTGGCTTCGGAGAGGTCGAAAACGTCGGTCCGGGTGGTGGGCACGCTCAACTCCACAGGTCACAGGGGCATGGGCTCGGCTGGGGAACCCGCATTCTGCGGTACGGAGGGGGTCTTGCGGCAAGGCCCCCCTCGCGCGATACGGTAGGTGTACGGCAGAGGATTCCTCGGTGTTGAGGTGCTCGCGGCGTCCCGGTCCGCGAGACTCCCGGGTGGGTGACAACCCGCGGCCTCACCGCAGGTGAAAGGTGGCTGAGGAGGCGCCGACCGACGCCGACCCACGGACGCGAAAGGACCGAGGCATGACTGTCACCGACGACCTGCTCCGCAACGCGGAGGCCTATGCCGCAACGTTCGACAAGGGTGATCTGCCGATGCCGCCGGGGCGTCAGGTCGCCGTCGTTGCCTGTATGGACGCCCGGCTGAATCCCTACGGCCTGCTCGGCCTGGAGGAAGGGGACGCCCACGTGATCCGCAATGCCGGCGGGGTCATCACCGAGGACGAGGTCCGCTCCCTCGCGATCAGCCAGCGCCTGCTCGGCACGCGGGAGGTCATCCTCATCCATCACACCGACTGCGGGATGCTCACGTTCACCGACGATGAGTTCAAAGCTCAGATCGAGGCCGACACCGGCATCCGGCCGCCGTGGGCACCGGAATCCTTCCGGGACCCTGCCGACGACGTGCGTCAGTCCCTGGCCCGCATCGCCGCCAACCCGTTCGTGCCACACAAGGACCGGGTCCGAGGGTTCGTCTACTCGGTCACCGACGGCACGCTGACCGAAGTCAACTCCTAGATCGACCGGCTGTCGGGGCGATGGGGTTCACCCCGCCGCCGTCGCCCGCGCCGGGTTCAGTGCCCGGCACAACAGCCGGTGGATGTACTCGGGGTCTGCTGGGACGTTGTTGATGAGGACGGCCGTGCACAGGCCGTCCGAGGTGGCCACGAGGGAGGCGATCGCCTCGGGATCCTCGGTGAGGGCGGCGCCGAGTTCGGCGACGTTCTCGCGCCACCGGCGTGACACTTCGGCAAGAGCGGGCCGGCGGGCCGCCATGGTGGCCAGTTCCCGCTCGGCCAATGCCCGGTCACGACCCGGACCGGCGGAGTCGGCGATCAACTGGGCCAGGCCGTGGAGGTTGTCGCCCGGGCCATCGATGATGGCGCGGATGTGCTCGGTATAGGTGTCGGCGACGCTGGCCAGGGCCGCAACGAGCAGGTCATCCAGGGTGACGAAGTAGTAGGTGATGAGGCTGGTGGTGATGTCCGCCTGCGCGGCGACGGTGCGGTGGGTGACCCCCGACGCGCCGTCACGAGTGACGACGGCTAGGGTCGCCTCGATGATCTGGGCGCGGCGCTTGCTGCCCCGGGCACGCCGTCCATCGATGTGGCGTTCCTCGTCCGCTCCCATGCACCTCACCTCGAGTTTACAGGGTAGTGGCATCGCTCACCGCTGATCGGCCTCGACAGGTTGCTCCTGGCCGAGCGGGGGGAGGTGCCGGAGCGCCACCAGGCAAAGGAGGGTCGCGAGGATGATCGCTGATCCCGCCGTGGCGGCCGCAACGTTCATCGCGCCCGTGAATGTCTCCTGCGCACGGACAAGGACATCGGCCGAGAGCCGGTCGGCAAGGGCCAGTGCCTCGGGGAGGCTGCCGGTGAGGCCCTCGGTGATCTGCGGTGCGGTCCCGGGCGGCGCGGTCATTCTCGCGGCGTAGAGGGCTGTGGTGAGGCTGCCCAGGAGGGCGACGCCGACGGCGATCCCGAGTTCCATGACGGTTTCCGACATCGCCGCTGCCGAGCCGGACTTGGAGGCAGGGGCAGAACCGACGACCACGTCCGTGCCGAGCGCGCTGATGGCGCCCAGGCCCAGGTAGACGAACGCGAATCCGACCACCACCCACGCTCCGTCGTCGCTGCCGACGATGGTGAGCAGCACGTATCCGATCACGGACAGGCCCAGCGTGAGCGCCATCACCAACCCGGGTCTAAGGCGCCTGGCGACGAATGGGGCGCCGATGGCAGCGGCGAACATGGCCAGCGCGGGAGGTCCCATCCAGAGGCCAGCCACGAATGGTGTGAGGCCCTGCACCAGCTGCAGGTACTGGGTCACCAGGTACATGGTTCCTCCGACGCCGATCAGGCCGACCAGGAGCACCACCAGGGCGGCGGAGAATGAACGGTTGCTGAACAGGCTGACGTCGAGCAGGGGAGCGCGCAGTCCACGTTGGCGGCGAACGAACGCGGCCCCGCTGATCAGACCGACCGCCAGGAGGAACGCCGACTTCACCTCGGGGCCGTGAACGGCGGTGTGCTTGACGGCGTAGATCACCGGAAGGATGGCCGCGAGCGAGAGCGCGACACTGGCCAGGTCCAGCCGCCCCGCGGCCGGGTCGGCATACTCGGGTAGCACCCTGCGGGCGCCGAGCAGGACGATGACGGCGGCCGGAACCGCGAGCAGGAACGCCGCGCCCCACCAGAGCGCGTCCACCATGGCGCCGCCGGCCACGGGACCGGCAGCCATCCCGGCCGCGAACATCGTGGCCCATACCCCGATGGCCAGCGCGCGCTGACGCGCATCGGTGAACATGTTCGAGATCAGCGACAGCGTCGAGGGCATCAGGGTCGCGCCGGCGATGCCCAGCAGGGCCCGGGCCAGGATCAACAACTCGGCGTTCGGGGCCAGGGCCGCGAGGATCGAGGCGAATGCGAACGCTGCCATCCCGATCATGAGCAGACGCCGTCTGCCGATCCGGTCCCCGAACGTGCCCATGGTGATGAGGAACCCGGCGATGAAGAACCCGTAGGCATCCATGATCCACAGCGTCTGGGTGGTGGAGGGATCGAGGGCCGCCACCATGCTCGGCACCACCAGGTACAGCACCGTGACATCGAGACCCAACAGCATCGTTGGTACCGAGAGCAGGGCTAGGCCCGCCCACTCGCGCCGTCCGGCCAGGTGGGGTGGCGCATCGAGCATAGATCTCTCCCTCGGGGTCACTAGTTGTACAAATATGCAAGTAGGACGATCGCACAAGTAGGACGATGGTGCAAGAGAGTCTTTCGGGACGACGGTGACCGCGAAGGCCTGGACGGTGTCGCTCGGCCGGCGAGGAGAAGTAGGTAATGGGTAAGGTCCACCCCGAGATCACACTGCGGTCGCGTGAGTTCATCGCCGCACAGCACGTCTTCTTCGTGGCCACCGCGCCAGAACGGACGGATCGCCGTGGTGTTCTAACGCCTTCTCCATCGACGGACTGCCGCAATGGTCGCCGAGGACGGTCGATGAGGCGGCTCGTTAAGGCGCAGGCCTTGATTGCGCAGGATAAAGGGGGCGCGGTTGTGTGGCACCGGCGCGTGCCCACACGCGCGGTCGCAGGACCTGGGTCATGTGGGCCCCGCGTGCCCCGAGAACCTCGAGCCCATTCATGCGACAGGATGGCTGGCTGGAGGAGGTCTACATGACGACGTGGCCGGAGAAGAACCAGCACGCGCTGCAGCAGCACCTGACCACGATCGCCCGGGAGGCGCCGGGGCACTGGAGTTTCGCGGTCCGGGAAGCCGGGCAGGTGATCGCCCAGGTCGAGGCCCACCGAGTGACGACCCCAGCGAGCACCATCAAGGTCGCCGTGCTGCTGATGGTGCTGCAGGACGTGGCCGAGGAGCAGCTCACGCTCGAGCAGATGGTGGAGGTACCCGAGGAACGCGTGGGCGGTAGCGGCGTGCTGGTGCACCTGCCCTCGGTGCAGCGGCTCACCGTGGCCGAAGTGGCCGAGATGATGATCGTGGTGAGCGACAACGAGGCCACCAACATGCTGATCCGCCTGCTCGGCCTGGACCGCATCGCCCAGCACCTGGCCCGATGGGGCATGCACGACACGCAGATCCAGCGCACCCTGATGGACACCCACCTGCCGGGCCGAAACGCCACCACCGCCGCCGACCAAGCCCTGTTGCTGGATGCGCTGTGCGCCGACCTGCTGCCATCTCACCTGCGCACCCTGGCCCTGGACATGCTGTTGCGCCAGCAGTTCAACTCCCGCATGCCCGCCCGCCTGGGCCCGGACGTGCTCTGCCGGCACAAGACCGGGGAGATCATCGGCATCCGCCACGACGTGGGGGTGCTGGACTTCGACGACCGGATGATCTCCTTCGCCGCCCTGGGCAGCGACCTTCAGGAAGTGATCGACGACGACGGTCCCGGTCCCGTCGATGACATCGTCGCCCGGGCGGCAGCGACCGTGGTGGCAACCGCGCGGGGCTCGGCCGACTGAACCGTCGCAACCGATACCGCTGTGGTGACACAGCACCGGGAGGATACGCAACATGACCGACCACGACGTCGTCGTCCACGGGGGCAGCATCATCGACGGAACCGGCACCGACCCGATCCGCGCCAACCTGGGAGTGCACCGGGGACGGATCGCCGAGATCAGCCGGGCCGACCTGCGCGGAGCGCAGGTCATCGACGCCACCGGACTGGTCGTCACCCCGGGCTTCATCGACCTGCACTCCCACGCAGACTTCCGGATCCAGGGCCACCCGCAGGCCAGCACCCAACTGCCGCAGGGCGTGACCACCCTGGTGGGTGGCAACTGCGGCTTCTCCCCGTTCCCGGTGGCCGATCTGGAGACGATGCGGACGTCCTCGGCCTTCCTGGAACCCGAACTGGGCTGGGAGTGGACCGATGCCGGCGGGTTCGCCGACGCGGTGGACGCGGCAGGGCCGGCGATCAACATGGTGACCCAGGTGGGCCACAACGCCCTGCGTGAAGCCGTCATGGGCGGGGAGCAACGCCTCGCCTCCGACGACGACCTGGCTGCCATGGGTGGGTTGCTCGCCACCGCAGCGGCCCAGGGGGTACACGGGTTCTCCACCGGCCTGATCTATGCCCCCGGCACCTACTCCGACGAACGCGAACTGCAGTACCTGGTCAGCGCGGCGGGCCGGCTCGGGCTGTTGTACTCCACCCACATACGCAACGAGGGGGCCCGACTCACCGAGGCGGTCGAGGAGGCGATCCGGCTCGCCACCGCTGGTGGCGCGCGGTTGCAGATCTCCCACCTCAAGGCCGCCGGGGAGCGCCACCACGGGCGTACCGCCGAGGCACTCGGGCTGATCGACGAGGCCGCCGAGGCCGGCCTGGACGTCGCCGCCGACGTCTACCCCTACACCGCCTCCTCCACCACCTTGACCACCCGGTTGCCCACCTGGGCCCTGGACGGCGGTACTGCTGCACTGCTGCGCCGGCTGGCCGACACCGAGGCGCGTGAGGGTATCCTCGCCGAGATGCGGCAGGGGCAGGCCACGGTGGCCTCCGGGGTGATGATCGCCCACCTCGGCCCGGGCCGTTACCAGGACGCTGCCGGGCAGAGCCTGGCCCAGATCGCCCGGGCCGAGGGCGTGGACGACGCCGAGGCCACGCTGCGGATCCTGGCCGCCCACGACGGCGGGGCCAGCGTGGTGCTGCACTCCATGTCCGATGAGGATGTGGACCGGGTGCTTGCCCACCCACGGGTGGCCGTGGCCAGCGACGGGTGGGTGTTACGGGACCAGGGCCAAGGACGCCCGCACCCGCGCAGTTTCGGCACCTTCCCCAGGGTGATCTCCCATTACGTGCGCGAGCGGGGACTGCTCACCCTGCCCGAGGCGGTGTGGAAGATGACCTCCCTGCCGGCCTCCCGGCTCGGCTGGTCCGACCGTGGCATCCTGCGCGCCGGGTCCGTGGCCGACGTCGCCGTCTTCGATCCCCGCACGTTCACCGACAACGCCACCTTCTCAGACCCCTGGCGGCTGGCCACCGGGATGCACGCGGTGCTGGTGGCCGGGCGGGTCGCCTTCAACGGCGGCGAGGTCACCGGCGTGCGAGCCGGGACGATGCTGCGGGCGGGCAGCGACTAACCTGGTGGCGTGATGATGCAAGCATCTGGGCAGGGCCCGCGATGAGCACCGACGTCGGGGTGGTGGCCATTATCCGGCTCCGCCGGCACAGCCCGCCCCTGGAGGTGCTGGAGGCGCTGACCGCCGGGGGGATCGCCCGCCTGGAGGTGACGCTGCCCACGCCGGACGCACGTGCCACGATCACCGAGTGGCGGGACCGCACCGAGGCCCAGGTCGGTGCCGGGACGGTGCGCAGCGCTGACCAGGCGGTCCAGGCGATCAGCGCCGGGGCGCAGTTCCTGGTCACCCCCACGATCGACTCCGGCGTGCTCGGGGCCGCAGCACCGGCGGGCCGGCCGGTCTACTGCGGCGCGAGCACGCCCACCGAGATCGAACTGGCTCACCGCCACCCCGCGGTGGCTGCGGTCAAGGTGTTCCCGGCCGGACCGTTGGGCGGGGTGGACTACATCAAGGCGATCGCCGAGCCCCTCGATGACGTCCCGTTGCTGCCCACCGGGGGCGTGGGCGCGGCCGAGGCCACCACCTACGCCGCGATGGGATGCGTCGGCGTGGGTGTGGGTGGACACCTGGTCAACGACGACCTCGTCGCCGACCAGGCGTGGGCGGAGATCCGCGACCGGGCCGCCGCCATGGTGCGTGCCTGGGACGACGGCGTGGAACGTCGCCACCGATGAGCGGCATCGATGTGCTCACCCTCGGGGAGACCATGGGCACCATCCGCGCCGAGGGGACCCTCGGCGTCGGTCCGGAGCCGAGGATCTCGATCGCCGGTGCCGAGTCGAACGTCGCGATCGGGCTGGCCAGGCTTGGGCACCGGTCGGCATGGGCGAGCGTGCTGGGCAGTGATGCGATCGGTGACCTGATCGTGCGCACCCTGGCCGCCGAGCGGGTCGACACCACCGCGGTACGCCGTGAACAGGGCGCTCCCAGCGGCATCCTGGTGTCCCAGCAACGCCCGATGGGGCGAGCCCGGGTGGACTACCACCGGGCCCATTCGGCTTTCACCGCGATCGGGGCGGCCGACGCCCGTGCCGCGTTGGACCCGGGGCCCACAGTTGTGCACCTGAGCGGGATCACCCCGGCGCTGGGCCCAGGGCCTGCCGAGGCGACCCTGGCGCTGACCGGGGCCGCGCGGACGGCCGGTATGAAGGTCAGCCTGGATGTGAACTTCCGCTCCCGGCTCTGGTCACCGGAGCAGGCCCGGCCGGTGCTGGCCGAACTGGCCACGTACGCCGACGTCGTCTTCGGTGACCCCGGGGAACTTGCCCTGCTCACGTCCGGTGCCCAGATGGACCTCGAGGCCCTGTTCGGTCTGGGCGTGGGGGAGGTGGTGATCAAACTCGGTGGGGACGGCGCCCGGGTGCGCACCGTCGGGGATGACGTACTTCGCCCGGCCCTGCGCGTTGACGTCGTCGACCCCATCGGCGCCGGCGACGCGTTCGTGGCCGGGTACCTCTCTGCCCTGCTTGAGGACTTGCCGCTGCCGCAGCGACTAGAACGCGGGAACGCCTGCGGGGCCGCAGTGGTCTCCAGCCGCGGTGACTGGGAGGCGATGCTCACCCGCACCGACCTGGACTCCCTGGACACCGCCCCCGGCGCCGTCCAGCGCTGACCGGCCCGGTCAGGTCAGCGAGGCAGTCGATGTCGTCGCGCCCCCCGGGCCGGCATCGCCCAGCATGCGGATCGGCCCGGGCGACCGAGGGCCCGGATGGGCGCCGCGGGCGTCGCACTAGCAACGCCCGCGATACCCATCCGGGCCCACCGGGATCGGGGTGAAGGGCTGACTCAGCCCTCCACCTCCGAGGCCACGTCGGAGTCGTACAGGGACTGCAACTCCTCCTCCACGCGCTGCATCTCCTCGGCCACGTCCACGTCGGAGGTCAGGATGCGCTGCAGGGTCTGGGACAACTCCAGGTCACCACCGGGCACGAACAACCGGGCGAAGTCCTGCACCCGGGCGCGCTCGAGCTGTTCCACCGCGGTCTGGAACTGCGGGGTCTCGGCGTAGACGTCGGACATGTCCGCATCCTGGTGGACCGGCACGTACCCGGTGGCAGCGGAGAACGCGGCCGTCGAGTCCGGGTTGCCCATGAAGCCGGCGAACATCGCCGCGGCCAGCTGACGTTCCGGAGTGCTGTCGGAGGCGATCATCAGACCGGCACCACCGGTCGGGGTCTCACCCTCGGCGGCCGGACCGCCGGGCAGGAACGCGGTGCCCACCTCGAAGGATGCCGAGTCCAGGATGCCGCCCAAGGAACCGGTGGACTGCACGATCTGGCTGGTGGCGCCGGCGGAGAAGTCATCGGCCGGGTTGCCCGAGGACACCGAGGCCCAGGAGTTGGTTGCTTCCTGTGCGAATTCCAGCGCCTCGATGGTGGCATCGGAGGAGACGGGGGAGAAGTCCCACTCATCGGACCAGGCACCGCCGTAACCCCACACGATGTTCGCCATCCACCAGGCCGGGTACTCATCCTGCGGCGGGAAACTGAAGGCGGAGTTCGCCACCCCGGCGTCCATCAACTGCTCGGAGACCTCGGCGACTTCGTCCCACGTCTCCGGGGGCGCGTCGATGCCGGCCTCTTCGTAATGGTCGACGTTGTAGTAGAACAGCGGGGTGGAGCGGGCGTAGGGGACGCCGTAGTGGCTGCCTTCGTACTGGTAGTCCTCGTACAGCGCTTCGACGTATCCGCTGGTGTCGACCCCGGCCTCCTCCATCAAGCCGTCGACCGCGACCAGGGAGCCGTTCAGGTAGTTGGGGAACCAGGTGGCATCGGACAAGACCACCACGTCCACCTCAGCGCTGCCCTGTGCGGTCTGGAACCGCTGCGAGGTCTCCTCGTAGTTCGCCCCGGAGGTCACCACGTTGACCTCGATGCCGGTCTCGTCGGTGAACTGGGCGATCAATTCGTTCTCGATGTCGGCCGAACCACCGGGGTGGTTGGTCCAGAAGGTGATCTCGTCGGCCGGCTCCACGCCGGAGACATCCACGTCTTCCTGGGCGTCACCGTCACCACCGCTGGTGTCCGGGCCGCACGCGGCCAGGACGAGGGTCGCGGCACCGAGCGCAGCAAGGCTGCGTACGGTGCGGCTGGTGGACTGTTTCATGGGTACTCCTTCTTTCGTTTCTTCGTTGGTCGTCGGAGTCGATGGGTTCACTTGACCGCCCCCTGGGTGAGGCCGGCCACGATGTAGCGCTGGAGGGCGGCGAAGATGAGTAGGACAGGCACGATCACCAGGACCGCACCGGCCATCAGCACGCCGTAGTTGCCGGTCTGGCCCTCGATCGACTGCAGCATGTTCAGACCCACCGGCAGGGTCATCCGTGCCGGGGAGTCGATGATGATCAGGGGCCACAGGAAGTTGTTCCACTCGTTGACGATGGTCACCAGGGCCACGGTCGCGATGGCCGGTAACGACACCGGTGCGGCGATCTGGAACAACTTGCGCAGGTGTCCGGCGCCATCGAGTTCGGCGGCTTCGAACAACTCCTTCGGGAGTGCTTTGAAGTGCTGCCGGAGCAGGAAGGTCCCGAATGCGGTCCCGAGTCCGGGCAGGATGATGCCCCACAGGGTGTCCCGGCCGCCGAGCGCGGTGATGGTCAGGTAGTTCGGCAGCATCGACACCTCCGGCGGCACCATGAGCGCAACCAGAATACCCAGGAAGATGAGGTTCGCCCCGGGTACCTTGATGAACACCAACGCGTAGGCCGTGGTCACCGCCAGTAAGACCTTGATGGTGGCGCCGACGATGGTGACGATCACGCTGTTGCGCAGCACGGTGAGCAGCGGCACCCGGTCCGCCACGGCTCCGTAGTTGTTCAGGGTGGGGTCCTGGGGCAGCAACGTGGGTGCCAGGGTGAGGATCTCCGGCGGCGGTTTGAAGCTGGAGGAGATCATCCAGGCCAGCGGCAGCACGATCACCAACAGTGCGATCAGGATCGGTAGGTAGCCGGCCAGCATCGTGTCGGCCAGGTTGCGCGGGCTGAAGGCTTTCGTCCAGTCCGGGCGCGTCTTCTTCGTCGGCTGCCGGCCGTCAAGACGCCCGGGATCGGCTCCGGGTGTGGCGAGGGGTTGCTGCGTCACTGGTAATGCACCTTCCTCTCCACGTAGCGCAACTGGACGGCGGTGATGAGGAACAGCGTGAAGAACAGCACCACCGCGATAGCGGCGGAGTACCCGGCCCGCTGGTAGGCGCCGAAGGACTGCAGATAGATCTCGAAGATGATCGTATTGGTGCCGTGCCCGGTGGGCGTCATGATCCGCAGGATGTCGAAGGCGTTGGTCATCGAGAAGATGATGTTGGTGACCAGCAGGAAGAAGACCGTGGGAGTCAGCAGTGGTAGCACCACGGAGAAGAACCGTCGCGCCGCCCCGGCCCGGTCGAGAGTGGCTGCCTCCAACAGATCCTGGGGGACTGCCTGCAGTCCGGCGAGGAAGACCACGGCGCAGAAACCGAGGTTCTTCCAGACGTAGACGATGATCACCATCACCAGTGCCCAGTTCTCGTTCAGATACCACTGCGGTGAGGCGATACCGAGGAACCCGAGGAGGTAACTGAGTGCACCCCTGGTGGGGTCGAAGATGAAGTTCCACACCAGCGCCACCCCCACGCCGGAGAGCACATAGGGTGCGAACACGGCAGTACGGGCCGCTGTGCGCCCGGGGATCTTCTTGTTCAACACAAGGGCGATAAGTAGTCCCAGCACCATGGAGCCCACCACTGCGCCACCGGTGAAGATGGCGGTGACCCGCCACACCTCCAACCCGGAGGGCGAGGTGAAGAAGCGCGCATAGTTGTCCAGCCCCACGGGTGTGGCACTGGGGGAGCCCAGCCGCCAGTCCAGGGTGGAGTAGTACATGTTGCTGATCAGCGGGAAGTAGATGAACGCCAGGATCAGCAGGATGTTCGGCCCGGCGAACAGCAGGAAGAGCGACCAGTTCCGCGACAGCCGACGACGGTGCGCCAGTTTGCGTCGCCGCGCGCGTTCCTCCTCGTCCACCGGGCCCGCGCCGCCTGCCGCCGGCGCATCGACCGGTCCCCGCGAACGCGACCCTGCCGGACTAGGCAGTGCCGTCATCGACCCTCCTTCTGCATGCTTCGGTGCAATAGCCACCTCTCGACGCGCCAGCGTCGGGGTAACCCGCGATGAATCTACCCTGAACTCTGGCAACCGGGCACCGAGCGCTTCCTTTGCACACCCGTGGCAGACCCTCGGTGCGCAGTCGGCGAGCCGTTGTGCGCGTGCGCAGCCGCAGGCCGATCGGTGCTGCTCGAGTGGGGCTTGCTTCCCCGGCAGGTGGCCGACAGCCTGGTGACATGCACACCACCCTCACCCTGCAGGACCTGATCCAGTCCCTCGAACGACGCTATCCGCCATCGACTGCACAGGGGTGGGACGCCGTGGGTCTGGCTGTGGGCGACCCCCGGGCCCCCATCGGCCGGGTGCTGCTCGCGGTGGACCCGGTCGATGCCGTGGTGGACGAGGCGGTCGAGTGCGGGGCGGACCTGATCATCACTCATCACCCGCTGCTGCTGCGCGGCGTCCACTCGGTGGCCACGACCACCCCTAAGGGTGCGCTGGTGCACCGGCTGATCCGCTCCGGCATCGCCCTGTACGTGGCACACACCAACGCCGATGCCGCTGCGGGCGGGGTCAACGAGGCCCTCGCCGACCTGCTCGGTCTCACCGGCGCCCGGCCGCTGCAACCATTGCCCGGTGCCGACCTGGATCTGCTCATCAGCTATGTGCCCACACCCCAGGCAACCTCGGTGCGCCAGGCCCTCGGTGCTGCCGGCGCCGGGCAGGTCGGGGAGTACACCGGGTGCGCATGGTCGGTGACCGGTACCGGGGAGTTCACCCCGGTCGGGGCGGCCAACCCGACAATCGGTACCGTCGGGCAGCACGAGCGCGTGGAGGAGGTGCGCCTGGAGATGGTGCTGCCGCCCAGCCGGCGGAGCGTCGTCGTGGAGGCGTTGCGCCGGGCGCACCCGTATGAGGAACCCGCCTTCTCCCTGGTGCCCACCGCAGCGCCACCGTCTCCGGCCGGAATGGGCCGGATCGGAGAACTGGCTGATCCGATCACCGTGCGTGACCTGGCTGAACGCGTCGCCGACGCCCTGCCCGCCACGGCCCATGGGGTGCGCGTGGGCGGCGACCTGGATGCGACAGTGCGCACCGTCGCCGTCTGCGGCGGCGCCGGAGACTCGCTGCTGGAGGTGGTCGCCGCCGCCGGCGCCGATGCCTACGTGACCGCGGACCTGCGGCACCATCCGGCGGCCGAGGCTCTGGCCCGCACCGGCGCTCCGGCGCTGATCGACGTGGCGCACTGGGCCAGTGAGTGGCCCTGGCTGCCCGTGGCGGCCGAGCATCTGCGAGCCGATGCCGAGGCCGCCGGGGGACGGATCGAGGTGCGGGTCAGCACGCATCCCACCGACCCGTGGACCGATAGGCTGGAATCCACCAACCAGGAAGGACGTGTGTGACTGTGAGCACTGCGCCCGTATCCGACCAGCGAGCGTTGCTGGACCTGCAGGCACTCGACACCGCCCTGGCCAAACTCGCCCACCGGCGCAACTCCCACCCCACGCTGGCGACCCTGGCGGAACTGACCGCACGGGCCGAGGACCTGGACCGCAGCCGGGCGCAGACCCAGATGCTGGTCTCCGACACCCGCCGCGAACTCCTCAAGGCCGAGACCGATGTGGAACAGGTGCGCAACCGGGCCGACCGGGACCGCCAACGGCTGGAGTCCGGGACCGGTTCGCCCAAGGACCTGCAGGCGCTCTCGGCCGAGCTGGAGTCGCTGGGCAAGCGCCAGAACGACCTGGAAGAGGTTGAACTGGAGGTGATGGAACGCCTGGAGGCCGCCGAGCACGAACTGCAGGCCACCACCACCCAGCTCGAAGCGATCCGGGCCGATATCACCAGGGTCGAGGCCGAGCGTGATGCCGCGTTCGCCGAACTGGACGCCGAGAGCGAGCAGCACAAGGCCGCTCGGGACGAACTCGCCGCCGGGATTGATGAGGCGCTGCTGGCGCTGTACGAGCGGGTACGCGCCAAGACCGGAGGGCTGGGGGCGGTGGCCCTGCGGGGCAGTGCGACCCAGGGCGTCCAGGTACCGCTGTCCCTCACCGAGAAGGCAGCGATCGAGGCGGCCCCGCCCGAGCGGGTGCTGCGCAGCGAGGACTACGACTACATCCTGGTGCGCCTGGACGACTGAGCGTCAGTGCGACAGCACCAGTTCCAGCGTGGCCGGCCCCGACCGGACGGGGGGATGCATGCCGACGTCGGCCAGTACCGGGCCGATGAGTTCGGCCGCGGCTTCGGCCACGCCCGCCGCGGTGCGCGGTAACGGCTCGGGCCGGCGGAACAGGTGACCGGTGAGCACGCCCCGGGTGTGCTTGGCGTGATGGGAGACCACGACGGGCCTGCCCGCCCGGATGGCCACCACCCGGACCGCCAGCCACTCCCGGTCCGGGGCTGGTGACCAGGCCCGCGCGTAGTCCTGCGAACGGCAGTCGAGGACGACGTCGGAACCTCCCGGGTCGAGGGCCCCGCCCAGGTGCCGGGACCAGAAGGTGCCCAGCGGCGCCAGAGGCTGCAGCGGTGTGGACATGGACAGCCGGTAGGCAGGGATCGCGTCGTCCGGACGGAGCACCCCCCACAGCGCCGAGACGATCCGCACCGAACTGTTGCTACGCCGTCGGGCCGTCCCGGACAGGTTCGCCAGGCCGGCGGCGTCGTAGAGCACGCCGCTGTAGACCTGCGTCGCCGGCGCCGCCCGGGCGTCGCGCAACCGGGTGTTCGCCTCGACCTGCTCGGCCAGGGAGGTACCGAACCGCAGACGGGTGGTGGCGTCGGCGCCGGCCGAGGCGCGTATCAGCGTCTGCAGCACCTGCTCACGCGGGCCGGCCAGTTCCGGGTGGCTCAGCGCGCCGGGATCGAACCGGCGTCCCCGCTCGGGCGCGGCCTTGCCCTCCGAGGGAGGAAGCATGATCAGCACGGGCGTGTCCGCAGGTGCCGCCGCATTCGGGTCCTTTCGCCAACCGGTCCGGGAGACATCGGGCAGCCTATCCGCGCCGGACCACTGCGCCGGCCACCTGTTCTCACGCTGCTTCGTTGGATATCGGTTTGGACACAACCCCGCGGGGAGAGGCTGATGGGCTCGCTCGGTGGGTTAACCTGCCCAGAAGCTCGCCGGCAAGGATGCCCGACCGGCATCTGGTCCCACGCGAGATCCAAGCGATGATGACATCGAGGTAGATGCAGATGCGTGTACGTAGTTTGAAGGCCGCCGCGGCTATCGCCGCGGTCGGTGCTCTCACGCTGGCCGCCTGCGGCAACGGCAATGGCGATGAGGACACCAACGGAACCGGCACCGACACCAATGGTGCCGAGCAGGATGACGCAGCGAGCACGATGCCCGTGGTGATCGGCACCACGGACACGGTGACGAACATCGACCCAGCGGGTTCCTACGACAAGCCGTCCTGGAACATCATCTACAACACCTACCAACGACTGCTGTCGGTCCCGTTGGGGGAGACCGAGCCCACCCCGGATGCGGCCGAGGCCTGCGACTGGGACGACGAGGTCACCTACACCTGCACGATGAAGTCGGGCCTGATGTTCGCCGACGGCAGTGAGTTGACCGCAGAGAACGTGGTGCACTCGGTCGAGCGCCAGCTCGCGATCCAGCACTCCTCCAACGGGTGGCAACTGCTGGACGGCATCGAGTCGGTGGAGGCGCCGGATGAGTCCACGGTGACGTTCACGCTGTCCAACGCCGACGCCACTTTCCCGTACATCCTGACCACCGGTGCGGCGGCGATCGTGCCGATGAGTTTCCCCGGCGATGACTTGCAGCCCAACGCCGAGGTGTTCGGCTCCGGCCCGTACACGGTGGAGACCTTCGACGCCACCCAGCAGATCCAGCTCGGGCTGAACGAGAACTACTCCGGTGACTCGGAGTTGAGCAACTCCGGGGTGATCCTGCAGTTCTACCAAACCGAGTCGGCGCTGAAGCAGGCGATCGAGGAGGGTGACGTGATGGTCGCCTACCGGTCCCTGGCCGTGACCGACATCGAGGACCTGCGCGAGAACGGCGCCGAGCGCGGCGTGCAGGTGGTCGTCGGTGAGGGCACCGAGATCAACTACCTGGTGCTGCAGGTCTCGCGCCCACCCTTCGACGAGCCCGCGGTCCGGCAGGCGCTCGCGCAGGTGATCGATCGGGAGACCATCGCCTCCTCGGTCTACCGGGACACCGTGACCCCGCTGTACGGCCCGATTCCCGATGGGGTGGCCGGGCACGTGCCCGCCTTCGACGACGCCTACGGTGAACCCGATGTGGATGCGGCGCGCGCGCTGCTCGAGGACGCGGGCGTGGACATCCCGGTGGCCTTCGACGCCTGGTGGATGCCGGATCGCTACGGGGAGGAGATCGGTGACATGTACGGCGAGATCCAGCGTCAACTCAACGACTCCGGCCTGTTCGAGGTGAGCCTGGAGCAACTGTCCTGGGCGCAGTACGCCGAGACGTTCTCCGACCAGTCCATGGACGCGTTCGACCTGGGGTGGTTCCCGGACTTCCCCGATGCCTCCAACTACATCCAGCCCTTCTACGGCACGGCGAACATCTTCAACAACGGCTACTCCAACGACGAGATGGATGAGTTGATCGACACGATCGTGACCGACACCGACGAGGACGCCCGCCTGGCGGCGTTCGAGCGGGCCTCGGAGATCGCGGCGGAGGATGTGCCGATCGTGCAGTTGTGGCAGCGCGACCAGATCGCCGCCGTCCGCGACGGGGTGACCGGCGTGGAGGAGACCCTCGACCCCTCGTTCATCTTCTACTACGCCGGCGTGAGCGGCGCCACCGAGTAGGTGGCGCGGGCCGGATCGGTGCCGGTGCGTGCGGGACTCCCCAGCGCACCGGCACCGACCGGTCCCCACGAGTTCGTACCCCATCGGGGTGCGCCATGCGCGGGAAGGATGGGTGAGTGTCACAGGCCACCGGTTCACTACGCACTTACCTGATCACCAGGCTGCTGCTGTTCGTGCCCCAGGTGCTGATCATCCTGACGATCGTGTTCATCCTGATGCGGGTGGCCCCGGGGGACCCGGTCAGTGTGGCCCTGGGGGGCCAGCGCAGCGCCGAGGAACTGCAGGCACTGCGGGAGGCGGCCGGGTACAACCGGCCGATCCTGGTGCAGTACGCGGAATACATCGGGGGCGTGCTCCGGTTCGATCTGGGTACCACCATCGTGGACAACCGGCCGGTCACGCAGATCTTCGCCGTCAACGGTGGCGCCACGCTGACGCTGACGTTGGCGGCCTTCCTGGTTGCCCTGGTCCTGGCGGTGCCGCTGGGCCTGCTCGCCGGGCGGTTCCGCGACACCGCCCTGGACGCGGTGCTGAGGGTGCTGGGCATCCTGACCTACGCCGCGCCGGTGTTCTTCGTCGGGCTGTTGATGCAACTGCTGTTCGCCCGCACCTTGGGGTGGCTGCCGTCCAGTTCCCAGGCGTCGCCGGTGATGTTCGCCTCGGTGCCGGCGCGCACCAACTTCTTCCTCATCGATGCCCTCCTGGCCCAGAACACCGCGGCGTTCCTCAACGGCCTGCAGCACCTGGTGCTGCCGGCGCTGACCCTGGGGCTGCTCCTGACCGGGGTGTTCATCCGGATCATCCGCATCAACCTGATCCAGACGCTGCGCAGCGACTACGTCGAGGCAGCGCGGGCCCGGGGTGTGGCCGAATCGCGGGTGGTGATCAGCCATGCGTTCAAGAACGCGATGGTCCCGTTCGTGACCATCCTCGGATTGCAGGTGGCATTGCTGCTGGGTGGGGCGATCCTGACCGAGCAGACCTTCAATTGGAACGGCATCGGCAGCCAGTTGGTGCGCTATCTGGACTCCCGTGATTACGCCGCGGTGCAGGGCATCATCACCTTCTTCGCCCTGGCGGTGGTGACCGCGTCGTTGTTGATCGACATCATCAACGCGATGATCGACCCGAGGGTGAGGTACTGATGGCCGTCGAAGCCGTTCCGACCGCCCCGTCGTCCCAGATGCGGGGCAACGGAGGCTCGCGCCTGCGGCGGATCCTGCGCGGGATCGCCCGCCCGTACACCAACTCCCACGGCGTGGGCCGGTTCATGCTCGTCACCGGCACGGTGCTGACGGCGCTGATGCTGCTGGTGGCGCTGCTCGCGCCGGTGCTGGCCCCGTTCGGGCACGCGCAGGTGGCCGACGACGCCGGCCGGTTCGCCAACCATCTGGCCCCCGGCGGGCAGCACATCTTCGGAACCTCCACCCAGGGGTACGACGTATTCAGCCGGGTGGTCTTCGGCGCCCGGACCGCAGTGACCGTGGTGCTGCTGGCGCTGACCTTCTCGCTGGCCATCGGGGTGCTGCTGGGCCTGCTGGCCGGCTTCGTCGGGCGCTGGCTGGACCGTGCACTGGTGATGATCATGGACGCGCTGTTCACGCTGCCGGCGCTGCTGCTGGCGATCGTGGTGGCGTTCCTGCTCTCGGAGCGGCTGGGCGGTGGTGCCACCACCGCGGCGCTGGCGATCACCGCGGTGTACATCCCGCAGTACTTCCGGGTGGTACGCGCGGCCACCGTCAGCGCCAAGGAGCAGACCTACGTCGAGGCGGCCCGGGCGATGGGGGCGCGCCGCACCACCGTGATGTCCCGGTACCTTCTGAACAACGTGATCCAGTCCGTGCCGGTGATCGCCACCCTGAACGCCGCCGATGCGATCCTGACGCTCGCTGGACTGGGGTTCCTCGGTTACGGCATCCAGCCCACCGAGGCGGCGGAGTGGGGATACGACCTGCAGCGGGCCGTGGCCGATGCCGGGGCCGGGATCTGGTGGACCGGGCTCTACCCGGGCATCGCGATCGTGCTGCTGGTGATGGGGATGACGCTGATGGGGGAGGGCCTGAACGAGGCCCTCAACCCCGCCATCCGGGTGCGCCGGCTGCTGCAGGTCCGGATGCCCGGGGACGTGAACGCCTCGATGAAGCCGGGTCCGGCCCGCCTGATCCGCCGGCCCCGCACCACCGGTGGTGGCAGCGGGGGCGGTTCCGACCAGGCGCGGCGCCGGCCGGGCGCCTCGGGTGCCTCGGGCAGTACCTCGGGAACCAGCTCGGATGCGGAGGGCCGCGATGAGTGAACCAGTGCTGTCCGTGGCGGACCTGCGGGTCTGGTACGGCACCGACCGTGGTGCGGTCCGCGCCGTCGACGGAGTCTCCTTCGACCTTTACCCGGGGGAGACGCTGGGGCTGGTGGGTGAGTCCGGATGCGGCAAGACCACCCTGGGCCGCGGGGTGATGGGTCTGCTGCCCAGGGCGGCCAGCGTGGAGGGCGTGGTCGACTTCGGCGGGCAGAATCTCGTGCGGGCCAAGCCCAAGACCCTGCAGCGCCTGCGCGGACCGCAGTTGGGCATGATCTTCCAGGAGCCGCTGACGCGGCTGAACCCGCTCATGCGTGTCTCGGAACACTTCGAGGAGGCGCTGTCCGCCCACGAACCGGGGACACCCAAGGCACAGATCCGGGACCGCGCGATCGACACACTGCGCGCGATGGGCATCCCGCCCACCCGGTACCGGGCCTACCCCCACGAGTTCTCCGGGGGGATGCGCCAACGGATCATGATCGCCCTGGCCCTGGTGTTACGGCCCAAGTTCGTGGTGGCCGATGAACCCACCACTGCCCTGGATGTGCTGGTGGAAGCGCAGATCATCTCGATCCTGGCCGACCTGCGCGCCGGATTCGACACCTCCCTGCTGTTCATCACCCACAACCTGGGCATCGTGGCCGAGGCCTGTGACCGGGTGGCGGTGATGTACGCGGGCCGCATCGTGGAACAGGGACCGGTCACCGAGGTGTTCGCCCGCCCGCAGCATCCCTACACCGAGGCGCTGTTGCGCTCCACGATCTCCCTGAACACCACCGGTCTGCACTACATCCCCGGCGCCCCGCCGGACCTGATCGATCCGCCGGGCGGCTGCCGGTTCAATCCCCGGTGCGAGCATGCGATGACGGTGTGCGCCCGTCAGTTCCCGCACCCGGTGGCTATTGAGGATCAGGTGGTGGAGTGCTGGCTGCACGGGCCGGATGAGTTGATCGAACCCGGTGGGCGCGAGCCGTTGGTGCGAGAGGAGTTGAGCGTTGCAGATGAGGCCTGACGACGACGCCGCCTCCCTGGGACGGGAAGTCGCCGAGGGCGAAGCGGGTACTGCCTCGGCCGTGCCGGCTGAGGACGTGCTGATGCAGATCGAGGACCTGCGGGTGCACTTCGATCTACGCGGAAGCGCTCTGGCCCGTCTGCTTGGCAGCGGTGGCCGTACCGTCAAGGCCGTGGACGGGGTGGATCTGTCCCTGCGCAGGGGTGAGGTGCTGGGCCTGGTCGGGGAGTCCGGCAGTGGTAAGACGACGTTGGGCCGGGCTCTCCTGGGGCTTGTGGGCGCCACGTCCGGCCACATCCGGTACGGCAGTGCGGACCTGGCCACGATGGGTCAGGGGCCGATGCGGCGGTTGCGCCGCCGGTTGCAGATGGTGTTCCAGGACCCGCACGCGGCGCTGAACCCGACGATGGACCTGCGAACCGCGATCGGCCATCCGCTGCGGATCCAGGGGCTCGTGAACAACCGGGAGGAGGAACGCGACCGGGTGATCGAGGCGCTCGAACTGACCGGCCTCACCCCGACGGAGCAGTTCCTGGACAAACTCCCCGGAGAACTCTCCGGGGGGCAGAAACAGCGCGCGGTCATCGCCCGCGCGATCATCTGCGGCCCGGAGCTGCTCGTGGCGGATGAGCCGATCTCCATGCTCGACATGAGCGTGCGGAACAAGATCCTGGAACTGATGCTGGACCTGCGTGAGCGGCTGGACCTGACCTATGTCTACATCACCCACGACCTGGCCACCGCGAAGTTCTTCTGCGACCGCGTGGCGATCATGTACCTGGGCAGGATCGTGGAGATCGGGCCCACCGAGGAGATTTTCGCCGATCCCAAGCACCCCTATACCCGTGCCCTGCTCAGAGCGGTTCCCGATCCCGACCCCTCAAGATCGGTGGTCCGGGATCTGCCCCGGGGGGAGATCCCGGACGCAGCCGCGCCTCCCCATGGGTGTTCCTTCCACCCGCGCTGTCCGGCCGCGTTCGGTGCGTGTGGTTGGGAGGGCCGGGACCTGGGGGCGATGTTCGAGCGGCGGTGGCTGGAGCGCGGCGATGAGGTCTACCGCGCCGAGCAGCCACTGGTCACCGGGGTGGCCGATCTGGACGGGGGCCTGGAACAGGTGTCGCTACCGGCCCCGTCCGGTCATACCGCGCAGGAGGTCGGCGAGGTCCTGAACAGCGCACGCACCGATGATCCGGACGAGCCGCTGTGGCGGGGAGTGCGGGCCATCGATGTGACCGGCTCGGGAGTGCGGGTGGACTTCCGCGAAGGTGTGGACCCGGAACTGCGCCCGGCCGGCGGGGTGCGGGTGGCCTGCCACCTGCATGATCCCCGGTTCAACGACGAGGCGCCCCCGGCGACGTGAGCGGCCCGCAACCGATGTCGCCGGGCGGGCCGGCCCTGGCCTAGACCCCGCGCTCGGGTCCGTCCTGCTGGCCAACACTGGTGACGGTGGTGAGCAGGAACACCGAGTCCGTCAGTGCCCGGACCGCGTGCCGTTCATGGGTCAGCACCTGCAGGTGCCCCTCGGCGACCTCGACGTCCCGCTCGCCCAGACTGGTGACCAGAACGCGTCCGGTGAGCACCTGGATGCTGGCAGCGTGGGGGGAGTTGTGCTCGGCGAGTTCTGTGCCCGTGCACATGGCGATCACGGATTGCCGCAGGAATCCGTCGCGCACGATCAGTTCGGCACTGCGCCCATGAGGGTCAGCCCGGGCCGCTTCCACGTGGGTGGTGCACAGATCGTCCAAGTTGGCCACGATGCCTCCAGATGTCGTCCTCCGGCTCCACGAGCCTATCCCGGTAGCGGGGTTCGGGGGCACCCGATGGAGCCGCTATCTGGTGACCGGGTGGCCCGAGTTGGCGCGATGGGCAGTCCGAACACCGCCCGCGCCACCCCCGCAGGTGTCACCCTGGTGGCATGACCTCCGATGCCCAGGCGACCGCCGACGGCGGCGCACTGTATTACTGGGACTACCTGGGCCTGGAGCATCTGCTCAGCGCCCAGAACCCGCGCAGTGATGTCGGCGGGCGCAGCGCCCACGACGAGTTGTTGTTCATCACGGTGCACCAGGCCTATGAACTGTGGTTCAAGCAGATCCTGCACGAACTCGACGACGCCGTGCACATCATGAACGCCGGTCACATACCCGAGCATGCGATGGGACAGGTGGCCGACCGGTTGGAACGGATCACCGCGATCCAGCGGCTGTTGCTGGAGCAACTGACCGTTCTGGAGACCATGACCCCGCTGGACTTCCTGGACTTCAGGGACGCACTGGTGCCCGCGTCGGGCTTCCAGAGCGTCCAGTTCCGGTTGATCGAGAACAGGCTGGGACTGGATATCAAACGGCGGCTGAAGATCCACGGGTCGCCCTACACCGCGGTGCTGTCGGCCGAGCACGCCGAACTGCTCGCCGATGCCGAGGCCGCCCCGACGCTGCGCACCGGATTGGATGAGTGGCTGGCACGGACCCCGTTCCTGCGGTTCGGGGACTTCGACTTCTGGTCCGCCTACGCCGGGGCAGTCGACACCATGCTCGCAGCCGAACGGGACGCGATCCGGAACCTGGAGAGCCTGACCGAGGAGGGCCGTGCCGAGCAGTTGGCCTCGTTGGACGCCACGGCTGACTCCTTCCAGACCCTGTTCGACGCCGACCGCTACGCCGAACTGCAGGACCGAGGGCAACGGCATCTGTCCCGCGATGCCTTCCTGGCGGCCCTGCTGATCAACCTGTACCGGGACGAGCCCCTGTTCCAGATTCCGTTCCGGGTCCTGCGCGCGGTGGTGGACGTCGACGAGGGGTTCACCACGTGGCGCCAGCGCCACGCGGTGATGGTGCACCGGATGATCGGCGGAAAGATCGGCACCGGTGGCACCTCCGGGCACGCCTACCTGGCCGCCGCTGCGAACCGGCACCGGGTGTTCAACGACCTGTTCGACCTGCCTACCTACTACGTGCCTCGCTCGGCCCTGCCACGGCTTCCGAGGGAGGTCTCGGCCCAGTTGCGGTTCCAGTTCGAGGACGACAGCGGATGATCGGCGGGCAGGAGAGCCTCGCCGAGCACTTCAACGCTGCACTGCGCTCCGGGGTGCTGCACATGGCCGCGCACAGCCACCACCCGTGGCCGGACGTGACGCGCGAGGCACACCTGCGCGCCTGGGACGTGGCGGCTCGGGACCTGGATGGTAAGTGGGCCGGGGTGCTGGGGACCGAACTGCCGCAGGCCAGGCGCCACGTGGCCGGCCGGCTGGGCCTGAGCGATGCCGATGAGATCGCCTTCGCCCAGAACACCCATGAACTGTTGGTACGGATCTGCTCGGTGCTGCCCATGCCGATGCGGGTGCTGACCACCGACGCCGAGTTCCACAGCGCTACCCGGCAACTGGACAGGTGGACCGAGGCGGGCCTGGCGCTGGTAGAGCGGGTGCCGGCCGAACCGCTGCGCACGTTCCCGGAGCGGTTCGTCGACGCGATGGGGCCCGAGCACGACCTGATCCTGTTCTCCCATGTCTTCTACGGTTCTGGTTACGCCGTGCCCGATGTCGCCCAGATCGTGTCCGCGGTACCGGACGAGCGCACCTTCGTCGTCGTCGATGGCTACCACGCGTTCATGGCGCTACCCACCTCGATCACCCCGATCCAGGACCGGGCGTTCTATCTGGCCGGGGGATACAAGTACGCCATGGCCGGGGAGGGGGCCTGCTTCGTCAACGCACCTCCCGGGTACGCGCAGCGACCGGTCAACACCGGCTGGTTCGCCGCCTTCGATCACCTCGCGGACAGCCCCGGCACGGGTTCCAGGGCGGTCCCGTATGCCCGGGGCGGGCAACGGTTGGCGGGATCCACGTTCGACCCCTCGGGGTTATTCCGGTTCAACGCGGTGCAGCGCTGGCTCGACGACCTCGGTGTGGGCGTGGCCGAGATCCACGGGCACGTGTCCGGACTGCAGAAGAGGGTGCTGGCCGGCCTGGCGCAGCAACCGGGCATCCTCGCCGGAGCCGAACTCATCCCGGCGGCCGGGTGCGATCGCGGGCACTTCCTCACCTACCGCACCCCGGCAGCGGGCCAGATCGCACGCACGCTCGCCGAGCGGGGTGTGTTGGTGGATCACCGCGCCGACCGGTTGCGCCTGGGACTGGGCGTCTACCACGACGAGGACGACGTGGACCAGCTGCTGAACGCGTTGGACCGGACCTGACCGGCGGTGGCCACCCCACGGGGGAGTCAGCCCGGGAGCCGGAACCGGGTCTGGCTGAACGGCGTGCCTTTGCTGAACGCGAGAACTTTGGTGGGCCGGACAGCGAACACCAGCACCGGTTCGGTTCCGGGCTCCGGGTCGCCCTGGTGGGCGAAACCGCCGCTCACCACGTCGTAGGGCCAGTCGAGTTCGGCCAGCCATCGGGCCGCGAGCCGGTGCAGGGTTGTGAGGTCGGTGACGCGCTCGGCGTTGCCCTCCACGGCCACGTCGAGCCCGGAGTTCATCGCAGCGGTTCCGGTGCTCAGCACGCAGGCGGGGAAACGGGCCAGGTTGACAGCCTTCTGCTCGGCTGCGCCGGTGGCGAAGTAGAGGACCCGCTCGTGCCAGATCGCCGGTAGCGGCACCGCATGTGCTCGCCCGTCTGCCCGCGTCGTGGAAAGCCAGAACATCTGCCGTTCGTGCAACAACGCACTCACCTCACGCCAGGACGGGGGACGGGCATCGGCATCCGAGAAGCGGTGGTCGAGTTCCGGTACGGGCGTTGATTCGTTCATCCAGGTCCTCCGTGTTGATGGGGTGATGTGGTGTTGACCCTGGCACAACGCAAAACTCATCGCACTGATCAGAGCAAACCCGACCGGCCGACTGGCCCGGGCGGTTTGGTGGAATAGAATGGGGGTGGATGAGTCGGCCAGGCGGTCGCGTTGCGGAGAGATCCGTGCCGAGGAACGTCCGGGCTCCACAGGGCAGGATGGTGGGTAACGCCCACCCGGGGTGACCCGCGGGACAGTGCAACAGAAAGTAGACCGCCGCATCTCGGTGCGGTAAGGGTGAAACGGTGGTGTAAGAGACCACCAGCACACCGGGTGACCGGTGTGGCTAGGTAAACCCCATCCGGAGCAAGACCAGACAGGAAACGCCTGAGGGCTGTCCGCCCGAGTTTCCGGGTAGGTCGCTGGAGGCCTGCGGCAACGCAGGCCCTAGATGGATGGCCGCCCCCGGGGCGTACGCCCCGGCGACAGAACCCGGCGTACCGGCCGACTCATCCACTTCCCGAGCCAGCTGGTTCCGGCCCGCTCCTACCCGCCCGGGTTCTACCCCGGAACCCACGAATCCCCTCACGCCGGCCAACCCGTCGCTACGGTGGAGTTCCTCAGGCCTCTGCTTCGGCGGCCATGATCGCTGCGCCGATAATGCCGGCCTTGTTCCTCAGGTGAGCCGGCACGATCGGGGCATTGGTCGTCAGCAACGGCACGAACTTCTTGTGGTCCTTGCTGACTCCACCACCGAAGACGAACAGGTCCGGGGAGAAGAGCAACTCGACGTGGGTCATGTAGCGCTGCAGGTTCACCACCCACTGCTCATAGGACCACCCCATCTTGTCCTTCACACCGGACGAGGCGATCTTCTCGGCGCTGTCGCCGTCCATGATCAGGTGGCCCAGTTCGGTGTTCGGCACCAGTACGGAGTTATGGATCAGCGCGCTACCGATCCCGGTGCCCAGCGTCAGCACCAGCACCACCCCGGGCACATCCTTGGCAGCCCCGTACCGCATCTCCGCGTATCCGGCGGCGTCGGCGTCATTGATGATGTGTGCTGCGCGGCCCGTGTGGGTTTCGACCACCTCGGCCAGGTCGGTGCCGACCCAGTCGGAGTGCATGTTCGCCGCGGTCGCGATCACGTCGTGCTGGACGACGCCGGGGAAGGTCACTCCGATCGGGACCTGCTCGGGCAGGTCGAATCGCTCCACGATCGTCCTCAGGATCAGCCCCACCGCCTCGGGTGTGGACTCCTTCGGGGTGGGGAGGCGGAACCGGTCCGCCAGGAATCTGCCGGTGTTCAGGTTGACGGGCGCGCCCTTGATTCCCGAACCGCCGATGTCGATACCGAAGCCGATGGCGTCCGCCTCGAGGGAATGTTCCGTGGAGAGGTTCATGGTGGCCTTGTCGGTTCCTTTGCTCACGTGTGAAGGGAGCGTGCGTGGCAAACGCTATCCAGGCATCGCCGGTCCATGCCATAATCTAGCTTGCCATCAAAGGAGGTCGGTCGTGGCTGAGCACGCAGACGACTCCGTGGAACGCAAGTACTACTTCAACGTCAGCACCGGTAAGGTCGAACAGGGTTACGTCAGTGGCGTGAGCCACCGAATGGGGCCCTATGACACACCGGAGGAAGCCGCCCGTGCACTGAAGACCGCGCGGGAGCGTAACGCTGAATGGGAGGCCGAGGAGGAGCGTGAGCGCGCCTGGGCCGAAGGTGAGGATGATGACGGAGTGTAATCAGGCCCCCCGGCGCGGGATGCCCAGGCTGGGTCGGGCCATCGCGTTGCTGTGCGCGTTGGTCCTCGGGCTCGGCTTTGCCGCGCCCGCTCTCGCCGACCCCGGCGACGACGGCGGGCTGGACCTGAACCGATACAGCAAGTGGACTCGCCCCCTCCAGGGCGTGGTGGTGGCACTGGACCCGGGGCACAACGGTGGCAACTTCGGCGATCTGCGCGCCATCTCCCAACGAGTCTCCGACGGCCGTGGCGGTTTCACGGCCTGTGACACGCTCGGAACCTCCACCATGGACGGGTACACCGAACACGAACTCGCCTACGACGTGGCGCAGGTGCTGACCGAGCGGCTGGAGTACCTGGGCGCGACGGTGCTGTCCACGCGTACCGACGACCACAGCATCGGGCCGTGCGTGGACGTGCGCGGGCGGTTCGCCGAGGACAACGACGTTGACATCCTGTTGTCGCTGCACGCCAGCAGCAACCAGGACCGCACCCGGTCCGGGTTCCACGTGGTGGTGGCTGACCCGGCGCTCTCGCCGTCCCAGGACGGGCCCAGCCGGCGGCTCGCCGAAGCCGTCGTCGAGGGCATGGGTGCGGCCGGCCTACAGCCACACCCCGGGCTTGACGACGCCATCGCCGAACGCTCCGACCTGGCGACCCTGAACTTTGCGCGACGTCCCGCGGTGCAGGTGGAACTGGGCGAGATGCAGAACCCGGCCGATGCCGAGTCGATGACCTCGGCGCAGGGCCGTCTCATCTATGCCGAGGCACTGGCCGAGGGCGTGCTGCTCTGGCAAGAGGGCCTCGACGCCGGTCGGAACTGAGCCCCCGGACGTCCGAGCCGGTAGGCTCTACTCCCAGTAGGTGTGCTCGGCCGCCGGGAACGACCCGTCCCGGACTTCAGCGGCGTAGGCCTGGGCCGCGTTCTTCAACTCGGTGCCGATCTGGGCGAACTGCTTGGCGAACCGCGGCGCCCAGGATCCCATACCGGCCATGTCCAACCAGACGAGCACCTGGCCGTCACACCCCGCACCGGCACCGATGCCGATGGTGGGGATGCGCAACTGGTCGCTGATCCGTTGCGCCACCGGGGCCGGCACCATCTCCAGCACCACACCGATCACGCCGGCCTCCTGCAGGGCCAGCGCGTCGGCCAGCAACGCCCCGGCGGCGTCCTCACCACGTCCCTGCACCCGCTTGCCGCCCAGGATGTTCTCCGACTGCGGCGTCAGACCCAGGTGCCCGAAGACGGGGATGCCGCCCTCGGTGAGGAGTTTGGCGTGGGCGGCGACCCGTCGTCCTCCTTCGATCTTCACCGCATGTGCCCCGCCTTCCTTGAGCATGCGAGCGGCGGACTCCCACGCTTGCGTGGGGGAGGCCTCGTAGGAGCCGAACGGCAGATCGGCCACCACCATGGGGCGCGCGGTGGCCCGGGTCACCGCCCGGACGGCAGGGATGAGTTCGTCCATGGTGACCGGGATCGTATTGGGGTGGCCGAGCATATTGTCGCCGATGGAATCACCCACGAGCAGGATGTCGATCCCGGCCTCGTCGAAGATCCGAGCAGTCATCGCGTCGTAGGCGGTCAGCATGGTCAGTCGCTCACCGGCTGCCTTGGCGGCCTCCAGATGCTGCACCCGCACCCGCCTGGGGCGTTGGGCGTTCACCGGGGGCAGGGCAGAGGTGGGCTCGGTCGGCTCAGGCATGACGCCAGCCTACCGGGGTGCTTGCTCCCGGAAGCCGCCGGTGACGGGCAACCGTCGGTCCCGGCCGAAGGCCATCGAGGTCACCTTCGGTCCCAGGGGATACTGGCGGCGCTTCCACTCCGCCTGGTCCACCAGATCGACCACCAGATCGACCACCTCGACCGCGAATCCCTCCTGCGCGAGTTGGGCACGGCTCTGGTTCCGTTCCACATACGCTTCCAGCACCGCGTCGAGGACGGCGTAGTCGGGCAGGGAGTCGGTGTCGCGCTGATCGGGGCGCAATTCGGCGGAGGGCTCCTTGGTGATGGTGTTCTCCGGGATCGGTTCCACCTGCCCGTCCCGGCGGGCACGTTCGTTGCGGTAGCGGGCCAGTTCCCACACCCGCGACTTCGATACGTCCTTGATCGGCGCGTACCCGCCCACCGCGTCGCCGTAGATGGTGGAGTAGCCCACCGCGAGCTCGCTCTTGTTCCCCGGCGCGAGTACCAGGTGATGCTCGCTGTTGGACACTGCCATCAGGATCAAACCCCGAATGCGGGCCTGCAGGTTCTCCTCGGCCACCCCCTCCAGGCGCAGTTGAGCCTGGAAGGCATCGAAGAGGTCGGCGATGCCAACCGTGCGGAAGTTCTGCTCCGGCATGCCCAACCGCCGGGCCAGGTCGGCGGCGTCGTCGCGGGAGTGCTCCGAGGAGTAGGCCGAGGGCATCGAGATCCCCACCACCGCCTCAGGGCCGAGTGCATCGGCTGCGATCGCGGCCACGAGTGCCGAATCGATGCCGCCGGACAGGCCCAGCACCACCGAGGCGAAGTTGTTCTTGCGCGCGTAATCACCCAGGCCGAGCACGAGAGCCTGGTACATCTGATCCGGGTCCGAACCCGCGGGCGCCACAGCCTGCCCCGGACCCCCGGCCAGCTCCACGGTCACGACCTCCTCACGGAACATCGAGGCCCGGGACAGGACCTGTCCACCGGCGTCCACAGCGAAGGAGCCGCCGTCGAAGACCAGGTCGTCCTGGCCGCCGATCAGGTTGACGTAGACCACCGGGCAGCCGAGTTCATCGGCTCGCCGGCCCACCAGTTCGGCGCGCTGATCGGTCTTGCCCCGTTCGTACGGGGAGCCGTTGAGCACCAGCAACCCGGCCAGGTCCGCTCCGGCCAGGTCCTCGATGACGTTGCCGTCGCGCCAGATGTCCTCACAGATCGCCAGACCGAGCCGGTGCGCACCGACCCGGATGGTCCCCGCCTGCGTCCCGGGTGCGAAGATGCGGTACTCATCGAACACCCCGTAGTTGGGTAGATGCTGCTTGGTGTAGGTGTACTCGATCCCGCCGTGTTGCAGCACCAGGGCGGTGTTCGTAGGCCGGCCGTCGGGGGCGGAGCCCAGGGACCCGACGACGACGGCGACCTCGCCCAAACCGTCGGCCCGCAGGTCCCGGGCCAGCTCGGCCGCGCCGGCCTGGGCAGCCTCGCGAAAGGACGTGCGCAGCGCCAGGTCCTCGATCGGGTAACCCGTCAGGGCCATCTCCCCGAAGACCACCACGGTGGCGCCCTGGCGGGCGGCCGTGGCGGTGTGGGCGCGCACGAGGGCGGCGTTGCCGTCCAGGTCCCCCACAGTCGGATTGACCTGGGCCATAGCGACGCGTAGAGCATTCATGCGGCCCATCGTAGAACGCATGAACCCGCGATGACCTGCCATGATGTAAACCCGCACGGTGGCCAACCCGGGCGGGCGGCCCGATCCGAGTGGAGGTGCCCAAACGATGGACCAGCAAGCCGAGCATGTCCTGCGGGTGGTGGAAGAACGAGACGTCCGCTTCATCAGGTTGTGGTTCACCGACGTGTTGGGCACGTTGAAGTCGGTGGCGATCGCGCCGGCGGAGTTGGAGAACGCCTTCAGCGAGGGCATCGGATTCGATGGCAGTTCGATCCAGGGCCTGGCCCGGATCTCCGAATCGGACATGCTGGCCAGGCCGGATGCCTCGACCTTCCAGTTGCTTCCCGGCAGGGACAGCCCGCACACCGCACGGATCTTCTGCGACATCCTTACCCCGGAGGGGGAGCCGGCGCCGGCCGACCCACGCGCTGTCCTCAAGCGCGCTCTGGGCGTGGCCGCCGAGGACGGATTCACCTTCTACACCCACCCCGAGATCGAGTTCTACCTGTTCCACCTGAACGAGGACGAGACCGCCCCGCTGGTTCCGGTGGATACTGCCGGGTACTTCGACCACGTGGCGCGCGGCCAGAAGGGGCACGACTTCAGACGCGAGGCGATCTCGCTGCTGGAGTCCATGGGCATCTCGGTGGAGTTCTCCCACCACGAGGCCGGCCCGGGCCAGAACGAGATCGACCTTCGCTATGCCGATGCCCTGTCCACGGCGGACAACATCATGACGTTTCGGACCCTGGTGAAGGAACTGGCCCTGGAACGAGATTTCCAGGCCACCTTCATGCCCAAGCCGCTTCAGGGCGAGCCCGGTTCCGGGATGCATACCCACCTGTCCTTGTTCGAGGACGATGTGAACGCCTTTCACGCCCCGGGGGCCGAGTACCAGCTCTCACCCACCGCGCGCTCCTTCATGGCCGGACTGCTGCGGCACAGTCACGAGATCGCGGCGGTGACCAACCAGTTCGTGAACTCCTACAAGCGCCTCTGGGGTGGCCGCGAGGCGCCCAGCTATGTCTGTTGGGGTCACAACAATCGCTCGGCGCTGGTGCGGGTGCCGATGTACAAACCCCTCAAGGGCCAGTCGGTGCGAGCCGAGTACCGCGGCCTGGACGCCGCCGCCAACCCCTACCTGGCCTTCGCGGTGCTGTTGCGCGCGGGCCTGAAGGGGGTACAGGAGAAGTACGAACTGCCCGAGGAGGCCGAGGACAACGTCTGGGCCCTGTCCGACGGGGAACGCCGGGCCCTCGGGATCGATCCGCTGCCGGGCAGCCTGGAGCAGGCCTGCCGGGTGATGGAGTCCTCCGAACTGGTGGCCGACACACTCGGGGAGTCGGTGTTCCAGTACTTCCTGGAGAACAAGTACCACGAGTGGGATGCCTACCGGGCTCAGGTCAGCCCGTTCGAGTTGTCCCGGATCGGGCTGATCTGACCGGGGGCAGGATCGGCTCGTCGGCGCCATCGCCACGGGACCGGTCGCCTGCCCCGGTGGATAAGGAGATGTGATGCGCACGGAGTCGCCCACGCGGCTGCTGGCGCGTGCAGGGTTCACCGATATCGGGCGTGCCCGGCAATTGTTCGCAGACCCGGTACTGGCACCGCTGCTGGAGTGTGGCGTGGATCCTTCCGCAGCCGGCGACGCCCCGGCTGATTTGGTGGCCGACCTGGGCAGGGTGGCGGATCCGGACCTCGCCCTGCTCACTCTGGTGCGGTTGGTCGATGCGGCGGCCGAGCGAGAACCGTTGTATGAGCTGCTCTCGGAGGCAGCGCCGGTGCGATCGCGATTACTCGCCGTGCTGGGTGGGTCGGCGGCACTGGGGGACTGGCTGGTGGCGCACCCGGTGGCGGTGCAGATGCTCAGCGGCGCCGGTGAGAGATTGCAGATGCCCGCAGAGCGGGTCCGACGGCGACTGCTCACCGCAGCCGGCGCCGACCCCGACGATGCGGTCCCCGTGGGGGCCAGCCCGGGGGAGGGGGCACTGGATTCCTGGCGGCGTGCCTACCGGCGCGAACTCATGCTGATCGCGTCCGAGGACCTGACCGCGCCGGATCCCGAGGCCCTGCAGCCCCAGGTGTCAGCGGCATTGAGCGACCTGGCCGCTGCCGCGTTGGAAGGCGCGCTGGCGCTGGCCCGGGCCGAACTGGGGGACCAGGCCCGCGATGTCCGCCTCGCGGTGCTGGGAATGGGTAAGTCCGGGGGGCGCGAACTCAACTACGTCTCCGACGTCGATGTGATCTACGTGGTGGAACCGGCCGGGGACCGCACCGAGGACGACGCGGTGCGGGTCGGCACCAAACTTGCCGCCGCGCTGGCGAAGATGTGCTCGCGGCCGGCGAAGGAGCCACCGCTGTGGGAGGTTGATGCCGCCCTGCGGCCGGAGGGTAGGAACGGGCCGCTGGTGCGCACGCTGGCCTCGCACGTGACCTACTACGAACGGTGGGCGAAGACCTGGGAATTCCAGGCCCTGCTCAAGGCACGCCCGGCGGCCGGGGATGCCGAACTGGGCCGGGCGTACGTCGAGGCCCTGGCACCGATGGTGTGGGAGGCGGTGAACCGGGAGAACTTCGTGGAGGATTCCCAGGCGATGCGTCGCCGGGTGGAGGAGCACGTGCCTGCCGCGGAGGCGGACCGGCAGATCAAGCTGGGCCGCGGGGGACTGCGGGACGTGGAGTTCACCGTCCAGTTGCTGCAGTTGGTGCACGGGCGTCTGGATCCCGACCTGCGCTCGGCCAACACCCTGGAGGCGTTGGCCGAATTGTCCGCGGCTGGGTACGTGGGCCGCGACCACGCTGTGGAACTGGGGGAGTGTTACCGCTTCCTCCGGCTCCTGGAGCACCGGATCCAGTTGCACCGAATGCGGCGAACACACCTGTTTCCCACCGCGGAGGAGGACCTGCGCCGGCTGGCCCGGTCGCTGGGACACGGCGGCACCGGGGTGGAGGAGTTGACCGAGCGATGGCGCACCACGCGGGTACGGGTGCGAGCACTGCACAAGGAGTTGTTCTACCGGCCGCTGCTTCCGGCCACAGCACGGCTGTCGGCCGATGAGGCAGGGCTCTCACCGGAGTCGGCCGCGGCCCGCCTGGCGGCGATCGGTTACCGCGACCCTGCCGGTGCGCTACGGCACATTGCCGCGTTGTCCACCGGGTACTCCCGTCGTGCCAAGATCCAGCGGCAACTGCTGCCGGTGCTGCTGGGCTGGTTTGCCGAGGGCGCCGATCCGGACCAGGGATTGTTGTCCTTCCGGAAACTCTCCGAGGAACTGGGTGCCACCCACTGGTACCTGAAGATGCTGCGCGATTCCGGCGTGGCCGGTAAGCGCCTGGCCCAGTTGCTCTCGGGTAGTAAGTACGTGGCCGCGAATCTGATCCGCTCACCCGACTCGGTGGCCTGGCTGGGCGACGACGGCGAGTTACGCCCCCGTTCACTGGAGTCGCTCTGGCAGAGCCTGGACGCGATGCTGCAGCGACGGGAGGACCCGGAGGGCGCCACCAGAACGGTGCGTTACATCCGTCGGCGGGAACTGACCCGGGGCGCGATCGCGGACGTGTTGCACGGCGTACGAGTAGAGGCGATGAGTGAGATCATCGCACCCGCGGCGGATCTCGCCCTTCGAGGTGCACTACGGATCGCCACACAGGAAACCGCACCGCAGATGGGCCTGGATACCGACCCTGGCGAGTTCCTCATCGTGGCGATGGGCCGCCTCGGTGGCCAGGAGGTGGGGTATGCCTCCGATGCCGATGTACTGTTCGTCCACGAGCCGCACCCGGGCGTCGACGAGCAGTTGGCCCAGAAGTGGGCCCTGACCGTTGCCGGTCGCGTCCGCAGCCTGCTCGGTTCCACCGCGTCCGAACCAGCACTACCGGTCGACGCCGCGTTGCGCCCGGAGGGCAAGAACGGGCCGATGGTGCGCACACTGTCCTCCTACGCCGAGTACTACCAGCGCTGGGCCCAGGGGTGGGAGCGCCAGGCGCTGCTGCGCGCCCGCCCGGTGGCAGGCAACAGCGAGCTCGCGCGATCCTTCGCCGACATGATCGACCCGTTGCGCTATCCCGAGGGAGGCCTGGATGGGTCCGAGGTGCGCGAACTGCGCCGGATCAAGGCCCGGGTGGAGGATGAGCGAATGCCCCGGGGGGTCTCCTCCGCCCACCACCTGAAACTGGGCCGCGGTGGCCTGTCCGACGTGGAGTGGACGGTGCAGTTGTTCCAACTCCAGCACGGCCACGCGGTATCGGGCCTGCGCGAGACCGAGACGCTCGGGCCGTTGCGGGCCGCCCGGGACGCGGACCTGATCAGCCCGGGCGATGAAGTCAGGATGCGTGAGGCCTGGGAGTTGGCCTCACGCCTGCGCAACGCGAACGTACTGGCCACTGGCCGGCCGAACCTGCAGCGGGTCGACGTGTTTCCCGCTGGTGAGGAGCTGACCGTTGCCTCTCGATTGATGGGATACAGCCCTGGTCACGCGACGGACCTGGAAGCCGATTGGCTACGCGCCTCCCGGCGATGCCGCACCGTGGTGGAGCGCCTCTTCTTCGGCTGAGCCGGCCGCCGTCGCGGTCAGAGCCCGTATTCCTCCAGGAGCCGCAGCCACACCTCGCTGATCGTGGGGAAGGCGGGCACCGCATGCCATAGCCGATCCAGCCCCACCTGTCCCACCACGGCGACGGTGGCGGCGTGTAGGAGTTCGGACGCAGCCGGGCCCACAAATGTCGCGCCCACCACCACTCGGCGCTCCGGTTCGATCACCAGGCAGGCAGCACCGCTGCTTGCACCCTGGCTCGCACCCGCCAGGGACGCCCCGGCGACCTGGTCCATACCCACCGTCACCACCTCAGTGGTCAAGCCTGCTCGCTGCGCCTGTTCCTCGGTGTAGCCCACGCAGGCCACCTCCGGGCGGGTGAAGATCACCTGGGGCTCCCCTGCTCCGGTGGATCTGACCCGCAGCGGGCTCCATGGAGCGTCCGGCTCGCCGTCGGAGCCGGCGCCGCTGGGCTCGGCAGCACCGAACCGGTGGGCGATCACGTCTCCGACCACCCGGGCGACGTACTTGCCCTGGTGGGTGGTGTGTGTGGCGCCGGTGACGTCCCCGGCGGCGTACAACCAGTCGCCCTCGACGCCGCTGACCCGCCCGGTCTCATCGGTGGCCAGTGTCTCGTGCTCGGCCCACCCGATGCTGTCCAGGCCCAGGCCACCGGTGCGCGGCCGGCGCCCCGTGGCTACGAGGACCTCAGCAGCCCGGACCCGCCCGGCGGCATCGGTATCCAGCAGCACGCCGTCGTCGGTTCTGTGCACACCGGTCACGGAGGTATTCAGATGCACCTGCACACCCATGGCGTCCAGGCTCTCCGCGACGGCTGCGCCGGCGAACGGCTCGGTACCGGACAGCAGCCGGCCGCCCCGCACCAGCATCGTGACCTGGCAACCCAGATCCGCCAGCGCGGTCGCCATCTCGGTGGCGACCACGCCACCACCGATCACCGCCACGGAGTCGGGCACCTCGCGCAGTTCGGTGACTTCCCGATTCGTCCACGGGCCGGCGCTCCGCAGGCCCGGGACGTCCGGGACGACGGGACCGGAGCCGGTGGCTACTACGACGGCGTCGTTGGCCTGCAGGATGAGGTCGTCCGCACCACCGCTCCCGTCGACCCGGACCCGGCGGACCCCGGCGATGCTGCCGTGCCCCCGGACCAGGTCCAGCCCGGCATCGGCGAGCCACTGCACCTGTGCCGCATCGTCCCAGTGCT
Organism: Pseudactinotalea sp. Z1748; assembly: GCF_049725185.1. Classification (NCBI taxonomy): domain Bacteria; kingdom Bacillati; phylum Actinomycetota; class Actinomycetes; order Micrococcales; family Cellulomonadaceae; genus Pseudactinotalea; species Pseudactinotalea sp. Z1748. The sequence continues at coordinate 529,669 of NZ_JBMPQB010000003.1, read as the reverse complement.
GGGTGAACTCATCACGGCCGGCCAGTGCTGCCCGCACGTCCACCCCGCCGGTGATCGCCTCAGTGGCCCCGGGCACGGACCGGGCAGCCGCCAGCGCCGCGCCCGGTCGGAGCAGCGCCTTTGACGGCATGCACGCCCAGTAGGAGCACTCGCCGCCGACCAACTCATGTTCCACCACGGCTACGCTCAAGCCGGACCGGCCGGCCCGGTCGGCGGCGTTCTCACCGACCGGGCCGGCCCCGATCACGATGACGTCGTAGGTTCTGTGCTCTGGCATCGCCGACCTCCCATGGGTGCTCCCACCCCATGATGGGCCGGGTCACCGCCTCGCGCGCGGTAAGGCAGCGGGCTCGCTGCGCGCACTCCTCACAGGTGGTGCTTGGTCACGACCTGTTTGCGGGGCTCGCTGCGCTCACTCCTCACAGGTGGCGCTTGGTCGCGACCTGTTTGCGGGGCTCGCTGCGCTCACTCCTCACAGGTCGTAATACAGGGCGAACTCGTGCGGGTGGGGGCGCTGGCGCAGCGAATCGATCTCCTCGGTGCGCTTGTATTCGATCCAGGTCTCGATCAGGTCCGGGGTGAAGACATCGCCCTCGGTGAGGTAGTCGTGATCATCGGCCAGTGCGGCGAGGGCGCCCTCCAAGGAGGCTGGAACCTGGGCGATCGCATTGTGCTCCTCGGGAGGCAGTTCGTACAGGTCCTTGTCGATGGGCTCGGGGGGTTCGATGCGGTTGCGGATGCCGTCCAGACCGGCCATCAGCATTGCCGAGAACGCCAGGTACGGGTTCGCTGAGGGATCGGGCACGCGGAACTCCACGCGCTTGGACTTCGGGGAGCTACCCGTGATCGGGATGCGGATGCAGGCCGAGCGGTTGCGGGCCGAGTAGACCAGGTTCACCGGCGCCTCGAAGCCGGGGACCAGGCGGCGGAAGGAGTTCGTGGACGGGTTGGTAAAGGCCACCAACGACGGTGCGTGAGACAGGAGCCCGCCGATGTACCAGCGGGCGGTGTCCGACAGGCCGCCGTATCCCTGTTCGTCGAAGAACAGCGGCTCGCCGTCCTTCCACAGCGACTGATGGGAGTGCATACCGGACCCGTTGTCCCCATACAGAGGCTTGGGCATGAACGTCGCGGACTTACCGTTGTGCCAGGCGACGTTCTTGACGATGTACTTGAACTTCATCAGGTCATCGGCTGCAGCACGCAGCGTGTTGAACTGGTAGTTGATCTCCTGCTGCCCGGCGGTGCCGACCTCGTGGTGGGCGCGTTCGGGCACCAACCCGACCTCGCGGAGCATCGAGACCATGGAGTCACGCAGGTCGGCGAACTGGTCGTTCGGCGGCACCGGGAAGTACCCGCCCTTGTAGCGCGTCTTATAGCCGAGGTTGCCACCATCCTCCTCGCGACCGGTGTTCCATGCCGCTTCGACCGAGTCGATGTGATAAAAGCCCGAGTGCTGGGTGGTGCCGTAGCGGATGTCATCGAACAGGTAGAACTCCGCCTCCGGCCCGAAGAAGACCGTGTCGGCGATTCCGGTGGAGTTCAGGAAGGCCTCGGCCTTTGCGGCGACGTTGCGGGGATCGCGGGAGTAGGGCTCATCGGTGAACGGGTCCACGATGGAGAAGTTGACAACCAGGGTCTTGTGCGTCCGGAACGGGTCCACGAACGCGCTGGAGACATCCGGGACCAGTTTCATATCGGACTCATGGATGGCCTGGAACCCACGGATGGAGGACCCGTCGAACATCAGGCCATCGGAGAAGGCGCCCTCCTCGAACGCTTCCACCGGGATGTTGAAGTGCTGCATCACCCCCGGCAGGTCGCAGAACCGGACGTCGACGAACTCCACGCCTTCGTCCTTGGTGAAGGCGATGGCTTCTTCAGCGCTGCTGAACATGCGGGCTTCTCCTTGATTGATGAGACCCATACGGGGTGCTTTGCGGCAATGCGAGTGTTATGGCTTGGGCATTATATTCACATGGTGCGGTGTTTAGGTATAGCAGGCGCAGTGTTGAGGTTGCTTGCGTCGGACTGCCGTGTCCGGGGAGGGGAGGGAGGTAGCCGGCGGCTCGTACTACCGTGGAGCGGTGACGAGTGAGCCTACTGAGCCTGCGAGCCTGGAACCCCAGGCACGGAACTTCTGGGGCCGTCGAGTGCTGGCGATCCTGGTGGACTGGTTCGCCTCGATGGCCGTAGCACTGGTGTTCTTCGCAGCGGATCCGTTGGCGAACCTGGCGATTTTCGCCGTCACCACGTGGGTGCTGCAGGCCACCCTGGGCACCACGATCGGGCACCGACTCGTGGGCGTGGCCACCCGGACCGAGCAGGGGACCACGCCCGGATTCCGGCGCGCCCTGATCCGCACGGTGGCCCTGTGCCTGTTGTTCCCGCCGATCATCACCGATGCGCACGGCCGTGGCTTGCACGAACGCTGGTCCGGCACCCACATCGTGACGTTGCGCTGAGGTCGCAGCCAACAGGTCCGCGACCGCAGGAGGTGCAGCGGCCGTCTCGCAAGCGCAGTCAGGGCAGGTAGCGCGCCAGGACCGACGAGGAGGAGTCGCCTCGCTGGTGATCCCGGTTGCCTGCGCGATCTTATCTGCCCCGCATTCCCTTGCGGTCCGGGCGCATCTTGGTGATGTCGACGCCTTTCGGGATGGGCAGGCGGCCAGAGCGCAATGCCCGCAGCCGCTTGGACACCTCCGCCACCTCGACCTTGGTCAGTTTCGGCTTCTGCCGCTGGACCGCCTTGGCGATCTTGGGCAGCGGGACCTGGCCCTCCTCTCGGCCGCACTGCAGCAGGATGATCGGAACGTTCGGCAGCACCCGGGCCACCTTGCGTCGCTCGGCCTCGAGCAACCGCTTCAGCCGGTGCGGCGGGCCCTCACCGATCAGCACCACACCGGGACGGCCCACGGCGCGGAAGACCAGGTCCTGGCTGCGCGGATCCACCGCGATCGGCTCCTCCTCGATGTTCCAGCCACGACGGATGGTGCCGAGCGCGGAGCCGGTCGCGCCGGGCCGGCCCTCGATCCGCTCGTAGGCCACCGACTCGGCCCATCTGGAGAGTAGGAACATCGCCCCGAGCAGGGTGAAGGGGAACACCAGCACGGGGACGTAGATCGGGAATCCGATCAACTGCCCCAGGACGGCGCCGACGGCGGTGCCGCCCACGATGATCAGCAGGATCCACCAGGTGATCGACGGCCGCGCCTTGCGAACCATCGTGAAGATCTCCCAGAGCTGGTGGTACCAGCGCCGCTTCTTCACCTTTGGCGTCTTATCGGATGCGTCTTTCTTGGCCATGATGCCCCCAGCCTAGTGCTCCGCGGAGCCCGGCCGGGCGCGGCGCGAGTGAGGTCCGCTCACTACTTGTGGACAACCGGAACGGGGACGGCACCGATTGTGGTTGCCTGAGCAGCATGCAGGTCCCCGGCTATCGGATGAACGGCCCGATCGGCTTCGGCGCCGACGGCGCCACCTGGCTGGCACGCGATGACGGCGGGGAGGCAGTGGCCGTACGGATGCTGGCGCAGGTACCTCCCGAGCGGCACCGCCGCCGGCTGGACCGGTTGGAACGGCTGGCCGGGGTAGAGCACCCGCATCTGGTCAGATTGCGGGAAGTCATCAGCACCGGGCCTGCGCAGGCAGCCCTGGTCACCGAGGCCGTCCCAGGACCCACACTGGCCACCCTGCGAGTGGGGCGGGGTGGCCTCGGTGTGGACGAAGCCACCGGCATCGGTGCACAACTCGCCTCGGCGCTGGTGGCGCTGCACGAAGCCGGGATCATCCACGGTGATGTCTCCCCGGCCAACGTGGTGCTGAACCCCGGGGAGGGAGCCGTCCTGGTGGATCTGGCCGGGGAACCCTCCCGAGAGATCGGGACCGGGGGGTTCGCCGCCCCGGAACAGGACCGGGGCGAGGTACCGACCGCGGCGGCCGACGTCTATGCCCTGGCCAGGCTGGTGGCCTGGCTGGTGCCCGAGCACCACCAGACCCATGTGCGGGAACGGCTCGCCCCGGCATTGGCCGCCGAGCCGCACCAGCGCTGCACCGCGCAGGAGCTCCTCGCGACCCTGGGCAGCTATCCCGCCACACCCGTCAGCGTCCCGGACCTGCGTTCCCTGGCCGGCGTGAGCGTGCGGGAGCATGCCCAGCGAGACGTGACCCGCCGCAGACACGATCACCGACCGCGCCACCGGGCCGATCCCGATAGCCGCCGGGTGGTGGTCGCCGTGCTGCTCGCCGTCGTGCTGGCCTTGGGCCTGGTCTGGATGCTGCCGCGCACCACAACCCTGCCCGGGGCGGATGCGGAGGAGACGGTCACCCCCATCGGTATGTCCACGACCACACAAGAGGCGGCACGTCCCGGCGAGCGCATCGATCGTGTCGAGGCAGCGGGCGATCCGGTCGCGGCCGTCCGGGCGCTGACGCTGGCACGGGACGAGGCCCTGAACACCGCCGATTCCCGCGCCCTCACCAGGCTGACCATCCCCGGGTCGCCCGCAGCCGCCCAGGACTCGGCCCTGGCCGAGGCGCTGGATGAGGGAGACGTGCAGGTGACGGGGCTGGCGACCGAGGTGGTCCGTGCCGAGGAGATCACCACACCCGCGACCGGGGGTGCCGGGGCGCAGGAAGCCGGGGACGCCTCGAGCCCGTGGTCGGTACCGGCCGACGACGAAGGTGTGGCATCGGCGTCGGTGCGGGCGGTTCTGCACACGCGCGAGCACAGGCTCACCACGCCGGAGGGCACCGCCACCGTCGGCGCCGAACGCACCTGCGTGGTCTTGGATCTGCGAGCCGGGAGCGACGGTTGGCAGGTGGCGCAGGTGGGCCGGTGCTGATCAGCCCAGCAGTTGCTCGGCAGCGAGGTCGATCGTGGGAGCGGTGAACGTGAATCCGTCGGCGACCAGGACGCGGGGTACCATCCGCTGCGATGCTGTGATCTCGCGGGCGAACTCACCCAGCACCAACCGGATCCCGAAGGCTGGTGCCGGGACGAACGCCGGCCGGCCGAGATGGCGGGCCAGCGTCGTCGTGACGTCCTTGTTGCGTTCGGGCGTGGGCGCGGACACGTTCACCGGTCCGGTCACCTCCGAGCGCAGCAGGTGCACCATCGCCCGGACATGGTCGGCGCGGGTGATCCATGCCCACCACTGGCGTCCCGAGCCCAACGGTCCGGCGAGTCCGAGGCGCAGCAGCGGCATCATTCGGGCCAGCGCTCCTGCGGCGGGGTCCAGCACCAGCCCCGTGCGCAGGAACGCGACCGGTACCCCGGCCCGCACCGCCGGGCCCGCCGCTGCCTCCCACGCCTGGCACACGCTCGGCACGAATCCCTCCCCGTTGGGGGAGTCCTCGGTGAGTTCCTGCTCTCCACCGTCGCCGTAGTAGCCCACCGCGGAGGCCTGCAGGAACCGGACCCGTTCCCCACCGCGCGCGCGCTCGGCGAGGGCGTTGGCCAGTAGTGCCGTGCCATGCACCCGGGAGGTGATGATCAGCCGCCGGTAGCGGGCGTTCCAACGACGATCGCCCATGCCCGCCCCGCCCAGGTTCACCACGGCGCTGGCATCCTCCAGGGCAGCCTGCGGCAGGACGCCCGCGTCGGGATCCCACTGCACCTCGTCGGCGCTGCGGGCGGGGCGGCGCACCAGTTGGCGGATCGTGTGGCCCTCTTCGGTCAGGGCGTGGGCCAGTGCCGAGCCGAGGAAGCCGGAGGCCCCGGCCAGGACGGTTACGGTCACAATTCAGCGTCCTTCCCGGTCGGGGCCCTCGGCGGCCGGCTGGGCCGGCATCTGGGTTGGGCGGTCAGAGACCGAGAGCGGCCTCGAACGCGCCCTCCTCCAACCGGTTCTTCACGGCGGTCAGGAAGCGCCCGGCGTCGGCGCCATCGACCAGCCGGTGGTCGTAGGACAGCGACAGGTAGACCATTGACCGCACCGCGATCACCTCGGCACCGTCGATCACGTCCACGACGGGGCGCTTGACGATCGTGCCGATGCCCATGATGCCCACCTGCGGCTGCAGCAGGATCGGGGTGTCGAACAGCGCACCACCGGACCCGGTGTTGGTGATGGTGAAGGTCCCGCCGGACAACTCGTCCGGGGTGATCTTGTTCGCCCGGGTCCGGTCTGCCAGATCCGCGATGCTGCGCGCGATCCCGGCGATGTTAAGGTCACCGGCGTCCTTGACCACCGGCACCACCAGGCCACGCTCGGTGTCCACCGCGATACCCACGTTCTCGGCGCCGTGGTAGACGATCTCCTCACCCTCGATCGAGGCGTTCAGGTTCGGGTAGGTCTTGAGCGCCTCGGTCGCCGCGAGCGTGAAGAACGGCAGGTAGGTGAGTTTGACGCCCTCGCGGCGTTGGAACTCCGCCTTCGCCTTGTCCCGAAGTCGCGACACCCTGGTGACATCCACCTCCACCACGGTGGTGAGCTGGGCTGAGACCTGCAGGGACTCCACCATCCGCTTGGCCACGATCTTGCGCAACCGGGACATCTTCTCCCGCGTGCCGCGCAGCGGCGAGACCTCCCCGGCCGCACTCGGCTCGGCCTTCTTCTGCGCCGGGGCCTCCTTCGGCTCCTCTTCCTTGGCCTGGGCGGCCTTGGCCGCCGCCTCGGCGGCGTCGAGCACGTCCTGCTTGCGGATGCGCCCACCGACGCCGCTGCCGCTCACGTCCGCCAGGTCCACGCCCTTGTCGGCAGCGAGTTTGCGCACGAGCGGGGTCACGTAGGCGACCGGCTCATCGCCCGAGTCCGCCGTGGGAGCCTCCTCCTGCGTGGGCGCCGGCTCGGACTTGGCTGGTTCGGACTTCTCCGGCTCGGGTTCGACGTCCTCCGGGATCTGGGCCTGACCGGTCTCCGGTGTTTGCTCACCCTCGGCCTCCGCGGCGTCGGAACCCCCGGAGGCGTCCACCTCCTGCTCGGGCTGGCTGGGCTTCTCGTCCTGCTCGGGCTCGCTGGGCTGCTCCGCGCTCTCACTGGGCGCCTCGGCCCCGGTGCCGCTGCCGGCGTCACCGGAGCCGACGTAGGCCAGTGCAGCGCCCACCTCGACGGTCTCGTCCTCCTCGGCCACGATCTCCAGCAGGGTGCCGGCCACGGGCGAGGGGATCTCGGTGTCGACCTTGTCTGTGGAGATCTCCAGCAGCGGCTCGTCCACCTCGACCTCATCGCCCACGGACTTCAGCCACTGGGTGACGGTGCCCTCGGTGACGCTTTCGCCCAGTTCGGGCAGGTTGACTGCGGTGCGCTCACCGCCGCCACCGGAGTCCTGCGACTTCGGGGCGGAGTCGGACTCACCACCCTCGTCGTCGGCTTCCGGCTCGGGCTCCGGCTCGGGCTCTTCCTCGACGGCGGGGGCCTCATCCTCCTCGGACCCGGCGTCGGCCGGACTCTCCTCCTCGGAGGCACCCGCGTCGTCGGAGGCGCCCTCCTCGGCGTCGTCGCCGCCGGAGGCACCCTCACCGCTGCCGATGACGGCCAGTTCGGCCCCCACCTCGACGGTTTCGTCCTCCTCGACCAGGATCTTCTCCAGCACTCCGGCCACGGGCGAGGGGATCTCGGTGTCGACCTTGTCGGTGGAGACCTCCAGCAAGGGCTCGTCCACCTCAACTTCATCACCGACGGACTTCAGCCACTGAGTGACAGTGCCTTCGGTAACGCTCTCGCCCAGAGCGGGCATCTGCACGGATTCGGACATGACCTTCTCAGTCTCCTTCGTCGGGTCAGTGATTCGAGTGCAAGGGTTGACCGGCCAGAGCCAGCGCCGCCTCGCCGAGCGATTCGTTCTGTGTGGGGTGAGCGTGAATGAGCGGTGCCACGTCCTCAGGGTATGCCTGCCAGCCCACCATCAACTGCGCTTCACCGATGAGTTCGCCCACACCTTGACCGATCAGATGGGCGCCCACGATCGGTCCATCGTTCACCCGCACCAGTTTGACCAGCCCCTGTACGCCCTGGATCTGGCTGCGTGCGTTGCCGGCGAGGTTGAACTCACCGGTCTGCACCGACTCCTCGCCGTGCTCCTGCCGGGCCTGTGTCTCGGTCAGGCCGACGGCGGCAACCTCGGGGTCGGAATAGGTCACCCGGGGAATGGTGTCATCCGCGACCGGCTCGGGGCGCAAACCCGCGATCTCCTCGGCGACGAAAATGCCGTGGGCGAATGCGCGATGGGCTAGTTGCGCGCCGCGCACCACGTCCCCGACGGCGTAGATCCCTTCGCGGCTGGTGCGCAGCCGCTCATCGGTGGCGACGAAACCGTCCACGAGGTCCACCCCGGCGTCCTCCAGTCCCAGGTGAGCGGTCACCGGTGTCCGGCCCACACTGACCAGCAGCACCTCGGCCGTGACCTCGGTGCCGTCGGCCAAGGTGATGGAGACCTGGTCGCCCCGATCGTCCACGTGCTCTACCCGGGCCTCGGTCCGGACGGTGATCCCGCGCTTCTTGAACGCCCGCCGCAGCCCCTTGCTCAGGTCTTCGTCCTCACCGGGTAGCAGGTGGGGCAAGGCCTCCACCACCGTGACCTCGGTGCCGAGCGAGCGCCACATACTGGCGAACTCGACACCCACCACCCCGCCGCCGATCACGATCGCCGAACTGGGGATCCACTCCAGTTCCAGCGCCTGGTCCGAACTCAGCACCCGTCCGCTCAGGGAGGCCCCGGGCAGGGTGGCTGGCCGGGAACCGGTAGCGAGCACGACGTGGCGGCCCCGCACGGGCGCGTCGTTGACCATCACGGTGTTGGCATCGGTGAGCATGCCCCGACCTGGGATGAACTCGATGCTGCGGGCCGACACGAGCGACTGCAGCCCCTTGTGCATCCGGTCCACCACGGTCCGCTTGCGGTGCTGCATCACGGCCATGTCCAACCCCTGGAGCGACGTGAGCACACCGAAGTCCTCGCCCTGGCGCACCACGTCGGCCACGTGCGCCGACTGGAGCAGCGCCTTGGTGGGGATGCAGCCGCGGTGCAGGCACGTTCCGCCCACCCGGTCGACCTCCACCATGGCTACCGACAGTCCGAGTTGGGCTCCGCGCAGAGCCGCTGCGTAACCGCCGCTACCGGCGCCGAGCACGATGAGGTCGTACGGGACGGACTCCTCGTCGTTCACGGGCTGCTCCTCGATCGCGGTACCGGATGGCGCGGGGTGCCACCATCTTGGCACTGGTTGGGCCTTCGCCCCAATCGAGCCGGGCGGTCCGGTCCGATCGGATGCGCCCCGGGCCGGCTCAGGCGTTCGCGGCGTCCTCGAGCAGGCGCAACATCGTGCGCACACCCACCCCGGTGCCGCCCTTGGGAACGTAGTGGCGGGGAGAGGCTTCGTTGAAGGCCGGTCCGGCGATGTCCAAGTGCGCCCACGGGGTGTCGCCGACGAACTCCTGCAGGAACAGCCCGGCGGTGAGCATCCCACCGAAGCGGTCCCCGATGTTGGCGAGGTCGGCCACCGTCGACTTCAGCGACGGGCGCAACTCACCCGGCAACGGCATCGGCCAGAACTGCTCACCGCTGGTGTTGGCTGCGGCCACCACCTGCTCGCGCGCGTCGTCCGTGCCCATCACGGCGCCGACCTGGTTGCCCAGGGCCACCATCTGAGCACCGGTGAGGGTGGCGATATCCACGATCAGGTCCGCCTTGGCCTCGGTCGCGGCGACCAGCGCATCGGCCAGCACCAACCGGCCCTCGGCGTCGGTGTTGAGCACCTCCACGGTCTTACCGCCGCGGATCTCGATCACGTCCGAGGGCCGCTGGGCGGTGCCGGAGGGCATGTTCTCGGCCAGCGCCAGGTAACCGGTCACGGCGATCGGCAACTTGAGCTCCGCGGCCGCCAGCACGGTGTGCAGCACGGCGGCGGCGCCGGCCATGTCCAACTTCATGGTCTCCATGCCCTTGGCAGGCTTGATCGACAGACCGCCGGAGTCGAACGTGATGCCCTTGCCGACCAGGGCGTAGTGGGTCTTGGCCTTGGCCGGCTTGTAGGTCAGGGTGACCAGCCGGGGCCCGCGGTCCGAGCCCTGGCCCACGCCGAGCAACCCGCCGTAGCCGCCGGCCCGCAAGGCCTTCTCATCCAGCACGTCGATCCCCACCTTGGTGCCCTTGACGAGGCCGCGGGCGGTCTCGGCGAAGGACTCCGGGTACAGGTCCTTCGGGGAGGTGTTGACCAGGTCCCGGGTGGCGTTGACTCCCTGGGCGAGGATCCGTGCCCGCTCCACCGCGTCCTTGACCGCCTTCTGCTTGGCGGCTCCGCAGATCACCACGATCTGGGCAGGGGTCGGCACGTCCTTCTTGTACCGCGTGAAGCGGTAGGCCCCGAGCAGGGCCCCCTCGGTGACGGCGCCGGTGGACTCGGCGTCGTCCAGCCCGAAGAGGAGGGCGATGGTCTTGGCACCCTCCAGTTCGCGCACCGCGGAACCGGCGGCGCGGCGGATCTGCTCGGCATCGGGCTGCCCATCCACCTCGCCCAGTCCGGTGAACGCCACGGTGGTTGCCGCCAGCTGCTCCGGGGCGGGCACACGGGTCACCTTGCCCGGCTCCGCGGAGATGTCCAGCAGTTCGATGGTGCCGGCGAGCGCGGTGCGCACCTGGTCATCCAGGGCGGGGTTGGCCAGCAGGGAGGCGGATCCGCCATCCTCGTGCACCGGGATCACCAGGGCGTCGGCAGGCAGGCGGGCAGGGCTCTTGGAGGTCAGCGTCAGTTCAGTCACGTACGTCATGGTACCGACCAGCGACTACTGTGCTGCCTGTGCTGGTCCTGACATGGTGCATCATCGGCGCTTCCCTGGTTCTTGCCGGGTGGGCGGGTATTCGCGGCCTGCGCGACCGTCCGGTGATCTTCATCCAACTGATCGGCAGTGCGTTGGTGGTCCTGGCGATCATCGCGCAGATGGTGGTGACCGGCATCGCTCTGGGTTCGGGGGAGCACACGGTCGACACCGTGCTGCTGTGGGGCTACCTGATCACGGCGCTGGTGTTGCTGCCGGCCGCCGGGTGGTGGGCCGTGCTGGACCGATCCCGCTGGTCCTCGGTGGTGCTGGTGGTGGCGGCCTTCACGATCGCGGTGTTGCAACTGCGGATCTGGCAGATCTGGGTGATCGGGTGAACACGGCACTGACCCCGGCTGAGGACACCCGCCGACCCGCCTACGGCGCCGGGCGCGCCTTGATCGTCGTCTACGCCGTTTTCGCGATCTCGGCCACCGCCCGGTCGGGAGTGCAGTTGATCAGGGACGCCGGTGAGGCACCGCTGGCCTACGGCCTGTCCGCCTTTGCCGCGGTGGTCTACCTGGTCGCGACCATCGCACTGGCGCACAACGGCCGGCGGTGGCGGCGGGTCGGCTGGCTAGCGGTGCTGATCGAACTGGTGGGAGTGGTGGTGGTGGGGTTGCTGACCCTGACCGATCCCGGACTGTTCCCACGGGAAACCGTGTGGTCCGGATTCGGGGCGGGTTACGGCTATTTCCCCGCAGTGCTGCCCTTCCTCGGCCTGAGCTGGCTGTGGTGGTCACGACCGGGCCGGGTCGCGGCGCAGTGACCGCCCAGGTGCGAGGGTGGACCCGATGACGACGCGCCCACCGGATCCGCAGTCCGGCCGAGCTCTCGAGCCCCAGGAATGGACCTTGCCGCGCCCGGGCCCGCCCGGCCCGGCCGCGGCCGCCTACCGGGCGGTCTTCACCCGCGTGCTGACCAGGAGCGACCCGGAACGGGCCCACCACCTGGCAGCCACCGCCATCGGGCTCGCCGGCCGGCTGGGGCCTGCGCGGACGGCAGTGTCGCTGCTCAGCGGCGCTTCGGCGAATCGGCGGGCACTGCGCACCGCGGCCGCCGATGGCGTCCGGCGCCGGGCGCCCACGGCGGGCGGCTCCGTACCGCAGCCCGCGCCGACGCTGTTCGGCAGGGCCACCGGTGGCCCGCTGGGTCTGGCCGCAGGTTTCGACAAGAACGCCACCATGGTCGCCGGACTGGCGGCCCTCGGGTTCGGGTTCGTCGAGATCGGCACCGTCACCGCACGCCCCCAGCCCGGCAATGAACGTCCGCGCTTGTGGCGCGTTCCCGAGCGGGCCGCCCTGGTGAACCGGATGGGGTTCAACAATGACGGCGCCGCCGTGGTGGCCGAGCGCCTACAGCGGTTGCGTCGCACCGCGGCCGGGCGGCGCGTGGTGCTGGGTGTCAATATCGGCAAATCCAAACTGGCCCCGGCCGCCGAGGCGGTTGCCGACTACGCCTACAGCGCGCGCCTGCTCGCCCGCTACGCCGACTACCTCGTGGTGAACGTCTCGTCGCCGAACACCCCGGGCCTGCGGGACCTGCAGCAGATCAGTTCGTTGCGCCCGATCCTGACGGCGGTGCAACAGGCCGCCGATGCCGGTGCGGCCCGCCCGGTACCGGTACTGGTCAAGATCGCCCCGGATCTGGCCGATGACGACGTCGATGCGGTGGCGGACCTGGCCGCCGAACTGGGCCTGGATGGTGTGGTGGCGGTGAACACCACGATCGATCACGACCACGGCCCCGGTGGCATGTCCGGACTACCGGTACGTGCCCGCGGCCTGGAGGTGGTCGCCAGGTTGCGGCGACGATGCGCCCCCGGGCAGGTCATCATCGGCGTCGGCGGAATCAGTTCACCGGCCGACGCGCGCGCCTATCTCGCGGCCGGCGCCGACGTGGTCCAGGCCTACACCGCCTTCATCTACGCAGGCCCTACCTGGGCGGCGTGGATGAACCGGTCGCTGCTGCGGTGCTGAGCCACGCCGTACCGCCGGGCCACGTCGGTACCGAACCGGTGCGGCCGGGAAGCCGTGTCCCCATCGGCAGCGGTCGGTTCAGACCGGGAACTCGCCGCGTTTGACCACCGGGCGGGGCAGGCGCATGCGTCGCAGGTAGAAGGCGCGGAACACCACGTACATCAGCGGGCCTCGGCCGAGACTGTCCGCGCCGAACTTCGCGCGGGCCTTGTTCCGCACCCGCACCGCCAGAACCACCGCATCGATGATCGCCAGCAGCACGAAGACGTAGGCCACCAGGATCGCAGTGATGATGACCTCGATGAAGGCGGGGAACAGGTTGCCGGCGAGCAGTACCAGGATGATCAGGATCGCCGCCGGCAGGAACAACTCACCCGGGGACCAGCGGGCATCGACGTAATCCCGCATGAACCGGCGTGCCGGTCCGCGGTGCTGCGGGGGCATTTTGTCCTCGTCGCCGGAGAGCATCGCCTCCTGCTGTTCCCGGCGGGCCCTGGCGAACTTCTCCCGCTGGCTGCGCCGCGCAGCGCCGCGATCGTTGGGGACCAGGGGTCGCCGGTTGGCGGCCTCGACGTCTTTGCGCTTGGGCGTGGGCCGACCCTTGCGGCCGTCCACCGACGTCGGCGGATCCGGTTCGCTGGGCTGAGGCTGCGGGGGATTCTTCTGGCGTCCGAACACCCCACCAGGGTAGCCGCATCGCCGCCGGTGCCCGCCGCACAGCCGGCATCCGTGGCAGGACGGCCCCGGCGTGACGCAGAACGCCGGCGGTGGGGGACAATGGCCGGGTGCGTGTGCTGATCGCCCCGGACCATTTCGGTGGCACCCTGACCGCTGCCCAGGCCGGGCAGGTCCTGGCCCGTCCCTGGGACGGGGGCGGGCACCAGGTTCTCACGGCCGCGATGAGCGATGGCAGCACCGGCCTGATCGACGCCGTACAGTCGGCCCGTGGCGGAACACTCACCCCGATCGAGGTGCCTGGTTCGCTCGGCAGGCCGGTTCCTGCCGCGGTACTGCAGGTGGGTGGCGACGGCGGCGGTACCGCCTACATCGACGGTGCCGCTCTCCTGGGATTCAACGGTGACCGGAGCAGCGTCGGGGACGCCCGCACCCGGGCGACCGAGGGTTCCAGCGACGGGCTCGCCGACCTCCTGCAGGCAGCCGTGGCCGGGGGCGCCACCCGGGTGGTGATAGGACTGGGCCCCAGCCCCACCCATGACGGTGGTGCCGGCCTGTTGCGCAGGTTGACCGAACTGACCGGCCTCGGAACCGGCACCGACGCGCCGGCCTGGTCTGCACTCGCCGGGTTGCGCGAGCACCTGGCCGGCGTGGATCTGGTCGTGGCTGCGGCGACGGACACGCCGTTGGTGGGGCTGCACGGGGCAGGTGCAGGACTGCAACGGTTCGGCATCAATGCCCTCGAGGCGCAGCAGATCGAATCGGCCACGTCCGTCTTCGCTCATGACGCCGCCGGCCACGCCCGGGCTCTGACCCCACTGCGGCCGGTCCTGGCGGGACATGAGCGGGTGCTGGAACCGAGCAGTTCGCACACCGGCGCCGGGGGAGGCGCGGCCTTTGCACTCGGACTGCTCGGCGCACGGGTGCTGCCCGGTGCCGGCGTCGTCGGCGAGGAGGTCGGATTGCGCGATCTGATGGCAGGGGCGGACCTGGTCCTGACCGGGACTGCCTCGCTGGACGCCGACGCGATGCATGAGGGAGTGGTGGCCACGGTTGGGTCATTGGCGGCCGAACGTGGGCTGCCGGTGGTAGCAGTGGCACACGAGGTCTACGTCAACCGCCGGGAGATGGCCACCGTCGGCATCAGCGCCGCCTATCCGCTGATCGACCAGCCACTGGTACCCGGAAACCGGCCCGCGGCTGCCCACCGGGCCGATCCGGTGCAGGCCCTGGGCGCTCGTTCAGCCCGGGTGATGCGCAACTGGGCGACCGCCTGAGGTCGCCCGCCTCGAGGGCGGCTCACCGCCGTCGGATGCGTCCGGGCCGCAGCGGACACGTGCCGAACCACCCTGAGCAAACGGATCGCGCAGAACCCGGGATCGGAATCTGGGCGAGTGCGGGTTAGAGTTGAGGGAGAGGTCGCGAGGCGACCGAGCGCAACCCCGAGCCGGAGAGACGACGATGAGCCAGACCACCGAGAACGATGTCACCCACGAGGTGCTGCTGACCGACGTTGCAGCGGCCAAGGTCAAGGCCCTGCTGGAGCAGGAGGGTCGTGACGACCTCCGCCTGCGGGTGGCCGTGCAGCCCGGTGGTTGTTCCGGGCTGATCTACCAACTCTACTTCGACGAGCGCTTCCTCGACGGAGACGCCGTGCGCGGCTTCGACGGCGTCGAAGTGATCGTGGACAAGATGAGCGTGCCGTACGTGAGCGGGGCGACCATCGACTTCGCCGACACGATCGAGAAGCAGGGGTTCACTATCGACAACCCCAACGCCGGCGGATCATGCGCCTGTGGGGATTCCTTCCACTGAGCGCGCAGTGGCGGCGGGGCCTGCGTGGCGCCGCGGCGATCGGTGCCGCGCTGGTGCTTCTGGCCGGCTGCGCGGGCGACCCTGATCCGGGACCGCAGGAGAGTTCCGACGACGATGCCGGGACGACTCAGACCGACGACGACGCCGGTGCGCCCGGCGATGAATTGCCGCAGGTGTCGGCCGAGTTCGGCTCCTCCGCAGAGATGACGTTCCCCGATTCGGGCGCTCCGGCGGGCCTGCAGGTGGAGGTGCTCGAGGAGGGCGACGGTGAGGTGGTCGCGGAGGAGGCGCCGGTGCTCGCCGACTACGCCGGGCACGTGTGGGGACAGGCCGAGCCATTCGACTCCTCCTTCGAACGGGGTGCCCCGGCCATGTTCGCCCTCACCTCGGTGGTGCAGGGCTGGTCCCGGGGCATCCCCGGCCACCCCGTTGGTTCGCGGTTGCTGATCTCGATACCTCCGGAACTCGGCTACGGGGCCTCCGGCAACCCCGGTGCCGGGATCGGCGGTGAGGACACCATCGTGTTCGTGGTGGACGTCATCGACACCGCCGGGCCTGATGCTGCCGGTGCCGCCGATGCCACGCCGGTTGCCGAGCCTGAGGACCTGCCGGTGACCATCGACGGCGAGCTCGGCTCGCCGGCCCTGCTGACCGTGCGGGAGGACGCACCGGAGCCGCCAGAGGCGACGGTGCAAGTCATCGCCGAGGGTGATGGTGACGTACTGGCGCCGGGGCACACCGTGGCACTCGCCTACTCGGTGGTGTCCTGGACGAACGAGGATCGGGACAGCACCTGGCCCGAGCACGAAGGTTCCCAGCACGTTCCGTGGGTCGCCCGCATCGGTCAGGGACAGTGGGCCGACCTGCTCGTGGACGTCCCGGAAGGTTCCCGGGTGCTGATCACGATGCCGCAGGGCGAGGGGGCCCCGAGTGTGGCGATCCTCACCGACATCATTCTGACCCACGGAGCCTGAACCGGCCCCGGTCGGAGCCGATGACACGACGTACCACCGGGGCTGTGTCAGAACCTGACAGCATGTCACCTCGGATGTGTTCTCGCAGGTGGGGATGGGGCGAGTTGGCGTGCTCGCATCCCGGCGGAGGGGATAGGCTTGGGGACAGTTCATCCATGAGATCGGAAGGCGTCCGCATCGTGTCCGTCCCTCCTGTACGGAGATCACCATCACGCAGAGCCAGGCCGGTGGTACTCGGCTTGATCGGCCTGCTCGTTCTGGCCGGCTGCTCGACCGAACAGGTCCAGCGTGGCTGGCTGCCCGGCCCTGAAGGTATGACCGAACACACCGACACCTTGGTGCAGTTCTGGGTGGACACCTGGATCGCGGCCCTCCTGGTGGGTGTGCTTGTCTGGGGGCTGCTGATCTGGTGCGTCATCGTGTACCGCAAGCGCAAGCACGACAACACCCTGCCGGTGCAGTTGCGCTACCACCTGCCGCTGGAGTTGCTCTACACCTTCGTCCCGCTGGTGATGGTGGGCGTGCTGTTCTACTACACGGCCGCTATCCAGGACGAGCAGACCGACGTGACCGGTGAGTACGACCTGCAGATCGAAGCGATCGGAAGGCAATGGGCGTTCGACTTCAACTACGTCGACGAGGACGTCTGGGACACCGGGGACCCGTGGGACAACGACTTCACCCCGGATGAGGTGGTGACGAGCGCTCCGGATGAGGTGCCGACGCTGGTGCTTCCGGTGGACCAGACCGTGGAGTTCGTGGTGCTCTCGCGAGACGTCGCGCACTCCTTCTGGGTGCCGGCTTTCCTGTACAAACTCGACATGATCCCGGGCGAGCGCAACGTCTTCCACATCACCCCCGGCGTGGAGGGCACCTATATCGGCAAGTGCGCCGAGTTGTGCGGTGAGTTCCACGCGAACATGCTCTTCAACGTCGAGGTCGTCTCCGAAGCGGAGTTCGAGGAGCACATCGCCGCGCTGCGCGAGGCCGGGCAGACCGGCCAATTGGATTCCAGCCTGGACCGGATCTCGATTCCGTCCGGTCAGCGGACCCCTGGCCAGGGAGAGGATGACTGATGGCTATCGACGAACGTGACACCAGCACCGGGTATGCCGTCGAGGTGGTGCCGGGACTCGCCCCGGACCGTCAGAGCCTGGGCACCTCGGTGGTCAAGTGGATCACCACCACCGACCACAAGGTCATCGGCAATCTGTACATGGTGACCTCCTTCATCTTTTTCGCCTTCGGGGGCCTGCTGGCCCTGGTGATCCGGGCCGAACTGTTCGCGCCGGGCATCCAGGTGGTGACCAGCGCCGAACAGTTCAACCAGTACTTCACCATGCACGGCACGATCATGCTGTTGCTGTTCGCGACACCCCTGTTCGCGGGCTTCGCCAACGCCATCATGCCGTTGCAGATCGGCGCCCCGGACGTGGCGTTCCCGCGGCTGAACATGTTCTCCTACTGGTTGTTCACCTTCGGCGGACTGATCGCCGTGTCCGGGTTCCTCACCCCACGTGGTGCAGCCAGTTTCGGGTGGTTCGCCTACACGCCGCTGTCGCTGGAGACCTACTCGCCCGGACTCGGGTCGGACCTGTGGGTCACCGGGCTGATCATGACCGGATTCGGCACGATCTTCGGTGCAGTCAACTTCATCGCCACCATCCTGTGCATGCGGGCGCCGGGTATGACGATGTTCCGGATGCCGATCTTCACCTGGAACGTGCTGCTCACCTCGATCCTGGTGCTGATGGCCTTCCCGCTGCTCGCGGCTGCGCTGTTCGGGCTGGCATCGGACCGGATCCTCGGGTCACAGGTCTTCGCCGCCGAGAACGGCGGTGCACTGCTGTGGCAGCACATGTTCTGGTTCTTCGGCCACCCGGAGGTCTACATCATCGCGCTGCCCTTCTTCGGCATCGTCTCCGAGGTGCTGCCGGTGTTTTCCCGGAAGCCGATCTTCGGCTACAAGGGCCTGGTCTTCGCCACCTTCGCGATCGCGGGACTGTCGGTGACGGTGTGGGCGCACCACATGTACTCCACCGGGCAGGTGCTCCTCCCGTTCTTCGCGGTGATGACGATGCTCATCGCGGTTCCGACAGGAGTGAAGTTCTTCAACTGGATCGGCACGCTGTGGCGCGGGAAACTGACGTTCGAGACGCCGATGCTCTGGTCGCTGGGCTTCCTGGCCACCTTCCTGTTCGGTGGGCTCACCGGCGTGATCCTGGCCAGCCCGCCGCTGGACTTCTTCCTCACCGACACCTACTTCGTGGTGGCGCACTTCCATTACGTGGTGTTCGGCACCGTGGTGTTCGCGATGTTCTCGGGCTTCTACTTCTGGTGGCCCAAGTTCACCGGGAAGATGCTGGACGAACGCCTCGGCAAGATCCACTTCTGGCTGCTCTTCTTCGGATTCCACGGCACCTTCCTCATCCAGCACTGGCTCGGTGTGATGGGTATGCAGCGGCGAATCCCGGACTACCTGCCTGAAGCCGACTTCGTCTGGATGAACCAGTTGTCGACGATCTCGGCCGTGGTGCTGGCGCTGTCGACGCTGCCGTTCCTCTACAACGTCTACAAGACTTGGCGCAAGCACCCGAAGGTCACCCTCGATGACCCGTGGGGCCACGGCGCCTCGCTCGAATGGGCCACCTCGAGCCCGCCGCCACGGCACAACTTCGTGACGCTGCCGCGAATCCGCTCCGAGCGTCCTGCGTTCGACCTGCACCACCCGGAGGTTGCCGCGATGGACCACATCGAACCGGATCCGAATGTGCTGGAGAAGATCTACGGTGACGCCGAGAGTTCGGCGGAGACCTCAGTCAGAGGAGGGGACGCCCGATGACCGACACCCACACCGGGGACGCGAGCGGCTCCACCGTGAACCAGCCCAACACCCGCCGTCCGATGGGCGTGGAGATGTGGTCGTTCATTGCGCTGGCGGTGTTCTTCCTTCCCGTGTCCCTCATCTACGGCCTCTGGTCGGACTGGGAGCCCGTCGGCACCACCGGCCTGGCCCTGCTGATGGGCATGTGGGCGATGGTGGGGTTCTTCCTGATGCTGCAGAGCCGCAAGATCGATGCGCGCCCCGAGGATAATCCCAGCGCCACGATCGAGGACAACCCGGCCGGCGACTACGGCCACTTCGCGCCGTACAGTTGGTGGCCGTTCGTGCTCGGTATCGCCGTCTCGCTGGTCTTCCTCGGCCTGGCGGCCGGCTGGTGGGTCTTCGGCCTCGGGGTTGCCGTCGCCGTCGTGGGTCTCATCGGCCACGTATTCGAGTTCAGCCGCGGCCCGCACGCGCACTGATTACCAGCAGGCGGTAGGTCGGCGCCCCGCTGCCGGTGCGTGGCGCCACCCGGCACCATACGACGGCCATCGGCATCTACGACGAGGCCGCAGACCCTGCCCTCCGGGGGCAGGGTCTGCGGCCTTCTCGTGTGCGGGCTCGGGTCCGGCTCGCACGTGCTGCCGGCGGTCCGGGGTCAGCCGGTCAGGCTGGCGCTGTTGGCCTTGGCGCGTTCGAGGCGAGCGGCCACATCCTGCCAGTTCACGATGTTCCAGAACGCCTTGACGTAATCCGCCTTGACGTTGAGGTAGTCCAGGTAGAAGGCGTGCTCCCACATGTCGAGTTGGAGCAGGGGAGTGATCCCCACGGGGATGTTGCCCTGTTGGTCGAAGAGCTGGAAGATCAGGGCGCGCCGGCCCAGGGCGTCCCAGCCCAGGATGGACCAGCCCGAGCCCTGGATGCCGGTGGCGTTGGCCGTGAAGTGGTCCTTGAACCCGGAGAAGGAGCCGAACTGATCCTTGATGAACTCGGCCAGTTCGCCCTCGGGCTCGCCACCGCCGTCGGGGGAGAGGTTGTTCCAGAACACGGTGTGGTTGATGTGGCCCCCGAGGTTGAATGCCAGGTTCTTCTCCAGCATGTTCACCGTGGCTAGGTCACCGGACTCACGCGCCTCGGCCATCTTCTCCAGCGCGGTGTTGGCGCCGGATACGTAGGTTGCATGGTGCTTGCTGTGGTGCAACTCCATGATCTTGCCGGAGATGTGCGGTTCGAGCGCTGCGTAGTCGTAGGGAAGGTCAGGGAGCGTGTACTGCGCCATGAATTACCTCCTGGTGGTGGTCGGTGCGGCCCTTCCGCACCGATTGGTGGCGACTGCGGATCACCCGCCGAGTGCGGGTTCCGCGGCCCTTCCTCCACCGTATCGCCTGAGCCTGCCGTGTGCTCGGGCAGGAACAGGGTCCACGATGGGACTTCGAAGCCGCGGCCCGGTGCGCGGGTAGCGCGCGCCGGGCCGCGGCTCGCGAAGGGTGCTGGGGAGGCCTTCAGCCGTGCGTGCTGGACCCGGGAGGACCGGAACTGGTGATGCCACTGCCGACGCTTTCTTCGTCCCGCTCGTGTCCGGCGCGCTCGGCTGCCTCGATGCCTTGCTCGGTGGCGATCTCGTGGGCGTCCACAGCCGCGTGGTGGTCGTGGTGGCGGTTTGCCGCAGCGAGTTCGGCCGGCGTGACCGGCTCCACCCGGTCCTCGTAGAAGAACCGGGATATCCGCTGGCGCAACCGGTCCTTGTTGTAGCCCGGGCGGCGTACTCCGGCGGAGTCCTCCGGTGGGTCGATCTCCAACGGCCGGCCCGGCTCGTGACCCACCAGAATCCAGCGCTCGTGCTCGTCGAGTGGCTTGTGCACCTCGATGTACTCACCGGAGGCGAACCGGACGATCTGCCCGGTCTCGTGACCGTGCAGCACCAGGTTGCGGTCGTTGCGCTGCAGCGCGAGGCAGATGCGTTTGGTGATGATGAAGGCGAGCACCGGGGCGACGAAGAATGCCACTCGGAGCACATGGGTGATCGTGTTCAGACTGAGGTCGAAGTGTGTCGCGATCAGGTCGTTGGCGCCGGCGAAGTTCAACACCATGAAGGCGGTGATGAAGGCGACCCCGAGACCGGTTCGCACCGGGACGTTGCGGGGCCGGTCCAGCACGTGGTGTTCGCTGTCGTCCTTGGTGACGGACCGTTCGATGAACGGGTACAGCGCGAAGAACGTGAACAGCAGACCGGGAATGATGGCCCCCGGTATCAGGATGTTCAGCGGGATGAGGTATCCGAAGACAGAGATCTCCCAGACCCCCGGCATCAGGCGCAACGCGCCTTCGAGGAAGAGCATGTACCAGTCGGGTTGAGCGCCCGCATTGACCAGAGAAGGGTCATACGGGCCGTAGTTCCAGACGGCGTTGATGCCCATCGTGGCGCCCATGAGCGCCAGGAACCCGAAGACGATGAAGAAGAAACCACCCGCCTTGGCCATGTAGACCGGGAAGAGCGGGTAGCCGACCACGTTCTTGTTGGTACGGCCCGGACCGGGGTACTGGGTGTGCTTGTGCCAGAACACCAGGAACAGGTGCACCGAGACGAGCGCCAGGATGAGCGCCGGGATCAGGAGCACGTGGAAGGTGAACATGCGCGGGATGATGTCCACACCCGGGAACTCCCCGCCGAAGATCATCATGGAGAGGTAGGCACCCAGAACGGGAATACTGCGCGCCACACCCTCGAGGATGCGCAGCCCGTTGCCGGAGAGTACGTCGTCGGGCAGGGAGTATCCGGTGAGGCCGGCTAGCAGCCCGACGATCAGCAGCGTGAACCCGATCAGGTAGTTCAGTTCACGCGGCTTCCGGAACGCGCCGGTGAAGAACACCCGCAGCATGTGCACCACGATCGCCGCCATGAACAGCAGCGCCGCCCAGTGGTGGATCTGGCGCATCAACAGGCCGCCGCGGACGTGGAAGGACATGTATGTCGTGGAGGCCATTGCCTCTGACATGTACACGCCCTGCATGGTCTCCGGGAGCGCATCCTCGGGGTAGTACACGTGCGCCATGGAGGGCACGAAGTGCATGGTGAGGAACACGCCGGAGATGATCAGCACGATGAAGCTGTACAGCGCGATCTCGCCGAGCAGGAAGGACCAGTGATCGGGGAAGATCTTGCGCAGCAGGCCCTTACCGATCTTCGCCGCGCCGACCCGGCTGTCCAGCAGGTCTCCCGCGGCAGCGGCGCGGGAGGGCTTCTTCGGTACACCGGTGGGGGCGGTGGTGGTGCTCATACTCGGTCACGCTCCCAGAAACTCGGGCCGATCGGCTCGGGGAAATCATCGGCCGCGTACAGATACCCCTCGTCGTCGACGGCGATCGGCAACTGCGGCAGCGGCCGGGTCGCCGGTCCGAACACGACCTTGGCCTGGTCGGTGATGTCGAACGTTGACTGGTGGCACGGGCACAGCACGTGGTGGGTCTGGCGCTCGTACAACGCCACCGGGCAACCCACGTGCGTGCAGATCTTGGAGTAGGCCACGATGCCCTCGTAGGACCAGTCCTGACGATCCTCGGGTTCGGTGAGTTCGCGCGGGTCCACGCGCACCAGGATCGCCACGGCCTTGGCCTTCTCGTCCAAGTAGTGCTCGTAGTTCTCGGTGAGTTCGTACGGCATCACGTGCACGATCGAGCCCTCGGTGATATCTGCGGCGCGGATTCGGCCGCCACCGGGGTCGTGGGCGAGGTAGACGAACTCGGTCCCGCCGGCGTCGTTCGTGCGGGGAGCCCACGCGGTCCGGCGGAACCGGTCGATGTTCCAGTCACCCCCCAGACCACCGATGAAGGGGACCAGGAAGGTCAGCGGGGCCAACAGCACCGCCCCGGCCAGGGTGCCCTTCAACAGGGGCCGGCGGGCGATGTTGGACTCCCGGGCACCGTCGCGCAGCATGCCGGCGATGGTCGCGCGGGTCTCCTCGTCGCTTCGCTGCTCCTCGCGGGGCTCGCTCTGCTCCACGTCCGACATCAGCGACTTGGCCCAGTGGATCGCACCGACGCCGATGCCGAGCATGCCGACACCCAGACCGAGGCCCAGGCTCAGGTTCGAGAGGCGGATACCGCCCAGGGACACGCCCTCATCCACGGGGAAGGCGTAGAACCCGACGACGCCGCCGATGGTGGCCAGGATCGAGATCCCGAAGATCAGGACCACCTGCCACTCGGACCGCTTCGCCGCGACCGGGTCCTCATCGCCCAGGCGTGGGCGGTGCGGCTCGATCCCAGGGTTCTCGAACCTCTCCGGCACGGACTCGCGATCAGCCGGCACGACCTCGGCGCGCGACTGCTGTTGCTCGATGCTCATGAGGACCGTGCTCCGATCCAGATCGCGAAGCCGATGAGGCCGCCGATCCCGACGACGAAGACCCAGACACCCTCGGGCACCGTGCCGAGCGATCCCAGGGTCAGGCCCCCGGGGTTGGGCTCACGCTGGGCGTACAGGTAGGCGATGATGTCGCGCTTCTCCTCCGGCGTCAGGGTGGCGTCGTTGAAGACCGGCATCGACTGGGGACCGGTCAGCATCGCCTCGTAGATCTCCACCCCGGTGGACTCCCATAGCGCCGGGGCGTACTTGCCCTCGGTGAGGGCTCCGCCGGCGCCGACGGCGTTGTGACACATGGCGCAGTTGGTGCGGAACAGCAGCATGCCGTTGGGGGCGTCGCCGAGTTCGGGGTCGACCTGGCTGGGGCTGGGGATCGCCGGGCCCGGACCCATGGCGGCGATGTAGGCCGCCACGTCGAATGCCTGCTGCTCGGTCAGCTGCGGGGGCTTGGCCTCCGCCTGCGGGGTATTGGCCGCCATCGGCATCCGGCCGGTGACGATCTGGAAGTGCACCGATGCCGCACCTACACCGATCAGCGAGGGGACTTCGTCACTTCCCTCGGCGTCCATGCCGTGGCAGGTGGCGCAGTTGGTGATGAAGATCCGTTCCCCGTTCGCTGCGTCGGCGTTGATCTCCTCCTCTGCTTCGGCTGCCTGTGGAGCGAAGACGGTGAACAGACCGCCCATGACCACGAGCGCAAGCATCATGAGGACAACGGGAGCCGCCCGGTGCCTTCTCTTCGCCGCGAGTGCCTTCACGATGTGTGATTCCTTCGACGTATTTCTAGTGCCAGATGAGGTGTTGCTACCTGATGAAGTAAATGGTGATGAACAGGGCGATCCAGACGACGTCGACGAAGTGCCAGTAGTACGACACCGCGTGCATGGCCGTCTCCTCGGCCTGGGTGAAGCGCTTGACGGCGTAGGAGCGACCCAGCACGAACAAGAAGGCCACCAGCCCGCCGAGCACGTGCAGTCCGTGGAAGCCGGTGGCGATGAAGAAGACCGAACCGAAACTGGAGTTGGCCATGGTCAGCCCGTGGTCGACGAGCGTGGCGTACTCCAGGATCTGCCCGGCGATGAACGCGGCGCCCAGGACGTAGGTGATGATCAACCACTCGTTCATGCCCCACTTGGTGAGCTGCCAGATCTTCCCGGTCCGCGTGCGGCGATGTTCCGCGGCAGCCCAGACGCCGAACTGGCAGGTGAACGAGGACGACACCAGGATGATCGTGATCGTCAGTGCGTAGGGGACGTCCAGGAAGCCGGTGCCCTCGGCCCACATCTCGGGGCCCGCGACGGACCTGTGCGTGAAGTACATCGCGAACAGGCCGGCGAAGAACATCAACTCGCTGGCAAGCCAGACGATGACACCGATGACGACGACATTGGGACGCTTCACGCTCACATGCGTGGTGGAGGAAGCGGTAGTTGCAGACGACACCCTGTCATTATGGCCGAGCCGGGAGCTGCGTGGCGACACACACGCCCCCGAATTGGGACTTTACGCATGACTGTGCGCGAAATCCGCCCGTGCGGCGCCTGACCTGCGGGAACGTCGTGACGAAGGGCCCGGCAACCGTCACCATCTCCCGGTCCGGCGGGCCGTCGCCGGGGCCCGCGCACCGGGACCTGACGCACTACGATGAGAAGTGACCACGGGCCGCTGCTCGGCTCACCGACCACGGGAGGATCTCGATGACCGTCGTTGCACAGGACAGCCAGCGGAGCGGTCCGCAGCCGCGGGCCCAGATCCTGCTCTACAGCGACAACTACACCACGCGCGGCAAGGTTCGGACCGCGATCGGGCGCCGGGCCTCGGTCGACACACCGCTGATCGAGTGGACCGAGGTGGCCACCCACGAGGCTGCCCAGGAGTACGTGCACAACCGCCACTTCGACCTGCTCGTGCTGGACGGCGAGACGCCCAAACACGGTGGGATGGGGCTGTGCCGCACCCTCAAGTCCGAGGTGTACAACTGCCCCCCCGTGCTGTTGCTGATCGCCCGGGCGCAGGACGCCTGGTTGGCCTCGTGGTCCGAAGCCGAGGGCGTGGTCGGATACCCCCTGGACCCGTTCGTGGTGCAGGAGGCGGTGGCCGACCTGCTGCGCGAGCACGCCACCGCCACGCAGGGCTGACCGGCCCGGCGGTCCAGGCGATGGCAGCCTTTACTTTCCCTGCGCTGATCTCCCGGCTCATCAGCGGCGAGGACCTCTCGCTGGCTGAGGCCGAGTGGGCGATGGATGAGGTGATGGGGGGCAACGCCACTGCGGTGCAGTTGGCGGCGTTCTTGGTGGCCTTGCGCGCCAAGGGGGAGTCGGTCTCGGAGATCCGGGGGCTCGCCGCCTCGATGCTGCGGCACGCGGTGACGATCGAGGTGCCCGGGCCATGCGTGGATGTGGTGGGCACCGGTGGGGACCGGCACCACAGCGTGAATATCTCCACTATGGCCGCCCTGGTGGTCGCCGGCGCCGGTGCCCGGGTGGTCAAGCACGGCAACCGGGCGGCCACGTCCTCATCGGGATCGGCCGACGTCCTCGAGGCACTCGGGGTGCGCCTGGACCTGCCGCCGCGCCGGGTGGCCGAGATCGCCGGCGAGGCCGGCATCACCTTCCTGTTCGCCCAGGTGTTCCACCCCGCCTTCCGGCACGCCGCTCCGGCTCGCCGGGAGTTGGGGCTGCCCACGGCCTTCAACGTGCTGGGCCCGCTGACCAACCCGGCCCGCCCGGAGGCCTCCGCGATCGGCGTCGGGCACAAGGAACTGGCTCCGGTCATCGCCGGGGTGCTGGCCGAGCGCGGCGACCGGGCCCTGGTGTTCCGTAGCGAGGACGGCCTGGACGAACTCTCACCCACGGCACCGGCGGTGATCTGGCAGGCCCGGAATGGCGCGGTGACCGAACACCGGCTGGACCCGGCGAGAGACCTCGGTCTGGCCCCGGCCACTCTGGCGGATCTGCGCGGTGCGGACGCGGCGTACAACGCCCAGGTTGCCCGCGACCTGCTGCACGGCAAGCGCGGGGCGGTGCGCGACGCCGTCGTCCTGAACGCCGCTGCCACCCTGGTGGCCGCGGCCCATCTGCCGGGCACCGCCACCGGAGACCTCACCGATCGGCTGCGTGCCGGGATGGCCCTGGCCGAGAAGTCGATCGACCAGGCCGCCGCGGCCGGCGTCCTGGAGCGTTGGGTGCGGGCCTCCAACGCCTGACCCGCCTGATCCACCCGTGGCGTGCCAGGCGGCTCCGGCTCAGTCCTGCATGCCCAGGGAGAAGGCCGATTCCAGGTCGTGGCGGGAGTAGGTCTGGAACGCGATGTAGGTCTGGGTGCGTCGCACGCCCGCGACCTTGCTGATCCGGTCCGCGATGACGCCAGCGAGTTCCTCGTGTCGGCGCACGCGCACCACCGCGATCAGATCGATGTCCCCGGTGACGGAATAGACCTCGGAGACGCCTTCGATCTCCGCGACCTCGGCGGCGGCCTCGGGGATCCGGTCGGCTTCGGTGTCGATCATCACGATCGAGGTCAGCATGTTTCCTCCAGAGCGGTGCGGGGTGACGAGGGTAGGTCCATCATGCCTGCTTCGATCCCGGACCGGGATGCCGGATCCGCCACGCCGACGCCCAGGGCGCGGTGCTCGGTCTCGCGCGGATCGCGGAATGCCGCCGCACCCAGGTCCTGCAGATAGGCCGAGGCACCGGCCAAGGGCATCGACCACCCTCCGGGCCGGTGGTGGGCATCCAGCCAGTGCACCAGTCGCACTCCGTCCTGGGCCAGCCACGCAGCGAGCAGTTCGGTCTCCTCGGCGCTGGCCGCACCCCCAAGATCCTCCGGGACGGGCACCGCGGCACCGGTGGCGCGCAACGCCTCGATCAGGGGCCGGGGGTCCTCGCCCGGCCGGCTGCGAGCCGATCCGACCATCCGTCCGTACCGGACCACCAGGACCTCCCACCCCGACCCCGGTCCGCCCGGGCGCCGGGCGGCCACGATCTCGGTGGCGCGCTGCAGGGGTGCCAGCCGCTCGGTACGGGCGGCTCCGCGCAGGAACGCGGACAGACGGTCCCGCACCTGTGCGGCTTCTTCGTAGCGCTGCTGGTGGGCCAGGGCGCTGATGGTGCGGTGCGCGCCGGCCACCACCACACTCACGCTGCCACCGAGCACCTGCCGGGCAGTCTCGGTGATCGCCTCATAGCCGGTGTCGATCTCGGCGCAGGGGGCCACGCACCGGCCCAGCTCGGCCTGCACGCACGCACTCGCCCCGGCCGGGGGCGTCAACGGCAATCTCAGGGTGCAGGTGCGTAGCGGCACCGCCGCCACGATCGCCTCCTGTGCCTGGCGGGCCGCCGAATGGGAGGGGAACGGCCCGATCGCCGGACCGGCCGTGGGCGTGGCGCGCACGATCGACAGGCGTGGATGGGCCTCGCTGGTCAGCCGGAGCCAGGGCTGGCGCTCAGGTGCGCGGGATCGACGGTTGTAGGGCGGTTTGTGCTCGGCGATCAGTCGCAGTTCCCGCACCTGGGCCTCCAGGGCCGTGGCGCATTCGATCACGTCCACCTCCACCGCAAGGTCGACCATCTCCCCGATCCGGGCGCGCTTCTCCGCAGCGGTGAAGTAGGTGCGGACTCGCCGACGCAGGCTGGTCGCGGTGCCGATGTAGAGCACCTGTCGGTTCGGTCCGATGAACTGGTACACCCCCGGACCGGTGGGCAGGTGCTGCGCGAGGTGGGCCTTTCGCCGTCGCGCCGCGGGTACCGGATCGGCTGCGGTGGCCAGATCCTCCAGGTGTGTCACGCCCAGGGAGGCCATCCGGCCCAGGAGCGCGTGCAGCACATCGACCGTGGCCCGGGCGTCGTCCAGGGCACGGTGCGTCGGCTCCGTCGCGGCGCCGAAGAGTCCGGCGAGTGTGGCCAGCTTGTGGTTGGGCGCCTCCTCCTTGGTCACCACCCGGCGGGCCAGCCGGACGGTGTCGACCACCTGCGGAGCGGGCCAGACCAGATCCATCGACCGGCTGGCGGCCTTGAGGAAGCCCACGTCGAATCCGGCGTTGTGGGCCACCAGGACCGCGCCGTGCGCGAACTCCAGGAAAGCGGGCAGCACCTGGGTGACCGGTGGGGCCGTGATCACCATCGCGGTGGTGATGCCCGTCAGCACGGTGATCATCGGGGGGATCGGGACGCCCGGGTTGATCAGGGACTGGAACTCGCCGAGCACGTGCCCCCCGCGGACCTTCACTGCACCGATCTCGGTGATGGCCGACGACGACGGCGAGCCGCCGGTGGTTTCCAGGTCCACCACCACGAAGGTCACCTCGTGCAAGGGCACACCCAGGTCGGCGAAACTGGGCTGCACCGGCGCACCGTGGGTCGGTGCAGCCAGCAAGCGGCGTCCCGGGATCGCGTGGTGCGACAGGTTCTCGGCCATCACCGCCCAGGCTAGGCCGCAGCACCGACAGCGCCCGGATGCGACACCTGGCCGGGCGTGGTCCCGCCGGGCAGGTCACCGGGCGCCGCCGAACCGCCGCGCCAGGCAGCCGCCCAGCCCGGCCGGACTCACATGGCTTCGCGCTCGGCGCGGGCCTTGGCGTAGAGGTCCTCGACCTCGGCGGCGTAGTCGTTGAGGACGGCGGCGCGCTTGACCTTCATCGACGGGGTCAGGTACT
The DNA here is from genome assembly GCF_049725185.1 of Pseudactinotalea sp. Z1748. Classification (NCBI taxonomy): domain Bacteria; kingdom Bacillati; phylum Actinomycetota; class Actinomycetes; order Micrococcales; family Cellulomonadaceae; genus Pseudactinotalea; species Pseudactinotalea sp. Z1748. Next base: position 500,629 of record NZ_JBMPQB010000003.1, on the reverse strand, counting down.
CGTTCTCCACCGTGAAGTCATCGGTGAGGATCTCGAACCGGCGGATCGACTCGGCCCGGGAGACCTTCGCATTGGTGCCATCGACGGCCCGCTGCAACGCCTCGCGCACCTTGGGGTGCTGCGCCGCCGCGGTGACGTCCATCTCCGGCAACTCGTTGTTGGCCAACCAGGTGGGCAGCATCTCCGCGTCCAGGGTGATCAGCGCGGCAACGAACGGCTTCTGGTCTCCGACCACCACGCACTGGCTGATCAGCGGGTGCGCCCGCAGGGAGTCCTCCAACTGCGAGGGCACCACGTTCTTGCCGCTGGCGGTGACGATGATCTCCTTCTTGCGTCCGGTGATCGTCAGGTAGCCCTCGGAGTCCAGAGCACCCAGGTCTCCGGTGTGGAACCAGCCGTCACTGATCGCCTCGGCGTTGGCCTCGTCGTTGTTGTGGTAGCCCACGAAGTTGGCGATGCCCTTGGTCAGGATCTCGCCATCCTCGGCGATCCGCAGACTCACGCCGGGAAGTGCTTTGCCGACGGTGCCGATCTTGGTGCGCTCGGGCAGGCCCACCGACACCGGGGCAGTGGTCTCGGTAAGCCCGTAGCCCTCCAGAACCGTCAGGCCCACGCCGCGGAAGAAGTGCGCCAGGCGCGGACCCAACGGGGCCCCACCCGAGATCGCGTACTCGGCCTGGCCCCCCAGCGCGTCCTGGATCTTGTGCAGTACGAGTTTGTGCGCGACCTTGTGCTTCATTCGCACGCCGAAGGGGACCTTCCCGGTATCCAGGGCCTCGGAGTAGGCCTGGGCGGCACCGGCAGCCCAGCGGAAGATCTTCTCCTTGCCACCGGCGGCGGCTTTCTGCTCGGACGCGTTGTAGACCTTCTCGAACACCCGGGGCACCGAGAGGATGAACGTGGGCCGGAATCCGGCGATGTCACGCATCAACTGGGTGGTGTCGGCGGTGTGCCCGGCGGGTGCCCCGGCAGCGATGCACAGCACCTCCACGAACCGGGCGAACACGTGCGCCAGCGGCATGAACAGCAGCGTGCGGGCGCCATCGGCCAGGATCTTCTCACCCAGGGCGGCGATTCCGTTGCGGCTCAGTTCCACGAAGTTGCCGTGGGTGAGCTCGGCACCCTTGGGCCGGCCGGTGGTGCCGGAGGTGTAAATGATGGTGGCCAGGTCGGAGGTGCGCAGTGCGTCGTAGCGGGCGCGCAAATCCTCATCCGAGACGTCCTTGCCGGCCTCGGCCAGGGCGTCCAGACCGCCGTCGGTCATCGTCCACACGTGCTCGACGGCGGCGGCCTCCTTGCGGGCCTCCTCCACGACGCCACGGTGGTCGGCGTGCTCGACGATCACGGCCTTGACGGCGGCGTCACTGAGGATCCAGGCGGTCTGATCGGCCGAGGAGGTCTCGTAGACCGGTACCGTCACGGCGCCGGCGTACCAGATCGCGAAGTCGGTGATGGTCCAGTCCGCGCTGGTGCGCGACATCAGCGCAACACTGTCACCGGGGTTGATCCCCGAGGCCATCAGTCCCTTGGCGATGGCGCTGACCCGCTCGTGCATCGCCGCGGCGCTGATGGGGGTCCACACGTTGCCGTCGGTGGTGGTCTCCAGCAGGGTGCGGTTGGGCTCCTTCCTCGCCCAGTCCACCAGCAGATCCGGGATCGACATCTCGGCCGGGGTCTCGACGAGCAGGGGAGTGGTGGATTCGTCCATGCTGGCTCCTGTGGCAGTGGCGGGATTGCTGGCACCAGCATACCGGCCCGCATCGACGTGCCGCGCCGGTAACGGCGCGGCGATCACGTCACGATCGGGTGGCCGGTGTCTCCATGGGCACCGGAGTCAACCGGCTCGGCACAGGCTCACACGACCGCGCCGTCGTCGTCATCGTCACGCCGGTGTACCGGCAGCCGCCACCACAGGGTCAGCAAGCCCGCCATCGTGACCCCCATCGCGGTCAGGTAGGCCGCCGGGGGAGCGCTTGGCCACAGCACCAACATCAGCAGCATCACGATCGGGCCCCCGATGGCGCCGACCCAGGGCAGCGTGTTGCGCGTCGGGGCACCCAGCACCGGGCCGGGGTCGGGTGCGGCGAAGTCACCGTCGTCGCCCTCGGGGCCGGGGCCGCCGTGATCGCGGGGGCCAGGGGGCGCCGGTGCAGACCCGGCCCACCTCGGAGGTGTCGGCTCCGTCGCCTCCTGGGTGCCCGGCGAGTCATCGGTCCCGGGCTCGGTGAACTCGGCCGGCAATCCAGGGTCCAGCGGTCCCAGCCTGGCCGTCAGGTCGGCCCACTGGGCGTCGAGGTCATCCGGTGGATCCGGTGGTCCATCCTCGGTGCCGGCCATGACCGCCACCCTAGTGCGCACTAGAGTGGGCAGCGCCGGTCGCTCTCGGCTCCGTCCTTGTACTCCTCATCCGAAGGAAGGCCACACGCATGTCCACCACTCCCATCCGACGGGTCGCGTTGCTCACCGCTGGCGGCTTTGCGCCGTGCCTGTCCTCGGCGGTGGCCGGGTTGGTCAAGCACTACAGCGACGAGTTGCCGGATGCGGAGATCATCGCCTACCAGTACGGCTATCACGGACTGCTGACCGGCACCAAGATCGTCATCGATGACGAGGCCCGCGCCAAGATCGATGTGCTGTACAACTTCGGGGGCAGCCCGATCGGCAACTCCCGGGTGAAACTGACCAACTCCGAGGACCTGGTCGATCGCGGCCTGATCCAGCAAGGCCAGAGTGCGCTGACCGTGGCGGCCGAGCAGTTGCGCACCGATGGGGTGGATGTGCTGCACACCATCGGCGGGGACGACACGAACACCACAGCCGCTGACCTGGCCGCCTATCTGGAGGCGAACGGTCACCACCTGACCGTGGTGGGCCTGCCCAAGACGATCGACAACGACATCATCCCGATTGCCCAGTCCCTCGGTGCCCACACCGCAGCCGAGCAGACCTCGGTGTTCGCCCAGAACATCATCGGCGAACACCGCTCCAACCCGCGGATGCTGATCGTGCACGAGATCATGGGCAGGCACTGTGGTTGGCTTACCGCCGCCGCGGCCGCGCGTTACCGGACCTGGCTGGACGCCCAGGACTGGAACCCGGCGCTGGGCCTGTCCCGGGAGCGCTGGGACGTGCACGCGGTGTTCCTGCCCGAACTCAAGATCGACCTGCCGGCTGAGGCGCAGCGGTTGCGGGGGATCATGGATGAGATCGGCAATGTCAACATCTTCCTGTCCGAAGGCGCCGGAGTGCCGGAGATCGTCGCCGAACTCGAGGCCGCCGGCGAGACGGTGGAGCGCGACCCCTTCGGCCACGTCAAACTGGACACCATCAACCCCGGGGCGTGGTTCGCCAAGCAGTTCGCCGACCTGATCGGGGCGGAGAAGACCATGGTCCAGAAGTCCGGGTACTTCTCTCGCTCCGCCGCCTCCAATCCCGAGGACCTGGACCTGATCGAGCGGATGACGGCGCTGGCCGTGCGGGCCGCCCAGCGTGGTGAGTCCGGCGTGGTCGGCCACGACGAGGAGGCAGACGAGGAACTGTCCGTGATCGCCTTGCCGCGCATCGCCGGTGGCAAGGCATTCGATGTCTCCGTCGACTGGTTCGGCGCCGTGCTCAGGGGCATCGGCCAGGAGCTGGTGCCGGCCCGGCCGTTCGAGCACTGAGCGCCGGAGCCCGGCTGCGGTGACCGGGCGTATCCTGAGCGGGTGAGCACTCTGTCTGAACCCCTCGCCCCCGAAGGCCTGGACGCGTGGCGCCGGCTGCCCGTCAAGCAGCAACCGGAGTGGCCCGACGCCGACGCGCTTGCCGACGTCACCGCCGACCTGGCCGCCCAGCCACCGCTGGTCTTCGCCGGTGAGGCTGACACCCTGCGGGAGCGGCTGGCGGCTGCCTCCCGCGGTGAGGCGTTCCTCCTCCAGGGTGGCGACTGCGCCGAGACGTTCTCCGAATTGTCCGCGGACAACATCCGGGACAAGATCAAGACGATCCTGCAGATGGCGGTGGTGCTCACCTACGGTGCCTCGATGCCCATCATCAAGATGGGCCGGATGGCCGGGCAGTACGCCAAGCCGCGCAGTTCGGGCACCGAGACCCGCGATGGGGTGAGCCTGCCCGCCTACCGCGGTGACATCATCAACGGGTTCGAGTTCTCCCCCTCCTCACGCACCCCGGATCCCCGGCGGCTGCTCGAGGCCTACCGGAACTCGGCCTCCACATTGAACCTGATCCGGGCCTTCACCTCCGGTGGTTTCGCCGACCTGCGCCTGGTGCACGAGTGGAACCGGGGTTTCCTGCGCAATCCCGCTTACGCCCAGTACGAGGCATTCGCTGCCGAGATCGACCGGGCGATCCGCTTCATGCATGCCGCCGGTGCCGATTTCGACGGTCTGCGTACGGTCGAGTTCTTCTCCAGCCACGAGGGCCTGCTGCTGGACTACGAACGGCCACTGACCCGCGTGGACTCACGCACCGGCGACGCCTACGACTGCTCGGCCCACTTCCTGTGGATCGGGGAGCGCACCCGGGAGCTGGACGGCGCGCACGTGGACTTCTTCTCCCGGGTGCGCAACCCCATCGGCGTCAAACTTGGACCGACAGCCACCGGCCAGGACGCGATCGGTCTGATGGATGCGCTCAACCCGGACGGCGAAGCTGGCCGGCTGACCTTCATCACCCGGATGGGTGCGCCGAAGGTGCGCGAGTTGCTTCCGGACCTGATCGAGGCGGTCCGGGCGGACGGTCGCCCGGTGACGTGGGTGTGCGACCCGATGCACGGCAACGGGTTCACCTCCTCCAACGGATACAAGACCCGTCGCTTCAGCGATGTGATCGAGGAAGTGCGCGGCTTCTTCGACGTGCACCGCGAGCTGGGCACCGTTCCCGGTGGCCTGCACGTGGAACTGACCGGCGACGACGTGACCGAGGTGCTCGGCGGCGCCGAACACATTGACGACCACTCCCTCGGCAGGCGCTACCAGACCCTGGTGGACCCGCGGCTGAACCACCAGCAGTCCCTGGAGATGGCGTTCCTGGTCGCGGACATGCTGCGCGTTTCCTGAGCACGCTCGGCGCGGCTCGGGCGGTCGTGCACCGTGCGGCAGGGGAGGGGTCAGACCACGGTGAGGCTGATCACGGTTCCGCGCGGCACCATCGACCCGGGCTCGACGTCCTGGGCCCGGACGGTGTTGAAGTACCCACCCAACACGTCGTCGCGGTCCACCTCGAAACCAGCCTCGGTCAGGGTCTGCGCCGCATCGCGGTAACTGGTCCCGACCACATCGGGCACCTCGAACAGTTCCGGGCCGAGCGAGACCACCAGTCCCACGGTGTCCCCCCGCAGGGCATCCCCCTGGGTGTCCTGGGAGGTCACCAGGCCCTCGGAGACCTCGTCGGAGTGCACCCGCTCGCCCACCTCCGCCACCGCACCGGCAGCCTCGAGTTCGGCGATCGCCTCCTCCTCGGCCGCACCGACCACCGAGTGCACGGTGATCGGTTCGCGCCCGTTGGAGACGGTCAGGGTGACAGCGGTGTGGTGTTCCACCTGGACCAGGGGGTCGGGGGAGGCCTCGATCACATCGCCTTGATCCACATCGGTGGAGTAGGCGGTGCTCACCTGCGTCTCGGTGCTGAAGCCCGCGTCGGCGATCGCGGCGACTGCTTCCTCCTGGCTCATTCCGGCCACGTCGGGCATCGTGACCGTGCGGACGCCGAGGGAAACCGTGACCGTGACGGTGCTCTGCCGCGCCAACTCGGCACCCACCTCGGGGTCCACGCTGATCACGAGGCCCTCGGCGACGTCGTCGTGATGAGCCGTGGCACTCACCGGGCGAAGATCCGCGGTCTCGATCTGGCTCAGCGCCCGGGCCTGTTCCTGACCCACCACATCGGGCACCGGTGTATAGGACCCCGGGCCGAGCATGAGATACCACCACCCCGCGGCGCCGGCCCCGAGCAGTAGCAGCAGCGTGATCACCACCGCGGTCACCCGCCGTCGTCTGCGGCGTCGACGAGGCCGGTCCACCTCACTTCGGGGCTGGGCGGCCGTCACCGCACCGATCGGTAGCGAGATAGTTCCCGAGTGATTGGTCGGGCGCACCGAGCGTGTTGCAGCGGTGGCGCCGTGATCGGACGTTGCGGGGTCATCGCTGTCCGGCCACGGTCCCGGCTCCGAGCCGGGTACGTCGGCCCTGATCGTCAGTTCCTCCGGGTTCAGCCCGGCGCGCACCTGGCGCAGCATCGCCACCGCGGCGCCGGCGTGGGGGAGGCGCTCCTGGACGTCCCGGGCGCTCAGCGCACCGATGAGATCCTCGACCTGCACCGGGATGCCCGGTACCCGTTCGCGGACACCGGGCAGGTCCTCGTTGACGTGTTGGTAGGCGATCTGGATGGGGGTCTCGCCGGAGAATGGCGGGGAACCGGTGAGTAACTCGTACAGCAGCACCCCGGCGGCGTAGACGTCGGCACGGGCGTCGGCCATCCCGGAGGTGACGATCTCCGGGGCCAGGTAGGCCACCGTGCCCAGCAGCGTGCCGGTGGTGGCCGCAGTGGCCTCGGTGACCGCTCGAGCGAGCCCGAAGTCGGCGACCTTGATCCGCCCGTCGTCAGCCACGAGAACGTTCTCGGGTTTGATGTCGCGGTGGACCAGGTCGGCGCGGTGGGCCGCGGCCAGGGCGTCCAGTACATCGCCGACGACGTCGAGTGCGTCGCCCACAGCAAGTGCACCCTCGGCCCGCAACACCTTGCGCAGATTCTGCCCGCGCACGTACTCCATGGTCAGGTAACTGGTCTCACCCTCACTGCCCTGGTCATACACACCGACGACACCGGGGTGGGTGAGCCGGGCCGCCGCGCGGGCCTCCCGGCGGAACCGGGCGGCGACGTCGTGGCCCTCGGCCAGGTGGGGGTGCATCACCTTGATCGCGACCTGCCGGTCCAGGCGCCGGTCGAGAGCCAGGTACACGGTGGCCATCCCGCCGCGAGCGATGCGGGAGGTCACCTCGTACCGGCCGTCGACCATGCGCCCGAGCATCGGGTCGGTCAGGGTGGTGGCCATGGCCGGAGTCTAAGCGCGGGCGCGCTGTGCCGCGGGAATCAGCCGAAGCGTGTCATCAAAGTCTGCACACTGGCCACATACCGGCGGGTGTCGGAGTACATCCCGTTGTTCCGCACCGAGCCCTGGCCCTGATAGTAGGAGGCGATGGCCGTGGGCAGATCATCGCTGGTGCGCTGCAACGCGCGCAGGATGGCCACACCGGCCACCACGTTGTCGCGGGGGTCCAGCAGGTTCAGGTTGCGTCCGACCAGGTCGTTGGCCCACAGCCCCGAGGAGGGGATCACCTGCATCGTGCCCACCGCGTTGGCGGGGGAGACCGCGCGGGCGTCGAAGCCGGACTCCTGGTGGGCGATGGCCAGCGCCAGGGCCGGGTCCACGCCCATGTCCCGGGCGGTCTGGCGCACGATCTGCTCCATCTCGCTTCGGCTCGGCACGTTCATGGCCAGCAGCGAGCGCTTGTTCTCGTTCGCTGCCGCGACCACGTCATCGGAGTAGGTGTAGTGCAGGAAGGTGTTCGGGATGAGGTCGTCTCCGGACGACGTCGGCGCCGGGATGGTGAGTCGCTGGCCCACCCGGATCATGGAGCCGGTCAGGTTGTTGGCCGAGACGAGGCGACCGATGGAGATGTTGAACTGACGGCCGATGCGGGTCAGGGTGTCCCCGGACTTGACCGTGTAGGTCGTGGCCGAGGCGTTGCCGGAGCCCGAGGAGGACCCGGTCGAGCCCGAGGAGGAACCACCGGAGGAGGAACCACCGGAGGAGGATCCGGACGAACTGCTCGAGGAGGACCCGGGGATGGTCAGGCGCTGACCGATGCGGATCAGGGCGTTGGAGCCCAGGCTGTTGGCCGAGACGATCGAGCTGATGCTGGTGCCGTAGCGGGCGGCCAGGTGGCTGACGGTCTCACCCGCGCGCACGGTGTGCGTGCGGGATGAGGAGGAGTTCGAGGAACTCGAAGAGGAACCCCCTGCGGTGGACCCGGTCGAGCCCGAGGAGGAACCACCGGAGGAGGAACCACCGGAGGAGGAACCACCGGAGGAGGATCCGGACGAACTGCTCGAGGAGGACCCGGGGATGGTCAGGCGCTGACCGATGCGGATCAGGGCGTTGGAGCCCAGGCTGTTGGCCGAGACGATCGGGCTGATGCTGGTGCCGTAGCGGGCGGCCAGGTGGCTGACGGTCTCACCCGCGCGCACGGTGTGCGTGCGGGATGAGGAGGAGCTCGAGGAACTCGAAGAGGAACCCCCTGCGGTGGACCCGGTCGAGCCCGAGGAGGAACCGCCGGAGGAGGATCCGGACGAACTGCTCGAGGAGGACCCGGGGATGGTCAGGCGCTGGCCGATGCGGATCAGGCCGTTGGAGTTCAGGTTGTTCGCCGAGATGATCCGGCTCACGCTGGTGCCGTGGCGATTCGCCAGTGCCCAGACCGTGTCCCCGGCGCGCACCGTGTGCGTGCTACCCGCGGACGAGGACGACCTGCTCGAGGACGAACCGTTCGACGACGACGAGTTCGAGTTCCCTGAACTGCCCGAACCGGACTGACCAGGGATCCGCAGCACCTGACCCACGCGGATGAAGGCCCTCGAATTCAGGTTGTTCTCCGACACGATCGCCGAGACCGAGGTTCGGTAGCGCGCGGCGATGTGACCGACGGTGTCGCCCGAACGCACGGTGTAGAGGGTGTCGCTGTTGCGTTGCGGGGCGGGCGCCACTCCGAGGGCAGATCCCGACCGGCTCGCGGCCAGACCGGACTGTGCCTGCGCGCTGAGGTGCCCAGGAGCGCGCAGCGCAGCCAGTGGGTCGGCGGAGGCCGCTGCCTGCGCCTGGGCCGGGCCCGGCACGCCGGCCAGGCCGACTGCGGTGGCCGCTCCGAGCGCGCCGACGGTCGTCAGATTCAGTCGGCGGGCGGCCCGGTTCGGGGTAGTCCTGGGGCTCATTCCTCGGTGTCTCCCGTGATCGGTGTGTCACAAGTTCATACTGTGATCACTGTGATAGATGTGAACACTGTGACAGTAGCGTGATGTGAACGTTTCCCACAAGTAGGGGGATCTCGGCGTGCTCGCACGGGCCCGCCCCGGGGCTGGGCTGCGCACGTTAACCTTGGCCACGTGGCAGCAGTGGAAGAGAACGGACCGTCTGGAACCGACGTCGAGGTGCAGTGGTTACCGCTGCCCGATGTGGCCGAATTGCTCGGGGTGCAGTTGCGCGAGGTGCGCGGCATGCTCGCCGAGCAGCGACTCCTGGCGGTACGGCGCCTCCCCGGAGCGGTGTGGACGGTCCCGTCCACGTTCTTCATCGAGGCAGCCGAGGGTGAGGGGCCCCAGCCGGTGCCCGGGCTGCGCGGCACCCTGATCCAACTCGCCGACGCCGGCATGAACAGCGAAGAGGCGTTGGCATGGCTGCACACCCGAGACGAGCAACTGGGCGGCACCCCGATCAGCGTGCTCCGGACCGGGGCCGTTCACTCGGTGCGCCGTGCCGCGCAGGTGCTGGCCTGGTAGCAGTCGAACATCATGGCCGCCTGAGGCTCTTTCCCGCTCGCCGGTCTGGGGCTGCGGCGCTGCGAACCGGTGCGCCCGGCCGCGGAGCCTCAGGTGCTGCGGGTGATTGCCGCTTCGGCCAAGTGCTGGGCGAGGTCGCGGGCGGGAGAGGGCCAACCTGACTGCTGGATCGCGGTCAGTGCTTGCTCCGCGCGGGCGGTGATCAGGCTCTCCACGGCGTCGACCGCACCGCAGGAGGTCAGGATCCGGCGGATGTCGGTGATGTCATCCTCACTGATGGGCCCGCCCAGGGATCGCCGGATCCGGTCCGCCTGATCCGGTTCGGCCAGGGTCAGCGCCGTGGTGATCAGGACGGTGCGTTTACCCTCGCGGAGATCATCACTGCTCGGTTTGCCGGTCACCTCCGGGTCCCCGAACACCCCGAGCAGGTCGTCGCGCATCTGGAAGGCCTCGCCGATCGGTAGGCCGATGGCCCTGGTGGTGGACAAGTCCTCCGGGCCCGCCCCGGCGATGGCCGCTCCCAGCAGCATCGGGTGCTCCACGCTGTACCGCGCCGACTTCGATCGCACCACTCGGTGCGCCCGCTCCAGATCCTGTTCCGGATCCGTCGACCACGCCGCGGACTGGGCGTAGATGTCCAGGTACTGGCCCATCGTCACCTCCGACATCATCTCGGTGACGAGATCGCGCACGCGCGCGCCCGCCTGGGCCGGCAGCGGCGCGGCGGCCGCGCTCAGCTCGCCGCCCGCCATCGCCACGAGCAGATCGCCGAGCAGGATCGCTGCGGCGGTACCGAAGTCCTCGGGATCGCTGATCATCTGCGCCAGTTCATGGTGCCGGGCGAACTGGCGGTGCGCCGCGGGCTGGCCACGGCGCTGGTGGGAAGCGTCGATGACGTCGTCGTGCACCAGCGCCGCCAGGTGGAACAGTTCCAACCCCACGCCGGCACGCAGCACATGGGCCGGGTCGGGTGTGTCGGCGTACCCGGTCCAGCCCAGGTAGGCGAACGCCGCACGCAGCCGTTTGCCCCCGGCGGCCAGTCGCTCAGCGACCTCGAACGCCTCGGCGGTCTCCGGCCCGATATGCGCGGTGCCGCTGCGCCGGTGCTGCAGGGCCGAGGTCAACTCCGTCGACACCTGCTGGCGGAGCCAGGACAACGTCGCGGCCGGATCATCATGGGGCGAAGGGGGCGCTGTGGTCACCACCTGACCCTACCTACGTGTGCCACTGAGCCCGGCTGCTCGCGTTCGACCCGAGCGCTCGGGCCCTGCCTTGACCCGTCACCAGGATCGAGCGGCCCGCCGCACGCCCACAGGGCCCGGCGCGGCCGACACGGCATCCACAGCACCATCTCAGGACGATCCTGTGTCAACACCGGATGGCACGGGGCCCCCGCGATCGCGGGGTGCTGCGCTGACATGTGGCGTTATGGATACCGCGAACAACACCCCCGTCGTGCTTCGCCTGGACGACCCCGTAGAGCTGCTGGCGTACCTGCCCTACCGGCTCGGGTTCTGGCCCGAGGAGTCCGCAGTCTTCTTCGCGGTCCGCTCCGCAGCACACGAACCGGACCCGGAGGTGCGATGGCGACCGGGGCTGGTGGCCAGGGTGGACCTGGTGGATCTGGCCGACCCCGCTCCGGACGGTGGTGCCCGGTTGCGCCGAGACATGCTCGGACACCTACGGGCTGACGGGGCCGAGATCGTCTTCATGGTGCTCTATACCGGTGCGGCACCCGCGCATGCAGAGGCCGGTGACCGATGGCCCACCGGTCCGGCGGGGACCGTTGCACGGTGGTGGCTGCGCGAGGGGGTCGGTGCCGACCCCTCCCGGGTCTGGGTGGTCTCGGGGGAGCGATATCGGTGCCTGGAGTGCGACGCCCAGCCATGTTGTCCACCCGGGGGACATCCACTGGCAAGGATCCGGCAGAGCCGCATCGGGGCCGAGATGGTCTTCGGCGGCATGACCTATGCCCCCAGCCGGGCCGACCTGTTGCGCCACGTCGAGGTCGGTGCCGCGCTGCGGGCCTGCGCGGTCAGAGCCGCAGCCCGGTGGCGTCGCAAGCAGGTACGGGCCGGGGGCAGCCGGATGGCCTGGTTGAGCACGCTGGCGGCTCGCTGGGACCAGGCGCTGGTCAGCACCGGTCCCCTCGACCGTGCCAAGGGGGCGGACCTGGGTGCGCTGCTGGTGGGGCTGGAGGAACCCCTGGTGCGCGATGCGGTGCTGCTCTCGGTGGCCTCCGGAGCACCCGTGCTACAGGTCTTGCACGACGACGGCGAGGCGCTGCTGGCCCAGGTGTTCAGCCCGGGCGGGGAGCCCCCGGAGCGCGATCTGGCCGCACGGGCCACCGACGTGCTGCACCACCTGGTCGCGGTGGCCGCCCGTGGACGTACCGCGCAGGTGTGGGCGGTCCTGGCCTGGCTCGCCTGGTACGAGGGCGACGGCGCGCGCGCCGACCTATGCCTGCACCAGTGCCTGGAGCAGGACCCGCAGCATCGGCTGGCGTCGTTGATCCGGCGCGCGGTGGATCACGGAATACCTCCCGGCTGGGCGCGGGCCCGCAGTGTTGCCTGAACCGAGGAGGTCCGAGCCGCTTCCGGTCACGCCGGTCCCGCTCCCGCGATAGTCTCGGGGGAACAGTCGAGGCCGATGAAGGAGCGAGTCAACATGGCAGTTGTTGTGGGTTTCATCGCCACCGCGGAGGGACGCGCGGCCCTTGAGGCAGCGATAGAGGAAGCCAAGTTGCGCTCCCAACGTCTCCTGGTGCTGGTGCACGGCGGGCGGGACGCCGAACCGGATGCGATCGAGGAAGCGATGGAGGAAGCCCGGAGCACCATCGACCCCAGTGGTGTGGGTTACGAGGTTCGCCACCTGCAGCGCGGCAAGGACGTGGCCGAGGCACTGGTGCACACTGCGATCGATACCGACGCCGAACTGATCGTGATCGGCATCCGGCGCCGCTCGCCCCTGGGCAAGTTGATCCTGGGTTCCAACGCGCAGCGCATTCTGCTCGAGTCGCCCTGCCACGTACTGGCTGCCAAACCGCAGGAGTGACCAACTCCGGGGAGGACCCCATGAGCGAGGGCACCTTGCACACCAGCCCACTGCACCAGGTTCACCTCGACGCCGGCGCTCGGATGACCGACTTCGCCGGCTGGTCGATGCCGTTGCGGTATGCCGGGGACCTGGCCGAGCACCACACCGTGCGGGAGCACGCCGGCCTGTTCGATCTGTCCCACATGGGTCAGATCGAGGTGAGTGGCCCGCAAGCGGACCAGGCGCTGGACTATGCGCTGGTCTCGGCCTGCTCCCGGCTGAAGAACGGGCGCGCCCGCTACACGATGCTGGTCGATGCCGACGGCGGCATCCTCGATGACCTGATCGTCTACCGGCTCGGGGAGATGGAGTTCCTGGTCATCGCCAACGCAGCGAACCGGATCACCGTACTCGACAGCATCACTCATCGCAGCCGGGGGTTCGCGGCCTCGGTGGTGGACCGGACACCCCACCGGGCTCTGATCGCCGTGCAGGGACCGCAGGCCGCCGGGATCCTGGCCGGTCTGCTCCCGGTGGACCTGGAGGAGTTGCGCTACTACTCCGCTGTGCTGACCAACCTCGGGAACGTGCCGGTGCTCCTGGCCCGCACCGGGTACACCGGTGAGGACGGTTTCGAGTTGAGCCTGCCTGCTGACGCCGCCGTCGGGGTCTGGCAGCGCTTGGCCGCGGCCGGTGAGGGCACGCTCGAACCCTGCGGGCTCGCCGCCCGGGACAGTCTGCGCCTGGAGGCCGGTATGCCCCTGTACGGCCAGGAACTGGGCACCGAGGTCACTCCATACGAAGTCGGTATGGGCCGGCTGGTCCACGCCGACCGGGAGTTCGTGGGCAGCACCGCCCTCGCCCATCGAGCCGCCGAAGGGCCGCGCAGTTTCCTGACGGCTCTGACCGGGACCGGTCGGCGGGCCGCCCGCACCGGTTACGACGTCCTGGACGGTGAGGAGGTGGTCGGGCGGATCACCTCCGGGGTGCTCTCGCCGACCCTGGGGCACCCGATCGCCCTTGCCCGCACCATGTCTGCCTACGAGCCCGGCCAGGTGGTCGGCGTCGACGTGCGCGGTAACCTGCAGGAGATGACCGTGGCCGAACGGCCCTTCTACACACGGCCCGCTTGAAACCCGAGGAGCACTTCTGATGAGCACCCCTACCGACAGGCAGTACACCGCAGAACACGAATGGGTGGTCATGGACGAGGATGTGGCCACCGTCGGGGTCACCGCCTACGCGGCCGAGTCCCTGGGGGACGTGGTCTACCTGGATCTGCCCGAGGTGGGCGCCGAGATCACCGCAGGGCAGTCCTGTGGTGAGATCGAGTCCACCAAGTCCGTCTCCGAGCTCTACGCGCCGGTCTCCGGTGAGGTCCTGAGCATCAACTCCGAGGCGGTGGACAACCCCGAGGTGGTCAACTCCGATCCGTACGGCGAGGCCTGGCTGTTCACCGTGCGCGTCACCGGGACCGGGGAGTTCCTGGACGCCGCCGGCTACGACGCGCTGATCGCGGACTGACCGGGCGGATCGACTTGACTGAGCACGCTCCGGAATTCCTGCGCCGTCATATCGGCCTGTCCGAGACCGACCGGGACGCGATGCTGGCCGCGATCGGGCAGGACAGTCTCGAGGCGTTGATCGACGCCGCGATGCCGCCGGCGATACGCACCGACGATCTCACCGAAGTGCCGTTCGCGGATACCGAGGCCCAGGTCCTGGCAGAGATGCGCGCGATCGCGGCCAAGAACACGGTGCGCACCTCGATGATCGGCCGGGGATACTTCGACACCCACACACCCTCGGTGATCACCCGGCACGTGCTGGAGAACCCGGGCTGGTACACCGCCTACACGCCCTACCAGCCGGAGATCTCCCAGGGCCGGCTGGAGGCCCTGCTGAACTTCCAGACGATGATCTCCGACCTCACCGGCCTGGACATCACCGGGGCCTCGATGCTCGATGAGGCCACCGCGGTGGCCGAGGCGATGCTGCTCGCGCGCCGGGTGGTGCGCGACACCGACAGGTCGGTGTTCCTGGTGGACTCCGACACCTTGCCCCAGACCAAGGCCGTACTGGCCACCCGTGCCCGTGCGGTGGGTATCGAGTTGGCCGAGTTCGACGTGACCGCCGATCCGGCCGGACTGGCCGGCGCGTTCGGGCTCCTGTTGTCCTACCCCCAGGCCAGTGGCCGGGTTCCGGCCCTGCGCCAGGTGCAGGCCTGGACCCACGCGGCCGCCGAGGCTGGTGCACAGGTGGCGGTCGTGGCGGACCTGCTCGCCCTGACCCAACTGCGCGAGCCCGGCTCCTGGGGCGCAGACATGGTGGCCGGTAGCGCGCAACGGTTCGGGGTGCCGATGGGTTTCGGGGGCCCGCACGCGGGTTTCCTCTCGGTCCGCCAGGGACTGCAACGACAGTTGCCCGGCCGCCTGGTCGGCTTGAGCAAGGACGCCGACGGCGCACCGGCGCTGCGGCTGGCCCTGCAGACCCGCGAACAGCACATCCGGCGGGAGAGGGCGACCTCCAACATATGCACCGCTCAGGTGCTGCTGGCGGTGATGGCCGCGATGTACGCCGTGTACCACGGCCCCGAGGGGTTGCGCCGGATCGGCGCCCGGGTGCACACCCACGCAACGGATCTGGCGACCAGGCTGCGCAAGGCGGGTGTCGCCGTCGTCCATGCCAGTTTCTTCGACACCGTCCAGGTCCGTGTGCCCGGCCGTGCCGACGCCGTGCTGGCCGCCGCCCTGGAACGAAACATCACCCTCTGGCGGGAGGACGCCGACACCGTCGCTATCGCCTGCGACGAGACCACCACCACTGAGGTCCTGGAGGATCTGGTCGAGGCGGTGGTCGCCGCAGCGGGCGGTGCGGGCGCAGACGACGCCGATGCCGGTGAACCGTTCGCCATCGATTCCGAACTGGCCCGCACCAGGGACTTCTGCACGCACCCGGTGTTCTCCTCCTACCACTACGAGACGGCGATGATGCGCTACCTGCGCCGGCTGTGCGACAAGGACTACGCACTGGACCAGGGGATGATCCCGCTGGGTTCGTGCACGATGAAACTCAACGCCGCCACCGAGATGGCCGCGATCAGTTGGCCCGAGTTCGCCCGGATCCACCCGTTCGCCCCGGCCGGGGACGTGGCCGGGTACCACGAGTTGATCCAGTCGCTGAACACCTGGCTCGCGGACTTGACCGGGTACGCCGCGGTGAGCGTGCAACCGAATGCCGGCTCCCAGGGGGAGTTGGCCGGGCTGCTGGCGATCCGGTCCTATCACCGCGCCAACGGCGACACCGAACGCACCATCTGCGTGGTCCCGGCCAGTGCGCACGGCACCAATGCCGCCTCCGCGGTGCTGGCCGGCCTGCAGGTGAAGATCGTGGCCAGCGCCGACAACGGCGACATCGACACAGCGGACCTGCGCCGGGTCCTGGCCGAGAACGAGGGCAGGATCGCGGCGCTCATGGTGACCTACCCCTCCACCCACGGGGTGTATGAACACGGCATCACCGAGGTGTGCGAACTGGTCCATGCCGCCGGGGGCCAGGTCTACATCGACGGCGCCAACTTCAATGCGCTGGTCGGTTACTCCGGCCTGGGGGACATCGGTGGGGACGTATCCCACCTGAACCTGCACAAGACGTTCTGCATCCCGCACGGCGGTGGGGGGCCGGGCGTGGGGCCGGTGGCCGTGGCCGAGCACCTGGTGCCGTTCCTGCCCGGGCACCCGATGGCCGAGGAACTCGGAAGTGGCGCCGCGGTCAGCGCGGCCCCGTACGGGTCGCCCTCGATCCTGCCGATCAGTTGGGCCTACATCCGGCTGATGGGCAGCGCCGGGTTGCGCGAGGCCACCGCGGCGGCGGTGCTGTCGGCGAACTACATCGCCGCCCGCCTCGATCCGTACTTCCCGGTCCTCTACCGCGGTGAGAACGGCCTGGTCGCCCACGAGTGCATCCTGGACCTGCGTCCGCTGACCGCCAGGACTGGGGTCTCGGTGGAGGACGTGGCCAAGCGGCTGATCGACTACGGCTTCCACGCCCCCACGATGTCCTTCCCGGTGGCCGGGACGCTGATGGTCGAACCGACCGAGTCGGAGGACCTGGGCGAGATCGACAGGTTCATCGAGGCGATGCGGTCCATCCACGACGAGGCAGAGCAGGTGGCCGCGGGAACCTGGTCCCGCCAGGACAACCCGCTCGTGCACGCTCCGCACACCGCGGCCAGTGTGCTCGGTGACTGGGACCGCCCCTACAGCCGAGAGCAGGCGGTGCACCCGGTACCGGCGGTGGCCGCGGACAAGTACTGGCCGCCCGTGCGCCGTGTGGACGGGGCCTACGGGGACCGCAATCTGGTCTGCACCTGCCCACCGGTGGAGGCCTACCAGGACGGCTGAACCGGGCTTCGCCGGGAATAATTGGGAATGTCTGGCGCCCGCTGACGTTATAATGGAAAGGCACCGACACCGCGCCGCAGTGGCAGGCCACCGCTTGACCATCGGCGGGGACCCGATCGATACAGGATCGCATGCAGCGTCACCGGCGTCGATGCCCAGGGCAACACATCACCGGTCCGACCCAGACCGCACTGTTCGTTGCCTTGACATGACCCCGCGACAAGGAGATTTCCGAAGAGATGCCGGACACCACGATCGAGGACAATCCCGCGACGTCGACTCGCTCCCGTCGTACCAGCGGCACCGGGGCGAAGGGCACTGCGGCCACCAAGCCTGCGGCCAAGTCGGCCACCACGAAGAAGTCGGCAACCAAGACCGCGACCAAGCCGCCCGCGAAGAGCGCTGCCAAGGCCACCACCAAGCCTGCCACGAAGAGCGCACCCAAGAGCGTCGGTACCGCCAAGAAGGCGACCAAGGCCGCTGCGAAGTCCACCAGCACCCGAAAGACGGGTGCGAAGTCCGGTGGTAACGGTTCCGAGGCCAACCTGACCGTGGTCGGGGAGACCGAGGAGCAGGTCACGGGCAAGGACGATGTTGAGAAGACCGGGACCGGGACCGAAGAGGTCGCGTTCGTCTTCTCCGACGCCGACGACGACGACGCACCCGCCCAGCAGGTCGTCACCGCCGGTGCCACTGCCGATCCGGTCAAGGACTACCTGAAGCAGATCGGTAAGGTCGCGCTGCTCAACGCCGTCCAAGAGGTGGAGCTGGCCAAGCGGATCGAGGCGGGTCTGTTCGCCGAGGAAAAGTTGGCCAACCCCCCGTACGGCCCGGATTGGGACAGGACCAAGGCCAAGGCAGAAGAGCGGCGGATGTACCGTGACCTGCAGTGGATCGCCCATGACGGTAAGCGCGCCAAGAACCACCTGCTGGAGGCGAACCTGCGCCTGGTGGTCTCCCTGGCCAAGCGCTACACCGGCCGTGGCATGCTCTTCCTGGACCTGATCCAGGAGGGGAACCTGGGCCTGATCCGCGCGGTGGAGAAGTTCGACTACACCAAGGGTTACAAGTTCTCCACCTACGCCACCTGGTGGATCCGCCAGGCGATCACCCGGGCCATGGCCGACCAGGCCCGCACCATCCGTATCCCGGTGCACATGGTCGAGGTCATCAACAAGCTCGCCCGCGTGCAGCGCCAGATGCTGCAGGATCTGGGCCGTGAGCCGCTGCCGGAGGAACTGGCCGCTGAGTTGGACATGACCCCGGAGAAGGTCGTGGAGGTGCAGAAGTACGGGCGTGAGCCCATCTCGCTGCACACCCCGCTGGGTGAGGACGGCGACAGCGAGTTCGGCGACCTGATCGAGGACTCCGAGGCCGTGGTCCCGGCCGACGCGGTCAGTTTCACCCTGCTGCAGGAGCAACTGCACGCGGTGCTGGACACTCTGTCCGAACGGGAGGCCGGCGTGGTCTCCATGCGGTTCGGGCTCACCGACGGGCAGCCGAAGACCCTCGATGAGATCGGCAAGGTCTATGGCGTCACGCGGGAGCGGATCCGCCAGATCGAGTCCAAGACCATGTCGAAACTGCGGCACCCGAGCCGATCGCAGGTGCTGCGCGACTACCTGGACTGATCCTCGCCGGGCCGAGGAGTTCCGGAAGATCCGTTCGCCAGAAGACATGACTGTGGCCGGCAGGTTTCGCTGCCGGCCACAGTTTGTGTCTCGTGGTGGGTGTCCCCGGCCGTCCTCACGCGTACGCGGACGACGGCACCGCGGCTCGGAGGATCAGACGCGCTCGTCCTGATCCTCGGTCAGTAGGCGCTTGCTCTCGTCCTGGATGTGAGTGGCCACGTCGGCCAACGGCTCGGCGTACTTGCGCCCATGGTGCGCGCAGAACAGAAGCTCGCCGGCCTCGAGGTGGACGCGGACATAGGCCTGGGCTCCGCAGGCGTCGCAGCGGTCGGCGCCGGTCAGTTCGGCAGTGGCATGTTCTGTGGTTAAGGCAGTCACACTGCTATGTAATCACCCGCCGGGCTCAAAGTCAGATCCGGGCGGGGTGGTTCGCTGACCGCGTAGCGCTATTCCCCACCCGGGGTGTGCCGTGGCCGACACCAGGACCGGCCTCGATCCGCATGGCGCTCCCGCGAACGGGCCCCTGTGCCTTCTACGATGGGGGTGTGGCACGTACTGATTCCAGTTACACCGCCCGGCACCTGTCCGTCCTGGAGGGGCTGGAGGCGGTGCGCAAGCGTCCAGGCATGTATATCGGCTCCACCGACTCGCGCGGACTGATGCACTGCCTGTGGGAGATCATCGACAACAGCGTCGACGAGGCCCTGGAGGGTCACGCCGACACCATCGAGGTGATCCTGCACCAGGATGAGTCGGTGGAGGTCCGCGACAACGGCCGTGGCATCCCCGTGGACAACCTCACCGCCCTGAACATCTCCGGGGTGGAGGTGGTCTTCACCAAGTTGCACGCCGGCGGCAAGTTCGGCAACGGTTCCTACGCCGCCTCCGGTGGTCTTCACGGCGTGGGCGCCTCCGTGGTCAACGCGCTGTCCGAGCGGCTCGAGGTGCAGGTGGATCGCGGTGGGAAAACCCACGCGATGTCCTTCCACCGGGGCGAACCAGGGGTGTTCGCCGACAACGGCCGGCTGGACCCGGCCGCTGCCTTCACCCCGTTCGTGAAGTCCTCCGAACTGGCGGTGGTGGGCAAGGTGCCGCGCAAACGCACCGGAACCCGGGTGCGGTACTGGGCCGACCGGCAGATCTTCCCGGCCAGCGCCACGTTCTCCTACGACGAGTTGATCACGCGGGCCAGGCAGACCTCCTTCCTGGTCCCGGGACTGACGCTGACCGTGCGGGACGAGCGCCGGCTGCCCGGTACCCCCGGCGCAGAGGGATCGGTGGAGGAGGTGTTCCGCCATGACGGCGGGGTGCTGGACTTCGTCGACTTCCTGGCCACTGACGGGCCCGTCAGCGACATCTGGCACGTGCAGGGCGAGGGCACCTTCACCGAGACCGTCCAGCAACTCGACAGCAAGGGACATCTGCGGCCGCACGAGGTGGAGCGAACCTGCAAGGTGGAGATCGGCCTGCGGTGGGGCGTGGGGTACGACACCGAGGTGCGCTCCTTCGTCAACATCATCGCCACGCCCAAGGGTGGAACACACCTTGCCGGATTTGAGCAGGGCCTGGTGAAGGTGATCCGCAAGCAGATCGAGGCCAACGCCCGCCGGCTGAAGATCTCGGCGAAGAGTTCCAAGGACCGGATCGAGAAGGACGACGTGCTGGCCGGGTTGACCGCCGTGGTCACCGTGAGTCTGCCCGAACCCCAGTTCGAGGGGCAGACCAAGGAGGTGCTCGGAACCTCCCAGGTGCGCTCAATCGTCGCCAAGGTGGTGGAGACGAACCTGACCGAGCGGCTCGCCGCTACCAAGCGAGCCGACAAGGTCCAGGCCTCCGCGGTGCTGGAGAAGGTCGTGGGGGAGATGCGTGCCCGCGTCTCGGCACGGATGCAGAAGGAGTTGTCCCGGCGCAAGAACGCCCTGGAGACCTCTACCCTGCCCACGAAACTGGCCGACTGCCGCACCGACGAGGTGGAGCGCTCGGAACTGTTCATCGTTGAGGGTGATAGCGCCCTGGGCACGGCCAAACTCGCCCGGAACTCCGACTTCCAGGCGCTCTTGCCGATCCGGGGCAAGATCCTTAACGTGCAGAAGGCCTCGGCGGCCGACATCCTGAAGAACGCTGAGTGTGCCTCGATCATTCAGGTGCTCGGCGCAGGATCGGGGCGTACCTTCGACCTCGATCAGGTGCGGTACGGCAAGGTGGTCCTGATGACCGACGCCGACGTGGACGGCGCGCACATCCGCACCCTGTTGCTGACCCTGTTCTTCCGGTACATGCGCCCGCTGGTGGAGGCCGGACGGGTGTTCGCAGCGGTCCCGCCGCTGCACCGGGTGCAGACCATGGCCCAGGGTTCGCGCAAGGGTGAGGTCACCTACACCTATTCCGAGGCCGAACTGCGCAAGTTCCTGGCCAAACTCGAGCGGACCGGACGCCGCTACGTCGAACCGATCCAGCGGTACAAGGGCCTGGGGGAGATGGACGCGGACCAACTCGCCGAGACCACGATGGACGTAGGCAAGCGAACGCTGCGCAAGATCACCATGGCCGACCAACAGGCGATCGAGGAGGCCGAGAGCGTCTTCGAACTGCTGATGGGCAACGACGTGGCCCCGCGCAAGGACTTCATCGTGGCGGGGGCCGGTGCATTGGATCTGGAGCGGATCGATGCGTGAGACCGCCGGCAGCGGCTCGGGAGATTTTTGCTCGAACGGCCCCGGACGCATACCCTCTCGATGTGATCTGCCCGCTGCGTGTTGACCTGGTCCGCCCGAGGAGGCTGCGGTGAGTGAGAACCCCACGTCACTGCCCGAGCGGGCCCAGGCGCCCACGGTGCTGCCGATGCCGTCGGCCGAACTGGGCCTGACCTGGCGCGCGCTGCAGGTCGAGGACGCCCCGGCCCTGCACCGCCTCTTCCGCCGGATCGAGGTGCATGACAACCCGCCGTACCGCACCACCCTGGAAGAAGCCCGGGAGAACTTCTCCGGGGAGTGGAAGGATCCGCTGAACAACTCCTTGGCCGGGTTCGACGACGAGGGGACCATCTGCGCCTACGGCACCGTTGTGGTGCACCCGGGCGACACCCGCGTGGTGCGCGCCTTCCTGGAGGGCGGGGTGGATCCGCAATGGCGGCGCCGTGGGATCGGATCGGCGCTGGTGGACTGGCAGATGGCCAGGGCCCGTCAACTCCTGGCTGCCTCGGGCAAGGATGTGCCCGGACGAATCCTGGTGCACGTGGAGGAGGGCATGGCCGACGCCTCCAGCATGCTCACCGAGCGCGGCTTCCGCCCGATCCGCCACTACACCGAGATGCGCCGGGATCTGAGCCAGCCCATCCCTGAGGGCCCCCTGCCCAATCATCTCGAACTCGTGCCCTGGCGGGAGGAACTGGACGACCAGGTCCGGTTGGCCCACAACGACGCGTTCGCCAAGCACGACGGCTCCGAGCCGCACACACCGGAGACCTGGACCGACGGACGCACCTACTTCGTGCCGTCCTGGAGTTTCCTGGTGCTGGACCGCACCACCGACCGGGCCCAGGTGGCCGGCTACCTGTACTCGGGCCGGTACGAGCAGGACTGGGAGGCCGTCGGCGGGTCCGAGGGTTACATCGACATCCTCGGGGTCCGCGAGGCATGGCGCGGCAGGGGTGTCGGGACGGCGCTGATGGCCCAGGCGTTGCGTGCCTACGCTGCGGACGGCATGCAGTACGCCGGACTCGGGGTGGACGTGCCGGCGCTCCCGGCCGACTTCGGGCTTTTCGACAAACTTGGTTTCGAACGGTTTCGCCACTCCACCATGTACGCAGTGGAGATCTGACCCCGCCGATGGGGCAGCGACGAGGTCTCCTCATCACCGGCCTACTTCTCCTGGCAGGCTCCACCGTGGTGCACTTGGTCGCCCAGTTCGGCGGCTCTGCGGTGCAGCGGAACCTGCCACAAGGACTCTTGATGCCGGCGCTGGCGGCTGGGGTGGTGCCCCTCCCGGTCGGGTACGCGCGGGGGTGCTGGTGGCCCAGGGGGACGAGGATCTGGTGCCGCGACCTGATCAGGCCTGGTCAGCCCAGACCGGCGATCGGGGCGGGTACCGTCCGTCCGGAGCCGTCCCGGCGCTCGTCGACCTCCGGCAGGTCCACCGCCTGACCACCGGAGCCCACCGCCCGTGCCGGTGCCGGAACCACCCCGGCCAGGTACAACGCGTCCTCCCCACGCAGGAACCGGTGGGCGCGCACCCCACCGGTCGCGCGTCCCTTGGCCGGGTAGGCGGCCAACGGAGTGACCTTGGCGCTACCCGGCACCGTCCCGGGAAGGGCGTCGAGCGGCCCGGCCACGGTGACCACCTGGGCGTCCGTGCCCTGGGGCACCACCGCAAAGTGGATGACCCGCCCACCCTGGGGCAGTTTCACACCGGCGACCCCGCCACCTGCCCGTCCCTGGGGACGGACCCCACCGGCGGAGAACCGCAGCAACTGGGCGGCGTCGGTGACGAACACCAGGTCGTCGTCGTCGCCGGCATGGGCGCCCCCGACCACCTCGTCGCCGCCCTTCAGGGTGATCACCGGCCAGGAGTCGCGCTGCAACTGCTCGGGCGTGACGCGCTTGACCACCCCGTCCCGGGTACCGAGCGCCAGGGGTGGGCTCGCTGCCTCCAGGCTGGTGATCGTGACGACGCGTTCACCGCGCTCAAGCATCACCATCTCCGCCACCGGGACACCGCCCGAAGCGCTCGGCGGCCCATCGGTGGGGGGCAGCGCCGGGATCTCCACCACGCTGAGGCGCACCAAGCGGCCGGTGTTGGTCAGGACCGCGACCAGGCCGCGTGCCGTGGTGCGGATCGAGGCGGTCAGGGCGTCGTGGGCACTGCGTGCACCGGCCCGGACCACCTCGGCGTCATCGGCCGTGCGGGCTAGCAACCCGGTGGCCGAGAGCAGCACGTAGCAGGGGGAGTCGGGTACCTCCAGCGGGATCGCTTCGGCCTTGGACCGACGCACCGCGCCGGCCTCCACGGCAGCATCGGGGGCCGACTCCAGGAGCACCGTTCGCCGGGGCGTGCCGTGCTCGGCAGCCACCTGCGCGAGTTCGTCACCGACCACCTGGTGCAACAGTGCCTCGTCGTCGAGGATCATCCGCAGGTTCTTGATCTCGGTGGCCAGTTCGTCGCGCTCGGCCTCCAACTCCAACCGGGAGTATTTGGTGAGGCGGCGCAGGCGCAGCGCCAGGATGTAGTCCGCCTGGGCCTCGGACAGGTCGAACACCGTCATCAGCCGGTCCCGGGCGGATTGGACGTCCTCACTGGTGCGGATCACCTGGATGACCTCATCGATGTCCGCGATCGCGACCAGCAGGCCCTCCACCAGGTGAGCCCGCTCCAACTTCTTGTTCAGGTGGTACTCGGTGCGTCGGCGCACCACCGTGATCCGATGGGCAAGGTACACCTGCAACAGTTCCCGCAGCCCCAGGGTGCGAGGCTGGCCCTGCACCAGCGCGACGTTGTTGATCCCGAAGGATTCCTCGAGGGGGGTATACCGGTACAACGCCGCCAGCACCGCCTCGGGATTGACCGAACTCTTCACCTCGATCACCATGCGGAGCCCGTGTTCTCGGTCGGTCAGGTCGGTCACCGCGGTGATGCCCTGCACCTTCTTGGACTGCACGGCGTCCTTGATCTTCTCGATCACCCGCTCCGGGCCCACCTGATAGGGCAGTTCGGTCACCACGATGGCCTTGCGCCGGGCGGTGATGTTCTCGATCCGGGCCGTAGCCCGGGTTCGGAAGGAGCCGCGGCCGGTCGCGTAGGCGTCCCGGATGCCCTCCAGGCCCACGATCTTGCCCCCCGAGGGCAGGTCGGGTCCGGGCACGAACCGGATCAGTTCGGCGAGTTCGGCGTCGGGGTTGGCCAGTAGGTGCCGCAGGGCGGCGACGACTTCGACCAGATTGTGCGGGGGCATGTTCGTGGCCATCCCGACCGCGATCCCGCTGGCACCGTTGACCAGCAGGTTCGGCAGTGCCGCGGGCAGCACCTCCGGTTGGGTGAGTTGGGAGTCGTAGTTCGGGACGAAGTCGACCACGTCGGCGTCCAGGTCCGCCACCATCGCCATCGCGGCCGGCGCCAGCCGGGCCTCGGTGTACCGGGCGGCGGCCGGACCATCGTCGAGGGACCCGAAGTTCCCGTGCCCGTCCACCAGCGGTAGCCGGAGCGAGAACGGCTGGGACATCCGCACCAGGGCATCGTAGATGGCACCGTCACCGTGCGGGTGCAGTTTGCCCATCACGTCCCCGACCACGCGGGCGGACTTCACGTGCCCACGGTCGGGGCGCAGACCCATCTGCGACATCTGGAACAGGATTCGTCGCTGCACCGGCTTGAGCCCGTCGCGGGCGTCGGGCAGTGCGCGTGCGTAGATCACCGAGTAGGCGTACTCCAGGAACGAACCGCGCATCTCGGTGGAGACGTCGACGTCGAGGATCGTGCTCTGGGCAGCATCATCTGGGGTGGAACGACGGGCCATGGTGGCTATTGTCGCCCATCTGGACCGGTCGGTCCGGCCCACACACCGTGAGTGCCCGCATAGGATCGTCAGATGGCGCACAGCGGCAACTACCCAGCGCACTGGGAAGCCGACGTGGTGCTGCGGGACGGATCCACCATGCGCATCCGACCGATCCGCCCCGAGGACGCCGACGCGCTGCAACGCTTCCACATGAGCCAGAGCGAACGCTCCACGTACTTGCGCTTCTTCGCTCCGATGGCCCGTCTCAGCGAGGAGATGCTGGCCCGGTTCACCCAGGTCGATCACCGCGACCGGGTGGCCCTGGTGCTCGTGGACGGGGAGGCCATCCTGGCCGTCGGCCGGTTCGAGCGGCTGGACGGCGGTGACGCCGAGGTCGCGTTCAATGTGGCCGACTCGGCCCAGGGGAAGGGTCTGGGGTCGGTGCTTCTGGAGCACCTGGCCGCAGCCGGGCGCGAACTCGGGGTGCGCCGGTTCGTTGCCGATGTGCTGCCGCAGAACGCGCGCATGCTGCGGGTGTTCGCTGACGCCGGGTATGACGTGCAGTCCACGATGGACGACGGCATCCTCGCGGTCTCCTTCACCATCACCTCGACCGACAAGTCCCTGGCGGTGCTGGCCGAGCGTGAGCAGCGCTCCGAGGCCCTGAGCATGGCGGCACTGATGCGTCCGGACGGGGTGTTGCTGGTGTGTGCGGGCCAGGAGGGCCAGGCGTTCGGACGGGTGCTGCTGGGATCCCTGACCCAGGAGGGTGCCCCGGGGGTGCAGGTGGTCGGCCTGGACGGGGCGCCGGGGGCAGTGAGTTCGTTGGACCAGGTGCGGCCCGGACCGGATCTGGCGCTGCTCGCGGCCCCGCCCGCGCAGGTATTGGACCTGCTGGAGCCCCTGGCCGGGCTCGGGGTGCGCGGGGTGGTCCTCTACACCGGTGGGTTCGCCGCGCAGGCCGGCGCGGAACGCATCTCCCAACGCATCCTGCGTCGTCGTGCGCGCCGGCACGGGCTGCGCTTGGTGGGCCCGAGGTCCTACGGGCTGATCACCAGCGCCGCCGACCGGGACGGGCCGGGGCCGCGGATCGAGGCGAGTTTGTACCCCAGCCCGCCGCGGCCGGGCTCGGTGGGAGTCTTCTGCCAGTCCGCCGCGGCCGGCCGGGCGTTACTGTCCGGCGCGGCGGCCCGGGACATGGGGGTGGCCTCGTTCGTCTCGGCCGGGCATCGCGTAGACGTATCCGGTAACGATGTGATGCAGCGATGGGTGGGCGATGAGTCCACCGCGGTGGCCTGCCTTCGACTGGAATCGATCGGTAACCCCCGCAAGTTCTCCCGCGTGGCCCGCCGACTGTCCCAGGAGGGCCCGGTGGTCACCACGATCGCGGGCACCACCGGCCAGTTGAACCCACCCGGCCACGAGGTAGCCACCAGTGCGCTGCCCCGGCGGGCGCTGGATGAGTTGATGCGCCAGGCGGGGGTACTCGTCGCCGAGACCGTCGATGATTCCCTGGACCTGGCCCTGTTGCTGTCCGAACAACCGCTCCCGGCCGGCGACCGGGTGCTGGTGCTGACCAACTCCGGCGCACAGGCCGCGATGATCACCGAACTGCTGCGTGGCGCCGAGCCCGCGCTCACCGGCGAAGTGCACACCCTCTCGCCCACCGCTGGGGTTGAGGCCTACACCGAGCAGGTACGCGCCTTCGCCGGCCGCGACGACTGGGACGCCGCCCTGGTGGGCTACGTGCCGCTGCTGACCGACGACGGCGTGGGGGTGGCCGGGCAGGTGGCGCATCTGAGCGCGACGTCCGGGCGCACCACCGTTGCAGTGATCGACGGGATGCGCGGCCTGGACGTCCACCTTCGTGCATCCGGGCCCGACGGGCCGGTGCGGGTACCGGCGTTCCCTACCCTGCGAACCGCCACCACGGCACTGGCCAAAGCGACGGGCTACCTGCGCTGGCGCGAGGCGGACCGGGGGGCCCGGGTGGACCCTGCGGGTGTCGACCGGACCGGGGCCAAGGCGCTCGTCCAGGCCGAACTGGCCTCTCTGCCGACCGGAAGTACCCGACGGCTCGCCGTGCAGGCGACCACCGACCTCCTTGGTAAGTACGGGATCGAGTTATGGAGCCAGCACACCGTCAGCAGCCTGGCTGAGGCACTGGAGGTAGCCGAGCAGATCGGCTGGCCGGTGGCGCTGAAGACCTCCGATGAGTTGCTGCGCCACCGGCTGGATCTGGGTGGGGTGCGCCTGGACCTGGGGTCCCCGACCGAACTCGCCGACGCCTACCGCAGCGTCCAGGAGCGGGTGCACTCGGTACTGGGACACGGGACCACCCTGGACATCCAGGCGATGGCCCCGGGTGGGACGGCGACCGTGATCGAGGCCGTGGAGGACAGCATGTACGGCCCGATCATCAGTTTCGGGCTGGCCGGGGACGCCAGTGAACTCCTCGGCGACGTCTCCTACCGGGTGCCTCCGCTGACGAACGTGGACGTGGCCTCCATGGTGCGTTCGCTGGGGGCGTCCGCCCGGCTGCTGGGCGGGGGCGGCCTGCCCGCGCTGAACATGGCGGGGGTGGAGGACGTGCTGGCGCGGGTGAGTGTGCTGAAGGAGGAACTGGCCGAGGTCTCCGCGGTGGCGTTGCACCCGGTGCTGGTCACCGAGACCACGATCACGGTGCTGGGTGCGCGCATCGATGTGGCCCACCCCGGCCGCGGGGATGCGGCCCGGCGGGTCCTGCCGGCCTGACGACGGCGGACGGCCGGGCGCCGGCAGTGAATCAGGTGTGCGGACACCGAGGGTTGGCAACAAGTGGGACACTAGAGGCGTGCCAAAGTCACACACACAGCAATTGCGGCAGTTGCGGTCCGACATCGACCGTGCCGGGTACTACCCGGCACTGGTTGCCGAGGTCCTGGAAATCGCCCTTGCCGATGAGGAGATCGTGGCCCACCTGGTCCACCCCGAGACGGTGTTCGACCGTTCCGAGGTGCGCCGTCATGTGACCGCGCTGACGCTGACCCCGACCCGGCTGATCATCGCCCACGTCGACGACGTGCCCGGTTCCAGCCCCGACGACGGGCACTCGGCTGCGGCTACCACCGAGTCGGTGGCGCTGTCCTCGATCCGGTCGGTGGCGCTGACCCACGTCGTCTCCGACCCGGCCACCTACACCCCGAACACAGGGGCCAGCGAGATCACCCTCGCCCTGAACTGGGGTTCGGTGCAGCGACTGGACCTTGAGCCCGCCAGTTGCCCGGACCCCGACTGCGAAGCGGACCACGGCTACGCCGGTACCGCAGTCCCGGATGACCTCGTGGTACGGATCAGTGCCGCCGCGGAGGGCCGCGAGGCCACGGCCGCGGCGCTGGCGTTCGCCGCCGCGCTCTCGGCGGCTACCACGCAATGACCCCGGTGTTGGGCGACGTCCTGCTCGGTGCCGCCACGGGTGATCGTGACCCCTTCAGCGACGCCGCCGGACGCGCCCGCGCGTCCCTGGGTCTACCGTCGGTGCGGTGCTGGTGTGTGGTGCTCGTCGACGGCCTCGGCTGGCACAACCTCTCCGGCCGGGGCGAGCACGCGCCGTTCCTGACCGGACAGCTGACCGCCCAGACAGGCGCCGGGGCGCCGGTGACCAAACTGGCCGCGACGCTGCCCACCTCCACCGCCACGAACCTGTCCTACCTGGGCACCGCTCAGCGCGCGGGCACCACCGCGATGCTCGGGTACGCGGTGCGCAACCCGGCCACGGCCGGGCTGCTGAACCTGATCTCCTGGAACGGGGGCGCGGATCCGGGCACGTGGCAGCGCGAACCCACGGTGTTCGAGCAGATGCTCGCCTCCGGCAGCCTGGCGGTCTCAATCGGACCGTGGCAGTTTGAGGATTCCGGGCTCACCGTCGCCGCGCTGCGCGGAGCCCGGTACCACCCGGCTGAGTCGTTGCCCGCCCGCGTCGACACCGCTATCGCCCAGTTGCGTGACCCCGGGGTGGACCTGGTCTACCTGTACTGGGGGGAATTGGACTCCATCGCCCACCAGCATGGTTGGGAGGGCGCGGACTGGGCCGGCGGACTGGCCCGGCTCGATTCCGAACTGGAGCGCCTGGCTCGGTTGCTCCCGCTGGGTACCGGCGTGCTGGTCACCGCTGACCACGGCATGATCGATATCCCCCGGGAGGAGATGCACGATAGGGCGGGTCGGATCGATGCTGCCACACACCCCGAACTCTCCCGAGGGGTGGACCTGATCGGGGGAGAGGACCGCTTCCGACACGTCTACACCCGCGAGCCGGAGGCGGTGGCCGCTCGCTGGGCCGAGGTTCTCGGGACGCGCGCGGTGGTGCTCACCAGGGCGGATGCGATGGCGGCGGACTACTTCGGCCCGGTGGCCCCGCATGCCGAGGAAATCATCGGGGACGTGGTGGTGGCCGCGCAGGGACGGGTCGCCATCCAGGACAGCGGACAGCAGTCCGCCGCATCACTGGGATTGGTGGGGATGCACGGCTCCACCTCAGCAGCCGAGCAGGACGTGCCCCTGGTGGCGGTACTGGGCTGATGGCGGAACTGGTGTTCTTCGCCGGGACGATGGATTGCGGCAAGTCGACTCTGGCGATGCAGATGGACTACACCCACGCCCGCCGGGGACGCCGGGGGCTGATCTATACCCAGCATGACCGGGCCGGTGATGCGAAGATCTCCTCCCGGCTCGGGCTGAGTCGTGCCGCGATCGAAGTGGGTCCTGGGACCGACTTCTGGGCGGATGTGACCCAGCGCCGGATGCGCGGCGGGGTGGTGGACTACCTGGTCTGCGACGAGGCGCAGTTCTATTCCGCCACACAGGTGGACCAACTGGCCCGGCTGGTCGATGAGTTGGACATCGACGTCGTCACCTTCGGAATCATGACGGACTTCCGCACCCGGATGTTCGCCGGCTCGGCCCGCTTGGTGGAACTGGCCGACCGCGTCGAGACGCTGCAGGTGCAGGCACTGTGCTGGTGCGGGCGGCGCGCCACCCACAACGCCCGGACGGTCGGTGGACGGATGGTCATCGACGGTGAGCAGGTGGTGGTGGCCGACACCGGCTCCAGTGCGCAGGTCGCCTACGAGGTGCTCTGCCGCCGCCACCACGTGCGTCGACTGACAGCAGCCGCGGCGCGCGCGGTCACGCCGTCACCGGACACGCTCAGTCTGGACGGGATCGGCGTGGACGCCAAGGCCCGCGGCCTGCCCGGGGTTGACGGCGACTGATTGCTCAGTCGTTCTTGGCGCCGAAGACGATCTCGTCCCAGGACGGCACACTGGTGCGACGACTGCGCCGTGCACGTCGGCCGGCGCGTTTGTCCGGCCCGGTGGACGCCTCGGACGGCTTCGCGCCTGGCCCGGTGGTGCCGTCATCTGCTGCGGTGCTGTCGCGACCGTTGCTGTCGGCACTGCGCTCGTTGCTCGCCGGTTCGGCCACCGCGTCCGGCGCCGATCCGGGGCCGGGCAGGATGGTGGCGTCGGTGGCGTCCTGAGGCCGCGAGGCCGCCGGATGGGCACCTGGGGCCTCATCCCACAAGGTGGGTTGCTGCTCGCCGTCGCGCAGGACCTGCTCGGCCAGTGCCTCATCGTCGATCTCCACCCGCTGGCGGACCCCGCGTGAGCCGTTCAACTCCGCCAGCAGGGTCTCGGTATTGGCCTCCTGGGCCGGCGAGTCGGCGTCGCTGTCCTCCGCCGAACCGGCCGGGGTGTCGTGGTCGGCCTCGGGATCAGCGGGACGGATGTCCGGCACGATCCGGGGCCGGGAGTCCCGGATCACCGCATCCACCGCATGCAGCGCCGGGGCGATGTCGGCGTCGGTCTCCACGTCGTAGAGGCGGGCACCGCGTACCGAACTCAGGTGCCGGCTGCCGCCGGCCAGGTCGGTCTCGGAGAGCCAGCGGCTCTCGTCGTCGAGTGCGGTGAAGGTTCCCGCAGTCAGATCCACTTCCCAGGCCGCTTCCTGGTCCTTGTCGCCGGCGTGGAAGGAGGCGACCACGTGCCAGGGGTCGGTGTTCTGACGGCGCGCGTCCCAGGTCAGCGACTCCTCGCTCACGCCCCGCGCCGCCAGCCGGTCCAGGACCACCTCACCCAGGGTGGGGGAGCCGGCGGAGTGGCCGATGTGCAGCGCGCGCGCCCGGCCGGCCACGTATTCGCGCTCGGCCAGTACCGGGCCCTCGTAGCGGCGCACCTGCTCCACCGGCAATCCGGCTTCGGCCGCCACGGTCTCAGCCGAGGCGCCGGCCCGGATCATCGATTGGATCTGGCGTGGTCGCGGCGCGACTTCGGAGCGCACCTTCTCCAGGTGCGGACGGTCCCGGCGTACGGCGGCACGCAGTGCCTCATCGATCGTGAGCCGGTGCCGATCGCCGTCGGGGTCGATCAGGATGAGGTGATCCCCGTCGGGATGGATCCCGACGAGTTCTAGATCAGCCATGGCACCTCCAGAAGGTCTGCGGTCCTCACCCTGCCAGCAGATCCCTGGCTCCGCCCGGATTCTGCTCGGTGTGGCGCATGAACTCCGGGCCGCACGCCCCTTCCACACGGTCCTCGCGGAGCGACTCCGGGCGCCCGGGCCCGGGGCCGGAACGGACTTGAGTTCACGCGATGGGCGAACAGACGTGCAATTTCGGTTCGGATCAGGCACAATCCCATCGCCACCTCCACGCACCAGAGACGATCGGAACAAAATCTGACCGCGTGCGTTGAGCATGCTACAGACCTGCCGAATCACTGTTTACGAACGGGAGTCCCCGCCCCATGGCCACCGACTACGACGCACCGCGCAAGACCGAAGAGGACCTCAGCGAGGACTCACTGGAGGAATTGAAGGCCCGTCGGGCAGAGAAGAACTCTCCCTCGGTGGACGAGGACGAGGCGGAGGTCGCCGAGGGTTTCGAACTTCCGGGGGCCGACCTGTCCGGGGAGGAACTCTCGGTCACCGTGGTGCCGCCGCAGGCCGATGAGTTCACCTGCTCCCGGTGCTTCCTGGTCCACCACCGCAGCCAGTTGGCCTACCAGGAGGGTGGCCAGCCGGTCTGCTCGGAGTGCGCCGCCTGAGTATGGCCGGGTCCTAGCGAGCCCGTGCTCGATCAGTTCGCGTGCTCCTGACCGAGCGCGGCGACGAGGCGCTCGGGGAACCGGGTGGCGACCAGCCAGTACGGGGTGGGATCGGTCGGATCGATCACCGGCACCTGTACCCCGGTGCGCACCCAGGGCCGCTGGCACACGTAGGCGTCGCTGCGCAACTGGGGGCCCATCGCCTGTTGCATCTGGTCCACGTCCAGGCTGCGGGCCGGGCCCAGGTAGTCCGCCTCGATGCGGGCCCGGCCGGCGTGCAGCCATCGCACGCCCTCCGGTGCCGCGCGGACCCGGACCACTGGGGAGCCCGCCCACAGCGCCGCCGCGACACCGAGGGCACCCAACAGCGCCACCACGGTGCCGGCCATGTTGTGCACAGCGGAGAAGATGAACCACAGGGCAAGGCCCACCGCGGGCGCGAGCAGCCACATCAGCGGGGTGGGGAGCAGACGTTCGGAGTAGACCTCATCGGTGCCCGCGGGAGCGTTCCCGGGCGGCGGTGCAGCGGAGCCGGACATGCTCCAAGCCTGCCACGCCCGGCGGCCACTGGTGCACGCCGCACGGAGACCGCGGAGAGGACGCCGAGGCACCGAGTAGGCTCGAGCGTGTGATACAGCCTGATGATCCCGGCGCGCAGGTACCGGTACTGGTCCAGCAGCTGGACGCCGACCTCCCGCTGCCCTCCTACGCCCATCCCGGCGATGCCGGTCTGGACCTGCACGCCCGCACCGACGTCGAGTTGCCTCCGGGTGCACGGGCGAAGGTGCCGACCGGAATCGCCATCGCCCTGCCCGAGGGGTACGCCGCCTTCGTGCACCCGCGCTCGGGTCTGGCCGCACGGCACGGGATCACCGTGGTGAACGCACCCGGCACCGTCGACGCGGGCTACCGGGGGGAGATCAACGTTATCCTGGCCAACACGGACACCAAGGCACCGGCCCACCTGAAACGAGGGGACAGGGTCGCCCAACTGGTCATCCAGCAGGTGAGCAGGGCCCGCCTGATTCAGGTGGACCGGTTGCCGGGAACCGTGCGTGGGGACGCGGGGTTCGGCTCGACCGGTGGTTTCCTCCCGCAGGAGCAGGCCACCCGGAGCGGAGGAGAGGCCAAGTCATGAGGTGGTTCAAACGAAAGGACCGGCGCACCCGCGCCGGAGGCGTGATCGGGCCCGACGAGTCCGAACTCGCCCACTGGAACACCAGTGCGGACGAGCGTGATGACGCGGACCTCGAGGACCCCGATGGCGCCGTCGATGCCGACGAGGACGGGTCCGAGGCCGTCGACGCCCGTGGCGAACCGGCCCATGGTCCCTGGGACGTGGCCGAAGTTCCGTCCGAGGAGGGCCTGATCGATCTTGGGGC
Organism: Pseudactinotalea sp. Z1748; assembly: GCF_049725185.1. Lineage (NCBI taxonomy): Bacteria > Bacillati > Actinomycetota > Actinomycetes > Micrococcales > Cellulomonadaceae > Pseudactinotalea > Pseudactinotalea sp. Z1748. The sequence continues at coordinate 467,053 of NZ_JBMPQB010000003.1, read as the reverse complement.
GGTTCGTATCCCTAAGCGGCCCGGGCTGCAGGTGCGGATGGAACTGGACAAGAAGACCCGGCGCATCGTGGCGGTCAACCTTGCCCTGGAGGGGTCCGCGCTGCAGGTGCAGCCCTTCGCGGCACCCCGCAGCGAAGGACTGTGGGAGGAGTTGCGGGCCGAGATCGCCGAGTCGATCAAGAAGCAGGGCGGCAGCGCGGACGAACGCACGGGTGCGTTCGGTCGGGAACTGCTGGCCCGCCTGCCGGTGCGGATGCCCGACGGCCGCAGCGGGACCAGACCCGCGCGGTTCCTGGGGGTCGATGGCACCCGATGGTTCCTGCGCGGTGTGCTCACCGGGAAGGCGACCGTGGAGGCCCACGCCGCCGAGGTGATGGAGGACATCTTCGCCGGGATCGTGGTGGACCGTGGCAATGAACCGCGTCCCCCGCGTGAATTGCTCAGCCTGCACCTGCCTGGCCAGTCGGCGCAGCCCCAGGCACCGGCCCAGGAAGAACGGCTCACGATCCGGCTGCCCAAACGGGGGCCGGAGATCACCGAGGTGCGATGACCTCCGCCGATCACCCCGCCGGGTCCGGTCCGGCCGTGCCCGGCCGCGGCGTGCAACAACTGGGTCAGGGGCAGTTCGACCTGACCGCCTCAGTCGGCGGTGTTCGCGGGTTGCTGGAGTCGATCGCACCGGGCCTGGTGTTCGTGGTGGTCTTCGTGGCCACCCGGGATCTGACCTGGTCGCTGATCGGCGCAGGGGCATTGGCGGTGGTGGCGGCATTGAGCCGCCTGATCTCTCGCAGTTCGTTGAACTACGTCTTCGGCGGGCTGGTCGGGGTCGGCATCGGGACCGTCTGGGCGTGGCGGACCGGGCAGGCCGAGGACTTCTTCGTATGGGGGCTGTACGTCAACGCGATCGGCGTCCTGGTGGCGCTGGGCTCGATCCTCGCGCGGCGCCCCTTGGTGGGAGTCCTCGTCGGCGCGCTGATGCCCGGTTTCGGGCAATGGCGCCAGGACCGTGCCGCGGTCCGGATCCTCAGTTGGGCCACGGCGCTGTGGGTGCTCTTGTTCGGGCTGCGACTGGGGGTGCAGTTGCCGCTCTACCTCAATGCTCAGGTTGGCTGGTTGGGGACCGCCCGGCTGGTGATGGGGGTGCCGCTGTGGGCGGTGGTGCTGTATCTGACCTGGTTGCTGGTGCATCCGCTGATCAAGGCCTCGAGGCAGGCACAGGACGAGGTCATCGTCGAGGCCCCCGAGGCTGGCAGCACTGTTGACGGCCCGGCCACCACTGAGGCCGTGGCCGGCCCCGACCGCGCGCCGAACCCGGACGGCGCGCCGAACCCGGACAGCGCGGCCGGCCCGGACGGTGGCCCGAGCACGGACGGCGCCGGCCCCCGGCCCTAGCCCTGCGTTCGAGGGTCAGGCCCGGGGTCGAGGGTCAGTACGCTCGAACGTCACTCACACCCGCGAAGGCGAGCACCAATGCCCGATCAGTTGCTGGACCTGACCATCGGCCCGCCGGCCCACGGCGGCCACTGCGTGGCACGCCACGACGGGCGGGTGGTGTTCGTGCGGCACACACTGCCCGGCGAGCGGGTCCGGGCCAGGGTCACCGAGGCCACCAGCCGTTACTGGCGCGCTGATGCGACCGAGGTCCTGGAGCCCTCGCCGGACCGGGTCCCCAGCGTCTGGCCCGAGGCCGGGCCCGGTGGCGTGGGTGGCGGGGAACTGGCTCACGTTGCCCTCCCGGCCCAGCGTGCCTGGAAACGGGACGTGATCACCGACGCGCTGCGTCGCATCGGGCATATCGGCCCCGACCACGCCGCGGTGGCGTCGCTGCAGGTCGAGTACGTGCCGCTGCCCGAGGGGCCGAGCCCGGTACCGGGCACCGGGTACCGCACCCGGGTCACGTTGATAGCCGACGGCGAGGGCCGGGCCGGCATGCACGGTCACCGCAGCGATGCGGTGCTCGGGGTGGGCTCCCTGCCGCTGGCCCACGCGCGGATCCATGAGCTGGACCTGCTCGGGCGCACCTGGCCGGCCGGCGCGCGGATCCAGGCGGTCGCACCTTCCGTCGGGGCACCGGTGGTTCTCGTGGACGGCCGTCCGAGCGAGGCCAGATCACGCGGACGGCGCACCGCCGGGAACACGGACAGACCCGCCCGGGTTCGTGAGGTGGTCCGGACCGGCGAGCAGACCTACACCTACCGGGTCAGTGCCGATGGCTTCTGGCAGGCCCACGCCGGAGCCCCGGCGGCGCTGGTGGCCGAGGTGCTCCGGGCGGCAGAACTCCGGCCGGGCCAGCGCGTCCTGGAACTGTACTCCGGCTCGGGTCTATTCAGCGCGCCACTGGCCGCGGCCGTGGGTGCGCAGGGACGGGTAGACGCCGTCGAGGGCGCTGCCGGGGCGGTGCGCGATGCCCGCCGAAACGCCCACGGACTGGACCAGATCCACCTCCACGATGCCGACGTGCGCAGGTTCGTCACCGGCCAAGCCCAGGCGGGTGGCGACGACGGGAGAGCCGACGTCGTCGTCCTGGATCCGCCGCGTTCCGGCGCCGGAGAAGAGGTGATGCGCGCTCTTGTTGCGACCGGCCCGGAACGGGTGGTGTACGTGGCCTGCGACCCGGCCGCGCTCGCCCGGGATGCTGCCGCGGCCAGGGACGCCGGGTATGAACTGGCGAGCCTGACCGCGTTCGACCTGTACAGCCACACCCATCACGTGGAGTGTGTGGCCGTGCTGGCCCCCGGCGCGTGAGTGGCGCATCCGCCGGCACCCCGATAGGATTATCTCGACATCAAGATAAATTTCGGACGCTCGTGTCCCGGAAGTGCCAGGATGGTGCCAGGGACATCCACGCCGTCGACGCAAGGAGCCACCGTGAGCCACGTGGACAGTTTTTCATCCAAGTCCACCCTGTCCGTGCAGGGAACCGATTACGAGATCTACCGCCTCAGCGCGGTGCCCGGTGCCGAACTGTTGCCGTACAGCCTCAAGGTGCTCGCGGAGAACCTGCTGCGCACCGAGGATGGTGCCAACATCACCGCCGACCACATCCGCACCCTGGCCGAGTGGGACCCGCAGGCCCAGCCTTCGCACGAGATCCAGTTCACCCCGGCCCGGGTAGTGATGCAGGACTTCACCGGCGTGCCGTGCGTGGTGGACCTGGCCACGATGCGCGAGGCCGTGGCCGACCTCGGCGGGGACCCGGCTTCGATCAACCCACTGTCACCGGCTGAGTTGGTGATCGACCACTCGGTGCAGATCGACGTCTTCGGTACCCGGGACGCGTTCGCGCGCAATGTGGAGTTCGAGTACCAGCGCAACCACGAGCGCTACCAGTTCCTGCGTTGGGGTCAGACGGCCTTCGATGACTTCAAGGTGGTGCCGCCGGGCACCGGTATCGTCCACCAGGTCAATATCGAGTACCTGGCTCGCGTGGTGATGACCCGCGAGCACGGTGAGGGCGAGGATGCGGTGCTGCGCGCCTACCCCGACACCCTGGTCGGTACCGACTCCCACACCACGATGGTCAACGGCCTGGGCGTGCTCGGCTGGGGCGTCGGCGGGATCGAGGCCGAGGCCGCCATGCTCGGCCAGCCGGTATCGATGCTGATCCCGCGGGTGGTGGGGTTCAAACTCGAAGGGGAGATTCCCTCCGGCGTGACTGCGACCGATGTGGTGCTGACCATCACCGAGATGCTGCGTGAGCACGGTGTGGTCGGCAAGTTCGTCGAGTTCTACGGCGAGGGCGTGGCCCAGGTGCCGCTGGCCAATCGCGCCACGATCGGGAACATGAGCCCGGAGTTCGGCTCGACCGCGGCGATGTTCCCCATCGATGAGGTCACCCTGGACTACCTGCGCCTGACCGGCCGCAGCGACGAACAGGTCGCGCTGGTGGAGGCCTACGCCAAGGAACAGGGCATGTGGCTGGATCCATCGGCGCAGGAGCACATCGAACCTGCCTACTCCGAGTACCTCACCCTGGACCTGTCCACCGTGGAGCCCTCGATCGCCGGACCGAAGCGGCCCCAGGACCGGATCGCACTGAGCAACTCCAAGGAACAATTCCTCGCGGACCTGAAGAACTATGCGGTGAACGGCGAGGGGATCGAGAAGAGCCCGGTGGACAGCCGCCTGGCCGACACGTTCCCGGCCTCCGACGCCACGGCGCAGCCTGCCAACGCGGAGTCATCCCAGGCCGGGGCGCCTTCCCACTCGCCGACGCCACCGGCTTCCTACCACCGGGCCTCCAACCCCACCGAGGTGACCACCCCGGAGGGCACCACGTACGAGTTGGACCACGGGCACGTGGCGATCGCCTCGATCACCTCCTGCACGAACACCTCCAACCCCTCGGTGATGATGGCCGCGGGCCTGCTGGCCCGCAACGCCGTGGACAGGGGGCTGGTCTCCAAGCCCTGGGTGAAGACCTCGTTGGCACCTGGCTCCCAGGTGGTCACGAACTACTTCGAGAAGGCCGGGCTGTGGCCCTACCTGGAGAAGTTGGGTTTCCACCTGGTCGGCTACGGTTGCACCACCTGCATCGGCAACTCCGGTCCGCTGGACGAGGAGGTCACCGAGGCCGTGAACCGGCATGACCTGTCGGTGGTCTCGGTACTGTCCGGTAACCGCAACTTCGAAGGCCGGATCAACCCGGACGTGAAGATGAACTACCTGGCCTCACCGCCACTGGTGGTCGCCTACGCGCTGGCCGGCACCATGGACTTCGACTTCGCCAACGAGCCCCTGGGTACCGACAGCGATGGCAACGAGGTGTTCCTGCGCGACATCTGGCCCGACACCGACGAGGTGCAGCGCACCATCGACGAGAACATCAACCGGGAGATGTTCGCCTCCGACTATGCCGACGTGTTCGCCGGTGACGATCACTGGCGCGCGCTGCAGACCCCGGAGGGCGACACCTTCGCCTGGGACCCCGAGTCGACGTACGTGCGCAAACCCCCGTACTTCGAGGGCATGGAGCGCGAGGCGACACCGGTCGAGGACATCACCGGGGCCCGGGTCCTCGCCAAACTCGGCGACTCGGTCACCACCGACCACATCTCGCCGGCCGGTGCGATCAAGCCGGACTCCCCGGCGGGCCGGTACCTGACCGAGAACGGGGTGGCCCGGCGGGACTTCAACTCCTACGGCTCCCGCCGCGGTAATCACGAGGTGATGATCCGGGGCACCTTCGCCAACATCCGGCTACGCAACCAGTTGCTGGACGGCGTCGAAGGCGGGTTCACCAAGAACCTCCTCACCGGCGAGCAGACCTCCATCTACGACGCCGCGGAGGCTTACGCCGAGGAGAACATCCCGCTGGTGGTGCTGGGTGGCAAGGAGTACGGCTCCGGTTCCTCCCGGGACTGGGCGGCCAAGGGCACCTTACTGCTGGGCGTGCGGGCGGTCATCACCGAGAGTTTCGAGCGGATCCACCGGTCGAACCTGATCGGGATGGGTGTGCTGCCCCTGGAGTACCCCGAGGGCGAGAGCGCCGACAGCCTCGGATTGGACGGTACCGAGACGTTCGACATCAGCGGTATCACCGAGTTGAACGAGGGCCGTACCCCGAAGACGGTCAAGGTCACCGCCACCAAGGACGACAGCGAGGAAATCACCTTCGACGCCGTGGTGCGGATCGACACCCCGGGTGAGGCCGACTACTACCGCAACGGCGGCATCCTGCAGTACGTGTTGCGCTCCCTCGTGGCCGCCTGAACCGACACAGCGCGCTCCGAACCATTCCGACCCGCAGCCGGGGACACCCGACTGCGGGTCGGCCCGTCTGCCCGCTGCGGCGGCGGGTCCGCCGGGCTCCGGCCATGAGATGACTCGGCGCATCCACTGGACCTCTTCCCGGCCGCCATCGCCGGCCTGTGCGGGTAGGCACCGCCGCGCGGTGGCCCTGGCTACCATCCCGCCGGCAGCGGACGTCCCTCCTCATACCCGGCAGCCGACTGCAGGCCCACCACCGCCCGCTCGGCGAACTCGGCCATCGTGGCTGCTCCGGCATAGGTGCAGGCGCTGCGCAGGCCGGACGTGATGTGGTCCAGCAGATCCTCCACCCCCGGGCGGTCCGGGTCCAGGTACATTCGCGAGGAGGAGATGCCCTCCTCATACAGGGCCCGGCGGGCCCGCTCGAACGCGGTGGCGGCAGCAGACGCGCGGGCGGCGACCGCCCGCGCCGAGGCCATCCCGAAGGACTCCTTGTACAGGCGACCATCGGTGTCGGTGTGCAGGTCACCCGTTGACTCGTGGGTACCGGCGAACCAGGATCCGACCATTACCTGGCTGGCACCGGCCGCCAGGGCCAGGGCGATGTCGCGCGGGTAACGGACCCCGCCGTCGGCCCACACGTGGGCACCGAGCGAGCGGGCCCGCTCCGCACACTCGGCCACCGCGGAGAACTGTGGCCTGCCCACCGCCGTCATCATCCTCGTGGTGCACATCGCCCCCGGGCCCACACCGACCTTGACGATGTCGGCACCGGCCTCGACGAGGTCGCTGACGCCGTCGGCGGTGACCACGTTGCCCGCGATCACCGGCACCTGAGGATCCAGGCCGCGCACCGCCCGCAGCGCGGTGAGCATCTTCATCTGGTGCCCGTGCGCCGTGTCCACCACGAGCATGTCCGCGCCCGCCGCCAGCAACCCCTCCGCCCGCGCGACGACGTCACTGTTCACCCCGATCGCAGCCCCTACGAGCAACCGGCCCGAGGAGTCGGTGGCCGGGGTGTAGATGGAGGATCTCAGCGCTCCGAGGCGGGTGAGGACGCCCACGAGGGCACCGTCGTCGTCGATGACCGGAGAGAACCGGCGCCGGTAGCGGTGCTGGGTCTCGAACGCGGTCCGCAACGCGTCATCGCCGTCTAGCACCGACAGTGGCAGGCAGGTGGGTTCGGGTGTCATCACCTCGCGCACCTGCGTGAACTGGTCCACCCCCTGGCAGTCCCCGCGGGTGAGGACACCGACGGGTCTGTCGTCGGTATCGAGCACCACGGCCGCACCGTGGCTGCGCTTGTCGATCAAGGTGACCGCGTTGTGCACGGTGTCGGTGGACGAGAGCACCACGGGGGACTCCAGCACCGGGTGCCGGGACTTCACCGAGGCGATCGTGCGTGCCACCTCCTCCAACGGCAAGTCCTGGGGCAGGATCGCCACGCCCCCGCGGCGGGCGACGGTCTCGGACATCCGCCGCCCGCTGACCGCGGTCATATTGGCCACCACCACCGGGATCGTGGTGCCGGCGCGATCGACCGGGGTCAGGTCGACGTCGAACCGGGAGCCCACATCGGAACGGGACGGGACCAGGAAGACGTCGCCGTAGGTCAGATCGGAACTCACGGTGTGCCCGGGCAGGAATCGCATGGTTCCAGGGTAAGTGGCTTTGACCATCACGCTGCACCGGGTCTTCGAGTCCCCGGGACAGGATCGACAGTTCTGCCGGCTCCTAGGCGCCCGATGTGTGCCGCAGCAGTGCCTCAAGAACACGGTCCCACTCCGCTTCCGGCGGTAGTTCGTGGCCCACGCCCTCCAGCGGCAGCAGAGCGGCATTCGGGATTGCGTCCGCGAGCGCCTCGCCGTGGGCGAACGGGAACAGCGGGTCGGCGGTGCCGTGCACGACCAACGTCGGCACGTCTATGTCGGCGAGGGTGCCCTCTGGGTCACGTCCGGGATCAAGGTGCTGATGATTGACCATCGCCGCGATGTCGCTGCTGCGGTCCACGATCCGTTCAACGACCCCGCGCACTCGGGCCTCACTGAAGCCGCCCCGCATCAAGGCACGCTGGTCCTCGATCAGCATCTCGACGACTGCTGTCCGGTCTGCCCAGTCCGGCTCCGGCCGTCCGCCGGCCGCTTCGAAGTATGCGGCCAGTTCAGGGTCGGTCTGCGGCAACCCCTCGGGTGAACCGGGCAGTGCTGCGGTGGTAGCAATAAGGGTCAGGGAGCCGACGCGATCGGGGAACTCGACGGCAACACATTGAGCGATGACGGCGCCCATCGAAACCCCGACGAGGTGAGCCTGCAGGATTCCGAGGGCCTCGAGCAGGGCGACCACGTCGCGGCGCAGGTCGGCACCGGTGTAACCCGGCTTTCCTCGCGGGTACGTGGTAGAGCGACCGGTGTCCCGGAAGTCGTAGCGAACGACGTAGCGCCGCCCGGCAGCAAGACGCTCGCAGAACCCGTCCTCCCACCAGTCCATGGCGCTTGACATCCCGCTGATCAGCAGGACGGCGGGATCGCCAGGCTGGCCAAACGCCTGGGTACACAGTGCAACGCCGTTGACGTGAGCAAAGCGCTCAATGCTCATGGGTCGCGACATTACCTGCTCGAGAGTCATCGGGTCCGATTGGCATACGCTCCCGCTTCGAGCCGGTCGCACGATCGACGCTAATTGCGACTCCCGTCCGTTCGAGGTGTGTGGGTCAACCGGCCGGCACGTTTGCGCACGGTTGACTACCGATAGCACGGTGCGTTGTCGCACACCTGGCACACCAAGTGTTGGTCCAGGACGAGCGTCGTACCCTGTCAAACCGACTGTCTGCCTACTTCACGTCCTCTCGGACGAAATTGGGGTCCTAGTTGAACTGCGGTAGAGCCGGCCCACTGACCGAGGCCACCACCACCACCGTGGTTTATCATGAAGCGCGCGCACCGACGCGTGCCACTACCCTGCGGATCAACGACACCCCAGTCGACGTCGCTCGGGTAGGGAAGGAGACACGAGTGGGTGAACTTCAACGCATCACCTCCCCGTCGTCCCTGCGAGGTCTGAGTCCACGGCGGCTGCGCGCCCTCGCCGCGGAGATCCGCGCCTTCCTGGTCGCCGAGGTGTCCAAGACCGGAGGGCATCTCGGTCCGAATCTGGGCGTGGTGGAGTTGACCATCGCGCTGCACCGGGTCTTCGAGTCGCCCCGGGACCGGATCGTCTTCGACACCGGCCACCAGGCCTATGTGCACAAGTTGCTCACCGGACGCACCGACTTCTCCGCGTTGCGTAAACGCGGCGGGTTGTCCGGCTACCCCGCGCGGGCGGAGTCCGACCACGACGTGGTGGAGAACTCCCACGCCTCCACCGCGATCTCCTGGGCTGACGGCATCGCCAAGGGCAACGTCATCGCCGGGCGCACCGACCGCCACGTGGTCGCCGTGATCGGTGACGGTGCGCTGACCGGCGGGATGGCCTGGGAGGCCTTGAACACCATCGCCGACGGCCCGGACCGACCGCTGGTGATCGTTGTCAATGACAACGGGCGCTCCTACTCACCCACGATCGGGGGACTGTCCCGGCACCTGGACGCCATGCGCGTCGACCCCAACTACGAACGCCTCCTGGGCTGGGGGAAGCGCACCCTGAACCGTGGCGGCCCACCCGGACGGTTGACCTACGACGCCCTGCACGGCATGAAGAAGGGCATCAAGGACGTGCTGCGGCCCTCGGGCTGGTTCGAGGGGTTGGGGATCAAGTACCTCGGCCCGGTGGACGGGCACGACCTGCACGCGCTGGAGCGCGCACTGCGCGCGGCAAAGGACTTCGGTGCGCCCGTCATCGTGCACACCATCACCCAGAAGGGCCGCGGTTATGCCCCGGCCGAGACCGATGCTGCCGACCGGTTCCACGCCGTCGGGGTGATCCACCCCGAGACCGGGCTGCCGGTGCAGGCCTCCCGGTTCGGGTGGACCAAGGTGTTCGCCGATGAGATATGCAGGATCGCGCGGGTGCGCTCCGACGTCGTCGGGGTCACCGCGGCCATGCTGGGCCCGGTGGGCCTGGCGCCGATGGCCGAGGAGTTCCCGGACCGGGTTTTCGACGTCGGCATCGCCGAACAACATGCCGTGACCTCCGCCGCCGGGCTGGCGTTCGCCGGGATGCATCCGGTGGTGGCGGTCTACGCCACCTTCCTCAACCGTGCGTTCGACCAGGTGCTGATGGACGTCGCCCTGCACAAGGCCGGGGTGACCTTCATGCTGGACCGCGCCGGATTGACCGGAGACGACGGCGCCAGCCACAACGGTATGTGGGACATGGCACTGCTGCGCAGTGTGCCCGGGTTGCGCCTGGCCGCCCCGCGCGATGAGGACACCCTGCGCCGTGCGCTGCGTGAAGCCGTCGACGTGCGCGACGCCCCCACGGTGCTGCGTTACCCCAAGGGTGCCCTGCCCGAGGCGATCCCCGAGATCGGCAAGCAGGGCACGGTGGATGTGCTCGCCAGGACCGCCGGTGACGGCGGGGCCAGGGTGCTCGTGGCCGGATTCGGCGCTTTCGCACGCACCGCTATCGAGGTGTCGCAACGGTTGGCCGACCAGGGGATCGGCGCCACCGTGGTGGACCCGAGGTGGGTGCTGCCGGTTCCCGATGACCTGGTGGAACTTGCCCGTGCCCATCACCTGGTCGTCACCATCGAGGACGGTCTGGTGAGCAACGGCCTCGGCTCGGCGATCCGGGACCGCCTGGCCGAGCGCGGGCTGCACACGCCGGTGCAGGCGCACGGGATTCCACTGCGGTTCCTGAGCCACGCCACCCGGGCCGAACTGGTCGCGGACCTGGGCCTGCGCGGCCAGGATGTCGCGTTGCAGGCGGCCTCGGTGGCAGTGGAACTGACGCACCAGGCAACGGTGGGGCGCGAACAGTTTCCGCGCACCGCGGTGGATCGCTAGGCTCGGGAAGATCCTTCACACCTCGATCGAACCTCTAGGGCGGGTATGCGCAACATCGTGGTCTTCAGCGGCAGCGCTCATCCGGGGTTGGCCGGGCAGATCTGTGCACACCTGGGTGTGGAGGTGGCACCCTCACGCGTCAAGCGATTCAGCAACGACTGCCTGGAGGCCCGACTGGGGGAGAACTGCCGCCAGCGCGATGTCTACATCATCCAACCACTGGTGCCGCCCACCCAGGAGCACCTGATGGAACTGTTGCTGATGATCGACGCCGCCCGCGGCGCCTCGGCCGCGCAGATCACCGCGGTCATGCCGCACTTCGCCTACGCCCGCTCGGACAAGAAGGACGCCTCCCGGATCTCCCTGGGCGGGCGCCTGGTGGCGGACCTGCTCACTACCGCCGGCGCGAACCGGGTGCTGACGATGACCCTGCACGCACCCCAGGTGCACGGGTTCTTCTCCGTTCCGGTGGACCACCTCACCGCGCTGGGGGTACTGGCCGAGCACTTCCGGGGTCGGATCAATACCGAGGAGACGGTGGTGGTCTCACCGGACCTGGGCAACGCGAAGTCCGCCACTGTGTTCGCCCGGTTGCTCGGGGTGCCGGTGGCGGCCGGCAGTAAGCAGCGCCTGACCGATGACCGAGTGGTGATCGACGCCATCGTGGGAGATGTGGCTGGCAAGCGAGCCATCGTGCTCGACGACGAGATAGCCACCGGGGGCTCGATCGTGGAACTGCTCGAGCGGCTGCGGGAGGAGGGATGCGTCGAGGCCGCGGTGGCGTGCACGCACGGGCTGTTCACCGGCCGGGCTGTGCCGCGGCTGAGCCAGCATCCGATGATCTCCGAGGTGGTCACCACTGATACCGTTCCGGCGCCGGAGGGGTGGCCGGAGTTACGGGTGCGCTCGATCTCGGGACTGTTCGCCGAGGCGATCCATCGCATCCACCTGGGTGAGTCCGTCTCCAGCCTCTTTGACGGCGTGGACCCCGCCTACGCCCCGCCCCAGCCCGGTCTTTTCTGACTTCCGCCGCTCCGGGCTGGGGAGGGGCCCGGGGTCAGGCCGTGCGTGCCAGGTAGGGGGTGATGCCGCCCAGGTGGAACGGCCAGCCGGCGCCCATGATCATGCCCAGGTCGATGTCCTCCCGGTCTCCCACGACGCCCTCGGCGAGCATCAGGTCCACCTCCTGGGCCAGCGCGTCGCGCACCCGGTTGAGCAACTCGGTCTCACTCTGCGCGCCGGCCTGCTCGGCGCGGGAGCCGAAGTAGGAGCCGATCTGCAAGTTCACCGGTGAACCGGCGCCGGGCCGGCCCTCGAACTCCACGAAGCGAGCGCCGTCCTCCACGATCCGGCGCAGGCCGGGCGAGGTGGGGTACCGGTCGCCCAACTGCTCCCGCAGCGTTTCCAGCACATGTTCGGCCACCGCCGGACCCACGAGCTGCAACAACTGGAAGGGTCCCATCGGCAGCCCGAGGGGACGCAGCGCCGCATCGGCCACCTGCACGTCGGTACCGTCCTCCAGTGAGCCGAGGACTTCACCGAGCAACCGCACCAGCAACCGGTTGACCACGAACCCGGGGGCGTCGGCCACCGCGATCGCCGTCTTGCGGCACTCCTTGGCGAGAGCGAACGCGGTCGCGTAGGCGGCGTCATCGGTCTGCTCCGCACGCACGACCTCCACCAGCGGCATCTGCGCGACCGGGTTGAAGAAGTGCAGGCCCACCACCCGCTCCGGATGGTTCAGACCGGCGGCCATGGCCGTCACCGACAGCGCGGAGGTGTTCGTCGCCAGGATCGTTTCGGGCGCGATGACCTGCTCGAGTTCGGCGAAGACCGCCTTCTTCACCTGCAACTCCTCGAACACCGCCTCGATCACCAGGTCCTTCCCGGCCAGGTCGGCCAGGTTGGTGGTGACGGTGACCGCCGAGCGCAGCCGGTTGGCCTCATCGGCGCCGATACGTCCGGACTCGGCGAGTTTGTCAACCTCGGCGTGCACGAACGACAGGCCCCGCTGAGCACGCTCGTCGTCCAGGTCCCGCATGACCACCGGCACCTTCATCCGTCGGGCGAACAACAGCGCCAACTGGCTGGCCATCAACCCGGCACCGGCGATCCCGACCGAACGCATCGGGCGGGCCAGTGCCGAATCGGGTGCACCGGCAGGATTCCTCGCCCGTCCGGTGGTCAGCCCGAAGGCGTACACCCCGGCGGAGAACTCCGGAGACAGGATGAGTTCGGCTAGTGCGTCGTTCTCGGCTTCATAGGAGACCTCCCGGTCACCCCGGGACGCCACCTCGAGCAGGTCCAGGGCCCGATAGGGGGCCGGTGCGGCGCCGTGCAGGCGTTGGTCCACCTTGGCCCTGGCGCCCTCGATCACCTGCTGCCACACCTGTGAGTCCTCCGGATCAGGCCGGTTCACCTCTACCTCCTCGCGCAGGATCGCCGCGCTCCAGCGCAGGGACTGGGCCAGGAAGTCCGCAGAGTCAAGCACCGCATCAGCCAGCCCCATCTGCACCGCCTGGGTGGCATCGAGTTGACGGTTGTTGCGAAGCGGGTTCTCGATGATCACCTTCACCGCGTTCTCGATCCCCACCAGGTGCGGGACCAGGAACGTGCCGCCCCATCCGGGGATCAGGCCCAGGAAGGTCTCCGGGAGCCCGATGTTGCGCACCGGCGCGGCCACCGTGCGGTAGGTGGCGTGCAGCGCCAGTTCCAGCCCGCCACCCAGGGCGGCGCCACCGATGTAGGCGAAGGTGGGCACCGGCAGGTCGGTGAGCAGGGCGTACACCTCGTGCCCGGTCTCGGCGATACCGCGCGCATCGGCCTCGGTGATGATGGCGGCGGCGCCGTGCAGGTCGGCACCCGCGGCGAAGTGGAACATCTTGCCGGTCACCGCAGCCGCCACGATCTCGCCCGCACAGGCACGGGCGGTGATGCCCTCCAGCGCGGTGCGCAGTTCGGCCATCCCGCCGGGCCCGAGCGTGTTCGGCTTGGTGGGGCCGGCCTGGTTGTCCAGGGTGATCAGGGCCAGGGTGCCCACGTCCTCCAGTTCGACGTCGCGCACCAGGGCGCGGGTGATGCGTTCGCTCATCGGCTCTCCTCGGTGTGGTGGGGGTTCTCCCAGATCACGGTGCCGCCCTGGCCGAGACCGACACACATGGTGGTGATGCCGTAACGCACCTCGGGGCGGGTTTCGAAGGCCCGGGCCAGCTGGGCCATCAGGCGCACCCCGGAAGCCGCCAACGGGTGACCCACAGCGATGGCACCGCCGTAGGGGTTCACGCGGGGGTCGTCGTCGTCGATGCCGAAGGCATCCAGGAAGGCCAGCACCTGCACGGCGAACGCCTCGTTGATCTCGAACAGGCCGATGTCCTCGATGCTCAGCCCGGCCAGTTCGAGGGCACGGTGCGTCGCGGGCACCGGGCCCACGCCCATCACCTCCGGTGCGACGCCGGCATAGGCATAGGAGACCATCCGCATCCGCGGCGCCAGGCCCAGTTCGGCTGCGGTGTCAGCGGCCATCAGCACCGCTCCGGTGGCGCCATCGGTCAACGGGGAGGAGGTGGCCGCCGTCACGCGTCCGCCCGGACGGAACGGGGTGCGCAGGTCTGCCATTGCGGCCACGGTGGTGCCCGGGCGCGGGGGTTCGTCCGCAGTCGCCAGGCCCCAACCGCGTTCGGGGTCGGGAATCCCGATCGGCACCAGATCGGCCCCGATGTGCCCGTCGGCGAGCGCCTGGGCGTACTTGGCCTGGGAGGCGGCGCCGTAGGCGTCGGCACGCTCCCTGGTCAGTTCGGGGTAGCGGTCGTGCAGGTTCTCGGCGGTGGCACCCATCACCAGGGCGTCGGAGGAGACCAGCCGCTCGGTCATGAAGCGCGGATTCGGGTCCGCGTCGCCGCCGAGGGGGTGGCGGCCCATGTGCTCCACCCCACCGGCCAGGGCCGCATCGATCGCCCCCACGGCGATCGAGGCCGCCACCTGGGTGACCGCGGTCATCGCACCGGCGCACATCCGGTCGATCGCGTACCCGGGCACGTGCTGGGGCAGCCCGGCGAGCAAGCCTACGGTCCGGCCCAGGGTCAGGCCCTGGTCCCCGGACTGGGTGGTTGCGGCGAAGGCCACCTCCCCGAGGCGCTCCGGCGGCAACTCCGCGTTGCGGCGCAGTAGGTCCCGCACCACCGCCACCGCGAGGTCATCGGCGCGGGTGTGGGCGTACAGGCCGTCCGCGCGGGCACGCCCGAACGGGGAGCGCGCGGCATCGACCAGGACGACATCACGACCGTGCAACGTCATCGTCTACCTCCAAAGCGTGAGACTGTCAGTACTAGATACTATTGCGCACTTTATCTCACGGCGAGGCGGTAGTGCTCAGGGGGCGTTCTCGCCTGCCGTTTCGGGGGCCTCGTCTGCCGTTTCGGGGGCCTCGTCCGCTGTGTCGGCGACCTCGGGCACCCCGACCGGCGTTCCGGTGGCCAGCGCCTGGGTGAGGCGTTCGGTGACCTGCTCCACCTGCCAGCGTCGGGCACCCAGGTCCCGGAGCGCCTGGGCGACGAGTTCCTCGGCGGCCGACGACGGCGGTCGCCAGGCAATGCGGCGCTGGGTGTCCGGGGAGAGCAGGTTCTCCTGCGGTAGTTCCAGTTCGTCCGCCAGGGCCCGGATCGTAGGCCGCACCGCATCGAGCCGGACGGCGGCCTCGGGGTTACGGTCCTTCCACGAGCGTGGCTGGGGCAGGGCGTCGGGGGAGTGCGGGGCTCGGTGCGCGGGAAGTTCGTTCTCGGGCAGTTCCAGCGCCGTCTCGATGGCGCCCGCCCAGGTGCGCAGCCGGCGGCGCGCACCACGGTTGGTGAACGGACGCAGTGCCAGAAGTTCATCGGTGTTCTTCGGCAACGCCTGGGCGGCGGCGATGATCGCTCGGTCCGGCAGCACCCGGCCCGGCGCCAGGTCGGCCTGCGCGGCCGCGGCATCACGAGCGATCCACAACTCCCGGACCACCGCCAGACCGCGCCGGTCACGGATCTGGTGGGTCCCGGAGGTGCGCCGCCAGGGGTCCACCCTCGGGGGAGGAGGGGGCGCGGTGCGGACGTACTCGAACTCCTCCAGGGCCCACTCCAACTTGCCCGCCTCGTCCAACTGGCGATACAGGATCTGGCGCAACTCGATGAGCACTTCCACGTCGAGAGCGGCGTAGCGCAACCAGTCGTGCGGAAGCGGACGGGTGGACCAGTCGGCTGCGGAATGCTCCTTGGCCATGGTCAGGCCGAGTTCGGCCTCCACCATGGTGCCCAGGCCCACCCGGGCCCGTCCCAGCAGTCGCCCCGCCAGTTCGGTGTCGAAGAGCGAATCGGGGCGAAGCGCGACCTCGGCCAGGCTCGGCAGGTCCTGGTTCGCGGCGTGCAGCACCCACTCGGTACCGCCGAGGGCCCGTGACAACTCGCCCAGGTCGGGCACCCCGAGCGGGTCGATCAGGGCGGTCCCGGCGCCGGCCCGGCGCACCTGGACCAGGTAGGCGCGCTGACCGTACCGGTACCCCGAAGCCCGCTCGGCATCGATCGCGACGGGTCCGGTGCCCTGCGTCAGGCGCTTGATGACTTCGCGCAACTGCGCGCCGGTGGCGACCACCTCGGGTACGCCGCCGGACGGCTCGGTGAGGGGCTGCGGCTGGTTCATCGGCGCCGGTTCAGCGACGAGACGTTATCCGGCATCGGAGGCAGCCCGGCCGCCTGGCAGGCCAGGAGCGCCCAGGCGCGCAGGTGCGGGGCCAGGTCGGTGCTGGTGGGTGTCCAGGATGCACGCACCTCGATCTCCACCTCACCTCCGCGCAGTTCCAAGCCCCCGAAGGTCTCCGAGAGCACCCGGGTGACAGTACCGGACAGGGAGTGGTAACCCGCATCCTCGGTGGCCAGGGCGTCGGTGAGCCAGCTCCAACCGACCTCCCCGAGCATCGCATCGGCGCCCAGTTCGTCCTCCAGGCGGGCCCTGGCCATGACGATCACCCGGAAGGTGCCGTTCCAGGCCTCCTGACCCTCCGGGTCGTACAGGACCACGAAGCGGCCGTTGCCCAGGAAGTCATCCGGGTCGGTGCTCGGGTTGATCTCACCGGTCAGGGCCAGGGCATAGGGAGCGATCCGCGTGGGCGGAGGCACTTCCTCCAGGCGCAGCTCCGGGCGCAGCCGGTGCCCACGCAGACTCAACAGCGCGGCCTCGAACTCCTCGGGCGCGACCTGACCTGGTGCGTTCACCCGTCCAGGTTATGCCGGGTGGCACGTGGCGCCGGTAGGGCGCGCCGCTCCCGACGACACCGCCCGTTGGGTAACGTAGCCAGGTGCGCACCAAGGACTCCCGACCCTCCGATACGCCGGGCGCCCCAGCGGTCCGGCCCATCCTGGTGGGTGGTGATATCGGCGCCTATGCCACCGCGAGGGCCTTCCATGAGGCCTATGGCGTCTCCAGCGTGGTGCTGGCCGGGGTGCAGGTGGGCGCGGTCGCCCACAGCGCGATCGTGGACCTGCGGATCCGCGCCCGGCTGAGCAACACCGACACGCTGGCCCAGACGATCCTGGAGGTGATGGCCGAGCAACCGGATTCCACCCACCTGGTGCTGGGCAGTGCGGACTGGCTGGTGACCGCGATCGTGGCGGTCCGGGACCGGCTCGAGGACACCGGCGCGGTCGTGCCCTATCCCGGAGCCCACCTGCTGGAGCAGGTCGCGGACAAGTCGGTGCTGATGGCCATGGCCGAGGAGGCCGGCGTGCCCCATCCCCGCACCGCCCGGGGTGTGCCCGCCGAGGAGGAGCCACCGGGCGGCGATCTGGACTTCCCGGTCGTGGTCAAACCCGCCAGCACCGCCGCCGCGCAGGACGTGGACTACCCGGGCAAGGCGAAGGTGCACACCGTCGCCGACGCCGGGCACCTGCGCGCACTATGGCACACGATGGCCACCGCCGGGGTGTCGGTGCCGATGCTGGTGCAGGAGTACATCGACGGCCCGGACAGTGCGATGGCGGCGGTGAACGTCTTCAT
This sequence comes from Pseudactinotalea sp. Z1748, assembly GCF_049725185.1. Lineage (NCBI taxonomy): Bacteria > Bacillati > Actinomycetota > Actinomycetes > Micrococcales > Cellulomonadaceae > Pseudactinotalea > Pseudactinotalea sp. Z1748. The sequence goes on along the minus strand of NZ_JBMPQB010000003.1, from coordinate 449,381 downwards.
CGATCCCGGTGGGCGGGTGCGCCTGGCCCAGTTCGGTCAGGTGCTGCTGGAGGAACATGCGCCCAGCGCGGTCGGCAACTCCGTGGCACAACTCACCGGAGACCCGGTGGGCGCTCAGGCCCGAGCGGTGGCACAGGTGGTGAACCTGCTGCAGGCCATCGGATGGCGGGGATTCGCCAACGCGGATCTGAAGCGGAGCCCGGACGGGCACTACCAACTGCTGGAGATCAACCCACGCGTGGGGCGCAGTGGGTACGCGGTGACCGCCTCCGGGTACAATGTCGCAGCCATGTACGGCCAGGCCTTCCTGGACCTCGGTCCGGGCCGGGATGAGCGCGCGGGTCCGGTGCGCCAGATGACGGCGCAGGCCGGCGGCGGCGAACCCATTCCGGTGGCAACGGCCCAACACCTCTTCGCCGTGGTGCCCTGGCCGGTGCTGCGCCGCTACCTGCCCCCGCCCGGGCGCGGGCAGGTGAACCGGATACGCCGCAGCGGGGCGGTGACGAACCCGCTGTACTACCGGGCCGAGCGCCACCCCCGGCGGCTGCTCTACGTCGCGATGGCGATGGTGAACTACGCCCGGAAACTGGCCCGGCACCATCCGGGGGCCTGAGGGTCTGCGGCCCGGCGTAGGCGACCGTCAGCCGACGTGGTCGGTACCGGAGTAGAAGTGCAGCACCGGCACCTCAAGGGTGTCCTTGGCCGTACTGGCCCAGTCGGAGTTGAAGATCTCCTGCACCGCCTGGGGCTCGGTCACCACGATCAGTTCGGTGATGCTGCGATCCCGTTCGGCGGCCGTCAACTGGGCCATCGGATCGGCATTCGTCAGTGCCCCGGTGGCGGTCGCCCCGGCCTGTTCGAATAGGCCAAGGGAGGAGGCCAACGCGTCCCTGGCCGCGGCCCGGTCCGCCCCGGCGTCCTCGGTGCCGGTGGCCGTATCCCATGCCTCGCGCAGGTCTCCCAGGCTCAGATGGTTGATCACCTCGGTCACCGTGGAGGCATCGGACCCCACGGGGACCAGCACCAGGTACTGCATCTGCTCGGTTCCGGCGTGCAGTTGCAGGATCCGGTGCACGTCCCGGGGTCGCAGGGCTTGCGCGGTCAGAACGGCGGTGCGTGGCATGGCACCGAGTCTACGGACGGGCCGGCGCATCGCCACCGCAGTACCGTGGCTGCATGTTGTTCGCCTTCTCCATCGCACCAGCCACCACCGACGCACCGGACGGCTCGGTCAGCGCCGCGGTGGCCGACGCCGTCCGGGTGGTCCGCGACAGCGGGCTGCCGCATGAACTGACGTCGATGTTCACCACCATCGAGGGGGAGTGGGAGGAGGTGATGCCGGTGATCAAGGGCGCCTGTGACACCGTCGCCGCCCACTCCGACCGGGTCTCACTGGTGATCAAGGCGGATCTGCGCCCGGGACGTCGAGGGGAGTTGACCGGCAAGGTGAACAGGGTCGAGGAGTTGCTCGATGAGTGATCCCGGTGCGCACCGCCGGGGAGCGGGCCGCCACCACCACTTGGACGACTACGAGATCGGCCCGTTGCGCCCTACGCGGGGTTGATGAGCGCACAGTCGCTGGCACGGTGGCCCGTGGCAATGACCGTGCGGTGGCGTTCTACCGCCGCCAGGGGTTCACCACCGACGGCGCCAGCCGGGAGCGCCGGGACGGCATGACCGAGATCCGCATGCTCCGCCGCGCCGCGGGCTGACTCCCAACCCCGGTCATCTCCATCCGGAGGTGACCTCACCCCTGCGGGACGAACTCGCTGTGGCCGTGGGCGCGCAACTGGGACCGCAACTGTTCGGCGGCTGCGTCCATAGCGGCCGGGTCCGGGTCGCGCTCGGCGTTGCCCGGGTCGAAGTCATCGGGGGAGACGCTCGGCCAGACGTGCAGGTGCACGTGCGCCACCCCGTAGCCCTCCACGAGCAGGCCCACCCGGCGCGGGTCGAACGCGTTCCGCTGTGCCCGGCCGATGTGCCGGGCCACGGTGAACAGGTGCTGGGCCAGGTCATCGGGTACGTCCAGCCAGTGATCGATCTCGGCACGGGGAACCACCATGGTGTGCCCGGGCCGTAGGGGCTCCACCGTCAGGAACGCCACGCACTCCGGATCGGACCAGACGAACCGGCCCGGGATCTGCCCGTCGATGATCTTGGTGAAGACGCTGCTCATTCCGCCACGGTACCGGTCCTGGCCGGGGCCGGTCCTGTCGAAGGGATCCGCCCAGCAGCGCCGTGAGCGGACGGAAGGGCTCAGCCGAGGACGACGACGCAATCCGCACCCAGGTGCACCCGGGCGCCGTCGTCGGTCAGGAAGGTGCCGTCCGGATCCCAGGCCGCCAGCACACCACGCCCGGTGCCGGCGGGAAGCGGGACCTGCTGGGCGGTGCCGGTGGTGAGCGCGACGACGGCGGAGCCGCGCCGCATCGTCAACCAGCCGGCGTCGTCGTCGAAATCCACCGTGGTCACGGTGCGGTCGCCCCCGGCCAGGTCCGGGTGGTCTCGGCGTAGCGCGACCAGGTCGGTGTAGAAGGCGAGCAGCCGGGCGTGGTCTGCCCCGGCGGGTTCGGACCAGTCCAGCACCGAGGCGGCGAACGTTCGCCGATCCTGGGGGTCGGGCACCGTCAGGTCGGCACGGCCGTAGAGCTGGGCCCATCCGTGATCGCCGAACTCGGCCTGGCGGCCCGCACGGATCGCCTCGGCCAACCCCTCCTCGGCGTGGTCGGTGAAGAAGAGCCAGGGGGTGGTGGCACCCCACTCCTCGCCCATGAACAGCATCGGGGTGTAGGGGCCGGCCAGCAGTAGCGCCGCCCCGATCGCCAGTCGCCCGGGGCTCAGGGTGGCACTGGGACGGTCGCCCAAGGCCCGGTTGCCGACCTGGTCGTGGGTGTTGAGGGAGGCCACGAAAGCATGTCCGCTGACCTCTGGCGGCACCGGTGCGCCCCAGTGGCGGCCGCGGAAGGAGGAGTAGGCGCCGTCGTGCACGAACACCCGCGTGAGCGCTTTGGCCAAGGTGGGGGCATCGCCGAAGTCGGCGTAGTAACCGTGCCGCTCTCCGGTGAGGTAGGCGTGCATCGCGTGGTGGACGTCGTCGGCCCACTGCGCGTCCATGCCGCGCCCGCCCGCGGTGACGGGGGCGACCATGGCGGCGTCGTTGAGGTCCGATTCCGCGATCAGCCCCAGGGGCCGGCCAACCCGGCTGCTCAGGTCCGCCACCGCGCGAGACAGTTCGGCGAGCAGGTGCTCACCGGAGTCATCCTTCAACTCGTGCACCGCATCCAGGCGCAGTGCGTCGATGTGGAAGTCATCCAGCCATCGCAGGGCGCACTCGATGATGAAGGCGCGCACCGGTGCGGAGTCGAGGCCGTCGAGGTTGACCGCCGCGCCCCAGGGCGTGTGGTGGCGGTCGGTGAAGTAGGGGCCGAACTCGCCCAGGTAGTTACCGGAGGGCCCCAGGTGGTTGAAGACGACGTCCAGCGCCACGCCCAGGCCCGCGTTGTGGGCGGCGTCGACGAACCTGGCAAGCGCGGCCGGACCACCGTAGGGGTGCTGTACGGCGTACAGACCGACGCCGTCATACCCCCAGCCGCGTTCACCCGGGAAGGCCGCGACCGGCATCAGCTCCACGATGTCCACACCCAGGGCCACCAGATGGTCCAGCCGTTCGATCGCGGCGTCCAGCGTTCCGCCCGGGGTGAACGTGCCGATGTGCAACTCGTAAATCACGGCACCGTGCACGCCCTTGCCGGCCCACTCCCGGTCGGTCCAGTCGAAGTCGGTCGGGTCGTACCAGCGTGAGGGTGCGTGCACGCCCTGGGGCTGCCACGGCGAGCGGGGATCGGGGCGCAGCGGGCCGCCGTCGAGGCTGAAGGCGTAGTCGGTGCCCGTCTCCAGTACCGGCTCGCTGGCCCACCAGCCCTCGCCCTCGGGACGCATCGACGCTCGCGCACCGATGCCGGGCAGGTCGATCTCAACCCGTTCGGCGTTCGGGGCCCACACTCGGGCGGGGACGCTCAACTCTCCTCCTGGTCCGCGGGGCGGTCGGCTACCTCCAGGACGGCGACCGGGCCGTGTCGCAGGACCTCGCTCACCGGTTGGGCGCCCCCGGGATGCTCGGCGCCGCTGATCACGTCATGCCAGTGGCCAGGTGGCAGCACCACGGTGTGCTCACCCCACCCACCCAGGCGGCCCAGGGCGACCGGGAGCCGGGTCGCGATCGTGACCGCCTGTGGTTGCTCGTCGGCCGAGCGGGCGAACGCGATCGCGTGGCCGGTGGAGGTTGCCAGTGGTTGGTAGCCGGCGCGGGCGCCGACGAAGACCTCGGGACGGCGCCGGCGCAGTCGCAGTACCGCGGCGACCAGGCGCAGTTTCTCCTCCACCAGCCCGGAGGGTCCGGCCCCGGAGTCCAGCCGGCTGAGCATCTCGGTGAGTGCGTGGTGATCCACGGGGCCGCGGTTGTCCGGATCCACCAGGGCCACCCGGGTGGTCTCGCTGCCCTGGTACACATCCGCCACGCCGGGCACCGTCAGTTGCAGGGCCTTGGTGGCCAGGGTGGCCACCCGCACCGATTCGGTGGTGCGAGCCACCCAGGCCTGCATCAGTTCGTGCACTGCCGGGTCGGTCACCAGGTGCTCGGCGAAGTCGACCAGGGCCTGCTCGCCCTCGGCGTCCACGGAGGTCCAGGTGGTCCAGTCCTTGGCCTCCCGGGCCGCCTTGATCAGGTAGTCGCCCAGCCGGGAGGCGTTGATCGGGCCCTTGCCGGTCCAGGTGCCGGCCAGGGTCTGCCAGGTCAGGTTCTCCGTGCGTCCGTGCAGGTCCGGTCGGACCGGGGCGGTGACCTCACGCAGTTGGTGCACCAGGTGGATCCACGCCTCGGCGTGCTCGGAGATCACCCCGATGCGGGCCCGCACGTCCTCCCCGCGCTTGTTGTCGTGGGTGGATCCGGCGGTCATCGAGGCCGGCCGTGCGGTCTGGATGGCACCGGCCCACGCGTGCAGTTCGTCCGGTCCCACCGAGAAGGCGCCGGGGGCGCCACCGACCTCACACAGGCTGGTCAGGTGCGTCCACCGATAGAAGGCGGTGTCCTCCACACCCTTGGCGGTCACCGCGCCACACACCTGCTGGAATCGTGTGATCACCTCGCCGCGGCGGGCCTCGTGGCGTCGTCCGGCGCTGCCGGTCTCGCGTCCCAGGACCAGGTCGGTGACGACGTCGAGGGTCTCCAGCCGCTCCGGGGACAGCCGGGTCGCGGCCTGCTCGGCCCACTGGGCCACCACCGCCTGTGCGGCGGCGGGGGCGGGCTCGCCCGGCACCACGTAGGCCCGGTACCGGTCTGCGGCCACCACCAGTTCGGTGAGACAGTCGGTGATCGCGGCGCGGGTGTGATCGCGCAGCCGCACGTCGTCGTGGCAGATCTCCGAGATCACCCCGGCCAGCCGGCCTACCTCGGCGCGCAGGGAGGTGGTCAGGATCTCGCGTTTGGCGTCCGCCACCAGTTCCGGGAGCAAGCCGAGGGTGTCGCCGGTGAGTTCATGCATCAGCGCGCCCAGCGGGGCAGACCCGGCCGGGTCGATGAGCACCTGCCCGATCCGCCACGACGCGTCGTACCCGGTGGTCCCGGCCGTGGGCCAATCGGCGGGGATCGTCTCGTGCGGTTCCAGGATCTTCTCCGCCACGCTCCACCGACCACCGGTGGCCTCGTGCAGGCGCCGGAAGTACTCACGTGGATCGGCCAGCCCGTCCGGGTGATCGATCCGCAGGCCATCGATCAGGCCCTGCTCGATCAACTCCAGCAGCAGTGCGTGGGTGGCCTCGAACACCGCCGGTCGTTCCACCCGCACCGCCAGCAGGGTTCCCACATCGAAGAAGCGCCGGTAGTTCAGTTCCTCATCGGCCACCCGCCAGTACGCCAGCCGGTATTGCTGGCGTTCCAGCAGTTCGGCCAGGGGCAGGTGCTCGGTTCCCGGGCGCAGTGGGAAGCGGTGTTCGTAATAGCACAGCACCGGGTCCGTGCCATCCAGGCCGTGCCCGGGTTCGTTCACATGGGCCACGGTGAGTTCCCCGGCCGCCATCGCCGCCCCCAACCGCCGCCCGAGCACCGGCATCAGCACCTGAGAGTCCTCAGCCCAGTCCACGTCGAACCACTCGGCGTAGTCGGAGTCCGGACCGTACGTGAGCATCGACCACAGTGCCGCGTTCTCACTCGCAGGGGTGGGTGCGGCCATGTGGTTGGGAACCACGTCCACCACGATGCCCATCTCGCGGGCTCGGGCGGTGGCCACCAGTCGTTCGAATCCGTCCCGCCCGCCCAGAGCAGGGGAGATCCGGGAGTGGTCCACGACGTCGTAGCCGTGGGTGGAGCCGGGCGCGGCGGTAAGGATCGGGGAAAGGTACAGGTCGGTGACGCCCAGGGAACTCAGGTAGTCGATCCTGGCGGCGGCGGCATCGAAACTCAGGTCCGGTCCGAGTTGCAGCCGGTAGGTGCTGATCGGGGTGCGCGGCATCAGCGGTCCTGGTGGCGCGTCGGTTCCTGTTCATCGCCCTCGTCGGTGCCTTGGGAGGGCGGCCGGGACAGCACCACGATCGAGCGCGAGGTCACCGTCAGCGCCGCGTCCGGGTCGTGCAGGTGCGTGAGGTCACTCTCGGGGTCGGTGCTGACCGCCACCACCCAGGAGTCGCCGTAATCGGGTCCGGGCAGGTGGAAGGTGAGGTCCTCGTTGCCGGAGTTGATGAGCATCATGAAGGAGTCGTCCACGACGCGCCGGCCCCGATCGTCGGGCTCCTCGATCGCTTCACCGTTCATGAACACCGCGACCGCACGCTGATCCTCGTCCTCCCACGCCTCGGGATCCATGGGAGCCCCGGAGGGGTTGAACCACGCCAGGTCGGGAAGTTCGGGCAACCCGTTGGAGGCTGAGTGGGAGCCGTCGAAGAACCGGCGCCGGCGCAGCACCGGATGGTCCTGGCGCAGGGCGATCAACCGCGAGGTGTACTCCAGCAGGGAACGCTGCTCCTCGTCGAGGTCCCAGTCCATCCAGGCGATCTCGTTGTCCTGGGCGTAGACGTTGTTGTTCCCACCCTGGGTGCGGCCCATCTCGTCGCCGTGGGAGAGCATCGGAACCCCCTGGGACAGCAGCAGGGTGGTGAGGAAGTTGCGCTGCCGACGCAGCCGCAGGGCGTTGACCTGCGGATCGTCGGTGGGTCCTTCGACGCCGCTGTTCCAGGACCGGTTGTGATCCTCGCCGTCCTGGCCGTCCTCACCGTTGGCCTCATTGTGCTTGTCGTTGTAGGAGACCAGGTCACGCAGCGTGAACCCGTCGTGGGCGGTGACGAAGTTGATCGAGGCCACCGGGGTACGGCCGGTGTGCTCATACAGGTCGGAGGAACCGGCGATCCGGCTGGCGAACTCACCGAGTGTGCCCGGCTCGCCGCGCCAGAAGTCTCGGACCGTGTCGCGGTACTTGCCGTTCCACTCCGTCCACAGCGGCGGGAAGCCGCCCACCTGGTAGCCGCCCTCGCCCAGGTCCCACGGCTCGGCGATGAGCTTGACCTGGGAGACCACCGGGTCCTGGTGGACCAGGTCGAAGAAGGAGGAGAGTCGGTCCACCTCGTGGAACTGCCGCGCCAGGGTGGCGGCCAGGTCGAACCGGAAACCGTCCACGTGCATCTCGGTGACCCAGTACCGCAGCGAGTCCATGATGAGTTGGAGCACGTGCGGGGAGCGCATCAACAGGGAGTTGCCGGTGCCGGTGGTGTCGAAGTAGTGACGCTTGTCGTCATCGACCAGCCGGTAGTACTCGGCGTTGTCTATCCCACGGAAGGACAACGTGGGGCCCAGGTGGTTGCCCTCGGCGGTGTGGTTGTACACCACGTCCAGGATCACCTCGATGTCGGCCTCGTGCAGGGCCTTGACCATCGACTTGAACTCCGCCACCTGCTCACCCCGGCCCCCGTAGGCCGCGTAGGCATTGTGCGGTGCGAAGAAGCCGATGGTGTTGTAGCCCCAGTAGTTGCTCAACCCCTGTTCCTGCAGGTGGGGGTCCTGGACGAACTGGTGCACCGGCATCAGTTCGATCGCGGTGACACCCAGGTCCTGCAGGTGCCCGATCACCGCGGGGTGGGCCAGGGCCGCGTAGGTGCCGCGGATCTCCTCGGGTACCTCCGGGTGCAACCGGGTCAGCCCGCGCACGTGCGCCTCGTAGAAGACGCTCTCGTGGTACTCGTGGTTGGGTGGCCGGTCGTGGCCCCAGTCAAAGTAGGGGTTGGTCACCACCGAGGTCATCGTGTGGGGGGCCGAGTCCATGGCGTTGAGTTCTCCGCCCTCACCCTGGGCGAAGGTGTAGGAGAACAGCGCCTCGTTCCCATCGATCTGCCCGTCGATGGCGTAGGCGTAGGGGTCCAGCAGGAGTTTGGCCGGGTTGCACCGGTGTCCGGCGTCGGGGTCGTGCGGCCCGTGCACCCGGTATCCGTACCGTTGCCCGGGTCGCACCGAGGGCAGATAGACGTGCCACACGAACGCATCGACCTCGGTGACCTCGATCCGCTCCTCGGAACCCTCGTCGTCCAGCAGGCACAACTCAACTCGCTCGGCGGCTCCGGAGAAGATCGCGAAGTTCGTTCCGGAACCGTCATATGTGGCGCCCAGTGGATAGGGGCGGCCGGGCCAGGTTTGCATGACGACTAGGGTCTCACGCTCATCCCTCGAGCGCGCTCCGCATCAGGTGGACGAGGGCGTCGAGCTGCACCGAGTCACCGGTGCCGACCTCGACGTCGGCGCCATCGAGTGCCCGCGCGGCCAGACCGGCCTTGGCGTCGATCAGTTCGGCGATCTTGGTGTCGATGGTGTGCGCGGCGAGGATCCGCCAGGCGGTCACCGAGTCATCCTGGCCGATCCGGTGCACGCGGTCGATCGCCTGCTCCTGCTCGGCTGCCGTCCAGGACAGTTCTGCCAACACCACGTTGGAGGCCGCGTGCAGGTTCAGCCCGACGCCAGCGGCTGTCAGCGAGCACACCGCCACCGCGACCTCCGGATCGCTCTGGAAGGCGTCGATGGCGCTCTGGCGGGCCTTGGCTGACTGATCCCCACGCACCGAGACCGTGCGTAGGCCTGCCTCGGCGAGCATCTCCTCAGCGGTATCCATGACGTCGATGTGCTTGGCGAAGAAGACCACCTTGCCCACCGAGCGCACCAGCTGGGCGGTGTAATCGGCGGCCAGGGCGGACTTGGCCTGACCGATCTTGCGCACCATGGTGAACACGTTGTCGCCGCTTTTGGCGTTCCGGGAGGATTCCAGTTCGGCCAGGGCCACCTTGCGCAGCAGGGCCACGTCGAGTTGGCCCGGGGGAACGTAGGAGACCTCCTGGGCCGCCTCCAGTCGGCGGTACTGGGCGGCCAGACGGCGACCGACCTCGGCCTCGGCCGCACGGATCGAACGCCCGATCTCATCGTCCAGTTCCACCGGTAGGTCGGCCACGCGCTTGGCCGGCAGGTCCTTGGCCACCTCGGACTTGGTGCGGCGCACGATGCCCAGATCGATGACCGCGGCGCGGGCCGCCGGGTAGAACGCACGGTCGGCCGGGGTGAGCCCGGTGGCCTCGAGCGCCTGCATCAGCTCGGTGCAGGCCTGTTGCCCGTCGGTCCAACCCAGGAACTGCCAGATCGCGTTGAAGTCCTCCACGTCGTTGATCAACGGGGTACCGGTCAGCGCCATCATCAGCGGCTTACCACCGGGCGCGCCGGCGCGGATCTGGCGGGACAGGTTGAGCACATGCTGGGAACGCTGGGAGGACAGGTTCTTGATGAAGTGGGCCTCATCGACCACCATCGAGCGGAAGCCGAGGGTGGACAACCAGGACAGGTGCCGGTCCAGCACGGTGTAGTTGACCACGAACACGTCGGCGAAGGCGTCCATGTCATCGCCGTCGCCGTGGATCACAGTGACCCGGCGCTGCGGTGTCCACCGCTGCACCTCCCGCGCCCAGTTGATCTTCACCACGTTGGGCACCACCGCCAGCATCGGATAGGTGTCCGCGACGGAGGCGGCCAGCACCGACTGGGCGGTCTTGCCCAGCCCCGGTTCGTCGGCGAGCAGGAACGAGCGGTGCCCGCGACGCACCGCCTCCAGGAGCCGTATCTGGTGCGGCATCAGGTCCATCCCGGGTGGGGAGAACCGGTCGAAACGAGGAATCGGCGGCAGGTCCATGGTGGCCACCCCACCCCCGGAGCCCTGTTCGAAGGCCCGGTACAGGGGATCCATCAGGTCCCATCCGGACAGGTACCCGGGGCTGGACTCGGCGCGCAACTGCTGCAGGTCCGGGGCCAGGAACGGGTTGGCCCTGATCCTGGCCTTCACGGAGGCCGGCACCACCTGCTTCTCCGCCAGTTGGGCCGGCACGGTCTCCCGCTCGGGTACCTGTGGGGCCTTGATCTCCATCTCATCGGCGCTGAGGGCCTTGCCCGAGTCCAGCAACCAGTCCCGACGCATCCGCTGGGCGGCCGGGGAAGGGGTGGCGTCGTCCTTGAGGACATTCAGCAGACTGGTGTCCTGGGCGGCGGTGCGGGCCAGGATGGTGGCCACCCCATCGAGCCGCTTGAGCAACTCCGTGCGGGTGGCTGAGGAGATGTCCTCATCGGCCTTGATCCGGGAGCGTTCCTCGCGGACCAGCAGGGCGATCACCTGGAACTTGGTGCGGTTGGTCGGGCCCACCCGGCCGCTCTTGGCGGCCTTGGCCTCCACCTCCCGAACGCGGCGCGCCAGGATCGGCAGCAGGGGTGCGTCCTCGTCGGGTCGGATACGGCCCGACGGGCGCCGCCGAGTAGTGGTCGCCACATGTCCTCCAGTGCATGGGTGCGCGCGGATCTGGGAATGCGTACACCGAACGCCCCATCCGCTGGTCGAGTGCGGATGTGCGTTGGTGGGCGATACTGGGATCGAACCAGTGACCTCTTCCGTGTCAGGGAAGCGCGCTACCGCTGCGCCAATCGCCCGTGAGGTGGGTACGGGATTCGAACCCGTGTATACGGCTTTGCAGGCCGCTGCCTCGCCTCTCGGCCAACCCACCAGTGCTGCTTCTAGGACCCGATGAGTCCCGCGTGGGCCGGGCCACCGAGCGGACGACGGGACTCGAACCCGCGACCCTCACCTTGGCAAGGTGATGCTCTACCAACTGAGCCACGTCCGCGTGCCACGCTTGTGCGTGCGTCCAGAACTTTAACCCACCGGCGTCGGCTGAGTCCAACCGGGCTCGCCGTTACGGTTGAGGCATGAATCACGGTCGGGCGGAATTCGCCGGGGTGGTGGCTCGGCGGGCCGTCGACTACGCCGATCTTCGCACCGATGCCCGCGCCCTGGCCGGTGGGGGCTGGTGGGCCGTGGTGGCAGAGTTCGACGGACCCTGGCACGCCTGGCGCTTCGCCGATGTGCAGCGGGAGGCACCCCCTGGCCATGCCCGGTCCGGCGAGCCGGCCCGGGCCCGCGAGGCTGACGACGGCGATACGGCGGACGCGGGTGCCTGGCACGGCCCGGCGGGGTCGTCCTGGGTGTCATCAATGTCACAGCAGGACTATGTGGATGCGGTGGTCCGGGTGCGTCGCTACATCCGGGACGGCGCGGTCTACCAGTCGAACATCTGCCGGATACTCGCAGCGTCCATGGCAGCACGTCCCGACGCCGGCGCCCTGGCCGCGATGCTCGCCGAGGGCAACCCTGCGCCGTACGCCGGCTACATCGACGTCCCGGGTGGTGCGGGCGCCGACGGCGCAGTGGGCCTTCCGCCCGCGTGGGTGGTCACCGCGTCCCCGGAACTGGGTCTCGGAGTCTCTGCGGGGATGGTCACCTCCGGTCCGATCAAGGGCACCGCACCCGCGCCGGAACTGCTCGCGGCGAAGGATCGCGCGGAGAACCTGATGATCACCGACCTGGTGCGCAACGACCTGCACCAGGTGTGCGATCCGGGAACGGTGGCGGTCACCGACCTGCTCGCGCTGGAACACCATCCGGGCCTGGTGCACCTGGTGTCCCGGGTGCAGGGCCGGCTCTCGGCCGCGGATCTGAACGTCGGCGGTGCCGGCTGGTCGGACCTGCTCGCGGCGACCCAGCCCCCCGGGTCGGTCTCCGGTGCGCCGAAGGCGGCCGCGCTGGAGATCATCGGGGAACTGGAACCGGCTCGTCGCGGACCCTACTGCGGGCAGATCGGCTGGATCGACGCCGACGCGGGTACCGCGTGCCTGGCGGTGGGCATCCGGACCTTCTGGTGGGAGTCGGGCACCCTGCGCTTCGGCACCGGAGCTGGGATCACCTACGGGTCGGACCCGCAGGGGGAGTGGGCCGAGACCGAGCTCAAGGCCGCGCGACTGGTGGGCCTGGCCTCGTCCTGACCCCAACGCGGGGACGAGGCGGTGGCGGCCACCGGGTAGGAGCGGGGTGGCGGTGCACCGCCACCACCTCTGGCACAGTAGTGACCATGATCGTGTGGTTCGACGGATCCATCCGCCCCTTTAGTGCCGGCCTCGTTGACGCCCTCGACCACGGACTGACCGTGGGTGACGGGGTGTTCGAGACCTGCGAACTCCGCCGGGGGCAAGTCTTCGCCCTGACTCGGCACTTGCACAGGCTCCACCGTTCGGCCACCGGGCTGGGCCTGAAGGCGCCGCAGGAGCAGCAGGTGCGCGAGGCTGTGGAGGCAGTCGCCCAGGAGTGGCGGCGCACCCGGGGCGAGGAGGAGTTGGGCCGGTTGCGGATCACCTGGACCGACGGGCCCGGGCCGCTGGGCTCGGAGCGCTTGGAGACCCCCGGCACGCTGGTGGTCGCCGCTGCCCCCGGCAAGGCTCCCGGGCCCGTGCGGGTACGGGTGGTGCCGTGGACGCGCAACGAACGCTCCGCCGTCGCCGGGCTGAAGACCACGTCCTACGCCGAGAACGCCCGCGCGCTCGCCTACGCCGCCGAGCAGGGCGACGGGGAGGCGATCTTCGCCAATACCCGGGGGGAGCTGTGCGAGGGCACCGGTACGAACATCTTCCTCGAGTCCGACGGGGTGCTGATCACCCCGCCGTTGGAGTCGGGCTGCCTGGCCGGTATTACCCGAGCGTTGGTGCTGGAGTGGGCCGGGGATTACGGCATTGAGGTGCGCGAGGAGACGTTGCCGCTCTCGGCGCTGCACGAGGCGCAGCATGCGGCCCTGACGTCCTCCACGCGAGGGTTGGTACCGGTCGTGGCGGTGGACGGACGCGAACTCCACCCCGGCCCGGCCACATCGATGCTCGGGCGGGAGTTCACCGCTCGCTCGGTTCAGCAGATCGATCCGTAGCACGCGAGGCAACTGCGGCCCCGATCACGCTCGCGGTGTGCAGAACCTGAGCGCGGGGCTGGTAATATCGTCTACTGCGTCCACACGACGCCCCGGGCGATTGGCTCAGCGGTAGAGCGCCTCGTTCACACCGAGGAGGTCACTGGTTCGATCCCAGTATCGCCCACCACACCGAGAGGCTCCGGGCCGGTGGAGTCCGCGGACCGGAGCCTTTCGCATATGTACCAACGGTTCCGAGCCGGGGGTGCCGGCACGTGTCGTGTGCGGAGGGCCGGGGTCGCCGGCATTGCCGTGTGAGGACCTGGGCGTCCCTGGGTAGGATCAACCGGTCCCTGCACCCCACCTGAACCAGGAGTTCGCCGTGTCCGATGACGCAGTGCACGCCCCGTCCCAGCAGCACACCGGGGGCGAGCCGGGCACCACGGGAACCGACCTGTACGGCGATCGCCGCGAGGTAGTCGCGATGCGGGTGAACGGGGAGTTGCAGGACCTCTTCCGCAGCGTGCCCGCCGGCGCCGACGTCGAACCGGTGCTCATCGACAGTCCCGACGGCCTGGACATCCTGCGCCACTCCGCTGCCCACGTACTCGCCCAAGCCGTGCAGCAGGCCGACCCGCAGGCGAAGCTGGGTATCGGACCGCCGATCAAGGACGGCTTCTACTACGACTTCGACGTCGCCGAGCCGTTCACCCCGGAGGACCTGAAGAAACTGGAGAAGGCGATGCAGCGCATCATCAACTCCGGGCAGACCTTTGCCCGCCGGGTGGTCGGTGAGGACGAGGCACGCGCCGAACTCGGTGCCGAGCCGTACAAACTGGAACTCATCGGGTTGAAGGGCAGTAACGCCGCCGACGACGCCGAGGGTGCTTCGGTGGAAGTCGGTGGCGGTGAACTGACCATCTACGACAACCTCGACCGCACCGGCGAGGTGGTCTGGGGCGACCTGTGCCGGGGCCCGCACCTGCCCAGCACCAAGATCATCGGCAACGCCTTCACCCTCATGCGCAGCGCGGCCGCGTACTGGCGGGGCAGTGAGAAGAACCCGCAACTGCAGCGCATCTACGGCACCGCCTGGCCGAGCAAGGCTGAACTGCGCGGGCACCTGGACCGGATTGCCGAGGCGGAGCGCCGCGATCACCGCAGACTGGGCGTGGAGTTGGACCTGTTCTCCTTCCCGGAAGAGTTGGGCTCGGGCCTTCCGGTGTTCCACCCCAAGGGGGGTGTGCTGCGCCGTGAGATGGAGGACTACGTGCGGCGCCGCCACATCGAGGAGGGGTTCGAGTACGTCGCCACCCCGCATGTGACCAAGGAGGGCTTGTTCCACACCTCCGGCCACCTGCCCTACTACGCCGACACCATGTTCCCGCCGATGGAGTTCGAGGGCTCGAACTACTACCTCAAGGCGATGAACTGCCCGATGCACAACCTCATCTATCGCTCGCGCGGCCGCTCCTACCGGGAGCTGCCGCTACGGCTGTTCGAGTTCGGCTCGGTGTACCGGTACGAGAAGTCCGGGGTGGTGCACGGCCTGACCCGGGTACGTGGGCTGACCATGGACGACTCCCACTCCTACGTGACCGCCGAGCAGGTGCCCGGGGAGATCCGCCACCTGCTGGACTTCATCCTCGGGCTGCTGCGCGACTTCGGCCTGACCGACTACTACCTGGAACTGTCCACCCGCGGGGAGGGGGACAAGTTCATGGGAACCTCCGAGCAGTGGGAGGAGGCCACCGCGGTGCTGCAGCAGGTGGCCGAGGAGTCCGGGCTGGAACTCGTGCCCGACCCCGGCGGTGCGGCCTTCTACGGACCGAAGATCTCGGTGCAGGCCCGCGATGCGATCGGGCGCAGTTGGCAGATGTCCACCGTGCAGTTGGACTTCAACCAGCCCGAGGGCTTCGACCTGGAGTACCAGGCCGCCGACGGCACCCGGAAGCAACCGGTGATGATCCATTCGGCCAAGTTCGGCTCCATCGAGCGGTTCATCGGTGTTCTCACCGAGCACTACGCCGGTGCGTTCCCGCCCTGGCTGGCGCCGGTGCAGGTGGTCGGGATCCCGGTGGCGGAGGTGTTCAACGAGTACCTGGAACAGGTCGCCGAGACGTTGCGGGCCGAGGGCATCCGGGTGGAGGTGGACACCGGCGATGACCGGTTCGCCAAGAAGATCCGAACCCACACCAAGGCCAAGGTGCCCTTCCAGTTGATCGCCGGTGGCGAGGACGTGGAGGCCGGGGCGGTGTCCTTCCGGTTCCGGGACGGTTCCCAGCGCAACACGGTGCCGGTGGCCGAGGCAGTAGCGCTGATCATCAAAGCGGTGCGGGACCGGGTGCAGGTCTGATCGCCCGGCCTCGGGTACGGGCGTGCACGTGCCGGCGAACAGGGCTTCCCCGCCCGCAGTCCGTAGGATCACCGGTATGCCGATCGGACCAGACCAGCCACCGGAGCAGGACGGGGCGTCCCTGCCCGGGACCCCGGACGGCTTCGAGCGGCTGTGGACCCCGCATCGGATGGCCTACATCGACGGTGAGGCCAAGCCTCGTAGTTCGGATGCCGGTGCGGACTGCCCGTTCTGCCGGGCACCCGAGGGTGAGGATGCCGAGGCCCTGATCGTGCACCGCGGTGACCACTGCTACGTGGTGCTGAACCTGTTCCCGTACAACCCCGGACACCTGCTGATCTGCCCCTACCGGCACGTGCCGGACCTGACGGACATGGACACCGGAGAGCGTCACGAGATGGTGGATCTGAGTGAGACCGCCATGCGGGTGCTGCGTACCGCGAAACGGCCCGACGGGTTCAACCTGGGCATGAACTCCGGCCACAGCGCCGGAGCGGGGGTCGCCGCACACGCCCACCAGCACGTCGTGCCGCGGTGGGCGGGTGATGCGAACTTCCTTCCGATCATCGCCCGCACCAAAGCGGTACCCGAACTGCTCGCCGACACCCGAGCGGCGCTGGCCGCGGCGTGGACCGGGTGAGCCGGTGCTGGGCAAACACGGCAGGGGAGTGAGCGGCCGGATCTTCGGGCCGCTCGCGCAGTGGCTGCTGCGCCGGGGGATCGGGCCCAACACTGTGTCCGTCACCGGCACCGTGGCGGCAATCGTGTCCGCGCTGGTCCTGCTCGGAACGGGCCGGTTGGTGATCGGGCCGATCGTGATCGGTCTGATCCTGTTGACCGACTCGATCGACGGCATCATGGCGCGTGAGGGCCCCGGGCCAACGGATTTCGGTTCCTTCCTCGACTCCACCCTGGACCGCCTGGCCGATGCCGCGGTGTTCCTGGGACTGGTGATCTACTTCGTACGGTTCGCCGAAGGGCCCGTGAGCGATTACGGGGTGGTCGCCGCGACGGCGTGCATGGCGCTGGCGATGACCGTCTCCTACTCCCGGGCGAAGGCCGAGTCGTTGGGACGGACCGCCAGTGTGGGGCTGGCCGAGCGGGCCGACCGGCTCGTGGTGACGCTGGCTGCCGCTCTCGCCGTCGGGCTGGGGCTGAGTCCGTGGCTGCTGGTGGCGGTGCTGGCACTGTTGGCGCTGGCCAGCGCGGTCACGGTGACCCAACGGATCGTGGCGGTCTGGCGTCAGGGGGAGGCCCGATGACCTCCGCGCGTCTGTTCGCCCTGGCCTGGCGGGTGCTGCCGCATCTGCCGGAGGTGTGCACCCGGGCGCTGTTCGACGTCGCTGCCCGGGCGGTGCATGTCCTACGGATACCGGTGGTGGGTCAGTTGGAGGCCAACCTGTCCCGGCTACGCCCGGACCTGGACCGGCGGGCGCTGCGCCGGGTCAGCCGGGCCGGGATGCGCTCCTACCTCCGATACTTCGGTGAGGTCTTCACGCTGCGGGGACTGCGTCCGGAGCAGATCTCGGCCCGGGTCCGCGCCGTCGATGACCGGGTGGTCCGGCGCCACCTCGACCAGGGCCGGAGCGTGGTCGCGGCGTTGGGGCACACCGGCAACTGGGACCTCGCCGGGGCCTGGTGCGGTCAGCACCTGGCCCGGGTGCTGACCGTGGCCGAGGTACTGGAACCGAAGGAGTTGTTCGAGGAGTTCCTGCGCTTCCGGGCCGATCTGGGGATGGACGTGCTCGGGCTGACCAAGGACGGCTCGGTGCTGCGCACCCTGATCCGCAGATCCCGTGAGCGCACGTACCTGGTGCCGTTGCTGGCAGACCGGGACCTGAGCCGGCGCAGCGTGGAGGTCCGGGCCGCCGGGCACCCGATGCGGGTGGCCCCCGGCCCGGCGGCGTTGGCGCTGGCGCTGAAAGCGCCGCTGGTGCAGGTCTTCATCCGGCACGAACGGTTGCGCGGGCGCTCCCGCAAGGCAGCAGGCTCACCGTGGGGGACCGTGATCGAGTTCGTTCCGATCGAGGTCCCGCACCACCTCAGCGGGAGCGAGCGGCTGGTTGCGATCACCCAGGCCTGGGTGGACGTGCTCGTCGAGCGCATCCAGGCCTATCCGGACCAGTGGCACATGCTCGCGCGTGTCTTCACCGCTGACCTCGACCCACAGCGCCTGGCCCGGGCGCGCGCCGGGGCCGACGACGACGTGCTCGCCGGCGTTGTGGCGAACGACGACGTCAGGGACCGGGGGGCGACGACGGTCACCGACGACGGCGGCGCGCCCGAGGCGGCCACAAGGCCCGAGCAGGACGGGCCGGGGCAGCAGCGGCCCGAGAACCGCGAGGGCGATCGCTGATGCGAATCGGTCTGGTCTGCCCCTACTCCTTCGACATGCCAGGCGGCGTGCAGTTCCACGTGCGTGACCTGGCTGAGAAGCTGCTCGAGCAGGGCGAGTCGGTGCAGGTGCTGGCCCCCGCGGATGAGCGGACCGAGATCCCGGACTACGTCACCTCCTCCGGTGGGGCGCTGCCGGTGCGCTACAACGGTTCGGTGGCCCGCTTGAGCTTCGGGCCGGTTGCCGCCGCCCGCACCCAGCGCTGGCTGGCCGGCGGTGAGTTCGACGTCGTGCACATCCATGAACCGTTCGCTCCCTCGGTCTCCCTGATCGCACTGCGCCAGGCGGAGGCACCGGTGGTGGCCACCTTCCACTCCGCCCAGACCCGGTCCCGGGCACTGCAGGCGGCCTACCCCCTGGTGCGCCCGGGTCTGGAGCGTATCCGGGCCCGGATCGCCGTCAGCGAGGATGCCCGCAGCACCGTGGTGGACCACCTCGGCGGGGACGCGGTGATCATTCCCAACGGAGTGTTCACCAGGCGGTTCGCCCAGGCCCGCGGCGAGCAGGAGTGGGTGGGGAGCGCCGAGGAGCCCACGATCGCCTTCCTGGGACGGTTGGACGAGCCACGCAAGGGCCTGCACGTGCTCGCCACCGCGGTGCCCATGGTGCTGCAGCGCCATCCGGGAGCCCGGTTCCTGATCGCCGGGCAGGGCGATGCCGCACCGGTGCGTGCCGATCTGGCGCACTACGGGGCTGCGGTGCAGTTCCTCGGCGGGATCAGCGAGCGGAGCAAGTCGGCGCTGCTGTCCTCGGTGGACCTCTATATCGCGCCCCAGACCGGAGGGGAGAGTTTCGGGATCGTGATCGTCGAGGCGCTCAGCGCCGGCGCCGGGGTGATCGCCTCCGATCTGCCGGCCTTCCAGCGGGTCCTCGATGGTGGCCGTAGCGGGTACCTGTTCCGAACCGGGGACGCCGCCCATCTGTCCGAGGTCATCGATGAGGCGCTCACCGACACCGATGGACGCCTCCGACGGCACGAGCACGCGCGCGAGGCGGTGCGCCGGTACGACTGGGACACCGTCACCGCCCAGATCCGGGAGGTCTACCAGATGGTCGCCGAGGCCGCACAGGTCCAGGCCACCCCCCGACGCCCGAACCTGCGCGACTGGCTGGGCCGGAACCGATGAGCGCCGCCGAGATCGTCCTGGTCGCCCTCGCGGTGGCGGCCCTGCTGGCCCTCCTGCTGTGGAGCGTGGCCCAGCGCCTGGATCGGCTGCACCGCCGCGAGTTCCAGACCCGCGCCACCCTGGAGGCACAACTGGTGCACCGCGCAGACACCGCCGCGGAACTGGCTTCCAGCGGGCTGTTGGATCCGGCAAGTTCGGTGCTGGTGGCCGATGCCGCGCTGGCCTCGATGGGGGCGGTGCGCCTGGTCGGGGAGGAGGAGACCAGTGGAGCGGGCACCGCGGAGCGCGGGCTGATCGAGAGCGACCTGAGTCGTACCCTGCGGGCGGCCCTGGATGCCGAGGGAGAGGGCGCCCGGCCGGTGCCACCCCAGCCGGGGGACGAGGCCGACCTGGTCGGCAAGATGCGCCAGGTGCAGAACCGGGTGCAATTGGCGCGCCGGTTCCACAATGACGCGGTGGTGCAGATCCAGCAGATCCGCCGGCTGGCGCTGGTGAGGATCTTCCGGTTGCCCGGGCACGCACCGATGCCGGTCACCTTCGAGATGGATGACGCGCGTGTGTGAGTTCTGCCTCTAAGGTATTCCCCATGTCGGAGAACCTGCCGCCCCAGCAGAACGGCTCGGGGGCGCGCAATGATGCGTGGAGCGTGCATGACGCACGCCCGGGGGCCGCGCATCAGCACGGGGATCAGCCGGCCGGGGCGCCCTACCCACCACCGGCCCCCGCGCCCGCCGGCCAGCAGTACCCGCCGCCGCCGGTCCAGCAGACTGCCCAGCCACAACAACAGAGCGGGGTACGGTCGGCCGCTACCGGGCACACCTATCCCCGAGCGGTACGCCCCGGTGGGTTCGCCCCCTCTCCGGCCCAGTACGGCAGCATGGCCGCCGGCCACGCACCGCCACAGAACACCACCGGGGAACTGGAGCAGGTGTGGTGGTCCGGGCAGCCGGAGAGCAACCGGTGGGTCTTCAACTGGGTCGCCTACGCCGCCGGTGGGTTGATGATGCTGATCCTGATCGGGATCATCATGTACAACACCGGGACCTCGGCCACCCTGGCCGGCTTCCTGCTCGCATTGGTTCCCCTGACGATCGTGCTCGCCGGCGTGGTGTGGCTGGACCGTTGGGAACCAGAGCCCAAGTCGCTGCTGCTGGTGGCCCTGTTGTGGGGTGCGGGCGTATCCACGCTGACCTCCTACTGGCTGAACACCGCAGTGGTCATCCGGATCTTCGAGGCCACCGGCGATCCGGAGCAGGCCACCCTCATCGGTGCGGTGGTCGTGGCCCCGGTGGTCGAGGAGATCACCAAGGGCCTGGGCATCCTGCTGATCTTCCTGCTCCGCCGCGAACACTTCGACGGCCCCGTGGACGGCGTGGTCTACGCCGCCACCGTCGGTGCAGGCTTCGCCTTCACCGAGAACATCCTGTACTTCGCCCAGAGCGAGGACGTGGTCTGGCTCGTGTTCGTGATGCGGGGCCTGGCTTCGCCGTTCGCGCACGCGTTGTTCTCCGCGTGCGTGGGTATCGCCCTGGGACTGGCGGCCCGCCGGTCCACCGCGGTTGCGGTCGGGCTCGCCTTCCCCGCCGGTCTGGTGGCCGCGATGGGCCTGCATGCACTGTGGAACGGCAGCGCCAGCCTGGGCAACACCTTCCTGCTGTTGTACTTCGTGGTACAGGTGCCCCTGTTCATCGCGACCATCGTGCTCATGGTGTGGCTGCGACGGCAGGAATCGGATGTGGTCCGGGCCCGGTTGTCCGAATACGCCCACGCCGGTTGGTTCGCCTGGCACGAGGTGGACATGCTCGCCTCGCTGCGCACCCGCAGCCAGGCCCGGCAGTGGGCAGGGACCTTCGGTGAGTCGGCCAAGCAGGCGATGAAAGCCTTCCAACGCGACGCCACCCAACTGGCCTATCTGCGCCAGCACGTGCTCACCGGGCGCGGAATGAAGCGGGCCCACCGCAGCGAGCACGAGATCCTCAACCAGCTCCAGCAGGACCGGCACACGTTCGTCTCCCGCGCCCAACGCTGATCGGCCCGGCATCCCAGGGTGGGGCGCAGTAGAGTAGAAGATGGTCACCTGACCCCACATCAACTCACGCGGAGGTTCACACCCGTGGCAGACGTCCCTGTTTCCCCCACCACCGGCACCGCGCGCGTCAAGCGCGGTATGGCGGACATGCTCAAGGGGGGTGTGATCATGGACGTGGTCACCCCCGAGCAGGCCAAGATCGCTGAGGACGCCGGTGCGGTGGCGGTGATGGCACTGGAACGGGTACCCGCCGACATCCGGGCTCAGGGCGGTGTCTCCCGGATGAGCGACCCGGACATGATCGACGGGATCATCGAGGCAGTCTCCATCCCGGTGATGGCCAAGGCCCGGATTGGTCACTTCGTCGAGGCGCAGGTGCTGCAGGCCCTCGGCGTTGACTACATCGACGAGTCCGAGGTGCTCAGCCCGGCCGACTACACCCACCACATCGACAAGTTCAACTTCACCGTGCCGTTCGTGTGCGGGGCCACCAACCTGGGTGAGGCCCTACGGCGCATCAACGAGGGCGCGGCGATGATCCGTTCCAAGGGGGAAGCCGGCACCGGGGACGTGTCCAACGCCGTGCAGCACATGCGCACCATCCGCACCGAGGTTGCCCGCCTGGCCTCCCTGCCGGCCGATGAACTGTACGTGGCCGCCAAGGAGCTCCAGGCGCCCTACGCCCTGGTCCGCGAGGTCGCCGAGGCCGGGCGGTTGCCGGTGGTGCTGTTCACCGCCGGGGGTATCGCAACCCCGGCCGACGCGGCCCTGATGATGCAACTCGGGGCCGAGGGCGTCTTCGTGGGCTCGGGAATCTTCAAGTCCGGTAACCCCGCCGAGCGCGCAGGGGCGATCGTCAAGGCCACCGCCGCCTACGACGACCCCGACGAGTTGGCGAAAGTCTCCCGCGGGCTCGGGGCGGCCATGGTCGGGCTGAACGTCGATGACATCCCGGTGCCGCACCGGCTGGCCGAACGCGGCTGGTGAGGCCCCGGGCAACCAACCTCGGCCCCGGCTGGAGCCTGGGCGAGGACGGGCTGTTCTGGCGCCGGGCCGCGCGAGTGCTGCTGGTCGATGAGCAGAACCGGTTGCTGCTGGTGCGCGGGCATGACGTGGACCAGCCCGAGCGCACCTGGTGGTTCACCGTCGGCGGCGGCATCGACCCGGGGGAGAGCGCGCGGGAGGCGGCGGTGCGCGAGGTCAGGGAGGAGTCCGGACTGGCCGTGAGCGCAGCGGACCTGGTGGGTCCGGTCCTGACCCGCTCGGCGATCTTCGACTTCCAGCGCGAGCAGGTGCGTCAGGACGAGGAGTTCTTCATGGCCCGGATCGAGCGGCCCGGCGCCGTCCGTACGGACGGCTGGACCGCCGTCGAACGCAGTTTCATGGACGAGGCGCGTTGGTGGGATCTGGCCGCACTGGCTCGGGTGCAGGTGGAGGTGTTTCCGGAGAACCTCGCCGAGTTGACCCTGCAACTGTTGGGCGGCTGGGACGGCCGGGTGCGCCACCTCGGCCTGGCCCCCGGGACCGACGACGCCGCCTCCACGCCCCGCCGGTGAGCACGCCACGGGTGGGGGTGCTCGCCGTCCAGGGGGACGTGCCCGAGCACCTGCGTGCCCTGGAGGCGGTGGGCGCACGTGCGGGCACGGTGCGCCACCGCGCCGACCTGGGGACCATCGACGCCCTGGTGCTACCGGGCGGGGAATCCACGACGATCGCCACGCTCCTGGTGCACCGGCAGATGATGCAGCCGATCCGCGAGGCGATCGCCGCCGGGATGCCGGTGTACGGGTCCTGCGCCGGCATGATCCTGCTGGCTGATGAGGTCCTGGACGGGGCTGCCGGCCAGCGTGGTCTCGGTGGCCTGGACATCACGGTGCGACGTAATGCGTTCGGCTCGCAGGTGCACTCCTTCGAGACCGATCTGCTCGCGCCGGAGGTTCTCGGTGGGGACAGCGACGCGGAACCGCTGCGGGCGGTGTTCATCCGCGCGCCCTGGGTCGAGCGTGCCGGTCCCCAGGTGCAGGTGCTGGCCCGTGTGGGTGCCGGCCCTGCTAGCGGTAGAATCGTGGCCGTCCGCCAGGGTGTGTTGATGGCGACGGCATTCCATCCGGAGATCGGATCGGACCTTCGCATCCACCGCGCATTCGTCGACATGGTCCTCACGCACCTGGGTTGAGCGCAGGAGAGGAAGATATGGCCGGTCACTCGAAGTGGGCCACCACCAAGCACAAGAAGGCAGCCAACGACGCCAAGCGTGGCAAGTTGTTCGCCAAGTTGGTCAAGAACATCGAGGTGGCTGCTCGCACCGGGGGTGGTGACCCGGCCGCGAACCCCACCCTGTACGACGCGATCCAGAAGGCCAAGAAGACCTCGGTCCCCAACGACAACATCGACCGGGCGGTCAAGCGGGGGTCTGGCCTGGAGGCCGGCGCCGCTGACTACGAGACCATCATGTACGAGGGGTACGCGCCCGGCGGTGTCGCGGTACTGGTGGAGTGCCTGACCGATAACCGCAACCGCGCGGCCTCCGATGTGCGGGTCGCCTTCACCCGCAACGGCGGCTCCCTCGCCGACCCCGGCAGCGTGTCCTATCTGTTCAACCGCAAAGGTGTGGTGATCGTTCCCAAGGCGGACGGCCTGACCGAGGACGACGTGCTGCTGGCGGTCCTGGAGGCCGGGGCCGAGGAGGTCAACGATCTGGGGGAGGCCTTCGAGGTGCTCAGCGAGGCCACCGACTTCGTGTCGGTGCGCTCCGCGCTGCAGGAGGCCGGGATCGACTACGACTCGGCCGAGGCGTCCTTCGTGCCGACCACCCAGATCGAGGTCGACGCCGACGGCGCCAAGAAGGTGCTCAGCCTGATCGAGGCGCTGGATGACTCCGACGACGTGCAGAACGTCTACGCCAACTTTGACGCCTCCGATGAGGTGCTCGCCGCCGTCGAACTCTGAGATCGCGGCGGGAATGCTCCCGTGTCGCTGCGCCCCGGTGTGGGCGCGCGGTGACACAGTGCAGACATGACCTATCGCATCCTGGGCGTGGATCCGGGCCTGACCCGGTGCGGGATCGGGGTGATCAGCGTGGGCCCGGGCCGCAGCGTGCAACTGGTCGAGGTCGAGGTGCTACGCACCGACGCCGCCGACCCGCTGGCCCACCGTCTGACCGCTTTGGACCGGGCGCTGACCCAGTGGCTGACCCGGCTACGGCCGGACGCGGTGGCGGTGGAGCAGGTCTTCGCCCAGCACAACGTGCGCACGGTTACCGGGACCGCGCAGGTGGCCGGTCTGGCGATGGTGGCCGCCACCCGCGCCGACATTGCCGTAGCCACGCACACGCCCAGTGAGATCAAGGCCGCGGTCACCGGCAGCGGACGAGCCGGCAAGGACCAGGTCCAGGAGATGGTCCGGCGGATCCTGCGCCTGGCCGACAAACCCCGCCCGGCCGACGCCGCCGATGCCCTGGCACTGGCGATCACCCATGCCTGGCGGGCGGGCGCCGCAGGGCCACGGCCCGCTGTCACGATGACCCCGGCCCAACGTTCCTGGGCCGAGGCCGCCGCACGCAGCCGTCGCACACCGGCCGCGCCGCGCACGGGCACCGGTGCGGCGGGTCGGCTACGCGCGGGCGGTGCGATCGGTTAGCCTCGTACGCATGTTCGTCGCTGGAAGTTCCTCATGATCGCCTCCCTGCGGGGGCACGTCCGCCACATCGGGCTGGAGTTCTGCGTCCTGGAGACCGGGGGAGTCGGCTACCGGGTGCACGCCACCCCCGGGACGCTGGCCACCCTGCGTACCGGCGCCGAGACCGAACTGGCCACCTCGATGGTGGTCCGGGAGGACTCGATGACGCTGTACGGGTTCGCCGAGCCGGACGAGCGGGACATCTTCGAGCGGCTGCAGAGCGTGAGTGGTGTGGGTCCGCGGTTGGCGCTGGCGATGCTCGCGGTGCACACACCCGATGGCCTGCGCAGCGCCCTGGCCACCGAGGACGTCAAGGCCCTGACGAAGGTCCCCGGGATCGGGGAGAAGGGTGCCCGGCGCATCATCGTCGACCTGGGCGACAAACTCGGGCCACCGAGTTCCGGCGCCGCACCGGCACAGGCGGCCCTCCCGGGCGCGCGTTCGCGCGCCCAGGAGGACGTCTCGGCTGCGCTGGAGGGGCTGGGATGGCCCGCCAAGGCCGCGGCCAAGGCCGTGGACAAGGTGTTCGCCGAGGACCCCGGCTTGGAGACGGCAGCGGCGTTGCGCATCGCGCTGCAGCACCTGGGAGGCGGCGGGAATGGCTGAGGAGGACACCGAGGGTCTGCTGGCCGCCGAGGCCGACGAACTCGAACGCGCCGCCGAGACGGCCCTGCGCCCGCGCCGGCTGGAGGAGTTCATCGGACAGGCCGTGGTGCGCGACCAACTCTCCCTGGTCCTGGACGCGGCCAGGGCCAGGCGGCGCAGCCCCGACCACATCCTGTTCGCCGGCCCTCCGGGACTGGGTAAGACCACCCTGGCCATGATCGTGGCGGCCGAGGTGGAGGGGTCCTTGCGGTTGACGTCGGGGCCGGCGATCCAGCACGCCGGTGATCTGGCGGCGATCCTGTCCTCCCTGATGGAGGGGGACGTGCTGTTCATCGATGAGATCCACCGCTTGGCCCGTCCCGCGGAAGAGATGCTGTACCTGGCGATGGAGGACTTCCGGGTTGATGTGGTGGTCGGCAAGGGCCCCGGTGCGACCGCCATTCCGCTCACGTTGCCGCCGTTCACGGTGGTGGGGGCCACCACCCGGTCCGGGCTGTTGCCGGCACCGCTGCGGGACCGGTTCGGGTTCACCGCACACATGGACTTCTACTCCCCGACCGAATTGGAACAGGTGTTGACCCGGTCCGCACGGCTGCTGGACGTGCACCTGCAGCCCGAGGCTGCCACCGAGATCGCCACCCGCTCCCGGGGCACCCCGCGGATCGCCAACCGGTTGTTGCGCCGGGTCCAGGACTGGGCCCAGGTGCGCGGCAGCGGGGCGGCGGACCTGCAGGCGGCGAAACGCGCCCTGGAGGTCTTCGAGGTCGACGCCCGCGGGCTGGACCGGCTGGACCGGGCCGTGCTTACCGCGCTGTGTCGCCGGTTCGGTGGCGGTCCCGCCGGTCTGACCACCTTGGCGGTCGCGATCGGGGAGGAACCGGAGACGGTCGAGACCGTGGTCGAGTCGTTCCTGGTGCGGGAGGGGCTGATCGCCCGGACTCCACGCGGCAGGGTGGCCACGCCCGAGGGATTCGCCCATCTGGGCCTGGCCCCGCCGGCCCCGGAAGGGACCCTGTGGTCCTGACCGACGCCCCGATGGCCTAGAATCGGCCAGACCCTTTCCGTTCGCTGGTGGAGACGTGCCCATGGATCCCGTAATGCTCATCTTCCTTGTTGTCATCTTCGGGCTGTTGCTGTTGATGATGAACAAGAATCGCAAGCGGCAGCGCGATGACCTGGAGATGAGGCGTTCGTTGTCGGTGGGCGATGAGGTGATGACCTCCTCGGGCATGTACGGCACCGTGACCTCGGTCGATGGCAACGTGGTCACGATCGAGTCGACCCCCGGGGTCCCCTCGCGCTGGTATCTCCCGGCGATCGGCAAGAAGGTCGACCCGGCCACCGAGTACGCCAGCGCCGATGATGAGACCACCGCATCGGAAGCGGCAGCCACCGAGTCCGATGCGGGCGGCACCGGGACCTCGACCCCGGACGGATTCCTGTCCGAGGACCAGGTGCGCCGCCCGTACCGGGACGACAAGAAGGACTGATCCACTCGGCCCGCCACCGGGCCGCTGACACCGGTACCGCGGGTGCCGGACGGGAAGAAGACGACGTTCGTGGCGAAACCAACTCCCTCAGCCGTGCGCCCGGTGCGCACGCTGGTGATGTTCTTCATCGTGTTCGGCATGCTGTTCGGCACCCTCACCGCCGGCACCATGCTCAGCGACGCGACCTGGCGGCCCAACCTGGCGTTGGACCTGGAGGGTGGCACGCAGATCATCCTGACCCCGCGCACCGATGACGCCGCCGAGATCACCGACGAGCAGGTCGGCCAGGCCATCGAGATCATTCGCCAGCGGGTGGACTCCTCGGGTGTGGCTGAAGCGGAGATCTCCAGCCAGGGTGGCTCCAACATCGTGGTCGGGCTGCCCGGGGAACCGACCGAGGAGACGCTGAACCTGGTGCGCCAGAGTGCGCAGATGCGGTTCCGGTCCTTCCTGGCCGAGACCGGCCCCGGACCGATCGACCCGGACATGCTGACTCAGGCTCCAGAGGACCTGGACCTGGGGGATCTCGACCCCGAGGACCTGGACCTTGGGGATCTCGACCCCGAGGACCTGGACCTGGAGGACCTCACCGGGTCCGACGGCGTCGAGGAGGAGCAGGGCACCGAGGACACCGGCGCCGATGGCGCCACCGGTGGCGTCGTGGCGGCCTCCACGCAGGACCAGGGCAGCGAGGACGAGAGTGCAGGGGAGGGGGCCGAGGAGGAGGCCGCACCGACACCGCCGACCCGAGAGGAGATCGAGGAAGCGGCTTTCGCGGCTGCGGACCTGGACGGGGACGGTGAACTCTCCGACACCCCCGAGTCGACCCCGACCGATGCCTCCGACCAGGCGTGGGTGACCGAGCAGATCCTGTTCGACTACTACACCCTGGACTGCACCGACCCGGAGAACCTGGTCGGCGGTGGCGGGGACGATCCCGATGCCGCCCTGGTCGCCTGCTCGGTGGATGGCACCTCCAAGTTCATCCTGGGCCCGATGGAGATCCCCGGTACCGACATCGAGAGCGCCAGTTCGGGCTTCCGCGTCACCGAGGGTGGCGTGGTGACCAACGAGTACGCAGTGTCGATGCAGTTCAACAGCGAGGGTGCGGCCACGTTCCTGGAGGTCACCCAGCGCATCTCCCAGCCGCAGTACGTCCAGTCCGGAACCCACCGCTTCGCAATGGTCCTGGATGGTCTGGTGCTGATGGCACCCACCGTGCAGAACCCGATCCCGGGCGGTTCGGCTGAGATCAGCGGTAACCTGACCCGGGAATCGGCCCAGCGCCTGGCCAGCCAACTCAACTTCGGTGCACTGCCGATCGAGTTCGAGGTGCAGAGCGAGGAGCAGATCTCGGCCACCCTGGGTTCGGAGCAGTTGCAGCGAGGGCTGCTTGCCGGTCTGATCGGGCTGGGCCTGGTGGTGGTCTACGCCCTGATCCAGTACCGGGCGCTGGCGATCATCTCCCTGGCCAGCCTGGTACTCGGCGGCAGCCTGACCTACCTGGTGGTCGCGCTGATGTCATGGCAGATGGGTTACCGCCTGTCCCTGGCCGGCGTTGCCGGGTTGATCGTGGCGATCGGGATCATCGCCGACTCCTTCATCGTGTACTTCGAACGCATCCGGGACGAGGTCCGAGAGGGCCGACGCCTGCAGGACGCGGTCGATCAGGGTTGGAAACGTGCCCGGCGCACCATCGTGGCCTCCGATGCGGTGAACCTGATGGGTGCGGTGGTGCTGTACTTCGTGGCCGTGGGCGGGGTCCGTGGCTTCGCGGTCATGCTGGGCCTGATCACCCTGATCGACCTGCTCGTGTTCGTCTTCTTCACTCACCCGTTCATGAAGGTGCTCGTCCGTACCCGCTTCTTCCAGGAGGGTTCGAAGATCTCCGGGCTCGATCCCGAGCATCTGGGTGCGGTCGTCTCGGCTTACCGTGGCCGGGGCCAGATCCGCTCCCGCGCGGAGCGCGAGGCCATCAAGGACAACGCCGCGGCTGGTCAGTTGACCATCGCTGAACGACGCCGGGCCGAGGCCCTGGCAGCGGTCTCCGCACGTGCCTCGGCGAGCCCGGACGAGCCCATCGGCGCAGAACCCGAGGATCCGGATTCGGCCACCACGAGCGAAGGTGAGGACCGATGAAGAAGTTCTCCGAACTGGGCAATGAGTTGTACACCGGGAAGAAGTCCTTCCCGATCGTGCAGAACCGGCGCCGGTGGTTGAGCATCGGCCTGATCCTGATCGTGGCCTCGCTCTTGGTGCTGGGCATCCGTGGGCTGAACCCGGGCATCGAATTCCGGGGTGGTTCGGAGTTCACCGTCTCCGGGACCCAGATCACTGACCAGCAACCCGCCCATGATGCGGTCGCGGAGATGGATTCCGGCCAGGTACCGCGTGTCTCCAACATCGGTTCCGACACCATCCGCGTCCAGACCGAGCAACTCGATGACGCCGAGACCACCCGGTTGCGCGAACTGCTCGCCGAGGCCTATGAGGTGCCGGTCAATGACGTGACCAGTTCGTTCGTGGGGCCCACCTGGGGTCAGGACGTGACCGCCAAGGCGTTGCAGGGCATGCTGATCTTCCTGGTCCTGGTGGCGGTGGTGATGGCGGCCTACTTCCGGCACTGGAAGATGGCGGTCGCCGCGCTGACCGCCCTGGTCCACGACCTGCTGGTCACCGTGGGCATCTACGCCCTGGTGGGCTTCGAGGTGACCCCGGCCTCGATGATTGGGTTCCTGACCATCCTGAGTTACTCGCTCTACGACACGGTGGTGGTTTTCGACAAGGTCCGGGAGAACACCACGCTGTACTCCGAGCAGACCAAGTACACCTACGCCGAGGCCGCGAACCTGGCGGTGAACCAGACCCTGGTCCGTTCCATCAACACCTCGATCGTGGGTCTGCTGCCGGTGGGTGGGATCCTGTTCGTGGGCGCCTTCCTGATGGGTGCCGGAACGTTGCGTGACATCGCGCTGGCCCTGTTTATCGGGTTGGCCGCCTCCACGGTCTCCTCGATCTTCATCGCCACGCCCATTGAGGTGGCGCTGCGCGAGCGCGACCCGGCGGTGCGCAAGCACACAGCCAAGGTCCTGGAACTCCGGGAACGCCGAATCGCCCAGGCCGAGGCCGAGGGCACAAGCGTGGACTCC
Source organism: Pseudactinotalea sp. Z1748 (assembly GCF_049725185.1). NCBI lineage: Bacteria > Bacillati > Actinomycetota > Actinomycetes > Micrococcales > Cellulomonadaceae > Pseudactinotalea > Pseudactinotalea sp. Z1748. Next base: position 419,264 of record NZ_JBMPQB010000003.1, on the reverse strand, counting down.
TCACTGACCGCGGCCCGGGCCGGTGGCCTGGTCGCGGGGGAGCACCTTGGCCAGGCAGCCCAGCCCAGGCGCCGCAAGCCTCGGGGGCGCGGGTGAGCCCTGATGCCCTGGCGTCCTCGATCCGTGCTGGGTTGCGCCAGGTACCGGATTACCCTGAGCCCGGCGTGCTGTTCCGCGACATCACGCCGCTGCTGGCCGACGCGAAGGCATTCGGTTCGGTGATCGAGGCCTTCGCCGGGTTCTTCGAAGGCCAGGTCGATGTGGTGGCCGGGATCGAGGCACGCGGGTTCCTGCTCGCCGCGCCGCTGGCGGCGGTCCTCGGCACCGGGGTGCTCGCGGTACGCAAGGCCGGCAAACTGCCCCCACCGGTGCACCAGCAGCGTTATGACCTGGAGTACGGCAGCGCCGAACTGGAGGTTTCCGGCGTCGGGATCCGGTCCGGGCAGCGGGTCGCGCTGCTCGACGACGTGCTCGCCACCGGTGGCACAGCGCGGGCCGCTGCACAGTTGCTGGAGCGTATCGGCGCTCGGGTCGAGGGCATCGCGGTTCTGCTGGAGTTGGCGGAACTGGGTGGCCGGGGCAATCTGACCGACTGGCCGGTGCACGCGCTGCTGACGGACTGAGGCGGCTCAATCGGCGCAAGGTTGCGTACCATGGGTAGATGGACGAACGCACCCCGGTGAGCACCACCACTCCCGCCCCGGCGGACCCGGTGGTGCCCGGATCGCGTGTGCGATCTGCGCTGGGCAGGTTCGGCGCCCGGACCAGCACCACCCCGAAGGCACTGGAGCCGCTGCTGGCCGTGGTGCGGTCCAACCATCCCAAGGCGGATCTGTCCCTGATCGAGCGCGCCTACCAGGTCGCGGCGCGAGCCCACGAGGGCCAGTCGCGCAAGAGCGGGGACCCCTACATCACCCACCCGGTAGCGGTGGCCACGATCCTGGCCGAGTTGGGACTGACCCCGCCCACGCTGGCCGCCGCGCTGCTGCACGACACGGTGGAGGACACCAGCTACAGCCTGGAGCAGCTGCGGGAGGAGTTCGGCGACGAACTCGCGCTCCTGGTCGACGGCGTCACGAAACTGGACCGCGTCTCCTACGGCGAGGCCGCCCAGGCCGAGACGGTGCGCAAGATGGTGATCGCGATGGCGCGAGACATCCGGGTGCTGATGATCAAGCTCGCTGACCGTCTGCACAACGCCCGGACGTGGAAACACGTCTCGGCCAAGTCCGCGGCCCGCAAGGCCCGCGAGACGATCGAGATCTACGCCCCGCTGGCCCACCGGCTGGGCATGAACACCATCAAGTGGGAGTTGGAGGACCTGTCCTTCGCCACCCTGTACCCGAAGGTGTACGAGGAGATCGTGCACCTGGTGGCCGAGCGCGCGCCGGCGCGCGAGGAGTTCCTGAACAAGGTCCGCACCCAGGTGATCGATGACCTCAAGGCGGCCAAGATCAAAGCCACGGTCACCGGGCGGCCGAAGCACTACTACTCGATCTATCAGAAGATGATCGTGCGTGGGCGTGACTTCGCCGATATCTATGACCTGGTCGGGGTGCGCGTGCTGGTGGAGTCGGTGCGGGACTGCTATGCCGTGCTGGGTGCGCTGCACGCGCGCTGGAACCCGGTGCCGGGGCGGTTCAAGGACTACATCGCGATGCCGAAGTTCAATATGTACCAGTCCCTGCACACCACGGTGATCGGCCCCACGGGCAAGCCGGTGGAGATCCAGATCCGCAGTTATGACATGCACCGTCGGGCCGAATACGGCGTGGCCGCGCACTGGAAGTACAAGCAGGCCGCGCGCAGTGCGGGCCGGCGCAGCACCGATGCCGACGAGATGCCGTGGCTGCGCCAGTTGGTGGACTGGCAGCGCGAGACCGCTGATCCCGGTGAGTTCCTGGACTCCCTGCGGTTCGAGATGTCGGGAACCGAGGTGTACGTGTTCACCCCCAAGGGGGACGTGCTGGCGCTCCCGTCCGGGTCCACGCCGGTCGACTTCGCCTACGCGGTACACACCGAGGTGGGTCACCGCACGGTTGGCGCCCGCGTGAACGGGCGGTTGGTGCCGCTGGAGTCCGCGCTGGAGCACGGCGACACCGTGGAGGTCTTCACCTCCCGGGCCGAGGGCGCCGGCCCGAGCCGGGACTGGCTGGGTTTCGTCAAGAGCCCCCGTGCCCGCAACAAGATCCGCCAGTGGTTCACCAAGGAGCGCCGCGAGGAGGCGATCGAACAGGGTAAGAGCGCGATCGCCCGCGCCCTGCGCAAGCAGAACCTGCCCATCCAGCGCATGCTCAGCCACGACACTCTGATCGTCCTGGCCGATGAGATGCAGTACCAGGATGTCTCCGCGTTGTACGCGGCGGTAGGGGAGGGGAACATCTCCGCCAGCACCGTGGTGCGCAAACTGGTGGCGGGTCTGGGCGGTGAGGACGGTGCTGAGGAGGATATGGCCGAGGTCGCCCGCCCGGGTGCGGCCAGGACGCGATCCCGCACCGGGGAGTCCGGCATCATCGTCGCCGGTATGGACGACGCCGATGTCTGGACCAAGTTGGCGCGCTGCTGTACGCCGGTGCCGGGCGACCCGATCGTGGGGTTCATCACCCGCGGCTCGGGGGTCTCGGTGCATCGTGAGGACTGCGGCAACCTGGAGGGCTTGCGCGATCAACCGGACCGGATCGTGGCGGTGGAGTGGTCACCCTCGGCCCAGAGTGTCTTCCTGGTGCAGATCCAGGTGGAGGCACTGGACCGCAGCGCCCTACTCTCCGACGTGACCAAGGTGCTCTCGGACAATCACGTGAACATCCTCTCGGCGAACGTGACGACCTCCCAGGACCGGGTGGCGATCCTGAAGTTCGTGTTCGAGATGGCCGAGCCGTCACACCTGGGCCACGTCCTGCGTGCGGTGAACCAGATCGACGGTGTCTTCGACGTGTTCCGTCTCACCGGAACCAAACCGGCCGGTCCGCCGCAACGCGCAAGCACCGCGGTTGAGTCGTCGCCGCAGCGGCCGGAGTCGCCCGATCCAGCTCCGGCGAGGTTGTCTTCTGGTACCAAGTCGGACCAGGACCAGCCTGCTAAGAAGCCACAGGGTGCCGAGGGCGAGCGCGTTGTCCCGCCGGTGCGCACGCCTCGAGAGGTGCTCACCGGACGCAGCGTCGAGGAAACCTGAACCGGTTCGCCGGCGGGTGGGTCCGGTCAGCACCCACACCGGCCGTCGTCGCCGAACTGTGTCGCCGCTGCCGGTGCACCCTGTCAGCGGCGCAATCTCAGCGGGCGTCGTCGGCGGCCTGCAGTACCTGTTCGAGCCAGGCCTTCCGGGCGGCCAGAGCATCGGAGGCCTTGGTGATCGCCTTCTCGTCGCCGCTCGCCTCGGCCCGGGCCAGGTCCTTCTCCAGGCTCTCGATCGCCGCCTCCAACTGGGCCGCGGCGCCTTCGGCGCGGGCCCGCACCCTCGGGTTCGACTTGCGCCACTGCGCCTGTTCCACGTCCCGGATCGCCTGCTCCACCGCCCGGAGGCGCCCTTCGACCCGGCCGATATCGGCGCGGGGCACCTTGCCGGCAGCCTCCCAGCGGTCCTGGATGTCGCGCAGTGCCGCCTTGGCCCGGTCCAGGTCGCGCACCGGCACAAGGGCCTCGGCCTCGCTAAGCAGCTGTTCCTTGACCTTCAGGTTCTCGCCGTACTCGGCGTCGATCGCGTTGTTCGCGGCCTGCCTGGCATCGAAGAACACGTCCTGCGCGGCGCGGAACCGCGCCCACAGGGCGTCGTCGTCCTTACGGGAGGCACGCCCGGCGCGCTTCCACTCCTCCATCAACTCACGGTAGGCGGCTGAGGTGCCGCCCCAGTCGGTCGAGGTGTTCATCGCCTCGGCGCGGGCGATCAATTTCTCCTTGGTGGCCTTGACCTCGGCGTGGACGCGGTCGAGTTCGGCGAAGTACTGGCGCCGCACCCGGTCGAAATGGGTGCGGGCTGCGGAGAAGCGCTTCCAGAGCGCGTCCTCGGTGCCACGGTCCAGTCGTGGCCCCGAACGCTGGGCCTGCTTCCACTGCTCGAGCAGGTCCCGCAGTCGCTGCCCGTCCTGGCGCCACTGGATGCGGGCCGGGTCGCGCTCGGCGATCTTCTCCGCCCGCTCCACGATGGTGTTGCGTTCGGCCAGCGCCTTCTCCTTGGCTGCGGCACGGTCGGCGGCCAGTTCGGCCTTGCGCAGTTGGGCCTGGGCCTCCAGGGCGGCCACCTGGTCGCGGAGGGACTGCAGATCGCCCACCACAGCGGGTTCGGCAATGGCCTCACCCAGGGTGGCCAGCGTCGCATCCAGGTCCTTGGCCCCGAGTTGACCCAGCCGTGCGGCGAACAGGTCCACCTGAGCCTTCAGGTCCAGGTACCGGCGGATGTACAGTGCCATGGCCTCCTCGGCGGAGACTCCGGGGTACTGGCCCACCACCCGGTCACCTGAGGGTTCCTTGACGTAGACGGTGCCATCGTCGTCGACCCTGCCGAACTCCGCGGCCGCCGCGACCTGCTCGGGGTCCATCGGTGCCTCGGCACCGCCGGGCTGTGCGGCAGTGGCCCGAGCGGCAGGCGGGTTCGGAGCGGCCGCAGCCACCGGTGCGGGCGGACCACCGGGGCGGGGCCGGGCGAGCATGCTCGGCTTGGGTACCGAACTCGGCTTGGGCGTCGGCCTTGGCTCTCGCGCGGGCGACTCCTCGGCCGCAACCGGCTCGGCTCCTGCTTCCTCGGTGCCGTCAGCCTCGTCCGTGGCTGCGCCCGCTTGGGCGCCTGTGTCCTGCTCGGTGGCTGCGGCTACATCGCCTCCATCAGCCGGTGCGCTGACGGCGTCGGCATCGTGGATCACCTGATCTGCTCCGTCGTGTGTGGTGCCCACGGGCTCGGGCTGCGCCTCGGGGGTGCTGGGGTGCTCCGGTGCACTCATTGGATCTCCACATTCTCGATGATCACGTCGATCGCAGGTCGTTCGCCCTCGGTTCCGAGTCCGGCGGACCCGACCTCGGCAAGGAGGTCCAGGCCTTCGGTGACAGTACCGAACACGCTGTACCCACCGGCGTCGTCGGCCGGCAGCGGCACGTCGGCGAAAACGAGGAAGAACTGGGAGCCCATGGACTCCCCATCCCCGCCCACGCGGGCCATCGCCACGGTACCGGCGGGATAGACGTCGTCCTCGGGTGCGTTCTCGATAGGGCCGAAGCTGTACCCGGGCCCACCCGTCCCGGTTGCGGTGGGGTCACCGCACTGCAGGAGGGACTCGGGCAGCAGCCGGTGGCAGGCGGTGCCGTCGAAGTACCCGTCCGATGCCAGGTGCACGAAGTTGGCCACCGCCTGGGGTGCCGCAGCACCGTCGAGTTCGAGTTGGACCGTGCCCACGCTGGTGTCGACGGTGGCCTGCCAGGTACGGTCTTCGGCCAGCGAGGCGTCCGGCGCGGCGTCGTACTGGGGGGCGTCGATGCTCGGCAGGGGCTCGGGATCGGCTGGTGGCGCATCCTGGTCGGCTTCATCGATCGGATCGGTCTGCGCGCCGGGGTCGGTCGGGGTCTCGGCCTGATCGGAGTCGTCACCACCGAAGCCATAGGTCAGCAGAGCGATGACCAGACCGGACAGCACCAGGGTGCCCACCACCACGATTGCGATGGTGCGCTGACGCCGGACTTTGGCCCGTTGCTGGCGAGCGAGGCGCTTGTCGTGCAACTGGCGCGCCCGTTCGCGCTCTCGTTTGCTGGGGCTCAAGCCCGGTTCCTCCTGTAGTGCGTCGGTGCTGGCGCTTGCTGAGCGCACACCAGTCTAGATAAACGCTGCCATATCTGCGGCCGCCACTAGCGCTCTTATGGGTCACGGGATGGTCACAAAGCACGGTGCGTGCCGGTGCCACCGGTTCCGGGCACGGCCCACGATGCGGCCGCTGCGTCGGGGCCGGCCGCTTCGGTGCCAGAATGTGCCCATGGCCCGTCCCGCACCACTGTCCGGATTCCCCGAACTACTCCCCGGCGAACGCATCGTGGAGGAACACATCACCGCCACCGTGCGGCGCGTGTTCAGCCTGCACGGCTACGCCGGCATCGAGACCCGGGCCGTGGAACCCCTGGACCGGCTGGTGGCCAAGGGCGAGACGTCGAAGGAGGTCTACCTGCTGCGCCGGCTGCACGCGGACGAGACCGACACCACCGACGACCGCACGCTGGGCCTGCACTTCGACCTGACGGTGCCGCTGGCCCGCTACGTGGTGGAGAACGCCGGCCGGTTGCAGTTCCCGTTCAAGCGGTTCCAGATCCAGAAGGCCTGGCGCGGGGAACGGCCCCAGGAGGGCCGCTACCGGGAGTTCCTGCAGGCCGATATCGATGTGGTCGGCGCCGATGAACTGCCCTTCCACTACGAGGTGGAGGCGGTGCTGGTAGCCGCGCACGCGCTGAACGCGCTAACCGGTGACGGGCTACCGGCGGTGCGCATCGGAGTGAACAACCGCAAGGTCTCCCAAGGGTTCTACGAGGGCGTCGGGGTCACCGACGTCGAGGGCACCCTGCGCACCATCGACAAACTGGACAAGATCGGCGACGACGGCGTACGGGCCGTGCTGACCGACCAGATCGGGTTGACCCGGTCCCAGGCCGAGGCTGCCCTCGAACTGGCCCGGATCAGTGGCACGGGCGCGGAGGTGGAAGCCCGGGTGCGCAACCTCGGGGTGAGCCACCCCCTGCTGGAGGAGGGCCTGGGGCAACTGCGCGCACTCGTCGACGCCGCCGGGGCCGAGGTGCCGGGCGTGGTCACGGCCGATCTGCGGATCGCCCGTGGCCTGGACTACTACACCGGGACCGTTTACGAGACGGTGCTGGTGGGGCACGAGGACCTTGGGTCGATCTGTTCCGGGGGCCGGTATGACTCCCTGGCCACCGACGGACGGCGCACCTATCCGGGGGTGGGCCTGTCCATCGGAGTGTCCCGGCTGACCTCCAGGGTCCTCTCGGCAGGCCTGATGCACGCCACCCGGTCGGTACCGGCCGCGGTGCTCGTGGCAGTCACCGATGAGGACGAGCGTGCCCGCAGCAACGCCGACGCGGCAGGGTTGCGTGCCCGTGGCATCCCGGCGGAGGTGGCTCCCAGCGCGGCGAAGTTCGGCAAGCAGATCCGGTACGCCGACCGGCGGGGCATCCCGTTCGTGTGGTTCCCCGCCGGGACCCGGCGCGAGCGCGCCGAGGTCAAGGACATCCGGTCGGGGGAGCAGGTCGCCGCCGACGCCGCCGCGTGGACACCGCCGGCTGACGACCTGTGGCCCCGGGTGCTGCCGGGACCGGCTCCGGCCTGATCGCAGGTCCGGCGCGGCCGCGCACGCCGAACCCACGAGCCCGCGGCCGCGCACGCCGAACCCGCGCGCGGTCAGCGCTGCCGGCCGGGGCGGGTCCGCGCAGCGGTGTGCCGGGGCTTGCGGCCCTGCTTGGCGGCCGTGGGGACTTTGGCTGCCCTCGCCGGCTTCGTCATCGCACGCCGTCCGCTGCCGGCGTCGTGCGTGCGCCGGGGCCGGGCGCCGCCCCGATCCGCGGTGCCGCCCGGTGCTCCGGTGTCGGGACGAAAGTGCATCGGACGGCCGGCCACGACCGCCCGGTCGAGGCGACGAGAAGCCTCGTCGGTGACCTGTGCGTTGACCTCCACGAGGGAGAAGCGGGAGAAGATCTCGATCTTGCCCAGGTCGGATCCGCGCAACCCGCCCTCGTTCGTGATCGCACCGACGATCGCCTCGGGACGGGCGCCGTGGGTGTGCCCGACGGCGACCCGGTAGACCGTGCCCCGAGAGGTGCGCCCGGGGGTGCGCCGGGTCATGGGACGGTCGGCCCCGGAACGGGCGGAATCGAACCTGGCACGCGCCGGCCGCTCATCGCGGCCGGTGTGTGCCGATGCAGCCACGGCGCCGGGGCGCCGAGCGGCGCCGGAACGATCGGCGCCGGCCACCCCGAGCGTGCCGGACTCGCCTCCGGCGCGGTCCTGGCGGGGAGCCGGGCCGTCATCACCCACCTGTAGTGCCAGTAGTGCCGCCGCCACCTCGAGGGGTTCGACCGCGCCGTCGTCGGTGTAGGCCTGCAACTGCTCGCGGTAGAGGTCCAGGCGGCCGCGGCCGATCCGCTCGCCCAGTTCGGCCAGCACGCGCTGGGCGCGGTGCTTGCTCACCTGGGCCGGAGTAGGGATGTCCACCTCCTGCAGCGAGCTGCCCGTGACCCGCTCGATCGCGGTCAGCCGGTTGCGCTCGCGCGGAGTGAAGAACGTCAGTGCGGTACCGGAGCGCCCGGCCCGGCCGGTGCGCCCGATCCGGTGCACGTAGGCCTCGACCTCGCGCGGGACGTCGAAGTTGACCACCAGGCCGATCCGGTCCACATCGAGGCCACGTGCGGCGACGTCGGTGGCGATCAGCACGTCCAGGCCGCCGCTGCGCAGTCGTTGCACGATCCGCTCACGTTCCCGCTGGGGCACGTCCCCACTGATCGACGCCGCGGGGGTGCCGCGGGCGGTCAGTTCCAGGGCGACTTCCTCGGCGGTGTCGCGGGTGCGCACGAACACCAGGGTGGCATCGGCTGCCGTCGTGGCCAGCACCCGGGACAGCGCCCCCACCTTGTGCCGGAACGGCACGACGGCGTAGGTCTGGGTGATCATGGTGGTGGTGGAGGACGGAGCGGACGTGGCCAGTTCGACCGGGTTGTTCAGGTGCTCCCTGGCCACCTTGCGGATCGCGGAGGGCATCGTGGCGGAGAACAGGGCGACCTGCTTCGGGGTGTCGGTACCGGTGTGGGTGAGGATCACCTCGACGTCCTCGGCGAAACCCATCCGCAGCATCTCATCGGCCTCGTCCAGCACCAGATAGGAGACCCCGCTCAGGTCCAGGCTGCCGCGCTCGGCCAGATCGATCACCCGGCCGGGGGTGCCCACCACCACCTGCGTGCCCGACTTGAGGGCACGGAGCTGGGTGACATAGGAGGCGCCGCCGTAGATGGGAAGCACGTCCAGGCCGGGGGAGGTCGAGGCCATCTGGGTGAGTGCATCGGCCACCTGGATCGCCAGTTCCCGGGTCGGGGTCAGCACCAGGGCCTGCACGCCCGCCCGGTCGGCGTCGACGGCGGCCAGCAGGGGCAGGCCGAAGGCGGCGGTCTTGCCGGTCCCGGTCTGGGCGACACCGGTGACGTCGCGTCCGGCCAGCAGCGGCGGGATGGCCGCGGTCTGGATCTGGGTCGGCTCGCGATAACCCATCTCGGTGATCGCGGTGAGCAGGTGCGGGGCAAGACCCAGGTCCGCGAAATTGCTCGTGGCAGGGGTGCTGGCGTCAGGCATGACGGTGTCCAATCGAAGACGAGGTGGAACTGTGCGGACCCGGTTGGTCCGCGTCCGCCTCGGCCCGACGCCGCCGATGCGCTTCTCGCACCACGGTCGATGGTCACGAAGGTGCCATCGCAGGGCCTGTGCGCGGCTCGTGCGCTCCAGAAGGCACCACTGTATCGCCCAGCGCTCCGCCCGCCCCAGCAGTGTGCGCAACCTCACCGGCCTTCGCGCGGCCACATCGCGGGCCCGGCGAGCCGGTCGGCACGCCGTGTGCCGCGAGGATGCGGCTGGCATGATCGCAGTATGGAGGCAGCGCTGGGACAGTTGCGTGCGTCGATCGCCCGCGCGCAGTTTCCGCTGACCACCGCGACCAGTGCGGCGGCCACCCAGGACCGGTCGCGGCTGCTGGATCAGATCGACGACTACCTGTTGCCTCGTTACGCGGACGTGGACGCACCGCTGCTGGCGGTGGTGGGCGGGTCGACAGGGGCGGGCAAGTCCACCCTGGTCAACTCCCTGATCGGTGCCCCGATCAGTGCCTCCGGAGCCCTGCGGCCCACCACCCGCAGCCCGGTGCTGATTCACCACCCGCAGGACAGGGACTGGTTCGCCGGGAACCGGGTACTTCCGACTCTGGTGCGCACCCACGGCGAAGGGACCGCACCACAAGCCAGTTCCGTGGATGTGCCCCCGGGGCGCGCCGCCCTGCGGATGGTGACGTCGGAGGCACTGCCCGCGGGCCTGGCGTTGCTGGACGCTCCCGACCTGGACTCGGTGGTCGAACAGAACCGGGAACTCGCTCATCAACTGCTCGCCGCGGCCGACCTGTGGCTGTTCGTGACCACAGCCCACCGGTACGCCGACGCGGTGCCCTGGGAACTCCTCAACCTGGCGGCCGAGCGCAACGTGGTCATCGCGGTGGTGCTGGACCGGATTCCGCCCCGGGTGCGGCAGGAGGTACACGCCGACCTGACGCGGATGCTCCGCGGCAACGGGCTGGGCGCGGCGCCCCTGTTCGACATACCCGAGTCGGACCTGACGAGCCAGGGCCTGCTGCCGGACGGTGCGGCGCAACCGGTACGCGACTGGCTGCACGGATTGAGCGCGGACGCCCAGGCCCGCGGTGAGGTGGTGCGCCGCACCCTCACCGGGGCCACCGGCCACGCCCTGGGCCAGGCCGAGACCCTGATCGAGGCACTCACGGACCAGGACGCCGCGGCCCAGCATCTGCACACCCTTGCCACGCAGGCCTACCGTACCGATGCGGTGCGCGCGGCCCTCAGCGACGGCGCGATGCTGCGCGGGGAGGTGCTGGCCCGCTGGCAGGACCTGGTCGGCGCCGGCGAATTCTTCCAGAATCTGCAGTCCCGGATCGGCCGCGCCCGGGACCGGATCAGTGCTTACGTGACCCGGAGGCCCCCGCCGGAGCAGCAGGTCGAGGTGGCGATCACCGACGGGCTGCACGCACTGCTCACCGCCCACGCCGACGCCAGCGCCGAGCGGGCCCGCGCGGCCTGGGCGAGGGACGGTGCCGGACGTGATCTCGCCGCCCGGGCCCTGCCCGGGCGGGCAAGTGCGGACTTCTCCGAGCGGGCCGCCGGGCAGATCCGCGCATGGCAACGGCACCTGCTCGAACTGGTCGGCTCCGAGGGCGCCGGGAAGCGCACCACCGCCCGGTTGCTGGCCTTCGGGGTGAACGGCGTCGGGGTGGCCCTGATGGTGCTCGTCTTCGCCTCCACCGGCGGTCTGACCGGAGGGGAGGTGGCCGTCGCCGGTGGCACCGCCGTCGTCGCCCAGAAGGTCCTGGAGGCGGTCTTCGGCGACGACGCCGTGCGACGGCTGACCACCGCCGCACGAACCGACCTGCTCGCGCGGGTCGAGGACCTGATGTCCGTCGAGGTCGCCCGGTTCACCGACCTGGTGCCCACGGACCCGCCCCGAGACGCCCGCGCACGGCTCACCGAGGCAGTGGCGCTGGTGCGCGCGAGGATGAACACGTGAGGCGCGTTGGCGGGGACCTGGCCTCGCGTATCGGCGCCCTGGAGCAGGCCACCGCCCTGGTGGAGGGATTGGACCCCGCCACCCTGCCCACGCCCGGCCCGGTGCAGCAGGCCCGGGCGGTTCTGGACCGGGTGGCGGCACGGCAGGGTCTGTCCACCGCGCACACGGTCGTCGCCTTCGCCGGTGCCACCGGGTCGGGCAAGTCCTCGCTGGTGAACGCCGTCAGCGGAACCCAGGCGGCCACGGTGGGAGCCCGCCGGCCCACCACGGCCACCGCGGTGGGGGTTTTCTCCGGCGACGCCGACGGGGCCGCTTTGCTGGACTGGCTCGAGGTGGACCAACGCCGGCACGAGCCCGAGCTGGCCGAGGGCCTGATCCTGGTGGACCTGCCGGATGTCGATTCGGTCCACATCGACCACCACCGCATCGCCGACGCTCTGATCGAAACGGTGGATGTGCTCCTCTGGGTGCTGGACCCCCAGAAGTACGCCGACGCTGTGGTGCACACCCGGTACCTACGCCCGATGGCACAGCATGCCGAGGTCACGGTGGTGGTGCTGAACCAGATCGACACGCTCACCCCGGACGACCTTCAGGCGGTGCTGGCGGACCTGGACCGGCGCCTGGCCAAGGACGGGATCGCCCCGGCGCACGTGCTGGCCACCTCCGCCACCACCGGAACCGGCGTGGCGCGGTTGCGGCAGGTGGTCACCGACTTCGCCGGAGCCCGCACGGCGGCGCACGCCCGCCTGGCGGCCGAAGTGACCGCCGCCGCGGACGAACTCGCGCGGGCCTACCCGCCCCCGCCGTCGGCGTCACTGAGCACGGTCCAGGTGCGCGAGGTGCACACGGCGATGGCGCGGGCGGCCGGGGTCGAGCGGGTCGGTGCGGCCGTGGCGGGTTCGTTCCGGCATCGCTCCCGGGCCCGCACCGGGTGGCCCTTGACCCGCTGGGTGCGGCGTCTGCGCCCCGACCCGATCAGCAGGCTCCGCCTGCCCACCACCGCGCCGGACCGGGCCAGGCAGATCATGCCCCAGGGGCCTGAAGACCGGAGCGAGGAGCAGGAACCGGTGACCACCGTCACCTCGCGCCCGGACCCGGGGGCGGTCGAGGTGGCCCGGGTGGACGCCGCCCTGGCGCGGATCGGCCGCACCCTCGCCCAGGACGCGCGCGAGCCCTGGTACACCTACCTGCGCACGGCGGCACAGGTAACCGCTGAGGCGCTGACCGACACCCTGGACGCCGTGGTGGTGCGCACCACCCCGCGACCCCGGCCGGCCCGGTGGTGGCCGGTGGTCTCCTTGCTGCACTGGGTGCTGCTGGCGCTGCTGGCCGCCGGCGCGTTGTGGCTCGGTGTGCTGGCGGCGGCCGGCTACCTGCAGATCCCCACCGGTCCACCGCCCCGACTCGGCCCGGTTCCGCTCGGCCAGCACGGCGCCGTGCTGCCGGCAATCCCGTGGCCTACCGCACTGTTCCTGGCCGGCCTGGCCGGCGGTCTGCTCCTCGCCGGCATCTCCCGGATCGCAACCGGCATCGGAGCCCGACGGCGGGGCGCGCGTGCCGTGCGTGACCTCACCCGGGCCGTGGGTTCGCGGGTGGATGAGGCCGTCGTGGCCCCGGCCCAGCGCGCCGCGGAGACCGGGGCACGCTACGCCGAGGCGGTGCAGGCCGCCCGGGAGGGGCCACGGTCCAGACGGCGAGCCGGCTCGGCGGTGATCTAGGATCGTCGGTGCGCCGGGTCAACCCGTGGCCGGTGCACCGATGAGGAAGGACCACCCGTTGCTACGCACCCACCCCGCAGGTGCCCTGCGGACCACCGACACCGGTTCCACCGTGACCTTGGCCGGGTGGGTGGATCGTCGCCGTGACCACGGCGGGGTGGCGTTCATCGATCTGCGCGACGCCAGCGGCATCGTGCAGGTGGTGATCCGGGACGAGGAGGTAGCCCACCCGCTGCGGAGCGAGTACGTGCTCTCGGTGACCGGCACCGTCGGGGTGCGACCGGAGGGCAACGAGAACCCGGCCCTGGCAACCGGTGAGATCGAGGTCACCGCGACCGAGGTCGTCGTCCTCAACTCCGCCGCCGCACTGCCATTCCAGGTCTCCACGGCCCTGGAGGAGAGTGCTGCAGTGGGAGAGGAGGCGCGGCTGAAGCATCGCTACCTGGACCTGCGCCGCCCGGGCCCGGCGCGCGCGCTGCGGCTGCGATCGGCGGCGGGCGCGGCGGCCCGGGATGTGCTGGCCGCCCACGACTTCGTCGAGGTGGAAACTCCCACGCTGACGCGGTCCACCCCCGAGGGGGCGCGGGACTTCCTCGTGCCGGCGCGGCTGCAGCCCGGCTCGTGGTATGCGCTGCCGCAGAGCCCGCAACTGTTCAAGCAGCTGCTGATGGTGGCCGGGATAGAGCGCTACTACCAGATCGCCCGCTGCTACCGGGATGAGGATTTCCGGGCCGACCGGCAGCCGGAGTTCACCCAACTCGACATCGAGATGGCATTCGTCAGCCAGGAGGACGTCATCGCCCTCTCGGAGCGGATCATCGGCGCCCTCTGGGCGCTCATCGACGTGTCGATCACCACCCCGCTGCCGCGGATTACCTACGCCGAGGCGATGGCTCGCTATGGCACCGACAAGCCGGACCTGCGCTTCGACCTCGAGTTGACCGAGTGCACCGAGTACTTCGCCGACACTCCCTTCCGGGTGTTCCAGGCACCCTACGTAGGTGCCGTGGTGATGCCCGGTGGCGCCGACCAGCCCCGCCGGCAGTTCGATGCCTGGCAGGAGTGGGCCCGCCAGCGCGGGGCCAAGGGCCTGGCCTACGTCACGGTAAGCACCGACGGCACCCTCGCAGGCCCGGTGGCCAAGAACCTCTCCGACACCGAACGGGACGGCCTGGCCGCACACGTGGGCGCCGCACCCGGGGACGCGATCTTCTTCGCCGCCGGACCGGTCAAGGCGTCCCGGGCGCTGCTCGGCGCAGCCCGGGTGGAGATCGCGCAACGGTGCGGGTTGATCGACCACGACGCATGGTCACTGCTGTGGGTGGTGGACGCTCCGGTGTTCGAACCCGCCGGTGAGGCCGTCGCTGCCGGGGACGTGGCGGTGGGTACCGGTGCCTGGACCGCGGTGCACCACGCTTTTACCGCACCGAAGCCGGAGTTCCTGGAGACCCTCGAGGACGACCCGGGCGCAGCCTTGGCGCACGCCTACGACCTGGTTTGCAACGGGCACGAGATCGGCGGCGGCTCGATCCGGATCCACCAGCGCGAGGTGCAGCAGCGCGTCTTTGCGATCATGGGCCTGTCGGAGGAGGAGGCGAACGAGAAGTTCGGGTTCCTGCTCGAGGCGTTCGCCTACGGGGCGCCCCCGCACGGCGGCATCGCCTTCGGCTGGGACCGGGTGGTGGCGCTGCTGGCCGGTAGCGAGTCGATCCGCGACGTGATCGCCTTCCCCAAGTCCGGCGGTGGGATCGACCCTCTCACCGACGCGCCGGCCCCGATCACCGCCCAGCAGCGCAAGGAGGCCGGCGTGGACGCCCGCCCGGCACCGGCAGGTGCGCGCGGTGACGACGGGGATCGGGACGGCGGCAGGGACGAGGGCGCATCCGCGGGAGCAGGCGGTGGGCAGTAGCCCGACCCCGCCCGAACCACCACCCCTGACCGGCCTGCCAGGGCCATGGGCGCAGCACCCGTTCGTGATCGGGGACCGCTGGCGCTGGCATGAGGCCCGGTACCTGTGCGCACCGCGTGCGCTGGTGGTGGGCATGGCCGCCCGGGCCGGTCACCACCCGGGGCGGGCCCGCTCGATCACGGCGCTCGGGGATCCCGGTGCGGTGGCCGAGTTGGTGGCGAACCGGAGCGAGGAGGTGCTGCACGGGTTCGCGCCGCAGAGCGTGTCACTGCCACCGGGCGCTTGGGACCTGCTGCCGGCCGCGCTCCGTGACCGGTGGAACCTGCCGCGCCGGGGGCGCTGGGACTGGATGTGGACCGAGCAGGTACCACCGGCGCACCACCTCGAGGACCAGGTGGTGCCCTTGGAGATCCCCCGGCACCTCGAGCAGATCCACGCCGTGCAGGCGGTGGCTTTGCCCGGAACCCACTTCGGGCCGGACCGGTCCGGGAGCACCTGGTTCGGCATCTGGCGGGGCGCCGCCGAACTGGCCGCGGTGGCCGGGTCCTTCGACTGGGTCAACGCGGTGCACCTGGGCGGCATCGGAACCCGCCCGGACCTGCGCGGCTCCGGCCTGGGCAGTGCCCTGACCGCCGCCATCACCCGCGCCGGGGTGTCCCGATTCGGGCGGGTCAGCCTCGGTGTGTACGCCGACAACCTTCGGGCCAAGGCGCTCTACGCCCGGCTCGGCTACGCCGTCGGGCATGAGTTGGACTCCCGGCATGTCGCCGCCTGAGGCGGCGAGGCACCGCGACGGAACCGCGGGCACCTGAGCTGGCGCGGTCCACCTGGAGGTGGCACGGCGAGATCAGTGCGTGATGCCGAACCGGGCGTACAGGGCGCGCATCGGGCGCGGCGCCCACCAGTTGTAATGGCCCAGCAGTGTCATCGAGGCCGGCACCAGCAGCATCCGGACCAGCGTGGCATCGATGAAGACCGTCACGGCCAGGGCCACGCCCGCCTGCTTGATGGCCAGCAGATCGCCGGCCACGAACCCCAGGAACACCACGATGATGACCAGTGCGGCGGAGGTGATGATCCGCCCGGACCGCTGCAGGCCGTACTTCACCGCGTGATCGTTGTCGCCGGTGGCGTCGTAGATCTCCTTGATCCGGGCGAGCAGGAACACCTCGTAGTCCATCGCCAGGCCGAACCCGAACGCCACTGCCACCGCCACCACGTAGGACTCCAGCCCACCCACGGAGGTGAAGTTGAGCAGACCCTCCAGTTGCCCCTCGGCGAAGATCCAGGTGGTGACCCCCAGCGAGGCAGCCAGTGAGAGCAGGTTCACCACCAGGGCCTTGGCCGGGATCAGCAGGGATCCGGTCATCAGGAACAGCAGGATGAAGACGGCCAGGACAACCACGGCGGCGGCGTAGGGCAGCCCGTCCAGCAGGGCCCGGGTGAAGTCAACCTGGTTGGCACCCTCCCCGTAGACCCAGAACGTCGGCAGCGACGGATCGGTCTCGCGCAGTTGCCGGATCTGTTCGACCACGTCCGTGGCCAGGGACCCACCGGGGTCATCGGTATCCACACGCACCCCGAGCAACACGTAGTCCGCGCCGACCTGCTGGCCGGGGTCGATGCCCAGGACCTCGGGGACGTCGGTGATCCGGTCACCCAGGCCGTTCGCCCCGGCCTCGGTGCCCTCCACCAGCACCCCCATCGTGGGCGCCGCGGCCAGCGGGTAATCCTCGTTCACGATCGTCAGGAAGTCGCGCTGGTCGGAGTCGCTGGGCAGCAACTCGGTGGTGGAGTTGCGCAACTGCAGGTTCATCAGCGGTGAGGCGGCCAGCATCAGCAGCATCGAGACCAACACCAGCACCAGCCACGGACGGCGCTGCACCCGTCCGGCCAAGCGGGAGAACATCCCATCGGCCGGGGGCACGTCGCCCAGACCCGCCACGATCCGCCGCAGGCCGGGGATGCGCCGCAGCAGCGGTGGTTTCAGCATCCGCCGGCCCATGAGCACCAGGAGGGCAGGCACCAGCGTGATGGCGGTGAGTAGGGCGATCAACACCACCGCCACCCCGGCCGCTCCCAGGGAGCGCAGGATGTCCGGGCGCAGCAGTAGCAGGCCCAGGATCGAGATCGCGACGATCAGGGCCGAATAACTCACCGTGCGGCCCGCGGTCCTCAGCGTGGCCCGGACGGCGGTCCGCACCACGTCATCGCCCCCGGTGGAGCGGCGCCGTCGCCGGCGGGCGGGTACGGCGTCGGTCGCGGCAGCTGCGGCGGACAGTTCGGCGCTATGGGCGTGCAAGAGTTCCTCCCGGAAGCGCGAGACCACCAGCAGGCCGTAGTCGATGGACAAGCCCAGACCCAGGATGGTCACCACGTTGACCACCACCGAGTCCAACTCGATCACGTGGCTGAACGCCAGCAGCGCTCCCAATCCGCCGGCGATGGAGGCGAGCGCGCCGGCCAGGGGCATCCCCGCGGCCAGGAAGCCACCGAAGACCACCACCATGATCAACAGCGAGACCGGCAGGGCGACCAGCTCCCCGGTGATCAGGTCCCGCTCCATCTGGGAGATCACCGCCTCGGTCATCAGGTCGCTGCTGGCCACGATCCCGGAGGCCACCGGTGAGACCCGTCCGGGGAAGTCCCGCAACAGGTCGGTGACCTCGGCCACCGCGGCGTCGTGCACCTCGGGGTCCAGGCCGAGCTGCAGGGTGACTGTGAGCAGGAACCCGTCGGCGTCGGCCGAGGTCAGTGCCGCCGCCCGGGGATCGGACAGCCCGCCGGGGAACACGAACGGGCTGAGGACGCCGTCCACACCATCGACGGTGAGCAACTGGGAGTTCAGCGTCGCTGCGGCCCGGCCGGCCTCGGCCACCCCGTCGGGGTTGTCCAGATCCAATCCCAGCACGATCAGGGAGATCTCCTCGCCGCTGGGGGAGTGCTCATCGAGGAGTTCCCGGGCCTTGGTGCTCTCCGAACCCGGCACGGTGGGCTCCCCGGAGTGCAGCCGCTCGAACAGGCCCTGGCCACCGAAGCCGGTCATCGTCAGGGTGAAGAGGAACGCCGTGAGGAGGAACCACGCCAGTACGATCCTGCGCGGATAGCGGGCTGCCAGCCGCCCCAGTCGGTCGAACACGATGTGATTCTATGGTGGCCGGGGCGCGCGCGGGACCGGTGCCGTCACGGGGCGGCCTAGGCTTGGGTCGTGGACCTGTTCGACTCAGTCAGCACCGATGAGGCCGGGGTGCCCCGGGTGGATGACCGGGCACCGCTGGCGGTGCGAATGCGCCCCGCCGGAATCGATGAGGTGCTCGGCCAGGACCACCTGCTAGCCCCGGGCGCCCCGCTGAACCGCCTGGTGACGCCGTCGGAGGCGGGTTCGCTACCGCCGTCGTCGGTGATTCTCTGGGGTCCGCCCGGTACCGGAAAGACCACTGTCGCCTACCTGGTGGCACGTGCCGGTGGGCGGCGGTTCGTCGAACTCTCCGCGGTGACCGCCGGGGTCAAGGACGTACGGGCGGTGATCGATGACTCCCGGCGCCGGCTGGCCGGCAGCGTGGAGACGGTGTTGTTCGTCGACGAGGTGCACCGGTTCTC
This sequence comes from Pseudactinotalea sp. Z1748, assembly GCF_049725185.1. Classification (NCBI taxonomy): domain Bacteria; kingdom Bacillati; phylum Actinomycetota; class Actinomycetes; order Micrococcales; family Cellulomonadaceae; genus Pseudactinotalea; species Pseudactinotalea sp. Z1748. Next base: position 400,726 of record NZ_JBMPQB010000003.1, on the reverse strand, counting down.
CAAGACCCAGCAGGACGCGCTGCTGCCGGCGGTGGAGAACCGGTGGGTCACCCTGGTGGCGGCCACCACCGAGAACCCGAGCTTCTCGGTGATCTCCCCGTTGCTGTCCCGGTCGTTGATGCTCACCCTGCATCCACTCGCGCCCGAGCACGTCGACGAGTTGCTCACCCGGGCCCTGGCCGACGAGCGTGGTCTGAAGGGCCGGTTCAGCCTGACCGCCGATGCCCGGGCGCATCTGCGCCGGCTGGCCGGTGCGGATGCGCGTAAGGGCCTGACGATCCTCGAGGCCGCCGCGGGCACCGCCAGCGCCGGTGGGCGGACCGAGATCGACCTGTCCGCGGTGGAACGGGCCATCGACGTGGCCGCGGTGGCCTACGACCGGGCCGGGGACCAGCACTACGACGTGGCCTCGGCACTGATCAAGTCGATGCGGGGTTCCGACGTCGATGCCGCGCTGCACTACCTCGCCCGGATGGTCCACGCCGGGGAGGATCCGCGTTTCATCGCCCGGCGGATCGTGATCGCGGCGAGTGAGGAGGTCGGCATGGCCGACCCGAGCGCGCTGCAGACCGCGGTCGCGGCCGCGCAGGCGGTGGCGATGATCGGGATGCCCGAGGCCCGTATCATCCTGGCCCAGGCGGTGGTGCACGTGGCCACCGCCCCGAAGTCCAACCGCTCCTACCGCAGTATCGACGCCGCGCTGGCCGATGTGCGGGCCGGCCGGTCCGGTTCGGTCCCGGTGCACCTGCGCGACACCCATTACGCCGGCGCGGAGCGCCTGGGTCACGGCGCCGACTACGTCTATGCCCACGACCAACCGCACGCGGTCGCCGCCCAGGAGTATCTGCCGGAGGAGTTGCGCGGTGCGCGGTACTACCGGCCCAGCGACCGCGGGTACGAACGCTCCGTCAGCGAGCGTCTGGAGCGGATTGAGACGCTGCTCGGCCGCACCGAGCCGGAGGATCCCGCGACCTAGTCCGATCGCACCGGGGCGAACGGGGACGATCCCGCCGGGTGGTGCGCCCCGGCCCCGCTCAGGGGTCCGTGCGACCCGGGTCGCGGGGGATGAGCAGCGCGCCCAGTACACCGATGATCGCGATGCCGACGAACACCGGCAGCCGGGTGCCGGTGGCCTCGGTCACGAACCCGGCGAGGACCGGGCCCACGGCCGAACCCAGTCCCCAGATCATCGAGTACAACCCCAGGAACAACCCGATCAGGCGCACCTGCACCACCTGGGCCGAGTAGATGCTCTCCAGGGTCGAGGAGGCACCGACAGAGGCACCGGCGACGACGGCGAAGGCCACGGCCACCACCACATTGCCCGAGACCAGCAGCAGCAGGGAGGAGATGCCCACCAGCGCCAAGCCCACCTGGAACACCTGCCGGGCGCCGTACCGGTTCACCAGCCATGGCAGTGGCAGCCTGCCGAGCAGTTGGAACAAGCCACGCAGGCCTGCCAATGCCGATGCCAGGCCGAGGACGAGACCGGCCGAGACCATCGCCGGGACCTGGTAGAGGAACAGCACGGAGGAGGCCACCCCGGAGCACACCGCCACGTACAGCAGGCGGCGCATCGTCTCATCTCGGATCGATTCGGCAAGAGCGGCCCGCAGTGTGCCGGCCTCGCCCCGGGAGACCCCGGTGCCCGACGGGCTGACCGCGGCCCCGAACAGGAAGCTCCCCGTGACCAGCACCCCGGACAACACCATCGCGGGTCGCCAACCCCAAGCCTGGGCAACGAAACCCAGCAGCGGCAGGAACACCGGGCTGGCGAAGGCGCCCCACATGGTGTTGACGGTGATCGCCCGGGTCCGATCGGCCGGGACCCGCCGGGCGATCGTGGCGTGCACCACGGTGTAGTAGCCGGCAGTGCCGACGAAGCCCTGGGTCAGGACCGCCCCGGCACCGAAGGCCAGGGGCGTGTGGGCGGTGACGACGAGGGCGGTTCCGGCGATCACTCCGGCCGCGGACACCACGAAGACAGGGCGCGGCCCCACGGTGTCCACCACCCGGCCGGCGGTGACGGTGCCCAGCCCCACCGCGAGCATGCCGATGCCGTAGGCCGATGACAGCACCGACTCGCTCCACCCGGTGTCGACGCGGATCGGTTCCAGTAGCACCCCGTACCCGTACAGCCATGAACCGAAGGCACAGATGACCACCAAGCCGAAGGCGATCGTGGTGGTCAGCGGGAGTCGATCCGGCCGTGCTTGCCTCACGCGGGCCACTATCGCACGGTCGCTGGCGGGTCCCGCGCTGGGGTGCCGCCGGGGCCGACCGGCCGGCCCGGGTGAGCACCACCACGTCCGAGGCTGATCGAACGGCGTGCCACGGTGCGCTAAACTAGGGAAGTTGCCCAGTCCGGGCACACCTGGGGTCCTAGCCAGCAGCGGCGAGAATCGACCGGCCGAGACAGCCGGTGTCCCTCCGCTCAGAGTCGGCCCCACACCCGCGCCGCCAGCGGATCCGCGGGTGTGACGTTACGAGAACACGACAGGAAGAACACAACACACATGGCCAGCAAGAACCAAACCCGCCGTCAGGTCCGGCTCTCCCGGGCCCTGGGTATTCCCCTGACCCCCAAAGCGGTCAAGTACTTCGAGAAGCGACCCTACCCGCCGGGTGAGCACGGCCGCGCTCGTCGCCGGACCGAGTCCGACTACGCCGTGCGACTGAAGGAGAAGCAGCGTCTGCGGGCCCAGTACGGTCTGCGTGAGGCTCAGATGCGCCGCGCCTTCGAGGAGGCGCGCCGCGAGCAGGCCCTGACTGGTGAGTCCCTGGTGGAGTTGCTGGAGATGCGTCTGGACGCCCTGGTGCTGCGCGCCGGGTTCGGCCGCACCATGGCCCAGGCCCGTCAGGCTGTGGTGCACCGCCACATCCTGGTGAACGGCAGGGTGGTGGACCGTCCCTCCTACCGGGTCAAGCCCGGTCAGGTGGTGCAGGTCAAGCCCCGCAGCCAGACCATGGTGCCGTTCCAGGTCGCCGCAGCCGGCGCCCACCGGGACGTGCTGCCCGAGGTTCCAGCCTACCTGGACGTGCAGTTGGAGAAGCTCAGCTTCGAACTGGTGCGCCGACCCAAGCGGGCCGAGGTCCCGGTCACCGCTGACGTGCAACTGGTGGTGGAGCACTACTCCCGCTGATCCCGGGGGCACCCGATCTGTCCGGCGCCCTGGTTCATGGCCCTTGCCGTGTACCGGGGCGCCGGTGTCTATAACCCGGGTAGTGTCTGACCAGTTGCCGCCGATCGTGAGAATTGGAGGATTCATGTCCGTAGGAGACATCGCCGGCCTGATCGCTGCCGTGGCGTTCGTGGCATTGGTGGGGTTTCTGGCCGTGCCGATCCTCAAACTCGGGCGGGTGCTGGACGAGGCCCGCCTCTCGGTCCGGAACATCACCACCCAGACCCTGCCGGTCATCGATGAGACCGCCGAGACGATCCGCTCCACCAACAGTCAGTTGAGCAAGGTGGACACCGTCACGACCGCGGCCGCGGAGGTGAGCACGAACGTCTCGGCCCTGACCTCCCTGGTGGCCGCCACGATCGGCGCTCCCTTGGTCAAGGTGGCCGCGTTCTCCCTGGCGGTCCGGTCCATGTTCGGCCGGAAGGGCACGCCGTGAAGCGCCTCTTCTGGATCGGCGTGGGAGTCGCGGCCTCGGTGGTGGTGCTGCGCAAGGTCCAGCAGGTGAACAGCCAGATCGGCGAGGTCGCCCACGCCGTCAGTCCCGCCGGCATCGCCGACTCGGTGAGTTCAATGGCGCGCAACCTCAAGGAGGCCGTCACCACCCTGCGTGAGTCGATGGCCGAGAACGAGGCGGCCCTGTCTGCGGCCCTGCTGCCCAGCGAAGCAGAACAGGAGCGCGCCCGGGCTCACCGTCGCTCCGCCCGGGCCGAGGAGCCCCGCGGCTGGGACGACGACGAGGACGCCTTCTTCTGACGCCGGGCCATCCCCCTGACGATCGACAAACCAGAGCACCCATCGAGGACGTATGCGTACCGCCGAGATCCGCAACCGCTGGCTGGAGTTCTTCCGGCAGCGTGACCACGCGATCGTGCCGAGCACGTCGCTGGTCTCGCCCGACCCGTCGATCCTGTTCACGATCGCCGGGATGGTGCCGTTCATTCCCTACATCCTGGGCACCCAGAAGGCACCCTGGCCGCGCGTGGCCAGCGTTCAGAAGTGCCTGCGCACCAATGATATCGAGAACGTGGGCCGGACCACCCGGCACGGCACGTTCTTCCAGATGCCTGGCAACTTCTCCTTCGGTGACTACCACAAGGAAGGGGCAATCAACCTTGCCTGGGAACTGCTGACCGGCTCGGTCGAGTCCGGTGGCTACGGGTTCGATGCGGACCGTCTCTGGGTGACGTTGTGGGACCAGGACGCCGAGTCCTTGGACGTGCTCACGAAGGGTCTGGGCCTGGACCCGCGCCGCATCGTGCGGCTGCCCCAGCAGGAGAGTTTCTGGGACACCGGGCAGGACGGCGGGCCGGCCGGTCCGACCGCGGAGTGGCACTACGACCGCGGCCCCGAGTACGGGCCCGAGGCGGCCGGCGGTGCCCAGGCGGTCTGGCCCGGCAGCACCGAGGGCGAGGACCGCTACATCGAGGTGTGGAACCTGGTCTTCGATGAATTCATCCGGGGGGAGGGGACCGGCAAGGACTACCCGCTGGTCGGGACGTTGGAGCAGAAGTCCATCGATACCGGCGCCGGCCTGGAACGGATCGCCTACCTGCTCCAGGGCAAACAGAACATGTATGAGATCGACGAGGTCTTCCCGGTCATCTCCCGGATGGAGGAGATCTCCGGCAAGCGCTATGGCGCCGACCCCGAGAGTGACGTGCGGCTGCGGGTGATCGCCGACCACGTGCGTTCGGCCCTGATGGTCATCGGTGACGGCGTCCGTCCGGGCAACGAGGGCCGTGGGTACGTACTGCGGCGCCTGGTGCGCCGCGCCGTGCGGGCCGCACGGCTGCTCGGTGTGGACACGGCCGCGCTGCCCGAACTGCTCCCGGTCTCGCGTGACGCGATGAGCCCGTCCTACCCCGAACTGGCGCAGGACTTCGACCGGATCAGTCAGGTCGCCTACGCCGAGGAGGAGGCCTTCCTGCGCACACTGACTACCGGGACCACCATCCTGGACACCGCGGTGTCGCGCGCACGGTCGGAATCCGGCTCGGGAACCCCGGAACTGTCGGGCGACCAGGCGTTCGCACTGCACGACACCTACGGTTTCCCGATCGACCTGACCTTGGAGATGGCCGCCGAGCAGGGTGTCCGCGTGGACGAGGCCGGGTTTGCCGACCTGATGGCACAGCAGCGCCAACGCGCCCGTGCCGATGCCTTGGCGAAGAAGACCGGCCAGGTCGAGGTCGCCACCTATGCCGATCTGGCTCGCCGGCTCGATGCACCGGTGCAGTTCCTCGGGTACACCGACGCCGTGGCCGAGGCCCGTGTGATCGGGCTGCTGGTGGACGGCGAACCGGTGCGTTCGGCCCAGGCGCCGGCCGATGTGGAGGTGGTGCTGGACCGTACCCCCTTCTACGCCGAGGCCGGCGGTCAGCTCGCCGATCAGGGCACCATCAACTTCTCCGGCGGTGGGATCGTCGACGTCGCCGACGTGCAGAGCCCGGTCACCGGGCTGTCGGTGCACCGTGGCCGGTTGCTGGAGGGCACCCTGGCGCTGGACGAGACCGGCGTGGCCGCGATCGACACCGAGCGCCGCCGCCAGATCGCCCAGGCCCACACCGCCACCCACATGGTGCACAAGGCGCTGCACGAGTTCCTGGGCACCCAGGCCACCCAGGCCGGATCCGAGAACGCCCCATCCCGGATGCGGTTCGACTTCCGGCACGGCTCGGCAGTACCCGCCTCGGTGGTCTCCGAGATCGAGGAGCGGGTCAACCTGCGCCTGATCGAGGACCTGGACGTCACCGACGAGGTGATGAGCCAGGACGAGGCCCGCGAGCAGGGTGCCATCGCGCTGTTCGGAGAGAAGTACGGCGACCGGGTCCGGGTGGTCTCCATCGACGGGGACTGGTCCAAGGAACTGTGCGGAGGCACCCACGTGCGCCGCTCCGGCGAGGTCGGGCAGGTGACCCTGCTCGGGGAGTCCTCGATCGGCTCCGGGATCCGTCGCGTCGATGCCCTAGTGGGTTACGGCGCCTACGCCCAGGGAGCCAAGGAGCGCGTGCTGCTGGGCCAGCTCACGCAACTGGTCGGGTCACGGCCGGAGGAGCTTCCCGAGCGGATCTCGGGCCTGCTGGGCAAGTTGAAGGAGAGCGAACGGGAACTGGACAGGATGCGTTCGGCCCAGTTGCTGGCCGGGGCGGCGGAACTGGCCGGACGCGCCCGGGAGGTCGGTTCCGTGCAGGTGGTCGCCGCCGACACCGGACAGATCTCCGGTACCGACGCACTGCGCACACTGGTCCTCGACGTGCGCGAGCGGCTGGGCGCCGACACCCCGGCGGTCGTGGCGCTGGCCGGGGTCAGCAACGACCGTCCGGTCATCGTGGTGGCCACCACGGGGCCGGCCCGTGCCGCGGGCATCAAGGCCGGCGCACTGGTTCGTACCGCCGCCCGGGTTCTCGGCGGCGGTGGCGGCGGTAAGGACGAGATCGCCCAGGGTGGCGGCACCGACCCGGGGGCGGTAGGCGCCGCACTGTCCGCACTGATCAGCGACCTGGGCGGTGATGATGCCTGAGACGCCAGACCATCCGGCCCCGGTGCGCACCGGCGTGCGTCTCGGCGTGGACGCCGGCAAGGTCCGGGTGGGCCTGGCGTTGTCCGACCCCGAGGGTCTGCTGGCCACGCCCGACCGAACCCTGGTACGGGCCCGGGACGACGACGGCGTGGCCGCGATCGCGCAGCAGGTCGCCGAGGCCGGGGTGATCGAGGTCGTGGTCGGCCTGCCCCTGCACATGTCGGGTCAGGAGGGCGCTGCGGCCCGGGATGCCCGGACGTACGCCGCACGGGTTGCAGCCGCGATCGCGCCCGTACCGGTGCGCCTGGTCGACGAGCGGTTGAGCAGCGTCACCGCGCACGCCCAGCTTCACAGCGCCGGACGGCGTCAGAAGCAACACCGCGAGGTGGTGGACCAGGTTGCGGCCGCGGTGATCCTGCAGAGTGCCCTGGACGCCATGCGTGGCGGTCACCAGGTCGGTGAAGTCGTTAAGGTGTGTGAGGATCCACCGGTCGATGAGGAGGCGCGGACGTGACCGACTTGTTCGATGAACAATTCGGCACCGAGGAGACCCCCGCTGCCGCGACATCCACCGGGCAGCGCCGGGCCAGTCGGGAGCGTGCCGCGAAGCGCCGGGCCCAGCGTCGGCGCAACGCGATTACCTTCGTGGTCATGGTCGCATCGATCGCGCTGCTGTTGGGCGGCGCGTTCGTGCTGATCCGCCCCCTGTTCCAGGGGTCTCCGGAGGAGCCGGAAGTGACCGACTTCCCCGGTCCGGGATCCGGCGAGGTCGAGGTCGTGGTGAACACCGGCGACACTGGCACCGACATCGGGCGCACACTCGTGGAGGCCAACGTGGTGGCCACCGTCGGCGCCTTCACCGAGGCGTACAACAACAACCCCCAGGCCGTCCAGATTCAGGCCGGCACCTACACCCTGCGCGAGGAGATGGCCGCGGTCGATGCGGTGCAGGCACTGCTGGACCCCGGCAGTCGCGCGGACCTGACCGTGACCATCCCGGAGGGCTGGCGGGCAACCCAGATCTACGAACGTGTCGCCGCCCGGCTGGAGGTGCCACTGGAGGATGTAGAGGCCGCCGCCGAGGAGTTCGCAGCCTCCGAACTCCCGGATGCGGCCGAGGGTGAGATCGAGGGTTGGCTGTTCGCGTCCACCTACACCGTGGAGACCGACACCGAGCCGGCGGAACTGCTGCAGCAGATGGTTGACCTGACGGTGCGCCAGCTGGAGGAGCGGGAGGTCCCCGAGGACGAGTGGCAGGACACCCTGATCATTGCCTCCATCCTGGAACTGGAGGTGAACAACCCCGAGCACTGGGGCCAAGTGGCCCGCGTGGTCGAGAACCGCCTGGCCGGCTGCTCCGGTGACGGCACCCTGGGGATGGACACCACCTACGCCTACGGTCTGAACAAGCCGGCCTGGGAGATCACCCGCAGTGAGTGGCAGGAGGACCACCCCTACAACACCCGTCGCGTGGCGGGCCTGCCCCCCACCCCGATCGGTGCACCGGGCGAACCGGCTATCGAGGCTGTGCTGAACCCGCCGGAGGGTGAGTGGTGCTACTTCGTCACCGTCAACCCCAACACCGGCGAGACCCGGTTCACCGATGACATCGACGAGCACCGGCAGAACCAGGAGTTGTACCGGGAGTGGCTCGCCCAGCAGGACGGGGACGAGGACGAGGACGGCGAGGACTGAGCAATGCCCGACCCGCGCCGCGCAGCGGTGCTCGGCCATCCGGTGGCGCACTCGCTGTCACCGGTGCTGCACCGGGCCGCCTATGCCGAGTTGGGCCTGACCCACTGGACGTATGAGCGGCACGACGTGACCGAGGATCGGTTCACCGCTTTCCTCACCGGGCTCGATCCCAGCTGGGCCGGGCTGTCGGTGACGATGCCCCTGAAGCAGGTGGCGCTGCGCTCGGTGGATCACATCGAGCCGCTCGCCGAGGTGGTCGGGGCGGTCAACACCGTGCTGTTCCCCGGTGGCGGGGTCCGGGTAGGAACGAACACTGACGTATACGGCATCGTGACCGCACTGATGGAGGTGGCGCCCACACAGTGGCAGCCGCGTACCGGGGTGATCCTGGGTGGGGGAGCCACTGCCAGTGCAGCGTTGGCGGCGCTGGGCCAACTGGGAGTCACCTCCCCAGCGGTGGTGGTGCGCTCACCCGGGCGCGCGGGCGCCGTGGTGCGGGCCGCGGCTCGGATGGGGGTGTCGCCGTCGTTGCTCACCTGGGGCACACCCAGGGCCGACGAGGCCCTGCTGCGCGCCGACGCGGTGGTCAGTACCGCACCCCGAGGCGCCGCGGACCCCCTGGTCCCGTTGATCCTCGAGGCCGACGTGCATCCCGCGCAGGTGCTCCTGGACGTGGTGTACGACGGCTGGCCGACCGCGATGGGCCGCGCCTGGGCCGCGCGGGGCGCGCCCGTGGCCGGCGGGCACCTGATGCTGCTGCACCAGGGGGTGGAACAGGTGCGCCTGATGACCGGACGCAGCGCACCGACCGAGGTGATGCGCGTTGCGTTGGAGCGGGCACTGGCGGAGCGGTCCTGATGGGGCCCGTGGTGGTCGTCGGGGTGGCTGGGCTGTTCGGCCTGACCGCGATGGCGCTCACCCCCTGGCTGGTCTCCCTGGCCCGGACCGAATCGGTCTGGTTGCGCAGCGGGCTGCACCCGCTGTTGGCAACGCTGGGTGGTGCCGGGGCGGCCTCCTGGGCTGATAGCGTGTTGGAACTTCTCGTGCTAGGGACAGTCGCACTGGCCTGTTCCCTGCTGGTGGTGGTGGACCTGGCCGCGCACCGGCTGCCCGACATCCTCCTCACTCCGCCCTACCCGATCGCGCTGGGCTGTTTCGCGGTGCTGGGTGTCGTAGAGGGGGACTACTCCGACCTGTGGCGTTCCGTTCTCGCCGGTGCGGCACTGGCCGCCGGCTACCTGGTGCTCGCGCTGATCTCTCCTTCCGGGATGGGGATGGGGGATGTGAAACTCGCCGGCCTGCTCGGCGTGGTGCTCGGGTGGTACGGCTGGGAGGAGGTACTCACCGGCACGATTGCTGCGTTCGTGCTCGGGGGGTTGTTCGCCGTGGTGTTGCTGGTCACGGCCCGGGCCGACCGGAAGACCCAGGTGGCGTTCGGACCATGGATGATCCTGGGGTCCGTGGCGGGCCTGGTCTGGGGCGGCGCGGTATTCGGCGGATGAGCAGACAACGACGACCACAGGTACGCGTGCGAGCCTCCAACGAGGTCCCCGGAGGGCCGGGGCCATGACGGCGCACCGGCCCGCGAGCCAAGGGCTCAGCGGAGCCTGAGCGTGCGCAGCGTCGGCCCGCCCGAGGTGCCCCAGTGGGAGAGTTGGGCCAGGAACAACTCGGCGCAGGCGATCGCGTCGGTCAAGGCGTCATGGGCGGCGTACCGGGGCAGCCCGTACCGCCCGCGCGCCGCCGCCAGGTTCAGGCCCGCGTTCTCCTGATCGCCCCGGTTCCACCCCAGGATCCGGCGCTGCAGCGCGAGCGTGTCGATCACAGGAGGCACGAACGGGGCGCCGTACAGCAGTTCGCATGCACGGGAGAGCAGGGTGGTCTCGATGGTGGCGTGGTGGGCCACCAGGACCCGCCCGCGGCATGCGTGCAGCATCTGTTCGACCGCCTCCGGCAGCGGCGCTCCGGCGGCCACCACATCGTCGGTGAGCCCGTGCACGGTCACGTTCGGCCCCACCTCCCGACCCGGGTTGACCACCACCCGGCGGCCGCGGCCGAGCAGGATGCGCCGTTCCTGCACCGGCACCCAACCGATGCTGAGGATGTCTGCGGAGTCCAGGTCCAGACTCGTGCACTCCAGATCCACGGCCAGCACGGCGAGGTCACCGGCGGGGGTGGAGTCCGCGGGCGCCGGCTCGCGGTAGTAGCGCGCCAGGGGACCGCGTGCATCCCGTGCGGCCCTGGCCCGGCGGCGATGCAGGGAGTCGGCGAACCAGGTGACCATGATCTAGGAGACCATCTCGGTGCGGTACAGGTAGGGGAGCGTGGCCTGGACGCGCCGCACCACGGCGAAGGCACCCTTGAGGTGGCGCCGTTCGAACGGGGACAACTGCGCGGGCAGCACCCGGGAGTTCAGCGACTGCCCGCGCGCATGCTGCTCGACCTGGTGCCTGGTGCGCAGGGCGGTGACGAACTCGTGGGCATCGACCAGATCCGCGGCGTGGTCCGCCGAGAGAACTCGGGTACCGGCCGCGGCCTGCAACCGGTCCACGGTGCTCAGCGCACGCCGTCCCAATGCCAGCGCGGACAGCCGGGCGATCTGGGTGATCGGCGCCAGTGCGCCGGCCTTGATGTCCAAGGTGGCACGCTGCTCGCCCGAGCGCTCCAGGACGAACTCGCGGAAGAATCCCAGTGGGGGCTTGGTCCGCTGGGCGGCATGGGCGAGGTGGGCCAGGAAGAGCCGGGATTGCGGGGCCCGTTCGAGCTCGACCTGTCGGATCGGCTCGAACAGGGAACGATCGCCGGACACCGGGCGCATGTCGAAGAAGATCTGGGCGTGCAACAGGGCCTGCGGCTCCGGATCCCCGATCCAGTGGATGAGGTAGTTGCGCCACTGGTCCACCGGAACCCGGAACCGGGGGTTGGTGGACATGATGTCGCCCGGGCACCTCGGGTACCCACTGGCTTCCAGGCCACCGACCACACGCTCGGCCAGTTCGGCGAAGTACCGGCTCTCGGCACGGTCCGGCCTGCGGGCCAGGACCAGGGCGTTGTCCTGGTCCGAGTGCAACCCGGTCTCCATCCGGCCCTGGGACCCCAGGACCACCCAGCAGTACCGCATCGGGGGCGGGCCCAGGTCGGATTCGGCCAGGTGTAGCAACCGGCGGGTGACACCGTCGGCCACCGCGGTGATCAGCCGCGACACATCACCCGGGGCGGCGTGCGTACTTGTGGCGGAACTGACCACCTGCGGTAGCCGCGAGACCACCGCCGCCAAGGCGCGCGTCGAGGTCTGCTTCGTGATCTCGGTCAGTAGCAGGGTGGGGTTGTCGCGGGCCAAGCGCATCAGGTCCCCGGCGGTGATGACGCCGAGGAGCCCGCCGTTGTGGATCACCGGGAGGTGATGGAAGCCGTGCAGGGTCAACTCGGCCAGCGCCTCCATCGCCAGCCGGTCGGAATGGATCGTGACCGGGCCGGGCGTCATCACCGTCGAGACCGGGGTGGAGACCGGCAGGCCACGGGCCACCACCCGCGAGCGCACGTCCCGGTCGGTGAAGATCCCGACCAGGTCCTGCTTCTCCGTGACCAGGAGCGCGGAGACCCCTTCTGCCTCCATCAAGTCGGTGGCCTCGGCAACCGTGGCCATCGGGGTGGTGGTGACCGGAGCGCGGTGCACGAGTTGACTGATCCGGGTACGCAGCAAGGCGCTGCCCGGGTCCTGCACGTGGACGGTGGGAACCGTATCGCGCAGCCGCCCCACCTGCTGGCGCATGAAGAACTGGGCGAACGCATCCGAGCGCGCCATCAACCGGCGGAAGTCCCGGGCGGGCAGCAGGTAGCACAGCGAGTCCTCCACCGCCACGATCCGGTAGAGCGACGGACCGGCCGTCAGCACCGAGGACAACCCGAACGAACTGCCCGGCTCGTCCCGATCGGCCAGGGCACCCAGGGAGTCCAGGATGTCCACGGCTCCGGAGCGCAGGATGTGCACGTAATCGTTCCCCGCTCCCAGTTCGACCACGACCGTTCCGCGCCGGAAGTAGGCCACCTCCAGGGACTGGGGCAGTTCGTCCAGCAGTTCGGGGGGGAGATCCTGGTACGGCTCGTGTGCGGCCAGGAAGTCCCGGATCTCGGCCAGTTCGGCGTCCATGCCCCGATCCAACCGCATCGGTCGCGCCGGGGCGATCCGCCGTGCCGTCGGGGAGTCGGTACCGGCCTGGTCCACAGCGCGGACGGCGGGTGCTCGGGCCGGACCTGGCGTGGGAGGATGGACGGATGCTCAGATGGTTGACCGCAGGTGAGTCCCACGGGCCGGCGCTCGTCGGGGTGATCGAGGGAATCCCGGCAGGGGTGGAACTGACTACCGCGCAGATCCAGGACCGCCTGGCCCGGCGCCGACTGGGGTACGGCCGGGGCGCGCGCATGTCGTTCGAGGCCGATGAGGTGCGACTGCTCGGTGGGGTGCGCCACGGCCGGACCCAGGGTGGACCGGTGGCGATCGAGATCGGTAACACCGAGTGGCCCAAGTGGGAGCACGTGATGGCTGCCGACCCCGTCGATCCGGCGCTGCTGCAGGTCGACGCCGGTACCGGTGACGCCCGCGAGGTGGCCCGCAACAGGCCGCTGACCAGGCCCCGGCCCGGCCACGCCGACCTGACCGGGATGATCAAGTACGGCTTCGACGAGGCCCGGCCGGTGCTCGAGCGGGCCTCAGCGCGTGAGACCGCCACCCGGGTTGCCCTCGCCACCGTGGCCGAAGCCCTGCTGCGGCAGAGCGCCGGGATCGAACTGGTCTCCCAGGTGGTAGCCGTGGGTGAGGTGGAACTGCCGGACGACGCCTCGCGCCCCACCCCGGCGGACGTGCCGGCGCTGGACGCCGACCCGATCCGGTGCTTCGACCCGGAGACCTCGGCGAGGATGGTGGCCGAGATCGACGCCGCGAAGAAGGACGGGGACACCCTCGGGGCAGTGGTGGAGGTACTGGCCTACGGACTGCCCCCGGGGCTGGGCTCCTACGCGCATGGGGACCGCAAACTCGACGCCCGCCTCGCGGGCGCGCTGATGGGCATCCAGGCGTTCAAGGGCGTGGAGATCGGTGACGGTTTCGCCACCGCGCGACGGCGTGGCTCCGCAGCCCACGACGAGATCGAGCGGGTCGGCGGCCGCGTGCGGCGGCGCACCAATAGGGCCGGCGGCATCGAGGGCGGGATGAGCAACGGGGAGGTGCTGCGGGTGCGTGGGGCGCTGAAGCCGATCTCCACCGTGCCTCGCCCGCTGGACACCATCGACACCACCAGCAGCGAGGCGGCCAAGGCCATCCACCAGCGCAGCGACGTCTGCGCCGCTGCGCCCGCGGCGGTGATCGCCGAGGCGATGGTGGCGCTGGTGCTGGCCGAGGCGCTGACGGAGAAGTTCGGCGGCGATTCCCTCCCCGAGATCCGCCGCAACCTCGAGCATTACCTGCAGACGATCCCGGAGCACCTGAGATGACCGCCGCGGTGCTGGTTGGCCCGCCGGGCGCGGGAAAGTCCACCATCGGACGCATGGTCGCCGAGGTGCTCGAGGTTCCGTTCGCCGACACCGACGCCATCGTGGAACAGACCTCCGGGCGGACCATCTCCGACATCTTCATCGTCGATGGCGAGGAGACCTTCCGGGAGATGGAACGCCGCGCGGTCCAGGAGGCGTTGGCCACCCACGAGGGCGTGCTGGCCCTGGGCGGTGGCGCGATCCTCGACGAACGCACCCGCGCCGATCTGGCTGCTCATACGGTCCTCTTCCTGTCCGTGGGCCTGGCCGATGCGGCCAAACGGGTCGGGCTGAACACCGCCCGGCCGCTCCTTGTGGGCAGCCCGCGCCGCCAGTGGCAGGAGTTGATGCAGGCCCGGCGCCCGCTCTACCTGGAGGTGGCCGACGCGGAGGTCTCCACCGCAGGGTTGAGCCCCACCCAGTCCCGCGATGCGATCCTGGCGGTGCTGGAGCACCGATGAACACCATCTGGGTCGATGCCGAGCACCGCTACCCGGTGCAGGTGGGAACCGGGTTGCGCACCGCGCTGCCTGGGCACCTGCCCGGCGCAGCCGCCCAGGTGCTGCTGGTGTACGCCCGGGCACTGGGCGGCGCCGCCGCCGACCTGGCCGACCAGGTGCGGGCCACCGGTCGCAGCGTGGTGCCGATGGAACTGCCGGACGGCGAGGCCGCCAAGGAACTACCGGTGATCGCCCGGGCGTGGGACCTGCTCGGTGAGCACGCGTTCACCCGCACCGACGTCGTCGTCGGCCTGGGTGGGGGCGCGGTCACCGATGCGGCCGGGTTCATCGCCGCGTCCTGGTTGCGTGGCGTGGGGGTGGTGCACCTGCCCAGCACGTTGCTGGGGATGGTGGACGCTGCGGTAGGAGGCAAGACCGGGATCAATACCGCGGCCGGGAAGAACCTGGTGGGCGCCTTTCACTCACCGCTGGCGGTGTTGTGCGACACCGACCTGCTGGGCACCCTGCCCGAGGCGGACCTGCGTGCCGGGATGGCCGAGGTGGTCAAGTGCGGATTCATCGCCGACCCGGCGATCCTGGAATTGATCGAGTCCGACCCCGCTGCGGCACTGGACCCGGCCGGCGCGGTCCTGACCGAGCTGGTCCACCGGGCGATCACGGTGAAGGCCCGGGTGGTCAGCGCCGATCTGCGCGAGGCCGACCAACGCGAGATCCTCAACTACGGGCACACCCTGGCCCACGCGATCGAGAACGCCGAGTCATACCGGTGGCGCCACGGCGATGCGGTCGCGGTGGGGATGGTCTTCGCGGCCGAACTGGCCTGGCGCACCGGCCATCTTGGTGCGGACGTGCTGGAGCGGCACCGTCGGGTCCTGAGGAGTCTCGGGCTTCCGATCCACTACGACGGGGCGCCCTGGACACGGCTGGCCGAGGCGATGCGCCGCGACAAGAAGGCCCGGGGCGGTGTGCTGCGGTTCGTGATCCTGGAGGGGACCGGTGCCCCGGTACGGCTGCAGGGTCCGGATGAGGAGGAACTCGTGGCCGCCTTCGAGTCGGTCAGCAGCTCCGGGGCTGTGGCGCCCTAGGATTCGAGGGTGGCTACCGTGCTGGTCCTGAACGGACCCAACCTGTCCCGGCTGGGCGCCCGGGAACCCGAGATCTACGGGCGCTGGGACGCCGAGCGCCTCCGTTCCGCCGTGACGGGGTGGGCCGCGGATCTGGGCCTGAGCGTGCAGTGGCACCAGAGCGATGACGAGGCCGAACTGGTGCGGTTGCTGCATACCGCAGCCGATGACGGCACCGACGTGGTCATCAACCCGGCCGCCTTCACGCACTACTCCTATGCGCTGCGCGACGCGGCCAAACAGGTCACCGACGCCGGCGGGCGGTTGATCGAGGTGCACCTGTCCAACCCGGCGAGCCGGGAGGTCTTCCGACACACCAGCGTCATCGCCGGTGTGGCCTCGGGCACCGTAGCCGGGTTCGGGGCGCACTCCTACCGGCTTGCCCTGCACGCCTTGAGTGATCAAGCACGAGGCGTTGATTCTACCGAATCAAGTCCCTAGGCTGTTGCCATGTTCGTCATCACGGCTGATCAGGACGCCTCCAGCAGGACCGGTGACAAGGTCGAGCAGATTCTGAGGCGGATGGCCCGGGCGATCCCGGCCCAGGAGGTGGTGCTGCCGTTCCAGCGGACGGTGGGCGATGAGATCCAGGCGGTGTTCGACTCCGCGCCGGTGGTACTGGCTTCCGCGCTGGAACTGACCCGGGCCCAGGATTGGGCGGTGGGCATCGGTATCGGGGCGGCGGACCTGGCCGAGGAGGCCCGATCCTCCTCCGGCGCGGCGTTCGTGTGCGCCCGCACCGCGGTTGAGCGGGCCAGCAGCAAGGCGGTCACCGTACCGCTTGCGGTGGTGGCCGACGGCGTCGAAGAGGGGGCCGCCGATGAGGTCGAGGCGCTTGTGCAACTTCTCGCAGCCGTGGTGCGCAGGCGCAGCGACGCCGGATGGGAGGTGGCCGACCTCCTGCGCGATGGCGCCGGGAGTCAGCGGGCGGTTGCGGCCGAACTGGGCATCACCCCGCAGGCGGTAGGGCAGCGGCTGCGGGTCGCGCTGTGGAGCGAGGAGCAGGCGGTGCACCCACTCGCCGCACGCCTGCTGGCCGGACTGGACCGGTCCGCCGACGCCCACGGGGAGGGGCGATGACGGTGCTGTTCACCGTACTGGTGGTGCTGGCGGCACTGGGCTTGTCGGCCGGGGTGGGTTACCCGGTGGCGGTCTGGGTGCTTCGACGAGCCGAACGCGTCGATCGGGCAGAACGCGTCGACGGGGATGCCGAGGTCCCTGCGGACGAGGGCCCTACTGACGCGGTCGGTGCTGCGCACCCCGGGGCCTGCCGTGCACCGATGATGCGCCCGGAAGAGGTGCTGCGCGGGGGCACCTGGATCGGCATCTTGGAGCGACTGGCGATCACCGGAGCCATTCTGGCCGGGTACCCGGCCGCGATCGCCGTGGTGGTCGCGGTCAAGGGGCTGGGCCGCTTCCCCGAACTCAACACCGCCACGGGGGTCTCCGAACGCTTCATCATCGGCACCCTCGCCTCGGGACTCTGGGCGGCCGCGGTGGGCCTGGGCGCACTGTGGGGCCTGGACGCGTTAGGCTGAGGCGCCCTTTCCCCTCCACGACGAAGGACCACGTGTGGCCACGACGAACGACCTGAAGAATGGCATGGTGCTCAAGATCGACGGACAGTTGTGGTCCGTGGTGGAGTTCCAGCACGTCAAGCCCGGAAAGGGACCGGCCTTCGTGCGTACCAAGATCAAGGGCGTGCTCTCCGGCAAGACGGTCTCCAAGACCTTCAATGCCGGTGTGAAGGTGGAGACCGCCAACGTCGACAAGCGGGACATGCAGTACCTGTACGCCGACGGCGAGGACTACGTCTTCATGGACACCAGTGACTACGAGCAGTTCCCGGTATCGGGATCGATCGTGGGCGATGCCGCGAACTTCATGGTTGAGGGCCAGGAGGTCATCGTGGCGATGCACGACGGTACCCCGCTATACGTGGAACTCCCGCCGTCGGTGAACCTGACCATCACCTATACCGAGCCCGGCCTGCAGGGCGACCGTTCCTCCGCCGGGACCAAGCCGGCCACGCTGCAGACCGGATACGAGATCCAGGTACCGCTGTTCGTGGACGCCGACACCACGGTGAAGGTGGACACCCGGAGCGGGGAGTACCTCGGTCGCGTGAGCGGCTGAGGTGAGCGCCCGCAGCAAGGCCCGCAAGCGGGCCCTCGACGTGCTCTACGAGGCCGATCAGCGCATCCGCAGTTCCGCCGGCGAGGGAGCCGGCGAGGGCGCACCCCCGGTTGGCGACGTGCGGGCAGTGATGATCCAGGTCCTGGCGGACCGAATCGCCCACCCGGGTACGCAGACCTCGCTGCCGGAGTACTCGGTGCAGATCGTCGAAGGCGTCGCTGAGCACGTGGACCGCATCGATGAGGCGCTGAGCACCTTCTCCCAGGGCTGGACCCTGTCCCGGATGCCGGCCGTGGACCGGGCCGTGCTGCGGCTGGCGAGCTGGGAGATCCTCTATCACGAGGAGGTTCCCGACGCGGTCGCGATCGATGAGGCGGTGCGGCTGGCCAAGTCGCTGTCCACCGATGAGTCACCGGCGTTCGTCAACGGGTTGCTCGGACGGATCGCGCAGATGGGTTCCAGCCTGCTGGATTGAGACGGGTCGAGGCCCGGACACTTCCCGGTGGGGTGATCGGGTCCGCCGAGGCGGTAGAGTGTCCCTCGGCACTGATCCTTTAAGCCCGTCCCGTGAGGCGGGGAAGGAGGCACGCCGGATGAACTCTGGCAGCCCAGGGACCGAGGTTCTCGGTCCCGGCGATATCTCCCGAGCACTGACCCGGATCGCACACGAGATCCTGGAACGCAACAAGGGCGCAACGGACGTGGTGCTGCTGGGCATCCCCACCAGAGGTGTCCCACTGGCGCAGCGACTGGGCCGCCGCATCGTCGAGGCCGAACCCGACCTCGGCCCGGTCGGGAACACCGAGCAGTTGGTCGGGGCGGTGGACATTACGATGCACCGCGACGATCTGCGCATCAACCCGACCCGCGCGCTGACCCCCACCCACCTGCCGGCACGGGGGATCGACGACGTCGTCGTCGTGCTGGTCGACGATGTGCTCTACTCCGGTCGGACCGTACGCGCGGCCCTGGACGCGATCTCGGACCTGGGCCGTCCGCGTGCGGTCCAACTGGCGGTCCTGGTGGACCGCGGCCACCGGGAGCTGCCCATCCGAGCCGACTACATCGGCAAGAACCTGCCGACCTCACGCGCAGAGCGGGTGAGCGTGCACCTGGAGGAGTTGGACGGGCGGGACGCGGTGGTACTGGCATGAGGCATCTGCTCTCCACCGCCGACCTGTCCCGGGCCGAGGCGATCGGGATCCTCGATACCGCCGAGACGATGGCCCAGACCCAGTCGCGCCAGATCAAGAAGTTGCCGGCGCTGCGTGGCCTGACCGTGGTGAACCTGTTCTTCGAGGACTCCACCCGGACCCGGATCTCCTTCGAGGCGGCTGCGAAACGGCTGTCCGCTGACGTGATCAACTTCTCAGCCAAGGGATCCTCGGTGTCCAAGGGCGAGTCGCTCAAGGACACCGCGATGACACTGCAGGCCATGGGTGCCGACGCGGTGGTGATCCGGCACGGTGCCTCCGGCGCTCCGCACCGGCTCGCGCGCGCGGGGTGGATCGACGCCCCGGTGCTCAACGCCGGCGACGGCGCGCACCAGCATCCCACTCAGGCCCTGCTCGACGCTTTCACGATGCGCCGGCGCCTGCTCGGCGGGCAGCCGCGCGGGGCGGACCTGGCCGGGCGACGGGTGGTGATCGTGGGGGATGTGCTGCACTCCCGGGTGGCGCGGTCCAACGTGGACCTGCTGCACACCCTGGGGGCGCAGGTGCTGCTCGTGGCGCCGCCCACGCTGCTCCCGGTGGGGGTGCGGGCCTGGCCCTGCCAGGTCACGTTCGACCTGGACGCCGCGATCGCGGACTTCGAACCCGATGCGATCATGACGCTGCGCGTGCAGCGGGAGCGGATGTCCAGCGCCGGGGGAGGCTTCTTCCCTTCTCCGATGGAGTACGCCCGGCGTTACGGCCTGGACGCCACCCGGGTGAACGCCCTGCCCGAGCACGCGATCATCATGCACCCCGGACCGATGAACAGGGGCCTGGAGATCAGCGCCGCGGCCGCGGACTCACCGCGATCGACGATCGTGGAACAGGTCACCGGCGGTGTCGCGGTGCGTATGGCAGTGCTCTACCTGCTGCTCGCCGGCGCCGATCCGTCCGTCCAAACCGAAGTCTCGCTAGAGGAGTCCTGAGTCGATGCCGAACAGTTACCTGGTGCGTGGTGCCGCGCTCCTGGGGGGTGAGCCCACGGATCTGTTCCTGACCGAGGGTGCCATCGCCGCCGTCGGCGCCGAGGCCGGAACGGCCACCGACGGCAGCACGCAGGTGGTCGACGCTCGCGGCCTGATCGCCCTGCCCGGGCTGGTGGACCTGCACACCCACCTTCGGGAGCCGGGCCGGGAGGACGCCGAGACGGTGGCCTCCGGGACCAGGGCCGCTGCGGCCGGAGGCTTCACCTGCGTGCACGCGATGGCCAACACCGATCCCGTGGCCGATACCGCCGGCGTGGTCGAGCAGGTGCTGCACCTGGGCGATGCGGCCGGCTGGGCGCAGGTACGTCCGGTGGGCGCGGTCACGGTCGGTCTGGCCGGGACACAACTGGCCGAACTCGGCGCGATGGCCGACTCAGCGGCTGCGGTGCGGGTCTTCTCCGACGACGGAAAGTGCGTGTCCGACCCGGTGCTGATGCGCCGGGCACTGGAGTACGTCAAAGCCTTCGACGGCGTGATCGCTCAGCACGCCCAGGAGCCGCGGCTCACCGAGGACGCGGTGATGCACGAGGGGCGGGTCTCGTCCCGGCTGGGCCTGACCGGCTGGCCGGCCGTCGCCGAGGAGGCGATCATTGCCCGCGACGTGCTGCTCGCCGAGCATGTCGGCTCGCGGGTGCACATCTGCCATCTGTCCACGGCCGGGTCGGTCGATATCGTGCGCTGGGCCAAGGCCCGCGGCATCGCGGTGAGCGCCGAGGTCACTCCGCACCACCTGCTGCTCACCGATGACCTGCTCACCGACTACGACCCTGCATACAAGGTGAACCCGCCGCTCCGGACGGCCGAGGACGTCGCCGCGGTGCGCGCGGGCCTGGCGGACGGCACCATCGACATCGTCGCGACCGACCACGCGCCGCACACGGTGGAGGACAAGGACTGCGAGTTCGCTGCGGCCGCCTTCGGGATGACCGGCCTGGAAACGGCCGTGAGCGTGGTGGTCGAGGCGATGATCACCTCGGGCGAGCACGACTTCGGTTGGTCCGATATCGCCCGGGTACTCTCCAGCGCCCCGGCGCGGATCGGCGGGGTCACCGGGCAGGGCCAGGATCTGGTGGCCGGCGCTCCGGCGAACCTGACCCTGATCGACCCGGGCGCACGCACCGTGGTGGACCCGCTGACCCAGGCCACCGCCAGCCCGAACAGCCCCTATGCGGGACGGACCCTTCCCGCGGCAGTGGTGGCCACGTTCTTCCGCGGACGGCCCACCGTCCTGGACGGGCAGCCGCAGGATGACCGGAGGACCTCATGAGCAACCCGAACGAGCCGGCCTACGGTGAGCGCGAGGCACTCCTGGTGCTGGAGGACGGCACCCTCGCCCGCGGGCGGGCCTACGGAGCCCGGGGCACCGCCCTGGGAGAGATCGTGTTCGCCACCGGGATGACGGGCTACCAGGAGACGCTCACCGACCCCTCGTACCACCGTCAGATCGTGATGATGACCGCCCCGCACGTGGGCAACACGGGCATGAACAGCGAGGACCCGGAGTCCCAGCGGATCTGGGTGAGCGGATTCGTGCTGCGCGACCCGGCCCCACGGGCCTCCAGCTGGCGGGCCGACGCCGAACTCGAGGATGAACTGCGCGAGCAGGGTGTGGTGGCCATTGCCGAGATCGACACCCGGGCCATGACCCGGCACCTGCGCGAACTCGGCGTGATGCGCGCCGGTATCTTCTCCGGACCCGACCTGCCCACCGTCCCCGGGGCCCAGGGTGTGGCCGCACTCGTCGAGCGGGTCCGGGCCATCCGGCCGATGGCCGGGCAGAGCCTGTCCGAGGAGGTCAGTACCTCCCGGGCCTATACCGTGGAACCGCCCGAAGGAACCCCGGTGCGCGGCACCGTGGTCGCGGTGGACCTGGGCATCAAGGCGATGACGGCGCAGCGACTGACCGAGCGGGGGCTGCGGGTGCACGTGGTGCCCGCGACCACCACCCTCGACGAGATCCTGGAGCACCGCCCGGACGGGGTGTTCTTCTCCAACGGTCCCGGTGACCCTGCCGCTGCCGACGCGCAGGTGGACCTGCTCCGCGGTGTCCTGGAGGCCGGCATCGGCTTCTTCGGCATCTGCTTCGGCAACCAGTTGCTGGGCCGCGCCCTGGGCTATGACACCTTCAAGCTCGACTACGGGCACCGCGGACTGAACCAACCGGTCCGGGATGTCCTGACCGGGAAGGTGGAGATCACCACCCATAATCACGGCTTCGCCGTCGACGTTCCGGTGGGTGAGCCCTCGAACTCCCCATACGACGGCGGCCGCTACGGCCGGGTCCGGGTCTCGCACGTCTCCCTGACCGACGGTGTGGTCGAGGGCCTGCAGTGCCTGGACATTCCCGCCTTCTCCGTGCAGTACCACCCCGAGGCCGCCGCCGGACCGCACGAGGCGGCCTACCTGTTCGACCGGTTCGTGGCGATGATCGCCCCCGAGACGGCGGCCATGTCCGCCGGTGAGGACACCTGATGCCCCGTCGCACCGACATCTCCAGCGTGCTGGTGATCGGCTCCGGGCCGATCGTGATCGGCCAGGCCGCTGAATTCGACTACTCCGGGACCCAGGCCTGCCGGGTACTGCGCGAGGAGGGCCTGCGCGTGATCCTGGTCAACTCCAACCCGGCCACGATCATGACCGATCCCGAGTTTGCTGACGCGACCTACGTCGAACCGATCACCCCCGAGGTGGTCGCCTCCATCATCGCCAAGGAGCGGCCGGACGCGGTATTGCCGACACTGGGCGGACAGACCGCGCTGAACACCGCGATCGCCCTGGACGAGTCCGGGGTGCTGGCGGAGTACGGCGTGGAGATGATCGGGGTCAATACCGCCTCGATCCACCTGGCCGAGGACCGGGAGGCGTTCAAGGAGGTGGTGGAGCGCTGTGGTGCCGAGAGCGCCAGGTCCACCATCGTGCACACCCTGGAGGAGGCTGTCGCGGCGGTTGAGGACCTGGGCTACCCGATCGTCGTGCGCCCCTCCTTCACGATGGGCGGGCTCGGCTCGGGCATCGCCTTCGACGAGGAGCAGTTGCGCCAGATCGCCGGCACGGGCCTGCACTACTCGCCTACCACTGAGGTGCTCCTGGAGGAGTCGATCCTGGGGTGGAAGGAATACGAGCTCGAACTGATGCGCGACTCCGCGGACAACGTGGTCGTGGTCTGCTCGATCGAGAACGTCGACCCGGTGGGGGTGCACACCGGTGACTCGGTGACCGTGGCGCCGGCAATGACGCTGACCGACCGGGAATACCAGAAACTGCGGGACGTGGGCATCGCGGTGATCCGCGAGGTCGGTGTGGACACCGGCGGCTGCAACATCCAGTTCGCCGTGCACCCGCGCACCGGCCGGGTCGTGGTGATCGAGATGAACCCGAGGGTGTCGCGTTCCTCCGCGCTGGCCTCCAAGGCCACCGGTTTCCCGATCGCCAAGATCGCCGCCAAACTGGCCACCGGGTACACCCTGGACGAGATCCCGAACGACATCACCTCACCCGGAGGAGCGCTGCCGCCGGGGTCGGCGCGGGAAGGCAGGCCCCCGAGCACGACCGCGGCGTTCGAACCCACACTGGACTACGTGGCTGTCAAGGTGCCCCGGTTCGCCTTCGAGAAGTTCCCCGCAGCCGATCCGATGCTGACCACCACCATGAAGTCGGTGGGGGAGGCGATGGCGCTGGGACGCAACTTCACCGAGGCACTGCAGAAGGGGTTGCGTTCGATCGATGCCCCGGAGATCGCCTTCGACTACTCCGGTCCTGCACCGGACGCGGACGCCACGGCCGAGTTGCTCGAGGCGATGGCCACCCCGACCCCGGACCGCCTGATGCAGGTGCAGCAGGCGCTGCGCGGAGGCGCCACCGTGGAAGCGATCGTCGAGGCGACCGCGATCGACCCGTGGTTCCTGGACCAGCTGGTCCTGCTGCAGGAGGTGGCCGAAGAGCTCGCCGGGTCCCAGCGCCTGGACCGTGACGTGCTCGCCCGAGCCAAACGGCACGGGTTCTCCGACGTCCAGATCGGCGCGATCCGCGGCCTGAGTGCCGCGACGGTGCGGGAGTTGCGCAACGCCTTCGACCTGCACCCGGTGTACAAGACGGTGGACACCTGTGCGGCGGAGTTCGCGGCGCGCACTCCCTACCACTACTCGACCTACGAGTCCGAGACCGAGGTGGTACCGCGGGACCGTCCCGCCGTGCTGATCCTGGGATCGGGACCGAACCGGATCGGGCAGGGGATCGAGTTCGACTACTCCTGCGTGCACGCCGCACTCGCGCTGCAGGAGCAGTACGAGACGGTGATGATCAACTGCAACCCCGAGACCGTCTCCACCGACTACGACACCGCGGACCGGCTCTACTTCGAGCCCCTCACCCTCGAGGACGTGCTGGAGGTCTATCGCGCCGAGTGCGCGGTGGGCGAGGTTGCCGGAGTGATCGTCCAACTCGGTGGGCAGACCCCGTTGTCGTTGGCGGCGGACCTGGAGGCTGCCGGCCTGCCGATCTGGGGCACCCCTCCGGGTGCGATCGACGCCGCCGAGGACCGCGGCCAGTTCGGCCAGGTGCTGGTCTCGGCCGGCCTGCCCGCGCCCGCGTTCGGGACCGCGATCTCCCTCAACCAGGCCAGGGAGGTGGCCGACCGGATCGGCTACCCGGTGCTGGTGCGGCCCTCCTACGTGCTGGGGGGACGCGGCATGGAGATCGTCTACGACGAGGCGCAGCTCGGGGACTACCTCTCCCGTGCCACCGGTGTGCACGGGGAGCACGCTGAATACGCCGCGCTACCGGCCCCGGTCCTGGTGGACCGGTTCCTGGACCAGGCCATCGAGGTCGACGTCGACGCCATCTACGACGGCGAGGAGTTGTTCCTGGGCGGGGTGATGGAGCACATCGAGGAGGCCGGGATCCATTCCGGAGACTCATCCTGCGTGCTCCCCCCGATCACGCTCTCGGACTCCATGGTGCAACGGATCCGTGCCTCCACCGAGGCCATCGCGGCCGGGGTCGGGGTACGGGGGCTGTTGAACATCCAGTTCGCCCTGTCCGCGGACGTGCTCTACGTGCTGGAGGCCAACCCGCGTGCCTCCAGGACCGTTCCGTTCGTGTCCAAGGCCACCGGCGTCCCACTCGCCAAGGCCGCGGCACTGGTGATGTCGGGCACCACGATCGCGCAGTTGCGCGCCGACGGGCTGTTGCCCCAACAGGACGCCGCGGCCACCGGCGTGCATGCACCGATCGCGGTGAAGGAGGCGGTGTTACCGTTCAAGCGGTTCCGCACCGCCCAGGGCAGGGTGGTCGACACCGTGCTCGGGCCGGAGATGCGCTCTACCGGTGAGGTGATGGGCTTCGACGTGGACTTCCCGTTGGCCTTCGCCAAGTCCCAGTCGGCCGCCTTCGGTGGGCTGCCGGAGAGCGGCACCGTGTTCGTCTCCGTGGCGGACCGGGACAAGCGCTCCCTGGTGCTGCCGGTCAGCCGGCTGGTCGAACTCGGCTTCACGATCCTGGCCACCAGCGGCACCGCCAGCGTGCTGCTGCGCAACGGGATCCCGTGCACCGTGGTGCGCAAGGCCTCCGACGGCCCGGGCCCGGGCGGTGAGGGCACCATCGTGGACCTGATCAACGCCGGCGGCGTGGACATGGTGGTGAACACACCCGGCTCCCGGCGAGCCCGCGCCGACGGGTATGACATCCGTGCCGCGACCACCGCGGCGGATAAGGCCATCGTCACCACCACCCAGCAACTCAGCGCCGCCGTCCAGGGCATCGAGGCACGCCGGCGCGGCCCGTATGAGGTCCGGTCCCTGCAGACCTACGCCCAGGTCGACCGGGTCGGGCCGTGAGCGCGGACTCCGCCGCGGCGCCGGCCCAGGGAAGCACCGGGTTCGGCAGCAGGCTGGCCGCGGCGATGGACGCGCGCGGTCCCCTGTGCGTGGGGATCGACCCGCACCCGCAACTGCTGGCGCACTGGGGCCTGGACACCGGAACGAGCGGCGTGCGTGAGTTCTCCCTGCGCGCCCTGGAGGCGGTCGGCCCGCACGTGGCCGCCGTGAAACCGCAGGCGGCCTTCTTCGAACGGCTCGGCAGCGCGGGCTCGGCCCTGCTGGCCGAGGTGGTGCAGGCGGCTCGCTCGGCCGGGGTGCTGTGCATCGTCGATGCCAAGCGCGGTGACATCGGCTCCACGATGGCGGCCTACGCGCAGGCCTTCCTCGGCGACGACTCGGATCTGGCCGGCGATGCAGTGACCCTCTCCCCGTTCCTGGGCTATGACTCCCTGGCACCTGCACTGGACCTGGCCCGCCGCACCGGCCGTGGGGTGTTCGTGCTCGCCCTGACCTCCAACCCCGCCGGTGCGACCATCCAGCACGCCCGCGCCGAGGACGGACGCACCGTGGCTGCCACGATCGCCGCCCACGCCGCTCGCAGCAACGCCACCGAGGTGGCCGCCGGTGCCCCCCTGGGCAGCGTCGGACTCGTGGTCGGGGCCACCGTGGCGAACGCTCCGGAGATCACCGGAACCGACCTGGCCGCCGTGCGGGGTCCGTTGCTCGCCCCGGGGCTGGGTGCTCAGGGCGCCAGCGCCGCCGACCTGCCCGGCACCTTCGCAGACGCGATCCCGGCGGTGCTGGCCACCGCCTCCCGCAGTGTGCTGGGTGCCGGACCCGACCCGGCCGCGATGGCCCGGACTGCTCGTGCCCTGGCCGGGGAACTGGCCGAGGTCACCGGTCGCTGATGCCGACAGACCCAGGGACCGGCACCGAGGGCATGCGCGGTTCGATTGAACTGCCTACCCGCTGTGGGCTAGGTTGCAACTCATCCCATTCGTCGAATCGAGGTCGAGCACCGTGGCCCTACCGCCGTTGACACCCGAACAACGAAGCGTGGCGCTGGAGAAGGCAAAAGCCGCACGTGCCGCGCGCGCCGAGGTGAAGAACCGCCTGAAGTACTCCGGAGCCACCCTCTCGGAAATCCTGGAGGAGGGACGCAGCGTCGACGCCGTCGGAAAGTTGAAGGTCCTCGCCCTGCTGGAGTCCCTGCCCGGAGTCGGAAAGGTGACCGCACGCTCGGTGATGGGCGAGATCGGCATCTCCGAGTCCCGCCGGGTACGCGGCCTCGGTCCGCACCAACGTGCCAAACTGGTTGAGAAGTTTGGCTGAGCACGACCTACCCGCCACCACCCACTCCCGCCTGACCGTCCTGGCCGGCCCTACCGCGGTGGGGAAGGGCACCATCTCAGCCGATGTGCGTCGCCGCTATCCCCGCGTCTGGCTCTCGACCTCGGTCACCACCCGCCCGCCCCGGCCCGGAGAGGTCGAGGGCGTGCACTACCACTTCGTCAGTCCCGAGCGCTTCACCCGGATGCAAGAACAGGGGGAGTTGCTGGAGTGGGCGGTGGTGCACGGCCGGAACTCCTACGGAACCCCGCTGGCGCCTCTGCAGGAGCGGCTGCGGGCGGGGGAGCCGGCGTTGCTGGAGATCGACCTGCAGGGTGCCCGCCAGGTGCGGATGCGCATGCCTGATGCGCGGTTCGTCTTCCTCGCCCCGCCCAGTTGGGCCGAACTCGTGCGCCGCCTCACCGGACGGGGCACCGAGGATGCCGAGGAACGCGAGCGCCGCCTCGCCACCGCGAGGGTGGAGATGGCCGCGGTGGATGAGTTCGACCACATCATCGTCAACGACGATGTGGCGCGCGCCACCGATGAGTTGGTTTCCCTCATGACCGACGGGTAAGATGGGTCGCTGGACCATCTATCGACGTCGCGTGAGGATCACTGAACACCATGGCAGGAACTGTCGCTGCACCCGAGGGCATTACCGACCCACCCATCGACGAACTGCTCGAGGCTGCTGACTCCAAGTACGCCTTGGTCATCTACGCGGCCAAGCGCGCCCGGCAGATCAACTCCTACTACGCCCAGCTCAACGAGGGGCTGCTGGAGTACGTGGGTCCGCTGGTGGAGACCGAGCTCCAGGAGAAGCCGCTCTCGATCGCGATGCGGGAGATCAACGAGGGTCTGCTCACGGTCGAACCCAACAAGGGCTGAGTCCCTCGTGCGCATCATCCTCGGTGTCTCCGGGGGGATCGCCGCGTACAAGGCAGTCCTCGCGCTCCGCCTCCTCACCGAGGCCGGCCACCAGGTGCGGGTCATCCCCACCGAATCCGCGCTGGCGTTCGTGGGAAGGCCCACCTGGGAGGCACTGTCGCACCAGCCGGTGACGACATCGGTCTTCGACGGCGCGGACACCGTCGATCACGTGCGGCTGGGCCGGGAAGCCGACCTGGTGATCGTGGCACCGGCGACGGCGGACCTGCTCGCCCGGGCCGCCACCGGGCGTGCCGATGACCTGCTCACCGCGACCTTGCTGACCGTGCACTGCCCGGTGCTGATCGCCCCAGCCATGCACACCGAGATGTGGCACCACCCCGCCACCCGGGACAACGTGGCCACCCTGCGCCGCCACGGTGCGCATGTGCTGGACCCGGACAGCGGGCGCCTCACCGGTGCCGACACCGGCCCCGGACGCCTGCCCGAACCCGCTGACATCGTGGCCGCGGCCCTTGCACTGGTGCACCGGGACGAAACCCCCGGCGCCGCCGCCGGTCCACAGGCCGTGGCGCCGTCGGCGCCCCTGGCCGGGTGCACCGTGGCGATCAGCGCAGGCGGCACCCGCGAGCCCCTGGACCCGGTCCGCTTCCTGGGAAACCGGTCATCGGGCCGGCAGGGCCTGGCCCTGGCACGGCTCGCCGCGGACCGGGGTGCCACGGTTCACCTGGCTGCGGCGAACGTCGAGGCCGCCCTGCTGGCGGACCTGCCACCGCAGGTCCGGATCGAGCAGGTGGAGACCACCGCGGAGCTCCAGGCGGCGATGACCACCGCCGCAGCGAACGCCCACGTGGTCATCATGGCCGCCGCCGTGGCCGACTTCCGGCCGGCCAGCATCGTCGAGGCCAAGATCAAGACCCACGACGCCGACGGCAACCGGCGGCAGACCCCGGCGATCGAGTTGGTGGCCAATCCGGACATCCTTGCTGCCCTGGTGGCCTCCCGGCCGCCCGGGCAGGTCGTGGTCGGCTTCGCCGCGGAGACCGGTGCCGATTCCGCCGAGGTGCTGGAGCACGGCCGCGCAAAGGCACGCCGCAAAGGGGCGGACTTGCTCGCCGTCAACCGGGTGGGTGCGGGCGCCGGATTCGGGGATGTCCCGAACGAGGTGGTCATCCTGGACTCCGACGGCGGCGAGATCGGCCGCGCCGGGGGCACCAAGACCGAGGTGGCGGCCGGAATCCTGGACGCGATCGCCGCCCGCCTGGGCTCGGCCGCGCGCTCCTGAGCGAACGTCGCCAACGGCGAGGCTGGAAGGGATTGCCCGGAACGCGGGCGTGCCCCGGTCCCGACGGGCTCGTGTGGGCGCGAACCACTAGGCTCGCGTCGTGAGTATTCGACTGTTTACCTCCGAGTCCGTCACCGAAGGGCATCCGGACAAGATCTGCGACCTGATCTCCGACTCCATCCTGGACGCCATGCTGAAGCAGGACCCGGCCTCCCGGGTCGCCGTGGAGACGATGGTCACCACGGGGCTGGTGCACGTAGCCGGTGAGGTCACCACCGACTCCTACGTGGAGATCCCGCAACTGGTTCGTGATGTCATCACCGAGATCGGCTACACCTCTTCCGACATCGGCTTCGACGGTCGCTCGTGCGGCGTGTCGATCTCCATCGACCAGCAGTCTGCCGAGATCGCCGCCGGGGTGGACACCTCCCTGGAGACGCGCCAGGGCACCGCAATCGACGACCAGGACCTGCAGGGCGCGGGGGACCAGGGCCTGATGTTCGGTTACGCCTGCTCCGACACCCCCGAGTTGATGCCGCTGCCGATCCTGATGTCGCATCGGATCACCCAGCGTCTGGCCGAGGTCCGCAAGCAGGGCATCGCGGCCGGCCTGCGACCCGATGCCAAGACGCAGGTCACCATCGGCTACGAGGGCGAACGCCCGGTGACGGTGGACACCGTGGTGCTGTCCACGCAGCACGAGGCGCACCTGGACCCCGAACGCGACCTACCGCCGCTGCTGCGCGAACACGTGATCGATCACGTGCTGGGCGGGTTCGCCGCGGGCATGGACCTGGACGTCTCCGACGTCACCACGCTGATCAATCCCTCCGGTGCGTTCGTGCTGGGCGGGCCGATGGGCGATGCCGGGCTGACCGGCCGCAAGATCATCGTCGACACCTACGGCGGGATGGCCCGGCACGGAGGCGGGGCGTTCTCCGGAAAGGATCCCTCCAAAGTTGACCGTTCGGCCTCCTACGCGATGCGTTGGGTGGCCAAGAACGTGGTTGCCGCCGGTCTGGCCAGCCGTTGTGAGGTCCAGGTCTCCTACGCGATCGGTCGGGCCCACCCGGTGGCGGTGTACGTCGAGACGTTCGGGACCGAGACCGTTCCGGCGCAGTCGATCCAGAACGCCATCACCGAGGTGTTCGACCTACGTCCGCTGGCGATCATCGACCACCTCGACCTGATCCGGCCCATCTACGCCGCCACCAGTAACTACGGCCACTTCGGCCGCGAGGTACCCGAGTTCACCTGGGAGCGCACCGACAAGGTGGCGGACCTGCGAGCAGCCGCCGGCTGAGCACCGCCGCACCTGGACCGGCACCGCGACGGGTTTCCCGCTGTGGGCGCTTCATGGTGGGATCGGCACATGAGCACCCACCAACCCGCCCTGCTTCAGGTGGATGCTCCCGGCCCCGAATCCGAAACTGGCCCCGGGCTCGTGGCCCAGGTTCTGGTGGTGACCCCGCTGGCGCACCTGGACCGCCCCTTCGACTACGCCGTGCCACCGGAGATGTCGGCTGCAGTGCGTCCCGGGGTCAGGGTCAAGGTCCGGTTCGCCGGTACCGAACGCGATGGCTTCGTCATCTCCCTCGGCCCACCGGCCACTGCCGGGCGTGCCCTGTCGCCGCTACGGCGGGTGGTCTCGGACCTGCCGGTGCTGACCGAGGAGGTGTTGGCCCTGTGCCGGGCGGTAGCCCGGCGGTACGCCGGCACCGTCACCGACGTGCTGCGCCTGGCCGTCCCGCCCCGGCACGCCGGCGCCGAGAAGGCGGCCCTGCAGCGCATCCTCGCCGCGAGCGGGCAGGGCCAAGCGGACGCCGACGACGACTCCCCCGCCCAGCAGGCCCCGTCCGGTGGCGACGGGGTCGGCCCGGGCTCGACCCAGGAGGTCAGCTGGCCCACGGTCACGGCGGTCGCGGATGAGCAGGTGTGGTCGCCGTATCCCGGGGGTTCTGCGTTCCTGCGCCGGCTGGCGGCGGGGGAGTCGCCCCGCGCGGTCTGGTCGGCGCTTCCGCGCGCCATCCAGGGAGCCCACTGGGCCGAGGCGATCAGCCACGCCGTGCTGGCCACCTGCACCTCCGGGCGATCCGCCGTCGTGGTGCTGCCGGACACCACGGACGTGCACACCCTTGGCGCTGCCCTGACCCGCGTCGGCGTGGCGCACGAGGTCCTCGCCGCCGATCAGGGCCGCTCGGCCCGGTACCGCCGGTTCGTCCTCGCCCTGACCGGACAGGTGCAGGTGGTGATCGGGACCCGGTCAGCCGCCTTCGCGCCGGTGCCTGACCTGGGCCTGGTGGTGTGTTGGGACGACGGTGACGACTCCCTTGCGGAGATGCGCACCCCGTACCCGCACGCCCGCACGGTGCTGGTCCAGCGTGCCACCGGTGCCGGCGCCGGTGCGCTGATCGGGGGGTACGTCCGCACGCCGGCGGCCCAGTTGCTGGTGCAGCAGGGCTGGGCCCGGTCACTGCACGCCGACCGGACCACCGTGCGTGCCGCGGTCCCCAGGGTACAGGCACCCGGCGAGGTGGAACTGGAAGCGGAGGGCCCGGCCGGGCGGGCTCGCATCCCCGGGGTGGCGTGGCGGTTGCTACGGAGCGGTTTGCAGTCCGGCCCGGTTCTGGTCCAGGTGCCGCGCAGGGGGTACCTGCCCGCGATCTCGTGCGCGGGCTGTCGCACCCCGGCCCGGTGCCGGGCGTGTCACGGCCGGCTGCGCCTACCGGCCCGGGGAGCCACACCCGGGTGCGGTTGGTGCGGGCGAATCGCGACCGGCTGGCGGTGCGCCGAGTGCGGGCGCGCCGAACTGCGGTCCGCCCGCGTGGGTAGCGACCGAACAGCGGAGGAACTGGGCCGCGCCTTTCCCGGTGTGCCGGTGCTCGTCTCCGGCCGGGACGGGGGAGTGGTGCCCGGTGTCGATGACCGGCCCCGGCTGGTGGTGGCCACCCCAGGGGCCGAGCCGGTGGCCGAGGGCGGCTACTATGCCGCCGCGCTGCTCGATGCGGCGGTGACCACCGAACGTCCCGAACTGGACGCCGGGGTGGAGGCATTGCGGCGGTGGTTGCGGGCGGCGGCGCTGGTGCGATCGGCCGCGGACGGGGGCGGGGTGATCCTGCTCGGTCACGGTGCCCCGGTGCCGTCCCAGGCCCTGGTGCGGTGGGACCCCATCGGGCTGGCGCAGCGCGAACTGGATGAGCGGGCCGAACTGGGCTTCCCCCCGCAGGCCCACATGGCCGCGCTGTCCGGCCCGGCTTCCGCGGTGCGCTCCTTCCTGCGTGCGCTGCAACTGCCCTCTGGTGCGGAGGTGCTCGGGCCGGTCGAACTGCCCGGCGTCCCGCAGGCCGAGGGCTCCGGCTCCGGGCCGCAGGCGGAGGAAACGATGGTGCGCGCCCTGGTGCGCGGGCCCCTGGGCCAGGGCGAGCCCATCAACATCGCACTGCTGCACACCCAGGCCCACCGCAGTGCGCGCAAGGAGCCGGGTACCGTCCGGGTCCAGGTGGACCCGGTGCAATTGTGGTGAGGGCCAGCACCTAGACTCGGGAGGCCGCCACCGGGTGCGGCCGTGGACGAGGGAGAGGCGAGATCGATGCGCGTGCTGTTCTGCGGGACTCCCGCCGTGGCGGTGCCGACGCTTCGTGCCCTGCTGGACAGCGACCACGACGTGGTCGGCGCCCTGACCCGCCCTCCCGCGCCGGTGGGGCGGCGCCGCCGGTTGACCCCCAGCGCGGTACACCAGGCAGCATCGGAGCACGGTCTACCGGTCGTCACCACCGACCGGCCCCACGGCGAGGATGAACTCGCACAGATCACCGCCCTGGAACCCCAGATCAGTGCCGTGGTCGCCTACGGCGCGCTGCTGCGCGAGCCCGCCCTGTCCGCGCTGCCCCACGGATGGGTCAACCTGCACTTCTCCCTGCTGCCGGCCTGGCGCGGTGCTGCTCCCGTCCAGCACGCGATCCGGGCCGGGGACACCCGGACCGGAGTGAGCACCTTCCGGATCGAGGCCGGGCTGGACACCGGCCCGGTGTATCTCACCCAGGACCATCCGATCCGCCCCTGGGACACGGCGGGAGAGCTGTTGACCGAGCTGGCCGATGTGGGTGCGCCGCTGCTCGTGCGCACCCTGGATGAAATCGAAGCCGGCACCATTTCGCCGGTTCCGCAGCCGGAGACCGGGGTCAGTCACGCCCCACGACTCAGTGCCGCCGACGGGCACGTCAACTGGTGCGCGCCGGCACAGGTGGTGGACCGGCAGATCCGGGCCACCACACCGGCACCCGGGGCCTGGACGACCTATGAGGGCCGCCGGATGAAGATCGGGCCGGTCCGTCCCGATGCGCAAGCCGCTGCCCTGGCGCCCGGGGTGCTCGAGGCAGGCGCGCAGGCCGTGCTGGTGGGCACCGCCTCCACCCCGGTGCGCCTGACCGATCTGGCGCCGGCCGGTAAGGGATGGATGGATGCCACCGACTGGGCCCGCGGAGCCAGGTTGCCCAGCGACGCCCGGTTCGAGGGGACCGATGATGACTGAGGAGCACCGCGGGCGCCGGGGCACCGGCCGGCCCGGGCCGCGAAGGGGGCCGGACGGCGCGCGAGGTGGGCCGAGGCGTGGGGACCGGCGGCAGACCTCGGGCCGGCCCAGCCGCGGGGGCACGTCCGGTACGCCCGGGCCCCGTGCAGGCAGCCGGAATCCGCGCGCACAGGCTTCCCCCGCGCGCGTGGTGGCACTGGAGGTGCTCACGGCGGTCGCCGAGTCCGACGCCTACGCCAACCTGGTGTTGCCACCGTTACTACGCGAACGCGGAATCAGCGGGCGTGATGCGGCGTTCGCCACCGAACTCACCTACGGCACCTTGCGACTGCAGGGCCGTTATGACGCCATCATCGGCCTGGTCTCGGACCGGGCGGCCAGGAGCCTGGACCCGGCGGTGGCCCGGGTGCTGCGGCTGGGCGCCCACCAGATCCTGGCCATGCGCGTGCCGAACCACGCCGCCGTCTCGGAGTCCGTCGCCCTGGCACGCGGCTCCATCGGGGCCGGCCCGGGCAACTTCGTCAACGCGATTCTGCGCCGGATCAGCGAACATGCACTGGAGCACTGGCTCACACAACTGCCCAGCCCGGTCACGGACACCGGACTGGACGTGGACGCCGCCGCCATGGTCCACTCCCACCCGGCCTGGGTGGTCCGGGCCATCCGGGCCGCACTGGGACCGGAGGCCGGCGCGGACCAGGTCGAGGCGGCGCTGGCGGCCAACAACACCGCGCCCGCGGTTTCGTTGTGCCTGCGTCCCGGCCTGGCCGTTCCCGGGGACCTGCCTGCCGACACCGCCACACCGGGCCGGTGGGCGCCGACGGCGCAGATGCTGGCCTCCGGGGACCCTGGCGCCTTGGCCGCCGTGCGCGCCGGCACCGTCGGCGTACAGGACGAGGGGAGCCAACTGGTCACCCTGGCCCTTGCGGACACCGATCTGGAGGGCACCGACTCCACCTGGCTGGACCTGTGCGCCGGCCCGGGCGGGAAATCCGCACTCCTGGGCGCCCTGCTCGCCGAACGCGCGCCCGAAGGCGTGCTCACCGCGAACGAACTGGCCCCGCACCGGGCGGCGCTGGTGGCCGACTCGGTGCGGGCGGTGCGAGGCGTACTGCCGGGACTTCAGGTGCGCACCGGTGATGGTCGCGACGTGGGCACCGCCGAGCCCGGTCGGTACGACCGCGTCCTGGTCGATGCGCCGTGCACCGGCCTGGGGGCGCTGCGCCGTCGGCCCGAATCCCGGTGGCGTCGCACCCTGCAGGACCTGGCCGCACTGACCACCCTGCAGCGCGAACTGCTCACCTCGGCCCTGCGCGCCGTCCGTCCCGGGGGAGTGGTGGCCTACGTCACCTGCTCCCCGCATATGGCCGAGACCAGTGTGGTGGTCACCGACGTGCTGCGAGACTTCCCCGGCGCCACGCTGCTGGACGCCGCTGCCGCGCTCGGCCGGGTCTCGGTCACCCCGCCCGGTGACCTCACCGGGCCGATGGCGCAACTGTGGCCGCACCGGCACGGCACCGACGCGATGTTCCTGGCACTGATCCGGCGGTGACGGCCACGGCCATGAGGTGCCGGTCGAGGAAGTAGGCTGGCGAGCCATGGCGATCCTCATCTCACCAAGTGTGCTGAACGCGGACCTGTCCCGCCTCACCGAGGAGGTCGAACGGATCAGCGCCGCCGACTTCGTGCATCTGGACGTCATGGACAGCCACTTCGTCCCGAACCTGACGTTCGGGTTACCGGTGGTACGGGCACTGTTGGAGCACGTCTCCACCCCGGCCGATGTTCATCTGATGATTGAGGACCCGGACACCTGGGCGCCGCAGTTCGCCGAGGCGGGTGCGGCCTCGGTCACCTTCCATGCCGAGGCGTCCGTCGCCCCGATCCGGCTGGCCCGGCGGCTGCGTGAAGCAGGTGCGCGCGCCGGGATCGCGCTGAAACCCGACACCCCGGTGGAGCCCTACCTGGACCTACTCGGCGAGTTCGACATGGTCCTGGTGATGACGGTGGAACCGGGGTTCGGCGGCCAGCCGTTCCTGAGTTCGATGCTGCCGAAGATCACCCGGGCCCGACGTGCGATCGAGCAAGCCGGCCTGGACGTGTGGGTGCAGGTGGACGGCGGCGTCTCCCGGGACACGATCGCCCAGGCCGCCGGCGCCGGTGCGAACATGTTCGTCGCCGGATCCGCGGTGTACCGGGCCGCGGACCCGAACGCGGAAATCGCCGCCCTGCGCGACCTCGCCACCGCCGCCTACCCGGCCTGACGGGCCTCCCGGGGAAAGCGCCGTGCGGGCACAACCGGACCCGGATGTGGCACACTAAGGCCAGCAAGAGACGTGCTCCGGGGTCGGTGAAAATCCGAACCGGCGGTGATAGTCCGCGACCCGGCCGACGCATTCGTGCGGCGGGCGGTTGACCTGGTGGAATTCCGGGACCGACGGTTAAAGTCCGGATGGGAGGATGCACGCGGCGCCGATACGTATCGGCGCCGGCCGAGGTTGCGCCGCGCAACCCAGGCGGACCCCGGGTCACGCCTGGGAAGGAGAGGCCGCCGTGGCCCGCAGCACCGTCACCTTGGTGGCGCCCCGAGCAGGACCCGCGCTGAGCGTCCTGGCCCCGGTGGTGGCCGGCATCTCGGTGCTGCTGGGCTGGGAACTCCTCGCGTGGTCGTTGGACTCCCGTTCCCTGCCAGCGCCCAGCGCCCTGGGCCCGCGGCTGCTCACCGAGTGGCGTGAGGGCGGCCTGGCCGGATACGCCACCACCACCATGGCCGAGGCACTGCTGGGGTGTCTCATCGGGTTCATGGTCGCGGTGCCGCTGGGTTACCTGATCGCCCGCTCGGCGGCTGTCTCCGCCGCCCTGGGACCCTACGTTGCCGCGACCCAGGCGATCCCCGCCGTGGCGCTGGCGCCGTTGCTGGTGCTGTGGATCGGGTACGGCCTGGTGCCGATCGCTCTGTTGTGTGCCCTGCTGGTCTTCTTCCCGATCCTGATCAACACGACCCTCGGCCTGACCACGCTGGACCCCGATGTCATCGATGCGGCCCGGGTGGACGGAGCCGGCCGGGGCCGGTTGCTCTGGCACATCGAGGCACCGCTGGCGCTGCCGTCCCTGCTCGCCGGGGTACGTAACGGCTTCGTCCTGTCCGTCACCGGCGCTGTGGTCGGGGAGTTCGTGATGGGCGGTCAGGGTCTGGGGATGCTGCTCACGGTTTACCGGGACCGGCAGGACACCGCCGGCCTGTTCGCCGTCCTCATCGCACTGTCCGTGTTGGCGATGACCTTCTTCTTCGCGATCCGCTACCTAGAACGACGACTGCGTTGGTAAGGAGAACCATGAACGCACCCGCCGCCCTCCGCCGCTCCCGCCCCCGCATCCGCGGCCACCGGGTCCGACGGCGTACCACCCGCGCCCGGGGGACGATCGCTGCGGCCGCACTCGCCGTCGCCGTGCTGGCCGGCTGCGCCGGACAGTCCGGGCCGGGGGATGTGGAGGGAGCCGGCGCCGGGCAGCAACCCGACGCCGCGGAGTCGACCGAGGTGACCATCGGGCTGACCTACATCCCCGATGTGCAGTTCGCGCCGTTCTACCTGGCGCAGGACGCCGGATACTTCGAGGCCGAGGGTCTGGAGGTGGACCTGCGCCACCACGGCGCCTCGGAGTCGCTGTTCGGCGCTCTGGAAGCGGGAGAGGAGGACGTGGTGATCGCCGGGAACGATGAGATCCTGCAGGCGGTCAGCCACGGCACCGACGTGGTGTCGCTGGCCACCATCTACCAGGACTACCCCGTGCAGATCTTTGTGCCGGCCGACTCCGAACTGACCGAGGTCGCTGATCTGGCCGGGCGCAACCTCGGGGTTCCCGGGCCTTTCGGACAGAGTTGGTTCGGGCTCCTGGGCTACCTGGACCGCGCCGGTCTGAGCGAGGATGAGGTGAACATCGAGCACGTGGGTTTCACCTTGTTCAACGCGCTGTCCGAGGGTCACGTGGACGCCGTGGTGGGCTTCGTCACCGCCGACGCCGCTGCCTTCGCCACCGCCGACTTCCCGGTGCGCACGATCGCTGATCCCGACGTGCTCCCTCTGGTGAGCGTCGGACTGGGTGCCTCGCAGGAGTGGCTCAACGACCACTCCGAGGCCGGACCCGGTCTGATCCGGGCTGTGGAACGAGCGGTGGATGACATCCGCGCCGATCCGCAGGTAGCCGTGGACGCTGCCAGCGCGCACATCCCCGGGACCATGACCGACCAGGATGAGGCAGCGGCACTGCTCACCGCGGAGGCGATGGTCGAGCTCTACGGCACCGGAGAGTTCGGCGCGCAGGACCCGGAGGCGTGGGAGGAGATGGCCGAGTTCATGGACCAGGTGGGACTGCTCGACGAGCCCGTCCCAGCAGATGAGGCCTACACCACGCAGTGGCGCTGAGCGCAGTAGGCTGGGCTTCCGTGAAGACGTTCGAGGAGCTGTTCGATCAACTGCAGCAACGTGCTACCGACCGCCCGGCAGGTTCGGGCACGGTGGCGGCCCTGGATGCCGGTGTGCATACGATCGGGAAGAAGGTCATCGAGGAGGCTGCCGAGGCCTGGATGGCGGCCGAGCACGAGAGTGCCGAACGCACCGCGGAGGAGATCTCCCAGTTGCTCTACCACCTTCAGGTGCTGATGCTCGCCCGCGGGCTGACCCTGTCCGACATCTACCGCCACCTGTGACCACCCGGCGCTGACCAAGGAGAGACGCGTGCTGCGAATCGCCGTCCCGAACAAGGGATCTCTCGCCGAGCCCGCCAGCCACATGCTCCGTGAGGCCGGCTACCGCCAGCGTCGCGACGGACGCGAACTGGTGCTGCCCGACCCCGACAACAACGTGGAGTTCTACTTCCTCCGGCCCCGCGACATCGCGGTTTACGTAGGGGCCGGAACCGTGGACGCGGGCATCACGGGCCGGGACCTGCTGCTGGACTCCGGGGTGGACGCGGTGGAACACCGTGCGCTGGGCTTCGCCGGCTCCACGTTCCGGTTCGCCGCCCCGGCCGACCAGATCGCAACCGTGGCCGACCTCGCCGGTAAACGCGTCGCCACCTCCTACGCAACCCTGGTCGATGACCACCTGAGGGCCCGGGGCATCGAGGCCGAGGTGGTCCGGCTGGACGGGGCGATCGAGTCGACCGTGCGCCTCGGGGTGGCCGATGCAGTGGCCGATGTGGTCGAGACCGGGGCCACGCTCCGAGCCGCGGGACTGGAGGTATTCGGTGAGCCGATCCTGCAGTCCGAGGCGGTTCTGATCCGCCCGGCCGGGCCGGAGGCTCCCGGGCTGGTGGTCCTGGATCGTCGCGTGCACGGGGTGCAGGTGGCCCAGCGGTACGTCCTGATGGACTATGACTGCCCGGTCAGCGTGGTCGAGCGTGCGGTCTCGGTGACGCCCGGTTTCGAATCACCCACCGTTTCGCCGCTGCACGACAAGGGGTGGGTGGCGGTCCGGGCGATGGTGGAGCGGGACCGCACCAACCAGATCATGGATCAGCTCTACGAGGTGGGTGCCCGGGCCATCATCGTGACCTCCATCCACGCCAGCAGGATCTAGCGGCACCATCCCGCCCGGGCTGCGCACGAGCAGGTGGCCGCTGCGGATGCGTCCCGGCAGCCACGGATGCACGATGGAGCAGGAGGTCGCAACGCACCATGTCCCGCCAGGACGATCCGTACCGGCCCTTCCGGCCGCGCGCCACGCGCGTGATCATCCCCATCCTGTTGGTGGCCTGCATCGCCGGATCCGCAGCAATCATCGTGCGTCTGGTGCAGTTCTCCGGTGACTACTCCGCCCAGATCCTCTCGGTCGTCCTGGTGCTGGCCCTGGTGGTGAGCTTCCTGCTCCGGGTGCTGGCGATCCGCGCCGTCCCCGACACCGAGGGGCTGCGGGTGTACAACATCGTGCTGCGCCACCACCTGCCCTGGCAGCGGATCGTCTCGGTGCACTTCGGGGACCGGTCCTGGGTCCAACTGGACATCGCTGACGGCACCACGTTGTCGGTGATGGCGGTCCAGCGCGCCGATGGGACCTACGCCCGCCAGGAGGCCGCCCGGTTATCGGCCCTGGTCACCGCCGCTGAGGGTGTGGGCGAGGACCCCGGCCACCGCCGCGGTCAGGAATGAGGCCGGGTCCTGGTCCAACCCACGTCCCATGGTGGACAGCGGTACCGGGCTCTGCGCCAGCGCCTCGGAGAGCCCGTCGGTGCCGACCGGATACAGGCGGTGCCCCGCCGCGGTCAGCGCACCGGACTGCTCCTGGATTCGATCGGCCACCTCGGCCAACGCGGCCGGCAGTACCGGAACCGGGATGTGCACCGGACGCAGCGCCACCTTGGTCAGCGCGGTCAGGGAGTGGTGCGAGATGCCGTAGTGACGGGTGCGCCGGTCGGCGCCGGAGACCCGCAACACCGCCACCGGGGCGCCACCGAGAGCCGCGGCGGCGTTCAGGGCCTCGCCCACGGCCACCCCGGAGAAGCCCCAGGCGGTCCCGGTACCCACGTTCCCGGGGCCCTGGGCCACGACCACCAGATCTGCGCCCAGCACGTGCCGGGCGACCAGGAGGCCGGTGTGAACGTTCACCGCTTCGTGGTCTCCGCCGAAGGCCTGCCCCACCGAGATGGTCCCGATCAGCCAGTCTGCCTCGCGCAAGCCTGCCACGGCGCGGGAGAACCACACCGGCAGCGCGGCGTCGTCGGTCATCAGATAGGCGACCCTGGGCCTGGCTGCACCGGCCTGTCCGGCCGCCCACCGGGCGCCGGCCAGCACCGCCGGGAGGGCGGAGTGCAGGTCCGCCACCACCACCGGCAGACCGTTCAGGTCAGCCGCGTCAGCCAATTGGGAATGGAACGGGGACTCCTGCTCATCGGCCGCGAGCACCATAGTCTGCAGCGGGGTATAGCGGGACTTGATGATGTGGCCGGGTCCGGGCGGTGGATCCGGGGGCAACCGATCCGGGAGCGCCACCACGAAGGCGTATCCGCCGGTACCCAGGCCGCGGGCCAGGGCGGTGGTGTTCAGCAGCACCCGGTCGCCCGGGCGCGGATGTCCCACCAGATCGGGGTAGGCGAGGGCGCGTAGCGTCTCATCGCCCACGCTCACCTGCACCTCGATCGACCCGGTCCAGGCCCGACCGAGTTCGGTCACCACACCCTCGCGCCACGTGATCACCTGGGCAACCTACCCGCTTCCCGGCGCTCCCGGGCTGTGATGACCGGCGCACTGGCGCCTCACGGGCACGGTTTCGAGCCAGGGCTGCGGTGCTCCACCCGCAGGTTCGGCATTAGCCTGGGGGTATGAGTGCACGCCTGGACGCCGCCGAACGGCTGCTGGCGCTGGTGATTGCGCTGTCCCACACCACCCACCGGATGACGAAGGGGCAGATCCGTGCGGGCGTGGCCGGGTACGCCGATGCCCGGTCGGATGAGTCCTTCGAGCGCATGTTCGAGCGGGACAAGGACACCCTGCGCAGCCTGGGCGTGCCCCTGGTCACGCTGACGGACCCGACCCACGAGGATGATGTCGGCTATCGCATCGACACCACCGCCTACGCACTGCCGGCGGTCGACTTCACCCCGGCGGAAGTGGGGGTGCTCTCGCTCGCGGCCCGGGTGTGGCAGGACTCGCGACTATCGGCCCAGGCCCAGCGCGGCCTGACGAAACTGCGGGCCACCAGCGCCAGCGCCCAGGAACTGGAGCCCGCCCTGGCGCTCCGGGTACGGGGCCCCGATGCTGCCTTCGACGAACTTCTGGAGGCGATCATGGCCCGCCAGGCCGTGCAGTTCGACTACCGGGCGGCCAACACCGGGACCGTGGCCCGGCGCACCGTGGAGCCGTGGCGATTGTTCGCCAAGGACCGGGGTTGGTACCTGGTCGGATTCGACCGGGACCGGGACGCCCAGCGCCGTTTCCGGCTCTCCCGTATTGCCGGGCGCGTGCACCGGGAAGGGCCGGCCGGTGTCGTCGTCATCCCCGGCCCGGAGGCTGGCCGGGACCAGGCCCCGCGCACCCGGGTCCGGGTGGGGGTACTGCCCGAGCGGGCCGCAGCGCTGCGGGTCAGGGCCACCGCCCCCGCGCAGCCGGACCCGGAGGGGAGGCGAGAGGTGCTGGAGATCGACGCTGCCGACCCCGAACTGATCGCGGAGGAGCTCGCCGGGTACGGCGAGGCCGTGGTGGTGCTGGATCCGCCGCAGGTGCGCGAAGCGGTGTTGCGACGGCTCCGGGCGATCGCGCACGTCCACCCCGGGCAGGACGGAGTACCCCGTGCGGGCTGAGAACTCCGCGGACCGGGTGGTGCGTCTGCTGGCTCTGGTGAGCTATCTGGACGATCACCCCGGGGTGAGGGTGGCCCAGGTCGCAGAGCACTTCGGCGTCAGCGAGGCCCAGGTGCTCAAGGACGTGGACACGTTGTGGGTCTCCGGTACTCCGGGGTATCAGCACAACGACCTGATCGACTTCGCCGCCGATGATCATGAGCGCAACATCCTCACCCTGATCGAGCCCCAGGGGATGGAGACCCCGTTGCGACTCGGTGCCGTCGAGGCGGTGTCGCTGCTGGTGGCGTTGCGCTCCCTGGCCGAGACCGCGGGGGCGGGGGAGCAGGAGGTGGTCGCCTCGGCGCTGGAGAAGCTCACCGCCGCTGCCGGGAGCGCCGCGCACGCGGCCCGGTCTATCGATGTAGGCACGGGCCGGTCCGGATCCGACGGGATCGATGATCGGCTGGACCAGGTGCGTATCGCGATCGAACAGGGCCGCCAGCTTCACCTGAGATATGTCTCGGCTGCCGACGTGGTCTCGCATCGCACGGTGGACCCGTTGCGCTTGCTGACCGACTCCCAGCGCTACTTCCTGCACGCGTGGTGCCACCGCGCACAGGACCTGCGCCAGTTCCGGGTGGACCGCATCCTGGACCTGGAGGTCCTGGAGGCATCGGCTGCCGACCATTCCGACCTGCACACCGCCGACACACCCGATCCGGAGCTGGCCAGCGCGCGCTGGCGGGTCCGCCTGGAACTGGCGTCCCGGGCCCGGTGGGTAGCCGAACAGTTCGAGGTGGCCGGGGTGACCGAACTCGGCGAGGGCCGCTTCGCCGTACAGATCGATGTGGTGGACCCGTCCTGGTTGCGCAACCTGGTCCTATCCCTCGGCCCCGACGTCTTGGCGGTGAGCCCGCCCGAGGTCGCCGCGGAACTGTCCGCCTTCGCTCGCCAGGCGCTGGGAGCCTACGACGAGGACGCGGCAGCCACCGGTCAGTAGCGGTGGGACCCGCGCATGGCCGGGGGCGCCTAGACTGCGGGATATGTGGTTCGCGATCTGGACGGTGCTCATCCTGGGCGCGCTGGCCTTCCTCGCCTACCTGGGATGGCGGTTGTGGCGGGGCTCGATCCAGCCGCTACTGGTCGAGTTCGGCCGGGCCGCAGAGGTCACCGGTCGCCTGGCGGTGCAGGTGGCGCAGTTGCAGCAGGCCCACCCCGACCCGGTGTTCACCTCGGACGTCTTCGCCGATGCCGCCCAGCGCGAGGGATTCGCGCGGTTGCGTCATGAGGTCAGGCAGATCCGGCGAGATCGCAAGGCCGAGCGCAGAGCCCGTACCTACACCCGATGGCGGGAACTGGGTCAGCCGTTCTGAGACCGGCGTTGCCGGAGCGGTCGGGGTAGGAGCGGGCCGGGGAGTTCACGACGTGTTCGTTCAGCGACACTGACGGCACCGGTCAACGGGGGATACACTCGGCAGGTAGACTGGGTGGAAATACGCCTCGTCGTGGAGGGATCCTTTATGTTGCGCAATCCGGCCTTCTGGGTCGTCCTGTTCCTGGTCATCGTGCTGCTCTTCGGGGCGAACAAGCTCCCAGCCCTGGCCGGCAGCGTGGGCAAGTCGCTGAAGATCTTCAAGAAGGAGGTCAACGAACTCCAGGAAGATGGTGAGGCCAAGTCCGAGCAAGACTCCGGTACCGCCACCATCTCCTACGACCAGCCCACGGCGAGCACGTACCAGCCACCGCAGGCAACCCGGCACACCAGTTCACCCGCTGAGCCTCCGAAGTAGGAGTGGCGCAGCGCAACACCCGGCGCCGCGACCCTGAGGGACGGATGTCCCTGTCCGC
Source organism: Pseudactinotalea sp. Z1748 (assembly GCF_049725185.1). NCBI lineage: Bacteria > Bacillati > Actinomycetota > Actinomycetes > Micrococcales > Cellulomonadaceae > Pseudactinotalea > Pseudactinotalea sp. Z1748. The sequence continues at coordinate 356,899 of NZ_JBMPQB010000003.1, read as the reverse complement.
CCACCTGAAGGAGTTGCGGCGGCGGTTCATTCTGGGTGCAGTGGGCGTCCTCGTCGGCGCCATCGCGGGCTGGTTCCTGTCCGATCAGGTGCTGGTGATCATGCAGGAGCCGATCGAGCGGCTCCAGGCCGAGGGCCTGAGCGCGCAACTGAACTTCCAGGACGTCACCTCCGCACTGGATGTGAAGGTGCGGGTCTCCTTGACGCTGGGCCTGATCCTGTCCAGCCCGTGGTGGATGTACCAGGTCTGGGCCTTCATCAACCCGGGCCTGACCACCAAGGAGAAGCGCTACACGGTCGGCTTCGTGGGCGCCGGTGTCCCGCTGTTCGTCGGCGGGGTGGCGATGGCGTGGATCGCCCTACCCAACACGGTCCGGCTGCTCACCCAGTTCACCCCTTCGGGCGATACCGCCTCGAACTTCATCAACGCCACCGTCTACCTGAAGTTCGTCATGCAGTTCGTGCTGATCTTCGGGTTCGCCTTCCTGCTGCCGCTGATCATGGTGGCACTGACGTTCCTCGGTGTGGTGCGTGGCGTCACGTGGCTGCGGGGGTGGCGCTGGGCAGTCATCCTGATCTTCGTCATCGCCGCACTGGCGACCCCCACGGCTGACCCGGTCACCTTCATCCTGATGGCTATCCCGGTGATCATCCTGTACTTCATCGCGGTGGGCGTGTGCGTGCTGCGCGACCGCAGCAGGGACAAGAAGGCCGCCGCGGACGACTCAGCGGCCGAGGGGCCGGGGGACGAGGGACCAGCACAAGGCCGAACACGCGACGACGACGGCGCACCAGGCGGCGGTGGCACCGTGGGTGAGGGGTCGGTCGAACCGGCCGGCCAGATAGCCGGGGGCGGTGCAGCAGAGACCGCCGCGGACGACCCGGTTGAGGAACTTCCGCGCGGGACCGGTTCGGGCACCGCCCCGGCGTGAGTCGTCCCCAGCCCAGTGGGCCCGTTCCCGGCTGCAGGGCACCCGTGTGACCACCGTCGGTGTGGTAATCAACCCGACCGCCGGGAACGGGCGAGCGCAGGCACGGGGCCTCGAGGTGATGGCGACGTTGAGCGCCAACGGCGTCCGTACGGTGGACCTGAGCGGTCAGGACGCCGAGCACGCCCTGGCCCGGGCCCGGGCCGCCCTGGACACCGTCGACGCTCTGGTGGTGGTCGGTGGTGATGGGATGGCGCACCTGGGCGTGAACGCGATCGCCGGTACCGGTGTCGCGCTCGGTCTGGTGCCGGCTGGTTCGGGCAATGACCTGGCCCGCGCGCTGGGCGTCCCGGTCGGTGACGTACCCGGCGCAGTACGGATGATCCTGCAGGCCGTGGCCGAGGGACCCCGGTACATCGACGCGATCGCGACTAACTCCACCGTCGCTCCGGCCCGGGTACCGCGCTGGACGGCCTGTGTGCTCTCCGCGGGCCTGGATGCGGCCGTGAACGCCCGGGCGAACACCTACCGCTGGCCCGGTGGTGCGGCGCGGTACCTGCGCGGAGTGGTGGCGGAACTGGCGACCTTCACGCCGTACCACTACCGGATCACCATCGATGGGCAGGTGCGCACCCAGTTCGCCACCTTGGTGGCACTGGCCAACGGGCCCACGTTCGGTGGCGGCCTGAAGATCGCCCCGAACGCCGAGTTCGACGACGGCTTGATGGAGGTGGTCATCGCCGACACGCTGAACCGGCGCCAGATTCTTCGGATCTTCCCGCGCCTGTACAACGGTACGCACCTGTCGCACCCGGCCGTACACGTGGTGCGGGCGCGGGAGGTGACCCTCGAGCCCGGGGGAGAGGTCCCCCCGCCGCGAGCGTTCGGCGACGGAGAGGACCTGTTCGCATTGCCGCTGACGGCGAAGGTGCTGCCTCGGGCGGTGCCGTTGCTGGCACCCAGCCCGGAATCGTCGCCACGGCGCCCGGCACACCGGCGTTGAAGCCGCTCGGGCGCTACGGGCACGGCAGCGGGGTGCCACGGCACTTAGGGTGGTGAGTATGGCCAGTCCTGCCGAACGATATGCCGCCGCACGGGCGAGGGCACGGATCGAACGTAGCCAGTTCGGAACCTTCGAGGCTCGGATGGAGTTCGAACTGGATGACTTCCAGCGCGAGGCGTGCCTGGCGGTTCAGGACGGACACGGAGTCCTGGTGGCTGCCCCCACCGGGGCGGGCAAGACGGTGGTGGGGGAGTTCGCGGTCGACCTGGCACTGGCCACCGGTCGCAAGGCCTTCTACACCACCCCCATCAAAGCGCTGTCGAACCAGAAGTACCTGGATCTTGCCCGCGAGTACGGCACCGAACGGGTCGGACTTCTCACCGGGGACACCTCGATCAACTCCGAGGCGCCGGTGGTGGTGATGACCACCGAGGTGCTGCGGAACATGCTCTACGGTTCCTCACCCACTCTGGCCGGCCTGGGGTTCGTGGTGATGGATGAAGTGCACTATCTCGCGGACAAGTTCCGCGGCCCGGTCTGGGAGGAGGTGATCCTGCACCTGGCCGGCGACGTGCAAGTGGTCTCGCTGTCCGCGACGGTCTCCAACGCCGAGGAGTTCGGCGAGTGGCTCACCGCTGTGCGGGGCGGTACCGCCGTCATCGTGGCCGAGCGCCGTCCGGTCCCCTTGTGGCAGCACGTCATGGTCGGCTCACGCATGCACGATCTGTACGCCCACGACGTCGATCCCACGGACCCGGGGGTGGACCCGCCCATCAGCCCGGATCTGATCGAGGCGATCCGCACCGCCGAACGGCCTCGGGACCACCGTTCCCGCGGCCGCAACCGCCACCCGGGCCGTCGTCCCCGGGGCCCGGTGGTGCGCCCCGCGCCGCGTTCGGTCGTGGTGGAGCAACTGGACCGCGCCGGACTGCTGCCGGCCATCGTGTTCGTCTTCTCCCGGGCCGGCTGTGAGGGTGCGGTGGCCCAGCTCCAGGCCAGTGGGATCAGATTGACCACCGTGGCGGAGGAGAAGCGGATCGCGGCGATCATCGAGGAACGCTGCGCCGACCTTCCTCCCGAGGACCTGCAGGTGTTGAACTTCTGGTCCTGGTCCCAGGCGCTGCGCAACGGGATCGCCGCGCACCACGCCGGCATGCTGCCGGTGTTCAAGGAGACTGTGGAGGCGCTGTTCACCGCCGGGCTGGTCAAGGTGGTGTTCGCGACCGAGACCCTGGCACTGGGGATCAATATGCCGGCCCGCAGCGTGGTGCTGGAACGGCTGACCAAGTGGGACGGGCAGACCCATGCCGAAGTCACGCCGGGGGAGTACACCCAGTTGACCGGCCGAGCGGGGCGACGCGGTATCGACACCGAGGGACACGCCGTCGTGCTGTACTCATCCGGTTTGGACCCGGTGGCGCTGGCCGGCCTCGCCTCCCGGCGCACCTACCCGCTGCGCTCCAGTTTCCGGCCCACCTACAACATGGCTGTCAACCTGATCGCCCGCGCCGGCTACGCCCAGGCGCGGGAGGTCCTGGAGACCTCCTTCGCCCAGTTCCAGGCTGACCGCGGCGTGGTGGGACTGGCCCGCCGGGCCCGGCGGCTCACCGAGGCGATGGACGGTTACGCCGAGTCCATGCGCTGCCACCTGGGGGACTTCGCCGAGTACATGGACCTGCGTCGGTCGATCTCGGACCGGGAGTCGGAGTTGTCCCGGGCGCGTTCGCGCGCCCAGCGCCAGGCGGTCTCCGACCTAGCCGCCACACTGCGGCGCGGGGATGTGATCCAGGTGCCCTCCGGGCGCCGCTCCGGGCACGTGGTGGTGCTGGAGGCCCCCTCGGCTCCGAGCCTGGACGGGCCGGTGGTGTCGGTGATCACCGCCGATGCACGACTGCGCAAGCTCTCCGGTGCGGACCTGCCCTACGGGACCACCGCGGTGACCCGGATCCGCATCCCGAAGGGATTCAACCCGCGCAAGCCCGCGGAACGGCGGGACGTGAGCTCGGCGATGCGCACCGCACTGGGTGCACTGGCCCATGATGACCCGGCGACGATGAAGAAGGCCCGCGCCAAGGTTCCTTCCACCGCTGCCACCGATGACACTCTCGGATCGCTGAAGAAGCAGTTGCGTGCCCACCCCTGCCACGGGTGCTCGGACCGGGAGGAACACGCCCGGTGGTTCGAACGCTGGCACAAACTGCGCCGCGAGCACGAGGGTGTGATGAAGCGGATCGAGGGCCGCACCTCCTCCATCGCCCGCGACTTCGACCGCGTCTGTGACGTCCTGCTCTCGCTGGGCTATCTGCGGCACAAGGACGATGAGTGGAGCCTGACGGGTCAGGGGTCGTGGTTGCGCCGGCTGTACTCGGAGAAGGACCTGGTGTTGGCTGAGTGCCTGCGCTCAGGACTGTGGGACGGGCTGAACCCGGCGGAACTGGCTGCGGTGGTCTCGGGCGTGCTCTTCCAGTCACGCTCGGATGAACCTGCCGTACCACCGATCCCGGGCCCACCCGACGGTGTGCTGGCGCTGGCTGTCACCGGGACCGCGCGCATCGCCCGGCAGATCGCCGCAGCAGAGGCGGATCGCGGCCTCAGCCCTACCGAGCCGGTGGACCTGGGCCTGGTCCGGGCCATGTACCGGTGGGCCTCCGGCCGCGGCTTGGAGGATGTGCTGGAAGCCGACGAACTCGCTGCCGGTGATTTCGTGCGGTGGGCGAAGCAGGTCCTGGACGTGCTCGACCAGTTGACCCATGCTGCCCCGCAAGAGGATCTGAGGACCAACGCTCGCGAGGCGATCCGGACGGTTCGCCGGGGCATCGTGGCCCACGGCACCTGGTGACATCCCGCCCGCCCGGGGCACCGGGCCACGCCATCCGGCGACACGCCGACAGATCACGATTCCTGCGCCCGTCCTGACCTGCGTGGACATTGTTGACCTGCACGAACACCAGGTTGGCGGAACCGGGTCGGGCAGGTATCTTCTCTCTGGTACTGCTGGGGACCCATTGAGGCAGGCAGTGACCGACCAGGCCCGCACGTTCCATAGAAAACGTGAACCCTCCTGCGGTTCCGGACCGAAGGATGTGCGGGCCGGTCGGTGCCCCTGCACCGGCGCGCTCCTGCTGGCCGTCCCCCCGGTGCGCACCGACGACGTATCCTCAGGTGGTGCCCCACACGACCTCCCGCCGACTCCCGGCGTCGCTGCTGGCCGCCCTTGGCGGCGTGCTCACCGACGCGGCTTTCCCGGACCGGTCCATTTGGCCGTTGGCCTTCGTCGGCGTCGCGCTGCTGGTGCTGTCCATCCGGAGGGACTCGGCCCGGTGGGCCTTCGCGATGGGCACCGTGTGGGGCCTGGGGTTCTTCTTGCCGCACGTGTGGTGGGCCAACTACGCCGTCGGGGCGGTGCCGTGGGTGGCGCTGGCGCTGTCACAGTCGTTGATCACCGGCGCGGGGCTGGCGATCTGGGTGTGGGTCCGGCGTGGCTCGCACATGCAACGCCTGCACCTGATGGCCGCGATCCCGTTCGCCCTGGTGTGGGTGATCACCGAGCAGGTGCGCCAGGTCTGGCCCTTCGGTGGCTTCCCCTGGGGCCGCCTCGGCTTCTCCCAGACAGACGGCCCACTGCTCGCGCTGGCCTCGGTAGCGGGTGCGCCGCTGGTCTCGGCCGCGGTGGTCGGCATCGGGTACCTGTTGGCCAGTGCGGTCGTGCGGCTGGCGCGGATGGACCTGGTGCGCGGGCCGGGGGCGTTGGTCGCCGCCTTCGCCCTGGTGGGTGTTTCGGCGCTGATCCCGCTGCCCACTCAGGCCGAGGAGGGCACCCTGCGGATCGGGGCGGTGCAGGGGAACGTGGCCACCCCGGGCCTGGACGCTTTCGCCCAGGCCCGGGAGGTGCTGGACAACCACGTCTCCGGCACGCGCAACCTCCTCGCTGAGCACGGAGAGGGACTGGATCTGATCGTGTGGCCGGAGAACTCCTCCGACTACAACCCGCGTGTGGACGAGATCGCCGGTGCCGGGGTCGAGGAGGTCCTCCGGGCCGGCGACGTTCCGTTGCTGATGGGAACCGACCGGCACACCGGGGACGCCAGGTTCAACGAGATGGTGCTGTGGGAGCCCGGGCAGGGCGATACCTTCGCCTACGCCAAGCAGATCCCGGCTGCCTTCGCTGAGTACATCCCGATGCGCGAAGTCGCCCGGTTGTTCTCCCCGGCCGTGGACCTGGTGCGCACCGACATGGTGGGCGGCACCGCTCCTGCCGTCGTGCCCGTACCGGCGCCCGCCCTGGACCGGGAGGTGCTGGTGGGCACCCCGATCTGCTTCGAAGTGGCCTACGACGCGTTGAACCGTGAGGCGGTGCTTGCCGGCGCGGAGGTGCTGCTGGTGCCCACCAACAATGCCTCCTTCGGGTTCACCGCCGAATCCACCCAGCAACTTGCCATGTCCAGGCTCCGGGCGGTCGAACACGGGCGGGCCACCATCCAGATCTCCACCGTGGGCGTCAGCGGCGTGATCACGCCCAACGGGGTGCTCACGCGGAGCACCGAGCTATTCACCCCGGACCACTTCGCGACCACGGTGCCGTTGCGCTCCACCCTGACGATCGCCGACCGGATCGGGGACTGGCCGATCATCGCCTCCACCGGGGCGGTTCTGTTGTTGTTCGGGGCCGGCATCGTTACCGGGCGGTCGAGCCGACGTGCGGCCGCCGGATCAGGGACAGCGCGAACCCGCCAGGGCTCCGCACCCCGACGGGGGACGTCGGAGGGGTCGAGGGCCGGCGCTCCGAGGCGGGCGGTGGCTACGAAAGGGACACGGTGACCGCCAGTGCCGCCAGGGTGGTGGTGGTCATCCCCACCTACAACGAGCGCACCTCGCTCCCGGTGACTCTGTCCCAGTTGCGTCGGGCGGTACCGGGCGCGGACGTCCTCGTCGTCGATGACGCCAGCCCGGACGGCACCGGGGCCTGGGTGGACGCTGCGGCGACGGACGACCCACAGGTGCACGTCCTGCACCGCGCCGGCAAGGAGGGACTCGGCCCGGCCTACCTGGCCGGGTTCGCCTGGGCCTTGGGCCGCGAGTACGACGTGGTGGTGGAGATGGACGCCGACGGATCTCACCGTGCCGAGGATCTGCCCGCACTCCTGACGGCGCTCACCCCGGGAGTGGACCTGGTCATCGGGTCACGCTGGACCCCTGGGGGAGCGGTGCAGAACTGGCCCGCGCACCGTCGGTGGCTGAGCAGGAGTGCAAATCGGTACGCCAAGGTGGCCCTGGGCCTGGGTGTTCGCGACGCTACAGCCGGTTTCCGGGCCTACCCCGCCGATACCCTGCGGGGCCTCGACCTGGCCGGGGTGGCCTCCCAGGGGTACTGCTTCCAGGTCGATCTGACCTGGAGAGTGCACCGCGGCGGGGGGCCGATCGTGGAGGTCCCGATCATCTTCGTGGAGCGTGAACAGGGCACCTCCAAGATGGACCGGGCCATCGTCGTGGAAGCGTTGTGGCGGGTGACCGCGTGGGGCGTGCAGGCCCGCGCCTCGCGGTTACGTGCATGGGCTCAGGCGCTCTGGCGGCGCAACTGACCGCTGCGTAACAGGGCCAGGCGCTCGTCCAGCAGTTCCTGCAGTTCAGCCTCGGTACGCCGTTCCAGCAGCATGTCCCAGTGTGTCCGTACCGGTTTTGTCTGTTTCGGCTCGGGCCGGGAGGCATCGCGCAGTAGGGCTTCGCCCCCACCGGGTGCCTCCCACACGGGTGGGATATCGGCATCGGCGGCGAAAGGGATCACCAGGGTGCGCCCGTCCGGGCAGTCGTAGACCGCCTCGATCCGGGGGGCAAGTTCCACGCCCTCCTCGGTCTCCAGACTATTCGCGCCGATCAGCATGCCTCGTAGTGCTCGTTCAGCCATCGCCCTCTCCTTCCGGGATGGATGGTGCGTCCACCTACTACAACCAGTAAGCATGGGCCGGTGTTCCGGGTCGCGGGTGAAGGTGCTGTGAAATTCACGCGCGGGGTACGTGCGTTGCCGGTAGGCCTAGGCTGTGGGGTATGAGCGAGATCACGATGAAGTACCGGCAACTCGGCCCTTCCGGTTTGACTGTCTCAGTGGTGGGGCTGGGCTGCAACTCGTTCGGGGTAACGGTGCCCACAGAACGGGTCACGGATGTGGTCCGGGCGGCACTGGACGCCGGGATCACGTTCTTCGACGTCTCCGACACCTACGGGTCCACAGCCGGGGAGTCGGAGGAACTGCTGGGAAAGGCGTTGGGCTCCCGGCGTGCCGATGCGGTGGTGGCGACGAAGTTCGGGATGGACACCGGCGGCTTGAACGGGCCGGACTGGGGTGTTCGTGGCTCCCGGCGGTATATCCGAAAGGCGGTGGAGGGCTCGCTGCGCCGTCTGGGCACCGATCACATCGACCTGTACCAGATGCACCGGCCCGACCCACACACCCCGGTCGCCGAGACCTTGGCGGCCTTGCACGAACTCGTCGCCGAGGGCAAGGTGCGCTACCTGGGTTCATCGAACTTCACCGGATGGCAGATCATCGATGCGGACTGGACCGCGCACACCGCCGCAACGACACCGTTCGTCTCGGCCCAGAACGAGTACAACCTACTCAGCCGGGGCCTGGAGGCCGAGGTGATCCCGGCCCTGGAGCACATCGGCGGCGGGTTGCTGCCGTTCTTCCCGCTCGCCTCCGGTCTGCTCACCGGCAAGTACCGGCGCGGGCAGGACGCCCCCGAGGGCACCCGGCTGGCGCGACGGCCGGACAGGCTTGCCGGCGCCGACTTCGACATGATCGAAGCCCTGCAGCACTTCGCCGAGGAGCGGGACCTGTCCATGCTGCAGGTGGCAATCGGCTGGCTGGCGGCCAAACCCGGCGTTGCCTCGGTGATCTCCGGAGCCTCCAGGCCCGAGCAGGTGCGCTCCAACGCCGCGGCCCTGTGGCACCCCGAGCCGGACGATCTGGCCGAACTGGATCGCATCACCGACCCGGCCACGTAAGCGACGTCCGCGTCCGGAGCCGAGCACGGTCACTCCGGGCGCACAGGAATTCCCCTTGGGGGCGTGGGTCGGGAGGAGTAATCTCCAAGACCTGCACCTCGGCGATCGGATGGAGCGGTATGACCACGGCGACAGCAACCGCCGCTACTGTCGAGAGGCACCCGGCAGACAGCCACGACCTGCTGCGGGTCCACGGGGCGCGGGAGAACAACCTCACGGGTGTGGACCTGACGATCCCCAAGCGCCGCTTGACCGTGTTCACCGGAGTGTCGGGGTCGGGCAAGAGTTCACTGGTCTTCAACACGATCGCCGCCGAGTCCCAGCGGATGATTAACGAAACTTACCCGGCGTTCGTGCAGGGCTTCATGCCCGCCATGCCCCGCCCGGACGTGGACCTGCTGGATGGCCTGACCACCGCGATCATCGTCGACCAGGAGCCGATGGGCGCCAACCCCCGCTCCACGGTCGGCACCGTGACCGACACCGGCACCATGCTGCGGATCCTGTTCGCGCGCCTCGGGCAGCCCCACATCGGCTCGGCACAGGCGTTCTCCTTCAACGTCGCCTCGATCAGCGGCGCCGGGGCGGTGGCGTTCGAACGCGGCGGGCGCGAGGTCAAGGAACGGCGGGATTTCAACATCGTCGGCGGGATGTGCCCGCGCTGTGAGGGCCGGGGAACGGTCTCGGACTTCGACCTGGAGGCGTTGTATGACTCCTCCAAGTCCCTGGCGCAGGGGCCGTTCAGCATCCCGGGTTGGGGCCCGGACGGTTGGTACGGACGTATCTACCAGGGCACCGACTTCCTGGACGCCCACAAGCCGATCGCGGACTTCTCGGCCAAGGAACTCGATGCGCTGCTGTACAAACCGGCGACCAAGATCAAGGTCGACGGCGTCAACGTCACCTACGAAGGCGTGATCCCCAAACTGCAGAAGACGATCTTGGCCAAGGACAGGGAGGCGATGCAACCGCACGTGCGGGCCTTCGTCGACCGGGTGATCACGTTCCGGACCTGCCCGGACTGCGAGGGCACCAGGCTCAACGAGACCGCTCGGTCCTCTCGGATCAACGGCCTCAACATCGCCGAGGTCTCCGCGATGCAGATCACCGATCTGGCGGGGTGGGTGCGCGACCTCGCCGACGAGGCTGACGGCGGCACGGGGGGTACCCACCAGGAGCATGGCAGCGCCGGGCCGTTGCTCGATACCCTGGCGGCCACGCTGGACAACTTCGTCCAGATCGGGCTGGGTTATTTGTCGCTGGACCGCCCCTCCGGCACCTTGTCCGGGGGCGAGGCTCAGCGCACCCGCATGATCCGGCACCTCGGTTCGGCGCTGACCGATGTCACCTACGTCTTCGATGAGCCCACCATCGGGTTGCACCCCCACGACATCGAGCGAATGAACACCCTGCTGCTGCGGTTGCGTGACAAGGGCAACACCGTGCTGGTGGTCGAGCACAAGCCGGAGGTGATCGCGATCGCCGACCACATCGTGGACCTGGGCCCGGGCGCCGGGAGCGCCGGGGGGCAGGTGGTGTTCGAGGGGGGCCTCGCCGATCTTCGCACCAGCGGGACCATCACCGGCGAGCACCTCGATGATCGAGCCGCCCTGAAGGACCAGGTGCGCACCGCCGCGGGCGCTCTGGAGGTCCGGGGCGCCAGCACGCACAACCTCAAGGACGTCGACGTCGATATCCCGCTGGGAGTGTTGTGCGTGGTCACCGGGGTGGCCGGGTCGGGCAAGAGTTCGCTCATCGAGGACTCGGTGGCGGGCCGGGACGGCGTGGTCGTGATCGACCAGGGTGCGATCAAGGGCTCGCGGCGCTCCAACCCGGCCACCTACACCAGCGCGCTGGAGCCGATCCGCAAGGCGTTCGCCAAGGCCAACGGCGTCAAGCCCGCACTGTTCAGCGCCAACTCCGAGGGCGCCTGCCCGGCCTGCAGGGGTGCCGGGGTGATCTACACCGAACTGGGCTTCATGGAGACCGTGGAGTCGGTGTGCGTGGAGTGTGAGGGCCGCCGGTTCCAGGCGGCGGTGCTGGAGTACACCCTGGATGGGCGCACGATCGCCGAGGTGTTGGCGATGTCGGTCGCCCAGGCCGCCGAGTTCGTCGCCGACGGTCCGGCGCGGACCCCGCCGGCGCACAAGATCCTGCGCCGGATGGTAGAGGTAGGCCTGGGGTACCTCACCCTCGGCCAGCCGCTGACGACATTGTCCGGCGGCGAGCGGCAGCGGCTGAAACTGGCGACCCGGATGAGCCAGAACGGCGGAGTGTACGTGCTGGATGAGCCCACCAACGGTTTGCACCTGGCCGACGTGGAGCAACTGCTGGAGTTGCTGGACTCCCTGGTGGAGCAGGGCACCTCGGTGATCGTGATCGAACATCACCAGGCGGTGATGGCGCACGCGGATTGGATCATCGACTTGGGGCCGGGCGCCGGGCATGACGGCGGGCAGGTCGTCTTCGAGGGCACCCCCGCCGACCTGGTGGCCACCCGGGCCACCCTGACCGGTCGGCACCTGGCCGACTACCTCAGAACCCGGTGACGCCGACCTTGCACCGCCGCTTCGCCGACGTGGCTGACGGAGGCACCGGTCGGCGAACGCCCGGGAGCGGGCCTCAGCGGGGAGCGGTGGCCTCGTAGATGCGTTGGTCCTCGCGCACGCCGGCGAAGCGGAACGGGCCGCGCGTCTCGTGCCGGTTGCCGTAGTTCGACGGGTCACTGCGCGGCATGATGCGCTGTCGCGCGAGGTAGGTGTTGTCATCGATCCGGGGACGATCGGCCAGGATCTGCTCGTTGGTGCCGTTGCGGATCTGTGCCCGGTAGCCGCTCATGACCGTGCCGGTGAGGAACTCCGCGACGGCGCCGGAACCGTAGCTGGCGATCGCCACCCGCTCACCGGTGAGGTCCGCGGGATCGTCCAGCAGGGCCAGCAGCGCCAGGTAGACCGAGGCGGTGTAACTGTTCCCGATCCGGCGGTTGTAACCCATCGTCGGCGCGACCTGGGCAGTGAGCGTCTCGGTGGGCACATCCGCGCCGGCGTGCTTCGCCAGGTACTGGTGGGCCTTGGCGGCCATCTTGGTGAACGGCTGGTGGTAGCAGAACCGGTTGATCGCCTCGAATGCCGATCCGCCCTGGGCGCGGTAGTCATCGAAGGCACCGGCGACGGCGTCGAGGTAGGCGCTGATCGAACTGTGCCCGTCCACGATGGCGGTCACCCGGTGGTTGGGGCGCCAGAAGTCCATGACGTCCTCGGTGAACACCCCGGCGGCCGGCTCCAGGGCGAGCAACGCCGGATCGGCGGACACGGTGAACGCTGCAGCCCCGGCGCCCTGTGTGGGCTCGGCGGTCGAGCCCAGTTCGTAGCGGGCGATATCGCTGGCGATGACCAGCACTTTCTCGGCCGGGTTACGGGCCACGAGCGCGGCGGCGAACTGCATGGCAGCGGTAGCGGAGTAACAGGCCTGTTTGAGTTCGACCACCCGAACGTTCGGAGGCAGGCCGAGCAGCCGGTGGGCGTAGACACCGGCCGACTTCGACTGGTCGATCCCGGTTTCGGTGGCGAACAGCAGGGTGCGGATTCGCTCGCGACCGGCCCGCTCCACCACCGGTAGAGCCGCCGCCGCCCCGAGGGTGACGATGTCCTCGTCCTCGGCCACCACGCTCATCTCGGTCTGGCCCAGGCCCCGGTAGTACTTCGCCGGGTCGGCCCCGAGCCGTTCGGCGATGTCCGCCAGGTCGATGCGGAAGCCGCCGGTGGCCATCGCGAGGTCGTCGATACCGATCACGGAACTGCTCACTCCTGGTTCGAGGGGTTGGATGTCTGGGTGCTGCGTTCGTTGCGTTCGATCGCCACATGTGCCGCCATGAGTTCACCGGGGTTGGTCTGGGCTGCGAGCAGGGACAACTCCCCGCACCACACCGCGGCGGCACACAATCCGGCGAGCCTACGCGCGTTCTCCCCTGGTGCGCGATCGGCGCGCAGCCCGAGCCGGGTGAGGGTGTCCTCCACGAACGTCAGACCCTTGCCGCTACCGACCGTTCCCACGATCAGATTCGGCAGCGTGCAGGAGAAGTAGAGGTCACCACCGTCGACCTCGGCCTGGGTGATGCCCTGCGAGCCCTCCACGATGTTGGCCGCGTCCTGTCCGGTGGCCAGGTAGAAGGCCAGCAGCATGTTGGCGTAGTGGGCGTTCGCCGACCGGATACCACCGGCCAGGATGGTGCCCACGAGGTTCTTGCGGGTGTTCAACTCCGCGATCTTCTCCGGGGTGCTGCGCAGCCACTTCTGCACCACCTCGCGGGGGATGTGCGCCTCGGTGACCACGTGCTTGCCGCGGCCCAGGATTCCGTTGACCGCCGTCGCCTTCTTGTCCGAGCAGTAGTTGCCCGAGATCGAGCCGTAGCGCAACTGCGGCCACTGCGCCATCAAGTGCGTCATCAACCGCTCGCTGGCCAGGGTCACCATGTTGTGGCCCGAGGCGTCCCCGGAGAGGATCTCGAAGCGCAGGAACAGCAGCCGCCCGGCGATCTCACTGTGCATGTCGATCAGTTCGGCGAACCGGCTGCTCGCCGACACCACCTGCTGTAACTCGGCGAATCGGCTGCGGATCTCGCTGAGCACCTGCACCGCGACGCCTGCGCCGTCGAGTTCGAAGTAGACCGAACGGCTCATCCGCTCGGTCACCAGCGTGGTGCCGATACCGTTTTCGATCAGCCGGGAGATCCGGGCCCCGCGGCCCACCGAGGGCCACAGCGGGGCTTCATAGGTAGCCAGCGGGACCTCGTGCTCGCCGGCGATGACGTTCCCGCTCAGTCGTATCGGCCCGACCCACCTCAGGGGTACGGGCGCCGCCTGTTCGCTCATCGCTCTATCATCCTCACTGCGCCGTCACGACGCTCGTGCGTGGGGGCCGCGGCCAGCGGCAGTCTGCGCACACCGGACTGTTCCCAGTGCCGCAACATCGGCTCGAGGTCGCTGCCGCAAGGAGCGAGCACGATCCCGCAGTCACCCCCGCCGGCCCCGGAGGCCTTGCCGGCAGCCCCGATGCGCTCGGCGGAGGTCACCAGGTGAGCAAGCGCCGGTGTCTCGATTTCTATTCCCAGTCCTGCGCCCAGACCGATCAGCAGGTTCCGCGCTGCCCGCACCGCCGCGAGCACGGCCGCACTATCGTGCTGTTGCAAGCCCGTGATCAGGTCCTGCACCCGGGCGCGGCTACCCGCCAGGAACGTCTCGTAGCGCACATCCTGGGACAGACGTCGCGCCCGCACTTCAGCGACCAGCGACGTCGTCGAGGCCGCCGCGCCGGTCCAGCCCACGATCAGGTCGAGGCCACTCGGTGCGGGCAGCGGGGTGACCTGCAGCAGCGGCCACGGCGCACGCATCGCGGCGAGCACACCCACCCGGTGGCGAAGAGCCGCGACCGCGGCCCGGTCGGGGGAGTGGTAGGCGAGCCACCCGCCGAAGGTGCTCGCCGCGACGTCGCCCCCGGAGGCCGAGGGCGACACCTCGACCGTGGCGAGCAGTGCCACCTTGAACTGTTCGAACGCGGTCAGGCCCAGTCCGTAGAACTGATCGAGCGCCCGCACCACGGCGACCGTCACCGCCGCGCTGGAGCCGAGCCCGTATTTGCGGCCGTCGGCGTCGTCGAGTTCGCTGGCGATATCCAGGCTGTGCCAGCGGGGCTCGATTCTCAGATCGGCCACGAGTGCCTCGACCGTGCGGATCGCCGACAGCACGTGGTCCAGCGGACGTTGCCGCGGTTCGGGCACCACCCGGGCACGTTCGTCCCGCTCCCAGCGCAGTGGCTGCGGCCCGTAGTGCGCCGAGCGGACGGCGCCGTGCCGCTGCGCGGGGGCCACGCGCACGCTCACGTACCGGTCGACGGCCACGAGCACAGCGCTGCCGCCGGGTTCGACGACTGCGTACTCACCGGCGATGAAGAGTTTGCCCGGCGCCTGGATCATCGGGTGCTCTCGACGCACACGCCGGGCCCGGGGCCGGCGATGAGAAGGTCTACACCCTCGAACGCGGCGGCGAAGCGTTCGGTCACGGCTGTCGTGTCCGGTGGTCGGCACAGCACCTTGACGTTGGGTCCGGCGTCCATGGTGGCGTAGGCCGGCACGCCGTCGGCGCGCAACTGCGCGACCAGGTCGAGCGCGGCGACCGTGTCGGCATTCCAGTACCGCACCGGTGGTGCGGCGCCGAGCATGGTGGCGTGCATCCGCAGCGCGTTGGCCTCGGCCAGTTCCCCGACGGCCTCGAAATCGGCGCCCGCGATCGCCCGGCGCATGGCCGCCAGTTCGGTTGGTACCGAGGCCACCCAGGCCGGGAAGAACGGGGAGGTCGCCGCGGTGCGGCGCATCGCCTCCCGGCTGCCCACCGGCTTGCGCCCGGGGGACAGGACTGCGACGACGAGTGCCAGCTCGAGCGCCGACGCGGGGAGGGGCTCGGCGTAGGAGGAGGCGTCGTCGCGGCCGGCGTGCCACTGGACCAGGGCGCCGAAGACCGATCGGGCCGCCGAGCCGGAACCGCGGCGTGCCAGTCGGGACAGGTCCCGCTCGCTCAGTTCCAGTCCGTAGGCGCTGCTCGCCGCAGCGGCAAGTGCGGCGAAGCCCGAGGCGGACGATGCCAATCCGGCGCCAGTGGGGATCTCGTTGGCGGTCTCCACGACGGCCCGTACCGGGCTTCCGGCCAGTTCGCGCACCAGATCGAGGAAGGAGCGCACCCGGGTGAGGTCATCGCCGCTCATGGCCTCTCCGCGCCAGGTCGCGACGTCGTCGTCGGCCTCGGGCGCCAACGTGACGGTGGTTCGGGTGGGGGCCACGTCGAGAGTCATCGACAGGCTTCCGGTGGCCGGTAGGTTGAACGACTCATCGCGCTTGCCCCAGTACTTGATCAGCGCGATGTTCGGATATGCCACGGCGGTGATGCTCATGTCGCCCCCAGCGTGACGATCCACCCGGCGACGGCACCCGCGGCCGTCATCGCCGACTGCACCGCCTGCCCGCTGGCGGCGTCCGGCGTCACGGCGATCACGCAGCCTCCGCGTCCGGCGCCGGTGAGTTTGGCTCCCGCTGCGCCGGCGTGCAGGGCTGCAGTGACCAGACGGTCGATCGCCGGGTGCCCGACGCCCAGGTCGGTGAGCGCATCCTGCGCTTCGGTGAGCCGCCGGCCGAAGGCGGTCAGGTGCGCCTGCTCCAGATCCAGCACCGCGGCTCTGGTCAACTCCCCGAGACGGGCCAGCAGCGAGCGGCCCAGGGCCGGGTCGGCGTCCACGATCTGGCGCACGCCGGCGACGGCATCATCGGTGGAGGCCCGCACGCCGGTATCAGCGACCACGAAGCACACTGGGGCGCCCAGGGTCAGAGGGGTGGCGACATGGTCGGCGAACAGTAGCGGTTCCCGGGCCCGGGTGGCGTGCGCATCGATGCCGCTGGGGTTCCCGTGGGCCACCCGCTCGGCGGTCTGCACGAGTGCGAAGCGGCTCGCATCGTCCAGTGCTGCCCCCGCGTAGGCCCGCACGGCCTCGACGATCGCGTTCGCGGCAGCCGCGCTGGCACCCAGGCCCGCCTGAGGTGGGATTCCGCTGCGTACGACGATCTCGACATCCTCGGCCGGCAATCCGAAGAACGTCAGCGACTCGACCGCGGCGACGCCCACCGAGGCGAACCGCTGGGGTAACTCGGTCACCGGCAGGCTCGCATCGCCCGTGCTCAGCCGGAGCGGACCGGGGCAGTGGTGCACCTCGGCAACTGTGCGCAGCGGGGTGATCGGCAGTGCGATGGCCGGGTGGCCATAGACGGCGGCGTGCTCACCGACCAGGATCGCCTTGGCGTGCGCCGAGCCCGTGGGCAGGACGGCGGGTGGAGGCATCCAACGGCTTTCGGCAAGGCGGACGTGAACGGAGACCATCCTAATGACTCAGCGGGCGCTGAAACCCCACTCGGCGAGCCGGGGAAGAGCGATCTGCCACACATGGTCGAACCAGGCCGTGAACGGCTCCGCGGCGCGCAACCGGGCCAGGTCGTCCCCCGTGACGAAGACCACCTCGTCGACCTCGCCCGGCTCGGGCACGAGCGAGGCCGGGTCGACCCGCCCGGCGAAGACGTGGTTGTACTCGTGTTCGTACAAGCCGCTGGCGCTGTCATGTACGTGGTACCGGACGGTGCCCAGTTCCACCAGGTCGGTGACCGGGGCACCGAGTTCGTCCTGATGGCGCCGCGCGACGGCGTCGGCCGGCAGTTCGCCGGGGAAGGGGTGCCCGCAGGTGCTGTTGGTCAACATCAGGGGAGAGTGATACTTCACCGCGGCCCGCCGCTGCAGCAGCAGCCGGCCGTCGTGGTCGAAAGCGAACAGCGAGAACGCGCGGTGCAGCGTGCCGGGTTCGCGGTGGACCTCGAGTTTCTCCGCCACCCCGGTCGCCCGGCCGTCCTCGCTGACCGTTTCCACGAGGATCTTCTCCTGAGCCGCCATCCGTACCACCTTTGCTGTTCGGTCATCCGGCTGTGATGACTGATTCACTTTACCCGGGGCGTACACGCATCAGATGGAGGGAGCGGCTCGAGCTCCCGGTGGGTGCCCACGACCCGGTCTTCACCGCCCTCGCCAGGCAGTCCGGGCTGGTGGCAGGAGATGGCGACGCCACCGCGTGGATGGAGGCCTCCGCGCGGCCGCAGCCGGCCGGGGCAGAGCGGGTGAAGGTCTCCTCTGAGTCCGCCCCCGCAACCGCCCTCCACCACGGTCTCGGATTCCGGCAGTCGTCCACGACGCCGTGGTACCGAAGGCCGCCACGAGGCAGGAAGGCTCCTTCGTGACGGAACTGCGACGGAACTGCGCTAGCGCAGCCGGGTAAGTTTGTCCGGGTTGCCCAGGACATAGGCCCTGGTGACCACACCGTGACCGATGTCGATTCTGAAGACGCGCTCCACGCCGTCGGAGATCAGTCGGAACGCCGGACGTCCGTTGACGCCAATGAGGTCGGTTCGGCTCGGTGGTGTCTTGGTTGTCACGCCCACCAGGAACCGGATCACATGATCGGGGCCGTAGATCGGGCGGAGTGCGGCGCGTGTTCTGCCGCCGGCGTCGCTGAGCAGCACCACGTCGGGGGAGACCAGCGACATCGCCGTGGCCACGTCGCCGTCCATGATCGCGGTGCCGAGCCGGTTCAGGAGGCTCCGGTGCCGGTTGAGGTCGGCCTCCTGGGGGATGGGACCGAGTTTGGCCCCGGCCCGGTGGCCGAGTTGGCGGCAACTGGCCGGGGTGCGGCCCAGCATCGGGGCGATCTCGGTGTAGGGGTAGTCGAAGGCGTGGCGCAGCACGTACACCGCGCGCTCCTCCGGGCTCAGCCGGTCCATGAGGTGCAGCAGGGCGAAGTCCAGGCTCTGCCGCTGATCCGCGCTCTCATGCGGTAGGAGCGCGGTGTCGATCGGTTCCGGTAGCCAGGAGCCCACGTAGTCCTCCCGGCGGCGTTGCATGGTGCGCAGCCGATCCAGGCTCAGCCGGGTGGCCACGGTGGTCAGCCACGCCTGGGCCTCGCGCACGTGCTCCGGGCGTTGGGTGTGCCAACGGATCCACGATTCGGCCGCGACGTCCTCGGCATCGGCCCAGCTGCCGAGGATCCGGTAGGCCACGCCCAGCATCCGTCCATTGAGCCGTTCGAACTCCTCCTTGGCCAGTCCGAGCGGCTCGGTCGGGGCCGAGGTCATAGATCCTGGGCCTGGAGACCTGTGGCGATCGCGATCCGGTTCCATACATTGATCGTCGCGATCGCGATGATGAGGTGTCCAGTGCCTTTCTCCCCCCAGCGCCGCACCGCCTCGTCCCAGACCGCATCACTGACTCCGTGCTCACCGAGTCTGGTGACCTCATCGGTCAAGGCGAGCGCGGCCTCCTCGGCGGGCGACCACAGGTCCAGCCCGCTCCATCCGGTCTCCAATGCGGCGATGCGCTCGGCAGACTCACCGAGTTTGCGGGCGTCGCGGGTGTGCATGGCCAGGCAGTAACTACACCCGTTTATGGCCGAGGCCCTGATCTTGACCAGTTCGTAGGTGCGCTGGTCATTGACCTTGCGCGCGTAGCTCTCCAGCGCCAGCACGGGGGCGTAGGCGAGCGGAATGACTTTCTGTAGGTGCATGCGGGGCATCGTGTCCTCCTGGCATTCGGGGATCGCTCTCATCACACAGGACGTCTGCGCCGCCGGGAGCGTGACAGCGCGACACGTGCTGGTGAGTACCGCAAGGCTGGGCCCGGCAGAGCTGCCTTGGCTATAGTCATCAGAGGAGCCAGGAGAACCTGTCGACCGTGATGTTGCGGGGGAGCGAGCAAGTGGCGGGCAAGTCCGGCAAGAACCGCGGAACGCTTTCCGGCGGGCAGGTGTTCTCCTACTCCCTCGGTGATGTCGCAAACAATGTGACGTTCATGATGACGTCGATGTTCCTCATGGTCTACATGACCGATATCGCGGGCCTGTCCGCCGGTGTGGCGGGCGCGATCTATGGCGTCACCAAGATCTGGGCGGGCGCTGCAGATCTGATCGCGGGCCAGGTCGTGGACCGGATCAATACTCGCTGGGGCCGGCTGCGTCCCTGGATCCTCTTCGGCAGCACACCCCTGGCGATCGTGTTCGTCCTGCTGTTCAGTGTGCCGGCGGGTCTGAGTCCCGCGCTCACGATCGCCTGGGTATTCCTGCTCGATGCCCTGTTCCAGTTGGCCTACTCCTTCGTCAACATCCCCTACGGGTCGTTGGCGGCGGCGATGACGCAGGACCCGGTCGACCGATCGAAGTTGTCCGGTGCCCGGTCGATCACCAACTCGTTGACCGCCGTCGTGCTCTCGGCTGTGGTGGCTCCGCAGTTCCAGGACACCACCGGGGACCACGTCCGTCTCCAGTTCACCCTCACCACCGCCGCACTGGGCGTGGTGGCCGTGGTGTTGTACCTCATCTGCTTCAGGAACGTCAAAGAAGTGGTGCCGCGCAGCGCCACCAAGATCTCACTGAAACGCACCTTGCGGATGATCCGCCACAACCGCCCGCTGATCGTGCTCTGCCTGGCGGCGTTCTTCCTGCTCGCGGCCATGTTCATGATGAACGCGGTGGCGTTGTACTACGCCCGGTACATCCTGGGCAATGCCGGTTGGTACACCTTCCTGGCGTTGGCACAGACGGTGGGGACGGTACTGGTGGCCTCGTTCGTGCCCACCATCACCTCGCGGTTCGGGAAGCGCAACGGCTATATCGGGGCGGCAGTCGTCACCGTGCTGTCGTTCGCAGTGATCTATCTGGTTCCCGACGGGAGCCTGCCGTTGGCGATCCTGGGGTGGTTCTTGTTCGGGGTAGGCACCGGCGGGACGAATGCCTTGATGTTCTCGATGCAGGCGGACACGGTCGATTTCGGAGAATGGAAGACCGGAGTGCGCGCCGAAGGCGGGTCCTACTCGATCCTGTCCTTCATCCGCAAGACCGGACAGGGGGTCGGCGGTTGGGCCGGTGCGGCGGTGATCGGTGCGTTCGGGTACGTGGCGCAGGCGGAGGCCCAAGACGCCACCGCGCAAGAAGGGATCCGCTTGGCAACCGGGGGAGTGCCGGCATTGGTGGCCGTGATGGCCACCGTGGTGATGATCTGGTACAACCTCGACCTCGACCAGCACCGCACGATCGTACGTGAACTCAACGCCCGTCGCTCCCAAGGAGTAGTCAGCGCTTCCTACGGCGTGGAGACCTCCCGGGTGCTCGTGCAGGAACTGGGGGACGAACGTGACCTCCTGCTTCGGCCCCGGAAACTGGGCACCTTGCCGGTGGTCACGATCTTCGAGCGGGAAGGGGCTGGCGCAACCGATATCGGGCCGGCCGTGGCCGAGAAGCTGGGGGTGAGGTTCGTCGCGCAGAAGTTCACCTCCGATGAGGTCGCCGAGGCCGATGCCGAGGTGCTGGTCTCCGATAGCGCTTTCGAACGGTGGCTGCGCACGGTGTCCTTTACCGGCACCCAGGACGCGGACATGGCCAGGGCACTGGAGACGGCGGAGGATCATTCGATCGCCGAGCGGAACCGCCGTGAAGTGTTGGAGTCCGCCCGGGACGGCGCGGTGATCGCCGGTCGCAACGGTGCCCTGGTGTTGGGACGGGCGGTCGGGGCGCTGCACGTGCGATTGACGGCACCGCTCAGCACCCGGACCGAGCGGGTCATGTCCAAGACCGGGCTGGATGAGCAGGGAGCAAGGGCCCGGATCGAATTCGAGGACCGGGTGCGCGCCGAGATGTCGGCCAACCTGTATCAGTGGGACCCGCACACCGATGAGTACTACGACCTGGTGATCAATACCGGCACGGTGACCTACGCCCAGGTGGTGGACATGATCGTGGGTTTCTATCGCAGCAAGTATCCGCACGGGGAGGAAACTGCGCCGGTGGACCGCTGAGCGTCACGACCCCCCCCGGCGGCACCCGCATCGCAACGCATCCCATCGCGCAAGAGGAATCGAGGAACTCATGTCAACGCGTTCTGAACCCGAACAGCCGGCTCTCGGCGTGCGGTCCAAGTCGACGATCGAGGTGGACGGACTGCGCTTCCGCAACCTCGACGACGACGGGCAACTGGCCCCGTACGAGGATTGGCGATTGCCGGCGGGGCAGCGGGCGGCGGATCTGGTGTCGCGGATGACGCTGGAGGAGAAGGCCGGGTTGATGCTGATCGACACCGTCAACGCCGGCTGGGGTGGCGCCCTCACCGACGTGGCCCGGGACTACGTGGGCCGTCAGCACATGCGCCGCATCGTCTTCCGCAATGTGGTCGCGGTGCCCGGCCAGGAGCGCCAGGGCGATGACAGCCACCCGTTCATTGCTGGTTCCTCGGTGACGCCGGAGCAGGCGGCATTGTTCATGAACGCCGTCCAGGAGATGGCCGAGGGAAGCCGGCTGGGGATCCCGGTGCTGGCCAAGTCCAATGCGCGCAACCACATCGACCCCGATGCCCGGGCCGGGATCAATGAGAGCCACGGTGCCTTCTCCGGATTCCCCAAGGAGGCCGGCCTGGCTGCCGCTGCACTTGGTGCCGGCAGTATGGAGCCGATCACCGAGTACGCCAAGGTGATGGGCGGGCAATGGCGCGCGATCGGGCTTCGCGGGATGTACGGGTACATGGTCGACCTGATCACCGAACCGCGCTGGTATCGCAGCCATGAATGCTTCAGCGAGAACGCCGAGCACACCAGCGACATCGTCACGGCCCTGTTGCAGACCCTGCAGGGCGCCGTTGTCACCGACGGTTCCTCGCTGAGCACCACGAGCGATGTGGCCATGACGATCAAGCATTTCCCCGGCGGGGGCCCGCAGGAACTGGGTCTGGATCCGCACTATTCCTTCGGCAAGACCCAGGTGTACCCGAGGGAGAACTTCGGGGAGCACCTGGAACCATTCCGGGCGGCGGTCGACGCCGGGGCGGCGGCGATCATGCCCTACTACGGGGTGCCGATGCACGTCACGTACGACGGCGTCACCTACGACCAGATCGGGATGGCCTTCAGTGAGCAGATCGTCAACGATCTGCTGCGTGAACGCTTGGGATTCACAGGTTATGTCAATTCCGACACCGGCATCGTCACCGATCGTGCGTGGGGCCTGGAGGAGGCCTCCGTGCCCGAGCGAATCGCCGCTGCGATCAACTCCGGCAGTGACACCCTGTCCGGCTTCCACGACGCCAACGTCATCATCGACTTGGTCCAAAACGGTCTGGTCACGACCGAGCGCATCGATCTGGCGGCACATAGGCTGCTCGTCCCGCTGTTCCGCATGGGCCTGTTCGAAGACCCCTACGTGGAGCCGAGCAGGGCGAACGAGGTATTCGCCAGCCCGCGGTCGGCGCAGGTCGCACGGGACGCTCAGCGCCGCTCGGTGGTCCTGCTGGAGAACCGCGACCGGGGTGATGCCACCGGCCCGGCGTTGCCGTTGCGCGCCGAGTCCACGGTGTACGTCCTGGGAGAGATCGACACCCAGACGCTGGCTGCGCGAGGCTTCACCGTGATCGACGGCAACGCGCCGGACCGTCCCAGCGCCGCCGGCGTTGACCACGTGCTGGTCAGGCTGAGCGCCCTGACGCTAGGTACAGCGGACTACAAGAGCGCCGATCCCGGCTCGGGGATGCGCCCGGACAAGGTCAACCCGATCGTCTTCCCCAGCGTGCGGGGCTTGGACGGGCAGAGCCCCTACGGGGCCGCAGACGCGGGCGTGGCCTATGGGGCCGAGGAGTGCACCGACGACGGCCTACTCTTCGGCGGTCCATTGCCCTGGGAGGTCAGCATCATCGACTTCTCCGGCATGGCGCAAGCCGAATCCTGGCGCGTGCAACCCTGCCTCAGCACGGTCCAGCAGGTCATGGCTGAGATTGGCGATCCGACGAAGGTGATCCTGGACGTCTACTTCCGCCAGCCCTTCGTCCTGGATGAACACAGCGGGTTGCGGGATGCCGGCGCGATCGTGGCGACCTTCGGCATCTCCGATGAGGCCCTGCTGGACGTCCTCACCGGCGAGTTCGCGCCCCGGGGGAGGATGCCCTTCGCGCTGGCGGGCACCACGGCAGCCATCGAGGAGCAGGCCAGCGACCTGCCCGGCTATGACGACACCGCGGACGGGCCGCTGTACCCCTACGGACATGGGCTGACCTACGTGGACACCGCGCCGCCGGAACGCACCTGACCGCGGCTGTCCCCACTTCCGGCGCAGTCGGAGGCAGCACGAATCACCGCGCCTTGGCTCAGGCCGCGTCGAGAAGCGCGATCTCCTCGGCGGTCAGCGCCAGATCCGCCGCCGCGGCAGAGTCAGCGATCGATGCTGGGCGCTTCGCCCCGGGAATCGGGATCACCACCTCGCTCTGGGCGAGTTCCCAGGCGAGCGCCACCTGCTGCGGGCTCACTCCGCGTTCCTGCGCCACCTGCGCGAATGCCGGGTGCTTCGCCGCCAGTTCCTTGGCATCGGTCAGTCCGCCGAGGGGACTCCAGGCCAGGAACGCCAGGCCGAGTTCGGCGCAGACAGCGACCTCGGGCAGGCTGCTGCGGAACTTCGGGCTGAACTGGTTCTGCACACTCACCAGAGAGTCACCGAGGACTGCGTGCGCGGTCCGGATCTGGGCCGGGTCGACGTTGGACAGACCGACCATGCCGACCTTGCCGGTGTCGACGATCTCCTGCAGGATCCCGATCGTCTCGTCATAGTCTCGGGTCGCATCAGGGCGGTGGTGCTGCCACAGCCAGATCTGGTCAACGCCAAGCCGGGACAGGCTCGCGTCGACCGCGCTGTGCAGATGTTCGGGTGAACTGTCCTGGGACCAGGAGCCGCCGTCGCCGCGCACACTGCCGCCCTTGGTGGCCAGGTACACCTGGTCCCGGAGCCCGAGTTCGTCGAGCAGTCCAGCGATCAGTTTCTCGTTCTCGCCCTGGGCCGCCACCCCCAACTGCTCACCAGGCCCATAGGCATCCGCAGTGTCGAACAGTGTCACCCCGGCCTCGAGTGCGGTGCGGATCGTCTCGGCGAGTTGCGCCCGTGGCTGCTCGCCGGTCTGGTCGAAGGTCATCAGGCCCAGGCCGATCGCTCCGACCTCGACGCGACCGACTGTGCCGTTACCGATTGTTCGTTGCTTCATGTCGTTCACCCTACGGTGAGTGTGCGATGGCAGCGAGGTTAGGGCGAGGACCGGCGCCTTTGTCGCTCAGCCGAAACCTAGGGGAACTGGCTCCAGTCCGCGGGAAGCTACCATGACGGGCTCGACTCGGCGAGGGCCCACACACCCGATGCCTGAACACCGATAATGCACATTATGTCATTCCATCGTGGGGGGCGCACACCCCTGCGTGCACGCCGCCACTCCCCTCATGTCGACCGCTGTCAGCGTCCCGGCTTCTGCAGCAACCGTCCCGGGCGTGGCCAGCGCGGGACCTGCTCGGTGAAACGAACGTAGTGATCGCCGAAGCGTCGACGCAGCCGCGGCTCCTCATAGAGATGCAGGGTCAGGTTGAAGCACGTGGCGACAACGGCGCCGTATGCCAGGATCCGCGGACTGCGCCACAGCACCGCCTGCCCGGCGATGATCGACAACACCCCCAGGTACTGCGGGTTCCGCGTATACCGGTAGAACCCGGTGGCCACCAGGTCTTCGGTCTCGGCCACAGGCGCAGGTGTCCCCCGTGCGCGGACGAACCGGACGAAGCAATCCGTCACGATCGCGCTACCGCCGAGCACGAGTCCCAAACCGAGGATCCGTGACAGCGGGCCCCCCGGAAGGTGTGCCGAGGCCTCCCCTCGCACCTGCCACGGCAGCACGCCGGCCACCATCCCGGGCGCGGCGAACGCGAAGATCGTTGTGGTGATCGCCGCTGTGCGCTTCTGCACCGCTGGTCCTTCCGGCCGGAGGGGCAGATTAGCACGGTATCAGCGGGGTTCGGGTCCTGCTGCGCCGGGTTCGCCCCGCTCCCCCGGATGACGTACAGCGGCCCCCACCGTCGCACCCAGGTAGTCTCGATCAATGGATCACCTCACCCCGAACCCGGATCTGTACAACGTCGCGTACCAGGCCGAGGACTTCCAGGGCATGCCCTACCGCTACGTGGGTTCCTCCGGTCTGCGCTCCCCCGCGATCGGCCTGGGCACGTGGAAATTCGGCTTCCCCGACACCGGGGACGGTGCCCGCTCCGATGAGCAGACCGCACTGCAGATTCTGGACCGCGCACACGAGTTGGGCGTGCTGTTCTGGGACACGGCGAACCGTTACAACGCCGCCTCGGGCAACTCCGAGCGGATCATCGGCCGGTGGCTCGGCGTAAACCCGGGGCGCCGGCGTGACGTGGTGCTGGCCACCAAGACCCATGGCGGGATGGACGGGCACACCCCGAACCACTCCGGGCTGTCCCGGCTGCAGATCACCGAGTCGGTCAAAGCCTCCTTGGCGCGCTTGCAGACCGAGTGGATCGACGTGCTCTGGTTCCACCGGTTCGACCCGGTGGTCCCCATTCAGGAGAGCCTGGAAACGGTCGCCGACCTCGTCAGCCAGGGCAAGGTGCACTACCTGGCGGTCTCGAACTTCACCGCTGATCAAGTGCGTGCCTACCTGGAGGTCAGCGAAGGCATCTCCCGGCGAACCCGGCCGATCGCGGTGCAGAACCGGTTCGACCCGTTGAACGGTGAGGTACTGCCCGGGGTGCTCCAGGTGTGCGCCGACCAGGGCCTGGCATTCGTGCCGTACTCCCCCTTGGCCCAAGGGCTGCTCACCGACCGCTACCTCGATGCCAACAAGGTCGGCCCCGGAGACCGGCTGCACGATGAGGGTATCGAGATCGACCCCGCTCAGATCGCGGTGGTGCGCCAACTCGGCGAGCTCGCACAAGCCTGGGACCTGCGGATCAGCCAACTCACCCTGGCCTACCTCCTCACGTTGCCGGGAATGGGCACCCAGATCCCGAGCAGCTCGACCCCGGCCCAATTGGAGACCAACGCGGCCGCCGGCCGGGTGCACCTGTCCGAGCAGCAATGTGACGCCGTCGCCCGGGTGCTGGGCCGGGAGTGCTAGTACCCGCGACGGCGATCGGGGCATTCGTAGGCACCATCAGGAGCCCCCGTAGCGGGTGAGCAGTTCCGCGCCCAACCGGGCGAGTTCGGCCCGCACCGACTCCGGTTCGAGGACCTCGACGGTCGCGCCCCATCCGGCGAGGTGCTCGGCGATCGACAGCGGCAGGTGGGCCGCCAAGCGGACCCGCACGCGCCCGTCCCCGGAGGTCTCGAGCAGTTCGCAGTGCCGGCCGAACTGGCGCTCGAGGACGGGGAGCGCGCGGGCCGGCGCAAGCACCGTCGCGGCGACGCCCGAGCGCAGGTGCTCCACCTCCTCGACCACCTGCTCCCACTCCCGGCCCAGATCCAGGGCCGCCGGCCGGGCCGCCGCCTCCGTCAGCATGGTCGCCTCGCGGATCCGGTCGACCCGGAAGGTGCGCCGGCCATGTGGGGTCCCGGCGACGAGGTACCAGACGCCGCCCTTGTCGACGAGCCCCCACGGGTCCACCGTGCGCGTGGCCGCCGCGTGGGTGCGGCCCTCGTACTCGAGCGAGAGTCGGCGGTGGCCGACGACGGCCCCTTGCAGCGTTTCCAGGACTGGCGGCCGTTCCCAGCCGTACGCGCCCCATCCGGCGGTGTCGGTGGTCACGGCGTCGGCGGCGGCCGCGGCGTCCGCACGGAAGGTTTCCGGAAGGGCGCGCATGAGTTTTCGCAGGGCCGACCTGGTCGCCCCGGACCCAGCCCCTGCGTGGCCGGCAAGGAGGAACAGTGCCTGGCTCTCGGCAGCGGTCAGACCGGTCAGGTCCGTGCGGGCGCCGCCGACCAACGACCAGCCACCGCCCCGGCCTGGCTGGGAGTAGACGGGCACCCCCGCGGTTGACAACGCTTCGAGGTCGCGGCGAGCGGTGGCCAGGGAGACCTCGAGTTCGGCGGCGACCTCGGAGGCGGTGACGCGTCCACGTGCCTGCATGAGCAGGAGCGTGGCCACCAGACGGTCGGCGCGCATAGATCGAATTCTTGCAGGAAAAGTGCTCACAGGATGAGTACTTATGCGGTGCAGCATGGTGGCATCGCGGTCCGGAGCACCGGCCGCTACACCACCAAGGAGGACCGATGTTCCGGGGATTCGCCACGATCAGTTTCTACGCCGACGACCTTGCCAAGGCGTCCGAGTGGTACACGGAATTGTTCGGCTTCCCGCCCTACTACGCCTTCCCACCCGCCCCCGCCGAGGCCGCCTACATCGAGTTCCGCATCGGCGACGACGAGGACGAGTTCGGCTTGATCGATCGCCGCTACGCTCCCGCGGGAGCGGCGAACTCGCCCGGGGGTGCCGTCATGTACTGGCACGTCGACGACCTGCCCGCAACGGCCGAGCGGCTGCTCAGCATGGGCGCGACGGAGTATGAGCCGATCACGCCCCGCTCGGCCGGGTTCACCACGGCGTCCTTCGTCGACCCCTTCGGCAACGTCCTCGGGATCATGCACAACCCCCACTACCTCGGTATCGCCGAGTCTCGGGCCCAGCGGGAACGCTAGAACGCATTCCGGCGAACGGAACCTTGAGTCGCCGCCCTCATTGCGCCGCCCGAGGCCCAGCGGTGCTCAGTTGCGCCAGTAGTTGTTCGCCGCCGCCACGGTGGCGAACTCCACCGCCACCACGTGCGCGGCGGCAGTCAGCGAGTCCGGGTTGGTGGCGTAACCAGGACGAAGCAGTTGGCGGACGCTGGTGTCGGGCTGCATGGCACCGACGGTCTTGCGGGCCAGCATGATCGCCAGCTCGCGGCCCTGCTCGGGCGTATCGGTGATGAGTGTGTTGTCCGGTACCAGGGCCACAGCCGCCTCCGTGTGTGCATCGATGGGTCGAGGACCGTTCAAAGGGCCCCGGCTTCCCAGCCTACTGCCGGTCATGACATTCTTCTAGATCGACTTGTGAAAACTCCGCGCGTGGTGCTGGGAGGCAACCCGGCCGCAGACCTCCAGGGGGTGGCCGGACCGTCTCAGGTTCCGTCGTCGTCGGCTGCCTCATGCAGTGCCTGCAGCCACTCGCCCCAGAACGCTCTCCAATGCTCCACAGCGGCCGGACCGGCCAGGTTACTGTGCGTGACGGTCACCCGGACCTGGCCGTCCGGGCGCGGGTCGAAGGTGAACAGCACCACACCCTCGTCGACCCCGAGCCGTACTGCTGTGGAGGTCGGTCGAGATCGCAGAGTGGAGGCCAACCCGCCGAGCAGATCGGCGCGGCCGGACTCATCGAGCAGGCCCGCGCGTAGCGCGGTGCCGGCCAACGGCAGGGTGCGTGAGACGCCCGCCTCAAAGGTGCCGTCAGCGCGTTGATGAGGCGCTCGTATCCCGGTGATGCGTTCATACCCGACCGTCACCGCCTGCGCCCACCAGCCGCCGATCTCGTGATTCTGCTCCAGGAACGTGGCGATCGCGGCGTGTCCCGCGTCGCGACCAGGACCGGCGTCGATCACCTCGCGCCACTGGTTCCAGGTGCGGCCAGTGCGCTCCACGACCTGCTCGTCGCTTTGCTGGGGCGGGTGTACCCAGCCGGGTTCGCCGGCGGCCGGCGACAACCTCCGGCGGGCGGCACCGGATACCTCCCCGGTCTTGGCCATCCGTTCGCGCACACGCCGTGTGAAGGACTCCTGCTTGGTCATATGAGCCCCTTTCGCGGATACCGGGGCGGTGCCGCGTTCAGCGTGCGGAGGGGCTAGGCAGGTACTGCGCGAGGGCAGGTGCACCAGTCGGCATCGGCGACCTGGGCGCGGACCTCGGCGACGTGATCTCCGCAGCCCTCCCACGTGGTCTTGCGACAACGCGCGCACTGTACCGGCTTGCACATGAACATCGGCTCCTTACCTCGGGTCCAACCAGCCTAGTAGTGCCTGCGGGATGGGTGCGGCGGTGCGGCGACTACTCCCCACCTAGCCGTCGGCGTCGCCCTGGTGAGCCGCGGGGCGCTCGAAGGCTCCGGTGCCCCCACGCTGCCAGGGCTGCGGGCCGCCCAGGGGTCGGTAGTCCACGCCCACAGCGTCCAGACGCTCCAGGTGCCCGGTCAGACGGGGTGTGAATTCGTCCCAGGTGCGCCCGGCCGGGTCGGACCAGGCGACCTCGGCGTGGGCGCAGGCGCGCGGGAACAGGTGGTATTGCGCCCGGCGCATCGTGGGGATGTACTCGGTCCACACGTTGGCCTGCGTGCCCAGGATCTTTCCCCTGTGCTCCGGTGGCACGCCCTCGAGGGGGTCGAAGGCATAGACCTTCTCGACCGGGAGGTGTCCGCCGATGCTGTACGGCTCGTCCGGATCGTTGCTCTGGTAGTAGTCCAGGTACAGGTGGGAGGTGGGCACCATGACCACCTCTCCCCCGGCGCGGGCGGCCTCGACCCCGTACCCGGCGCCTCGCCAGGCCATCGTGACCGCACCGTCGAGGTGACCCTCGTCGTTGATCTCGTCCCACCCCACCAGGATCCGGCCACGCTCGGCCAACCAGTCCCGCACCTGCCGGGTGAACCAGTTCTGTAGATGGGAGGCATCGGGCAGTCCGCGGCGTTCGGCGAGTTCGGCGGCGGCCCGGCTGGCCAGCCACTCGGTGCGGGGAGCCTCATCGCCGCCGGCGTGGATGTAGCGGGAGGGGAAGACGTCCAGCAATTCGGTGAACACCGAGAAGACGAACTCCATCGCCTCGTCGGACAGGTTCAGCACCTCATCGAAGATGCCGAAGGTGTCGGCGACGGTGTGCCCTTCCCCGGGGTTGTTGCTCAGTTCGGGGTAGGCGGCCAGGACCGCGCGCACGTGGCCCGGGAAGTCCAGTTCGGGCACGACCTCGAGGCCGCGTTGGGCGGCGTAGGCCACGACTGAGCGGAGTTGGTCCTGGGTGTAGTAGCCGCCGTGCGGGGTTCCGTCGCCGTCCTCAGCCCCAGGTCTGCGAGTCTGGTGCCGGGTGCTGCCAACCTCATGCAACCGGGGGTGGGACTTCGACTCCATCCGCCACCCCTGGTCCTCGCTCAGGTGCAGGTGCAAGACGTTGTACTTGTGCGTCGCCAGGAGATCGACGAAGGAGTACAGGTCCGCAAGTGGCATGAAGTGTCGGCCCACATCGAGCATCACTCCGCGCCAGGCGAATCGCGGGGCATCGGTGATCGTCACCGCGGGGACCTGCCACTGGGCGCCGACGGGCGCGGGCCGGTACACCGCCGCCGGCAGCAGTTGTCGCAACGTCTGGACCGCCCAGTTCAGGCCCCGGTGATCTCCGGCGTGCACGTCGATCCCGTCGCCGGTCACCTCCAGCCGGTAACCCTCGTCCGGCAGCGACTCGTCCCGGTGCAAGCGAAGCGCGCCATCATCCCTGCCGGGCAGGTCCAGGCCGGTCCCGGGCGCCAGCAGGCGGCGGACGACGGCGGCCCACTCCTTGGGGCCGGCGATCGCCAGATCCTCGGCGAGGGTGAAGGACCCCTGCCCAACCTCGGTGGACCGGGGTTGCGGGACAAGGGTGAAGGAGCCGGACATGCGTGACCTTTCTCGTAGGGGTCGGACCAGCCTAGTTGGTGCCGATGTGCCCGGTGGCCCCGGCAGGGATGTCGGTGGCCTGGGGCACACTGTCCAGGGTGACCAATCGCCCCACCGTGCCCCTCGCCTGGGTCGACCGGATCGATGAGATCCTGACCGCCTTGCCGCAATGTGAGATCGAGGACGCCTGGACCGGTGTGCGCTGGCGGGTCGCCAATGCCACCGTGGCGCATGTGTTCGGGGGTGAGGACCAACTCTTCCGCATCATGTTCCGCGCCGAACCGGCGGAGGTGATGGCCTTCGAGCACCTGGGTGAACCGTACTTCCGGGCCGAGTGGGGTGAGAACGTGGTCGGGCTCGTCCTCGATGAGCGGACCGACTGGGGCGAACTGGCCGAGTTCCTCATCGACTCCTACTGCGTGCAGGCACCGGGGCACCTGGCTGCCACGATCGACCGCCCGGGCTGATCACTGGAAGGGCGCAGGGTCACCGGCGCCGATGCGGACCACCTCGGCGTCGCCTTCGGACAGGTCCACCACCGTGGTCGGCATGCTGCCGGACTCACCGGAGTCCAGGATCGCATCCAGGGCGTGATCCAACTCCTCCTTGATCTGCCATCCCTCGGTCAGCGGTTCGGACTCCCCCGGCAGCAGTAGCGTGGAGGACAGGAGTGGCTCGCCCAACTCCTCCAGCAGTGCCTGGACCACCGTGTGGTCCGGGATCCGCACCCCCACCGTCTTGCGTTTGGGCTGCAGCAACCGGCGCGGCACCTCCTTGGTGGCGGGCAGGATGAAGGTGTACTGACCGGGAGTCGCAGCCTTCACTGCACGGAACACGGCGTTCTCCACGTGCACGAACTGCCCGAGTTGGGCGAAGTTGCGACACACCAGCGTGAAGTGGTGGCGGTGGTCGAGTTGTCGCAAGGCCACGATCCGGTCTTTTGCCTCCTGGTTCCCCAGGGCCGCGCCCAGGGCATACCCGGAATCGGTCGGGTAGGCGATCAGGCCCCCCGCACGCAGGATCTCCACCACCTGACGGATCGAGCGGGCTTGCGGGTTGACCGGGTGTAGATCGAAGTAGCGCGCCATGGTTCACCCTAACCAGATGGCTGGGGCCTCGCCCACCTCGCTCCGCGCAGGGTTCCCGGCGGGTGAACCGCCGGCGGGTCGAATCGGCTGGGTCAGCCGGTGCGACGAGCCGCGCGCCGTCGCGCGAGTTCATCGCCGCGGACATCCGCCGGTTCATCGCTGGCCCGCTCGGTCGGGAACTCGGCCAGGCTGCCCTCAACCTCGCGCCACACCCTGCCCACAGCGATACCGAACACTCCCTGGCCGCCCTGGACCAGGTCGAAGACCTCATCGGCGGAGGTGCACTCGTACACGCTGGCACCATCGCTCATCAGGGTGATCTGTGCGAGATCCTCGACACCGCGCTCGTGCAGGTGATTGACCGCCGAGCGGATCTGTTGCAAGGACACCCCGGTGTCGAGGAGTCGCTTGACCACCTTCAGCACCAGGATGTCGCGGAAACTGTACAGCCGCTGCGTTCCGGATCCGCTGCCGGGACGGATGCTCGGCTCCACCAGCCCGGTTCGGGCCCAGTAGTCCAGTTGCCGATAGGTGATACCTGCCGCGCGGCAGGCCGTGGGGCCCCGGTAGCCGGTGTCGGCGTCCAGGTCCGGGAGGGTGTCCCCGAACAACATCCCCTGCGCGCGTTGCAGGGTGTTCTCGGCGGCGTCCGCCTGTGCATCCATGCCGCTGCCACCCATCGTCCGTCCTCACGTTCGCTCTTGAACACTCTACGCCCCGGCGTCGTGATTTGCCCATCACCACGCCCGGATGTCATGAACGCTATTGCCCAGGGCGGGACAGGTCAACGACATGCGCAGTTCAATGCGGTTCGGCGTGTCGCGACGGCGTGTCTTACCTTCAACCTGAGGTTGAGGTTTACGCTACTCCTCGCGGGGGTCGGCGAAGTCTTCCGCGGCCACCGAATCGAGGAACTCACGAAAATGTGCCACCTCGGCCTCTGCTTCGTCGATACCGACCGGCTCGCTCACCCGCATGTTGCCGTCCGTGTCGGTCTCCAGCACCACCGCTGCCTCATCGAGCACGTCCTCCGCGCACCACACATCCACCTGAGCCCGCAGAGCCAGCGCAATGGCGTCGGAGGCCCGGGAGTCCACCCGCGCGCCGTTGGAGAGCACCAGTTCGGCGATGAAGGTGCCTGCGCGCAACTCGACGATGTTCACCTGGGTCAGTGCCACGCCACAGGACGTCAGCACACTGACCATCAGATCGTGGGGGCCGGGCCGGGGCGGCTGCATCCCGGCGTGGGCAGTGGCGATCGCTACGCCCTCATGCGGCCCGATCACGATCGGCAGGGAGCGCTCGCCCTCGGCCTCCCCCAGGAGCACGAGCACGTCCTGCTCGGGTGCCTGCATACGCACCCGGACTCCGGTGACGCCCATCTTTCGCACACCTCCAAACTACGCCGCCGCGTGCGAAGTGGACAGCCCAACCGGCCACCGTGATCCAGTTGTGTCCGATCAGGTCAGCCGGTCCGCCCCTGCCCGCAGTATGGCGGTGTGCACCTGGGCCAGAGTTTCGGCCAGGTCCGCCGCCATCGACTCGGCCCGCGCGCGTGCCCCCGTCGAGGATGGACCACTGCGCACCGAGCGCACCGGTGCGATCACCTGTTCGATCAGGTCCACCTGACGCTCCGCCGCGATGCGGATCGCACGCAGGTGGCGTTCGTCGATGCCCTGCTCTGCCAGTTCACCGGCGAACTTGGCTACCGGCACCAATGCGCCGGGGAACTTCCCCCCGGCGTCGGCCACCAGGACTCCGGCCTTGACCAGCGCCTCGATATCGGCCTCGGTCCGCCCGCTCGCTTCAGCCAGTTGAGCGGTCGTGTAGCGAGCGCGACCCGCCGCCACCACCAGGTCGCCGTCCTCAGTCACCACCCGGGCACCGGGAGGTGACACTGCCGCCAGACCGGCATCGAGTTCGGCCAACCGGTCCCGGATCACTTTCAGCGGCAGGAAGGAGTCACGCTGGGCGGCCAGCACGAATCGCAGGCGCTCCACGTCCGATTGGCTGTAGCTGCGGTAGCCCGACGGGGTGCGACGCGGCGAGACGAGCCCCTGCTCCTCAAGGAAGCGGATCTTGGAGACACTGGCCGCAGGGAACTCCCGTTGCAAGATGCCCAGTGCCGATCCGATGGACATCGTGGGCACCCGGGACACCCCGGGCGGCCATGACTCGCCGTCCCCGTCCCCGGTCTGCTCCTCCGCCCGGGCGGTGTTGGAACTCACCTGCCCGGCTCACCTGCGTCGTCGGCTCCGGTGGAGCGGTTCGGTGAGGGGTGGAAGGTCAGGCGGTACTTCCCGATCTGGACCTCATCGCCCATCTGCAGCACGCCTTCGTCTACCCTGGTCCGGTTCACGTAGGTGCCGTTCAGACTGCCCACGTCGCGGACCACGAAGTTGCCGCTCTCCTTCAGGAACTCGCAGTGCTTGCGCGAGACGGTCACGTCATCGAGGAAGATGTCGGCCCTGGTGTCACGGCCGGCGGTGGCCCGGTCGGCGTCCAACAGGAACCGGGCGCCTGCGTTGGGTCCGTGCTGGACGATCAGCAGTGCGGATTCCGGGGGCAGTGCCTCCACGGCTGCACGGGCGTCAGTGTCGATCGGGCCGTAAGCACGCTCCTCGGGCTCCCCGGGCGTGACCTTGCCCAGATGCGCGGTCGTGTGCACCGCCGAAGGGCCGTCCTGGGCCCCTGGATCGTCCTGACCCGTGCTCATCGCAACTCCTCCTATGACCTCGATCCACCCGAGGGTGCCGGTCGTCCCCACTCTAGGCCCCATGAGCCGACCAGGGGAACGTCTTGTCAGGACCCGGCGCCGGTTCAGCCAACCGGTACCGGTCGCCTCGAACTCAGTCTTCCGCCTCCACAGGGACCGCGTAGCGGGGCGCGTCGACCTCGCGGATCGCGGTGATCTGGACCAGGTCGCGCTGCTCGACCTCCACGACCGCCCCCACGTTGCGGAATCCGGCCAGCGCACCGCCAGGGATGTTCAGCGCGACCGAGATCGTCTGGGGGTCCCCGATCGCACGCCACTCCATCTGCTCGCCGAGGGCCCGGCCGTCCGCGAGTACCCCCTCCTCGGAGTCCACGAACGCGGAGGAGGCGATCAGGCGCTGCCCGGAGACCTCTACGGCCTCGGCTCCGGCGTTGCGCAGTTCTTCGAGCATGTGCACCATCGTCTGCGCGCTTACTTCGTGGGCACCACCCACCGTCACCACGACCCCGGGGCCCTCCACCGGCTCCGTCCCGGCCAGCACCCCGTGCACTACCTGGTACTCCTCAGCCAGGCGCTGGGTATCCGACCCGCTGCGCAGGGTGCTGCGGTCGCGCAACAGTTGCTCACGTTCTGCGGTCAGATCCTCGTTCCGCTGGGTCACCTCATCGAGTAACCGGACCAGGTCGTCCTGCCGCAGGGCCGCGAACTCATCGCCCTGGGTCTGGCGCACCTGTACCACGATGCCGAACCCGAGCACCGCGCACATCAGTGCGATCAGGAACTG
Source organism: Pseudactinotalea sp. Z1748 (assembly GCF_049725185.1). Lineage (NCBI taxonomy): Bacteria > Bacillati > Actinomycetota > Actinomycetes > Micrococcales > Cellulomonadaceae > Pseudactinotalea > Pseudactinotalea sp. Z1748. The sequence goes on along the minus strand of NZ_JBMPQB010000003.1, from coordinate 321,332 downwards.
GGACCGGAGCGCAACGGGCTTTCGTCTGCGTTGGGGGTCGGTCCGGCCGGTGCGCGGCTGCTCTGCCACAGGGGGCTCATCGCCGCCCGAGCGGTCTGCCTCGGGCAGGTCGGTGGCGCCTGCGTCCCGGTCCGCATCGCTGCCGGGCACCGCATCGTCCGCATTCCTACGCATGGTTCAGGCCTTGAAGACGTGGCGACGGATGGCGGCCGCATTGGAGAAGATCCGGATCCCCAACACCACCACCACGGCGGTGGACAACTGCGAACCCACACCCAGCTGGTCGCCGAGGAAGACGAGGAACGCGGCGATGAGCACGTTGAACAGGAAGGAGGTGATGAACACCCGGTCGTCGAAGACGTCCTCCAGCCGGGCCCGCAGCGCACCCAGTAGCGCGTCCAGTGCCGCCACCACCGCGATCGGTAGGTACGGCTGGAGTTCGGAGGGCACACTGGGCTGCAGGAGCAGCCCGAGGAGAATGCCGAGGATCAGGCCGATCACCGCGACCATGGCATCCCTCCCTCCGTCCGGCTCCTACCTGCGTTCCAGGGCTCGCTGCGGGCCTGAAGCGCTCCGCACTTGGCCAAGTCTCGCACGTCAGGCTACCCGTCTGCTGGGCCATCGATGCTGATCTCAGGCCTCGTCCACCACCTCGGCGTGCCGGAGGGAGGAGTACCCGGCCCCCGGTAGACGCAGGTGCTCCTCCTGGGTGAGTGAACTAGGAATCGAGAACGCTGCGGACAACGCGGTCAGATGCGACTGGGCGCTGGATCGAGCGAACGCGGTCCGCATCGATTCGGGATCCCCGATCGCCTCGATCCGGTAGGGCGAGACCAGCGGTTGCAGGTCCACCAGGATCGCCGCGCCGGCCGATCGGATCGCGGTCATGCTCGTCAGCCGGTGCCCGTTCACCGCCACCGCCTCGGCTCCGGAGGCCCACAACCCGTTGGCCACGACCTGCAGGTCGAAATCCTGCACCCGTTCATCCTCGGAACCCGGTTCGTCCGCCGCCGCCCGCACCGAATCCTCCAGGGTGATCACCAGGCCCGGCCCCTGCACCGGCACCGTTCCGACCACGGCCTCCAACTCGGCGGTGCGGGCCAGGAAGGCCTCGTCCTCATCCCCCAACGCCTGGCTTTGCAGTTCGGCGATCTCATCGCGCAACTCGGAGTTCCCGGTCCTAAGGTCCTCCCCGGTGGCACTGCGTTCTCGGATCTGCTCCACGATCAGGGTTCGCGCGCTGCTCGCGGCCGGCTGCGGCGCGCGGAGCGCCTGGGTCGCCACCACGGTCCCCATCCCGATCAGCACGGCGAGTACCAGAACCACCAGGCGCCGCCGCAACGTCGTCGGTGTGTTGATCCCGGCCGCCCGGGCCCGCGCCACGGCGGCATACCCGGGGTCCAGCGGCTTCTCCATCACCGCGGTCAGCAAGGTCATCGAGGCATCCTTGCGGCGATGCCGGCTCTGCTCCTGTTCCATTGCCTACGGCCCTGGTGTTGACTGCGGACCGCGCCGGTGCGTGGAGGCGCGCGCATCCGAGACCACGATGGCACGGAACTGGTTCAGATAGGCCAAGCCGGCGCACCAGTACAGGTAGACCCCCCACAGCGCCGACGCCCAGCCGAATGCCCAGGCGATATCGGCGGCCAGGTGCCCGGTGAGTTGGTCCACCTGGGTCAGCAACAGCACCGGGAAGGCGTACATGAGCGCGAAGGTGCCGGCCTTGCCGATGTCGTGCACCGGGAATCCGGGGAAACCGCGTGCGACCAGGAAGGGCACGCACAGCCCCACCACCAGGTCGCGGGCGAACACCGCCACCAGCAGCCACCAGGGCACCACCTGTTGGACCGCCAGGCCGATGATCACCACCGCGATGAAGAGCCGGTCCGCGGCAGGATCGAGCAACCGGCCTAGACGGGAGGCCTGGTTCAGCGCGCGTGCGATCGCCCCGTCCACCCAGTCGCTGATCCCTGCCAACGCCAGGACTACCACCGCAGCCAGGTACTGCTCGCTGAGGATGAGCACCGCCACTACCGGCACCATCAGCAACCGCAGCGCCGAGATCACGTTGGGTACGGTCAGGATCCGGTCACTCGCCGCATCGGTGGCGCCCACAGCCTGGGCCGCGAGCTCGGCCTCCCCACCTCCGGCACCGATCCTCCCGTCGCGGACAGCCCCGGTCCGGCCGGCTCCGGGGGCGCCCGGAGCAGAACCGGCCGGGGGGTCTGCTCGCTGTCTCACCCGCTCAGCGTACCCAGTGCGGACCCGGGAGTGGGTGCAGCCGGCACACTCCCGACCCGCTCCGCTGCGCACAGGTTCCCACCGCTGCCGCGACCCGTCCAGGCAGCGGCGGCCCACCGCCGTCGTCTCCTGCCCTGGACTCACCCGACCGAGATCACCCGGAGCTCCCGGCATCGTTCTACTCTGGTGCTCACACCAATCCGGCGGCGCCGCTTCCGAGTTTCCCGGGATGGTGCGGAAAGGGGTCGGAGCAGCCGTGATCGAGATCCTCACCGGGCTCGGGTTGGCGATGTCCGCGGGACTCTCTGCCTACATCCCGCTGCTGGCCCTGGGCCTGCTGGGTCGCTACACCGGCATCGTGGAGTTGACCGCGCAGTGGGCCTGGCTGGGCAATGGGTGGGTGCTGCTCGTGCTCGGGGTTCTCCTGGTGCTGGAGGTCTTCGCCGACAAGATCCCCGCGCTGGACCACCTCAACGACCTGATCCAGACCCTGATCCGACCTGTCGCGGGCGGGGTCGCCTTCACCGCCGGGTCCAGTTCCCTGACCACCGGCAACACCGATCCCGGCCAGGTCTTCAGCGAGGGCGCTCTGCTGCCGTTCCTCATCGGCCTGACGCTGGCGCTGGCCGTGCACGTGGCCAAGGCGACGCTGCGTTCGGTGGTCAATCTGTCCACCGCGGGCGTTGGCGCACCGGTGGTGTCCACGGTGGAGGACATCTCGGCGGTTTCGATGACGATCATCGCGATCCTGCTCCCGGTGCTCGTCCTGGTCTTCCTGGTCAGCGCCGCGGTGATGGGCCTCTGGATGATGCATCGCCGGCACGCTCGCGCACTGCGGGCTGCCGACGCGTGATCGTTACGCGTAACCTGTTCCTATGCAGATCGGCTACTTCCTCCCGCAAGGCTGGCGCTTCGACCTCGTCGGCATCGATCCCTCCCGGCACTGGGAGGTGATCAACGGCCTGGCTGCACGTGCCGACGCCGGCCCGTGGGACTCGGTCTGGGTCTACGACCACTTCCACACCACTCCGGTACCGAGTCAGGAGGCTACCCACGAGGCGTGGACCCTGATGGCCGCCCTGGCCGCCAGCACCAGCAGGGTCAAGCTCGGCCAGATGTGCAGTTGCATGGGCTACCGGAACCCGGCCTACCTCGCGAAGGTCGCCGCCACCGTCGACATCATTTCCGGTGGGCGCGCTCAGATGGGTATCGGTGGGGGCTGGTACGAGCACGAGTGGCGGGCCTACGGGTACGGCTTCCCACGAGCGGGCATCCGGCTCGCGATGCTCGACGAGGGTGTGCAGATCATGCGGCAGGCCTGGCGTGAGGGACAGGCCACCTTGGAGGGCAAGCACTACCAGGTCGACGGCGCGATCGTGCAGCCGCAGCCACTGCAGCCCGGCGGTCTGCCGTTGTGGATCGCCGGCGGCGGGGAGAAGGTGACGCTGCGGATCGCCGCGAAGTTCGCGGACTACACCAACTTCGATGGCACGCCCGAGGGCTTCGCGCACAAGAGCGCGATCCTGGCTGAGCACTGCCGCAACGAGGGTACCGACTTCGAGGCGATCACCCGGTCGGCCAGTTACAACGTGCTCCTGGGTCGCGACCGGGCCGAGGTCGAGGCGAAGATCGCCGCCTTGGGTGAACGCCTGCTCCCGCACCTGGGCCAGGACAGAACCACGGAGGCGCTGGGGGCCTACACCTCCGAGGCCGCGCTCGGCGTGGGTACCCCGGAGCAGGTTGCCGAACGCCTCAGCGCGATGCGGGACGCGGGCGTGGGGTACGGAATCTTCTACTTCGGCGACGCCGCCTACGACACCTCCAGCATCGAACTGTTCGAAGAGCAGGTGGCGCCCGCGCTGCTGTCCTGACCGGCCACCCCAAAGGGAGCGACATGACCCGCCCGGACCAATCTCACCCACCAGATCCCGGGGATGACCTCCCGCCGCGCCCTGAGGAGGAGATCGCCGATGCCGGTCGGGCGGCCCCAACCGGGCCGGACGACGACGTGAGTGCTCCGGGCGCCTCAGGTCCGGTCCCGGAGCGGCGGGGCAGAATGCCGGACTATCCGCCCAGCCCACGGCCCCTGGACGGTTCGATCACCTCCCCCAGCCCCGAGATCGCCGATCCGGGTTATCGTCCCCCGGATTATCCCACCGAGGACGCCGGGCCGGAGCAGACGGAGCAGAACTGAGCCGGATCGACATGGCGATGGCCACGGCCGCCGACGCCGGGGGCATCGTGGCCCTGCGCGACCACCTCGCCAGGTGGCAGATCAGCAGGGGGATCCAGCAGTGGCGGCCCGGTGAGGTCAATCCTGCGGTGATCGCCGACCAGGCCTCCGGTGGACAGTGGTTCGTACTCCGGGACCTCTCCGGATCCGGTGCTGCTGCCGCTGTCATCGCCAGCGCCCGGGTGCTCAGCGCGGACCCCCATGCCTGGGGGTCTGACCTGGGTAACGACGGAACTGCGGGCTACCTGCACGCACTGATGGTCCATCGCGACCACGCGGGCCAGGGCCTGGGCGCCGCGGTGCTGTGCTGGTTCGAGCGCTTCACGCTCGCCTGCGGGCGCACGCTGGCCCGGCTGGACTGCGTGGCCGGTAACGCCGTCCTGCGTGGCTACTACACCGGCCACGGCTACCACGAGCACGGCATCACCGAGTTCGGCCCGGACCGGCAGTGGAGGCCGGTGATGCGCCTGCAAAAGGTCCTCGACGGTTCCGACGCCGGATTCCGATAGGTTCGGGAACCATGAGCGATCACGGCATCGACGTCACCTTTACCGACCTACCCGCCCGGGTTCTGGCCGACGCCGCACTGCAACGGGCCAAGGACCTTGGTGCCACCCACGCGGACTTCCGGTTGGAGCGCATCCGAAACCAGTACCTCGTGGTCCGCGATGGCCGGTTGCAGACAGCCACGGATACCGAGGACCTGGGTCTGGCGGTGCGGGTGGTGTACCGCGGTGCGTGGGGCTTCGCCGCCGGAGTGGTCCTCACCGCCGCCGAGGCGGTGCGTCTGGCCGAGCAGGCGGTACAGGTGGCGACCGTGGCTGCTCCGATGACGACCGACCCGGTGCAACTGGCCCCCGAACCCATTTACCGTGACGTCACCTGGTCCAGTTCCTACCGGGTGAACCCCTTCGGGGTGGCCACCGCGGACAAGTCCGAGGTCCTCATCGACTGGACCCGGCAACTGCTCCGGTCCGGCGTTGTTGACCATGCCACCGCGTCGTTGCTTGCGGTCCAGGAGAACAAGTTCTACGCCGACCTCGCCGGCACCGTCACCACCCAGCAGCGCATCCGCATGCACCCGGAGTTCGAGGCGATGGGCGCCGATGAACGCACCGGGGTTTTCGACTCGATGCGCTCCATCGCCCCACCAGCCGGGCGCGGCTGGGAGTACGTGGCTGAGGCCGGCTACGACTGGGACACCGAATTGGCCCGGACCCCGGAACTGCTCGCCGAGAAGCTCACCGCTCCCAGTGTGCAGGCCGGAGAGTACGACCTCGTCATCGACCCCTCCAACTTATGGCTGACCATCCACGAATCGATCGGGCACGCCACTGAACTGGACCGTGCCCTGGGCTATGAGGCCAACTACGCCGGGACCTCCTTCGCAACCCTGGATCAACTCGGCACCCTGCAGTACGGCTCCCCGGCGATGAACGTCACCGGCGACCGCACCACCGAGCACGGCCTGGCCTCGATCGGGTACGACGACGAGGGCGTGGCCACCCAGTCCTGGGACATCATTTCCGACGGGGTCCTGGTGGGTTACCAGCTCGACCGCTCGATGGGTGCGGCCCATCCCGAACTCAACGACGGACGCTCCAACGGGTGCGCCTACGCCGACTCCCCCGGACACATCCCGATCCAGCGGATGGCCAACGTCTCCCTCCAGCCGGCGCCGTCCGGGCCGGACACCGACGGCTTGATCTCCCAGGTCGAGCGGGGGCTGTACATCGTCGGTGACAAGTCGTGGTCGATCGATATGCAGCGCTTCAACTTCCAGTTCACCGGCCAACGCTTCCACCAGATCATCGACGGCGAACTGGGGCCGCAGGTGCGCGATGCCGCGTACCAGGCCACTACCACCGACTTCTGGGGCTCGATGGAGGCTGTCGGCGGCCCCCAGACCTACGTCCTCGGAGGCGCCTTCAACTGCGGCAAGGCGCAACCGGGTCAGGTCGCCTCCGTCTCCCACGGGTGCCCCTCGGCACTGTTCCGCAGCGTCCGGATCCTCGACACCACAGCAGAGGCAGGCAAGTGAGCATGAGTACCGCCACGCCCCAGCAGCTCATCGAGCATGCCCTGGCCGGATCCTCGGCCGAGCACACCATCGCCCTGGCCCGTGTCGGTTCCAGTGCGAACCTGCGCTGGGCGAACAACACCCTGACCACGAACGGGGCCATGCGCGAGGTGCAGGTTACCGTGATCTCCTTCCGCGGCACCTCCGATGGCGTCGCCACCGGAGCCATCACCGGCACGGCCGCCACACTCGAGCAGGTCGAGTCACTGGTCACGGCCGCCGATGCCGCTGCCGCGGTTGCCGACCCGGCCCAGGACGCTACCGAGTTGCTCACCGCCGCCGAAGCCACGGCTCCGAGCGAGCCCTGGGACGATCCTGCCGAGCAGACCTCCATCGAGGTCTACCGGGACTTTGCAGCCGAGTTGGGTGAGATCTTCACCCGCGCCCGGGAGCGCCGGCAGGTCCTCTACGGGTTCGTCGACCACGAGGTGGTCACCACCTACCTCGCCTCCTCCACGGGCGTGCGGCTTCGGCACACCCAGCCCAGTGGGCACTACGGCATCACCGGGAAGAACGAGGCGTTGACCTCCTCGGCGTGGGTGGGCGGCGCGACGCGGCAGTTCACCGATGTTGACCCGGCCGCGCTGGAAGTGGACCTGATCCAGCGCCTGGAGTGGTCCGAGCGGACTGTCTCCCTGCCCGCCGAGCGGTACCAGACCGTCCTGCCGCCCACCGCGGTCGCCGACCTGCTGATCTACGCCTACTGGTCCGCCGGTGCGCGAGTGGCTCACGAGGGGCAGTCGGTCTTCTCCAAGCGTGGCGGAGGCACCCGCATCGGGGAACAGATCGTCAAGCCGCAGGTGCGGCTGTACTCCGACCCGGCCTACCCCGGTCTGGAGTGCGCGCCCTTCGTGCAGGCAGCGGCGTCCTCCAACGTGTCCAGCGTGTTCGACAATGCCCTGCCGCTACGCAGCACCGACTGGATCGCCGACGGCAGGCTCACCTCTCTCCTGCAGACCCGGCACTCTGCCGGGCTGACCGGTCAGGAGGTGACCCCCGCGATCTCCAACCTGGTGCTGGACGTCGAGGGAGGGGCTGGGACCACCCAGGACCTGGTCGCTGGGATGGACCGGGGCCTGCTGGTGACCTGCCTGTGGTACATCCGTGAGGTGGATCCTCAGAACCTGCTGCTGACGGGTCTGACCCGCGACGGGGTGTACCTGGTGGAGGGCGGTGAAGTGGTCGGTGCGGTGAACAACTTCCGCTTCAACGAGTCCCCGGTGGGTCTACTGAGCCGCTTCGACGCGGCCTCGGCCACCCAGGCCAGTTTCTCCCGCGAGTGGGGCGACTACTTCCCGCGCACGGCCACCCCGGCGCTGCGGATCGGTGACTTCAACATGTCCTCGGTCTCTCAGGCCCAGTAGCCCGCCGGGCCGGACACGACCCTCAGGCGAACCGCACCTGCGCGGTGAACTCCTTCCCGGCGTCCATGCTCAGGTCCACCAGGCGCAGACCCGGGGGCATCTGGGCGTTCAGGTCGATCGTGGTGTCGGTGTACCGGGCCAGTTTCTTGCGCACCACCACGAGCACGAGTGAGACCAGGGGGTTGCCCGAACGCGCCTGGATCTCCCCGATCCGGGCGACCATCCCGGAATCGACCTCGGCCTCGAGCCGGATCTGTGCCGATGCCGAGAGCAGGCCCTTGCGGACCCGGGCGGTCACGTCCAGGTGGAGACGGCGCGCGGAGGGTGTCTTGACCTCCACCTGGAGAGAGGTCAGGGTGAGCCCCGAGTTCGCCAGTTCCCCCGCCACGAGATCCTTGGCGCGTTCCACGGCTTCCTTGATCGGAACCGAGACCCGTCCGTGACCGTGCGACTGGGCGGTCGCGGCGCCCGGGTCCATCAACGCCCACAAATTCTGATGGCCGTCGTAGGCCACACCGGCGGGGATGTCCTCCACCTCGACGTGGGCCGTCACCGGGATACCCTCCACATGGATCGGCTGGGCGAGCACCTCGAGGTGGTGCACCGTGACCGGCTCGGCGGAGGCGACCGGAGGCACGTCGGTCAAGTCCGCACTGTCGAGCCTCAGCGAGCGGTGACGCTCCTCCAGGCGCATTCCGGTCAGGTCGACACGGACGTCCCCCAGGTCGGTCCCGGCCGGCACCACCTGTACCCGTACCTGCTCCCAGAGGCGGGCTGCGTCGTCGTTGTCGTCGTCGTCGTCGATAAGGCTGAGCACGCCCTGTCGGATCCGGTGTTCCCAGTCCGGCCCCGATTGCGGGACCGGTCCGGTCCCGAGGTTCAGGCCGGCGACCTCGGGGGTGGTGGAGACGCTTGATCGCGCAGGTTCAGTCATGGGCTCACGGTACAGCCGGGGCCCGCGATCGTCCCAGCGCCGACCGGCGGGTGAGGGATCAGGTGTCGCGCAGCGCCTCGATCAGGAGTTACGCAGGGCCTCGATCAACTCATCCTTGCTCATCTTGGACCGCCCGTCGATGTCGAGTTCGGCCGCACGGTCGTTGAGCTCGTCCACGGTCCACTCCTCATAGGCAGGCGAGGAGCCACCGGACTCGCCCACATCGGACCGGGAGGTGTTGGCTGCGGCGTTAGCGATCCGCGCAGACTTCTGCTTGGACTCGCCCTCCTCACGCAGCCGCTCGTACAATTCCGGATCCTTCACGCTCGGGCCGGGGTCCTCGCTACCGCCTTGCTTCGCCATCGTGATCTCCTTCCGGGATGACGCGTCGGGATCAGCACGCCGCACCTGTCGCATCAGCACCTCGATCGTGTCACTCCTGGAACCGATCTGCATCCCGGAGATCCCACGCCGGGCCGCCGGGTGCAGCGGTGGCGGCTGGTGCGGATGCGCACCGGCACCGAACCGGCGACCATTGTCGACATGGTTACCGATGAGAACGCCCTGACCGACTTGCCCCAGCAGCACCAGGACTGGCCCGGCCGGACAGCTGCCCTGGATCCGGTGCCCGATCACGGCGAGGCCAGTTACACCGGCCGGGACCGGCTGGTGGGCAAGCGTGCCCTGATCACCGGAGGGGACTCCGGAATCGGCCGTGCCACCGCGATCGCCTTCGCCAAGGAGGGGACCGAGGTGGCCATCTCCTATCTGCCCGAGGAGGCCGAGGACGCCGAACAGACCCGGCAGGAGGTGGAGCGCACCGGTCGTTCCTGTCATCTGCTACCCGCTGACCTGCGCACCGAGCAGGCCAATCTCGAGGTAGCCCGGGACGCTGTCCGGGCGCTGGGTGGCGTTGACGTGGTGGTCGCGAACGCTGCCTACCAGATGGCGGCCGGATCCCTGGCCGACTTCCCCCCGGAGCAGATCGAGCGCACCTTCGCCACCAACGTGTTCTCCACGTTCTGGCTCATCAAGGCCCTCGACGATCACCTGGACGCAGGCGCCAGCATCATCATCACCACCTCGATCCAGGCCTTCGAACCGTCCGAACCGTTGCTGGATTACGCCGCTTCCAAGGCGGCCCTGAACAACCTGGCGGTGAACCTGGCCGGTGAACTGGGCCCGCGGGGCATCCGCGTGAACGCCGTCGCACCCGGACCGATCTGGACACCGCTGATTCCCAGCACGATGCCACCGGAGAAGGTGGACGGGTTCGGATCGGACACCCCCCTGGGCCGGGCCGGTCAACCGGTGGAGGTGGCGACCGCCTTCGTCTACCTTGCCTCGGATGAGGCAAGTTACGTCTCCGGCACGGTCCTGGGCGTAACCGGCGGACGCGGAGTGTTCTGACACGGCAGAATGCCAAGCGGAGCCAGGACCGAAGGAGGGTGCTCAACACGATGGAACTGACCCGCGAACAACTGGATGCGCTGTATAACCTGACGGTGGTCTCCGATGACGGGCAGACCATGGGGCCGGTCGGGCACATCTACATGGACGACCAGACGCAGCAGGCCACCTGGATCACCGCCAAGACCGGCCTCTTCGGCCTGCGTGAGGTGTTCATCCCGTTCCAGGGTGCCAGGGTGGAGCCGGAGGCGATCAAGGTCCGCTACACCAGGGACTTCATCATGGACGCCCCCCGGTTCGACTCCGACGGACACATCAGTGACGCCGAGCAGGACGAACTCTTCCGCTACTTCCGGGTGAGCCGTCCCCAAGCCTCAGACCCACCGCTCGACCCTCCCGTGCCGGCCGAACCGGCAGGTGCGCCGGTGAGCGACGAGGCGGGTCCACTGTCGGACCGTGAACCCGACCTCCCGGTGGACGACGGGCTCGACCGGAACGGCGGTGAAACGTCCGTGGCCGCCGATCCGGATCCGGTACCGGTGGAGCAGGCGGTCACCCCGGACACGGAGGGTCCGGACCCGGGCGCCGGGACGCCGGGTGGGCAGGATCCGGGCCACCCCCGCAGCCAGACCCCGGAGGCGGAGCCCGGGACCACCGACGACCGTGCCTGAGGCTCCCGATCTGCACGTGGCACCCGATGGGCTCGCACGTCCCGCGTGGGCGGCACGGAGTGAGTTGCTACGCCACTACTACGACAATGAGTGGGGCATGCCGGTGCGTGATGAGCGTGGCATGTACGAGCGTCTCACCCTCGAGACCTTCCAGTCCGGCCTGTCCTGGGCAGTGATCCTGACCAAACGACCTGCGTTCCGGGACGCGTTCGGCGGCTTCGACCCCGACGTCGTGGCCGCCTACACCGGTGCCGACGTGGACCGGCTGCTCGCGGATGCGCGGATCGTGCGCAACCGGGCGAAGATCCTGGCCGCCGTCACCAACGCCCGCGCCACCATCGACCTTCGCGCCGAGGGCGGGCTGGCCGACTTCGTCTGGTCCTTCCAGCCTGTGACCACCCCGCGCCCACGACGGATGTCCGAGGTACCCACCCGGTCGGTCGAGTCGGAGGCGCTGGCCAGGGCGCTGCGCAGCCGCGGGTTCACTTTCGTGGGGCCCACCACGATGTTCGCCCTGATGGAGGCGGTCGGGATGGTCGACACCCACCTCGTGGGCTCTCATCGCAGGGGCTCCTCCGGAGTCTGGCCCGCCTGACGGCACTGGAGTTCGCCGCCGGGGTTTGCCAGGATGGCTGGCGATGTCTGCCTACGTACTCGCGATTCGAAACCATCCTGAATCCGGTCCCGGCCGGTACCCCGCCTGGCTCAGGGCTGCCGGCCTCGAGGTGGAGGTGCGTCCCGGAGAAGACGGACTGCCCGGTGACCTGCGGGGCATCAACGGGCTGATCATGCTCGGTGGTGGGCTCATGCCCGACGACGACGCTGCCGCACCCTGGCTGGCCGAGGAGCGCACCCTGGTGGCCCGGGCTCTGGAGGAGCACGTGCCCGTCCTGGGGATCTGCCTGGGCGGGCAATTGCTTGCCCACGTCGGCGGTGGGCAGGTGCGCGCCGATCACGGTGTGATCGAGCGGGGCGCTACGCGCATCCGTTTGACGCCGGCGGCAGCCGAGGACGGTCTGCTCGGCCGGTTGCCGGCGAGTTTCTACGCGATCGAGAATCACCGGGACGCGATCACCGAGCTACCTCCGGGGTCGGTGCATCTGGCCTACTCCGAGGACTGCCCGAACCAGGCGTTCCGCCTCGGCGACGTGGCGTGGGGCCTGCAGTTCCACCCCGAGGCCAGTTCCGCCAATGTGGCCCGCTGGGACCCGGCGAAAATCCGGGCCGACGGGTTCGACCACGACGAACTCATCCGACTCGCGCAATCGGTGGAACCCGAGAGTGAGCGCGCCTGCCGCCAGATCGCCGAGGCGTTCGCCACCGCGGTGCACCAGCACGCCGCAACCTGATGGCTCAGCGATCGGGTGCCGGATCTGCGGGTAGGTCGCCGCAAAAGGCAAGGTAGGCGCCATCGTTATCGGCCAGCACCCGAAGCACGTTCTGGTGGCCGAGTTTGCCCAACTCCTCCTCGGACCAACCGCGGCTGCGCAGTTCATCCATCAGGTTGGGATAGCCGGCTACGTCCTGCAGGCCCGCGGGCATCGTTCCGGCGCCGTCGTAGTCCCCGCCCAGGCCTACGTGGTCGATGCCGGCGACCTCGCGGACGTGCTCGATGTGGTCGGCCACCGTGGCCACACCTACCTGCGGAGCCGGTCCGCCCTGCTCGCTGCGCCGCCAGTCCCAGTAGGCCGCGGAGAGGAATGACGGCACGAACGTGACCATCTGCACTCCCCCGTTCCCGGGTAGGGCCGCGATCACCTCATCGGGCACGTTCCGCGGGTGCGGGTTGAGCGCGGCGCAAGAGGAGTGGGTGAACAGTACCGGGGCTACTGTTCGCTCCAGCGCCTGCGCCATGGTGCTGGGCGCCACGTGGGACAGGTCCACGACCATCCCGATCCTGTTCATCTCGGCGACGACCTCGTGGCCCCTCGCGGTGAGCCCGCCGTGTTCGGGAGTGTCCGTCGCCGAGTCCGCCCAGGTGGTGTTGTGGTTCCAGGTGAGTGTCATGTACCGCACCCCTAGACGCGCGTACTGGCGAAGCGCAGGCAGGGAGTCGGCGATCTGGTGGCCACCCTCGATCCCGATGAGGCTGGCGATCCGGCCGGTGTGGAGCAGCGCCTGCACGTCCGCGGCGGTGCGTGCCAGGTGCAGGTGCTGAGGGTATGCCGCCACCATTCGGTGGATCAGGTCGATCTGCTCCAGGGTGGCCTGCACCGCGGCAGCACCGGTGAACTCCGACGGTAACCACGCCGACCAGAACTGCCCCGCCACTGCTCCGCGGTGCAGCCGGGGCAGATCGGTCTGCATCTCGTCCTGGTGGGTGTCCAACCCGGCCACGCTGCGGCCCCGGGCGGCACGGCATTTCCAGGGCAGGTCGTTGTGTCCGTCGATGATCGGGATGGGTGCCGTCATGGTCCCACCCTGGCACGGATCCGGTGGCAAGCAGGTCGACGTCGGCGATGCCCGGGTAGGGCCTTCAGGTACGGGGTTTGCCCACCACCGCGACCGGGCAGGGAGCGTGATGCAACACACCGTGGCTCACCGAGCCCAGGAGCACCGAGCGTGTCACGCCGCGGCCCCGGTTGCCCACCACGAGGAGGTCGGCTCGCTGCGCGGCCAGCCGTAGCGCCCCGGCCGGGTGTCCCATCAGGGCTTTGCCGTCGACGTCGACGTCCGGGTATTCCTCGCGGAACGGTGCCAGTTCCTCGCGGATCATGCCCTCGGTGGCGCGGGTGGCGTGCATCATGTACTCCCCGTAGCCACCGGCGGGCCCGTACCAGTTCGGGTCGGGCATCACCCGCACCGCCGTGAGTTGGGCCTCCCGTCGCTGCGCCTCGCCGAAGGCGAACGCCAGCGCCTCCCTGGACGTGGCCGAGCCATCGATGCCCACCACGACCTGGTCGTAACTGGTTTCGCTGGGCCCGGGAATCACGATCACCGGCGCCTGAGCGCGTGCGGTCAACCGCATGCTGCTCGAACCGAGCACCAGGCCGGAGAAGCCGCCCCGACCCCGGCTGCCGGTCACCAGTGCGTACGAGCCGGCGGACTCCTTGGCCAGGGTCTCCACCACCTCACCGGTGAAGTGCTGGGTGGAGATCTCCAGTTCGCTGAAGGCCTCCCGGGCGATCTCGGCGCCGGTCTTCAGGATCTCCGTGGCCATCTCCTTGTGCGCGGCACGCAACTCCGGGGTGATGCCGTAGGGGTCACCCCAGGGTTCCTGGACGGTGACGATCCGCAGTTCGGCGCCCATCCGGTCCGCCTCGCGGGCCGCCCAACTGATCGCTTCCTCGGCGTGGGCGGAGCCGTCGGTGGCCACCACGATCGGTTTGATGGTGTTCACGGGGAAACTCCTTCAGTGGTCGGATACCTCTATCGGACCGCGGCACAGCACCGGAAACCAGGTCCGAAGGTCCTGCGGTCTCAACCCAACCGTATTGTGGTCAGGCAGGTCGGCGCTTGGACATCGGTGCTGATGTGCTGGGTGGCGCTGAGCCCGTCGACGGAGACCTCGAGTGTGGCCTCGACATCCTTGGGCAACCAGACGCCGATGAACCCGTTGTCGAAGGTGGTCATCTCCTCGTCCACGTAGACCTCGCCATCGGCGCCGGTGATCATCACGTCCATCGCCGTGTTCGGCAACTCCGCCTGGCAGGTGGTCAGGGAGTGGTAGAAGCAGTCGTGGGTCTGGTTGAGGTACGGGGCGAAGGAAAGGTAGAACTCTTCACCTTCGATCGGCACTTCCTGCTCCGTCGTGCCGTCGCTGAGCAGCAGGGTGTCGGCCCGCACCGAGGCGAGCAGGTCACTGGGGCGGTCCGGACCCCCGAGGCGGTCCATGTGGTCGATCAGGTCAGCGGTCTGCATGCCATCCAGACCGTGCGGGGCCAGCAACTGCTGTGCCGGGTCCTCCTGGTCGGCCGAGCATCCGACCAGGACCAGTCCCAGGGCAGCAGTAAGGGCGATCAGGGCTCGTCTCATGGGGAAACGGTAACGACCGCACCAGCCCTGGAACTAGGACCAAGGGCCCGGCCACCGGATCCACCGGCCGTCCCGGTCCGCCGTGACCCACGAGCGCAGGGCGGCCCGTCCACGCCGCCCGAGGTGCGCAACTGCCACATTCGCGCCCATGATGGACCACGATGACCGAACGCCATGATGAATTCTGGAACGAGCGACTCGCTCAGGACTGGACGAGTTCCGGCGTGGGCTACCAGGCCCTGGGCCGCCCGTTCAACACCTGGATGTATCGCATCCGCCGACACGTCTTCGCCCGGGAAGTCGCAGCCCTTGGTGTCGACTCCCGGACCCAGGTGCTCGACGTCGGCTCGGGTACCGGTCTGTACCTGGCCTGGTGGCAGGCCGCTGGTGCCGGGCACGTCACCGGATCGGACCTGACCCCGGCCGCGGTGACCCGGCTGCGCGAACGTTTCGGGACGCTGCGGATCGAGGAGTTCGACGTGACCGCCGGACCGGGCCCGTTCGAGCCGGGTAGTTTCGATGTGATCTCCTGCATGGACGTGCTTTTCCACATCACCGACGACGAGTTGTACCGCGGCGCCCTGGCCAATGTCGCGGCGCTGCTGCGCCCGGGCGGACGGTTCATCTTCACCGAGAACTTCCTCAACCGGGCACCGGACCGCTCCGAGCACCAGGTGAACCGGTCACGGCAGTGGATCACCCGCGAACTGGCGCGCAATGGCCTCCGCCTGGAGCGTCGCACGCCGAGTCTGGTGCTGATGAACGCCCAGGTCGATGCGCCCTGGTGGTGGCGTAAGACGTGGGGCGGACTCCTGCGTGGGCTCACCCTGACCCCACCCACCGGCTGGGCCACAGGTGCGCTGCTGTACCCGCTTGAACGGGTGCTCACCCGGGTGCTGGCGGAGAGCCCGACGACGGAACTGGCCATGGCCAAGCGGGTCTGACCCCTGCCGGGCCACCACCGAGCGGTTGGTGGCCCGGCTTGGGTCGGCGTGGGCTCAGCGTTCTCCGGCGAGGGCGCCGGTGGCGCGGTGTGCCAGCGGCATGATCATGGCGGCCAGGATCCACTTGATGATTCCACCGAGGAGGAACGGGACCACACCGACGGACACCAACGTTCCGACGTCATGGGGCATCCCGAGCATCGACAGGACCACCCCGAGGTAGGGCACCCCGATGATGAACGGGATGAGGCTGGCACCGGCGAACCCGGCCAGCGCCAGCAGGGGACGCCGGTCCCAGTGCCTTTGGGCCAGCCAGCCGATGAAGGCCGCGGCCGGGATGAACCCGATGATGAAGCCGAAGGACGGACTTGCCACGCTCGCCGGTCCCCCCATCGCACCGGCGAACACCGGCAACCCGGCCACCCCGGCCAGCAGATAGGCCATCATCGCTGCAGCCGCCCGACGCGCGCCAAGGCTCGCCCCGACCACCAGCACCCCGAGGGTCTGCCCCGTCACCGGTACCGGCCACAGCGGCACCGCCACCTGGGCGAGCAGGGCCACCAGCGCGGCACCGGCGATGACCAGCCCCACCTGCGCCGCGGTGCTGCGGGAGCGGATCAGCGCATCGGCAAGGACCGGACGGGCCATCCCCCAGCCCGGCGCGGGGATCGCCGCGCTCATCGACGCAGCGACGCCAGCGCCGCGTTGAACGTCGCCGAGGGTCGCATCACCGCGTCGGCCTTGGCCGGGTCAGGGCGGTAGTACCCGCCCAGGTCCACCTCCTGGCCCTGTACGTCGAGGAGTTCTGCCACGATCGTCTCCTCCTGCGCGCGCAGGGTCGCGGCCACCGGTCCGAACACCCCGGCCAGGGCCGCGTCGTCGGACTGGGCGGCCAGTTCCTCCGCCCAGAACAGCGCCAGGTAGAAGTGGCTGCCACGGTTGTCGATGCCGCCCAACCGGCGGGTCGGGGACTTGTTCTCCTCCAGGAAGGTCCCGGTAGCCCGGTCCAGGGTGTCCGCGAGCACCTGGGCCCGGGCGTTGCCCTGGGACTGTGCCAGGTGCTCGAAACTGACCGACAGGGCCAGGAACTCACCCAGGCTGTCCCAGCGCAGGTAGTTCTCCTTCTGTAGTTGCTGGACGTGCTTGGGCGCCGATCCTCCGGCACCGGTCTCGAACAGGCCCCCGCCGTTGATCAGCGGGACCACCGAGAGCATCTTGGCGCTGGTACCCAGTTCCAGGATCGGGAACAGGTCGGTCAAGTAGTCGCGCAGCACATTGCCGGTCACCGAGATGGTGTCCGTTCCGGCACGCATCCGCTCCAGGGTGAAGCGGGTGGCAGCGACCGGGTCCATGATGTGCAGATCCAGCCCGTCGGTGTCGTGCTCGGCCAGGTAGGTGTTCACCTTCTCGATCAGCCTGGCATCGTGGGCCCGGTCTGCGTCGAGCCAGAACACCGCGGGCGTGCCGCTGGCCCGGGATCGGTTCACGGCCAGTTTGACCCAGTCCCGGATGGCCACGTCCTTGGTCTGGCAGGAGCGCCAGATGTCGCCGGCGGTCACGGTGTGCTCGGTGAGCACCGCTCCGGCCGAGGTGACCAGGCGGACCACCCCGTCGGTGGCGATCTCGAAGGTCTTGTCATGGCTGCCGTACTCCTCGGCGGCCTTGGCCATCAAGCCCACGTTCGGCACCGAACCGATGGTGGCCGGGTCCAGTGCGCCATGGGTGCGGCTGTCATCGATCGTGGCCTGGTAGACCCCGGCGTAGCTGGAGTCCGGGATCACCACCAGCGTGTCGGCCTCCTCCCCGTCCGGACCCCAGGCGCGCCCGCCGTTGCGGATCAGGGCCGGCAACGAGGCGTCGATGATCACGTCGCTGGGCACGTGCAGGTTGGAGATCCCGCGGTCCGAATCCACCTGGAACAGGCGCGGACCCCGCTGGAGTTCGGCGGTGAAGGAGTCGCGGATCTCCTGCCCGGCGGGCAGGTCATCCACGCCCGACAGGATCGATCCCAGACCGTCGTTCGGGCTCAGCCCGGCCTCGGCGAGCACCTGGCCGTACGTGGCGAACGTCTCCGGGAAGAAGGCCCGGACCGCGTGCCCGAAGATGATCGGGTCGGAGACCTTCATCATGGTCGCTTTCAGATGCACCGAGAACAGCACGTCGGCATCCTTGGCGGCCTGCACCTGGGCCTTGAGGAAGGCCTGCAGGGCATCGGCCCGCATCACGGTGGCATCGACGACTTCCCCTGCCTCGACCGGCACCTGCTCGCGCAGCACGGTGACCGTGCCGTCTGCGTCGACGTGCTCGATGCGTAGGGTGTCTGCCTCGGTCAACACCACGGACTTCTCGTTGTTGCGGAAGTCGTCCTCGGCCATGGTGGCCACGGTGGTCCCCGAATCACTGGACCACTCCCCCATCCGGTGCGGGTGCGCCTTGGCGTAGTTCTTCACCGACGCCGGTGCCCGCCGGTCCGAGTTGCCCTGCCGCAGGACCGGATTCACCGCGCTGCCCATGACGCTGTCGTACCGTGCGCGCGCGTCCCGCTCGTCGTCGGTGGCGGGGTTGTCGGGGTAGGGCGGTAGGTCGACCCCCTGGGCACGCAACTCGGCGATGCCGGCCTTGAGTTGGGGCACCGAGGCGGAGATATTTGGCAGCTTGATGATGTTGGCCTCCGGAGTCTCGGCCAGTTGACCGAGTTCGGCCAGCGCGTCCTCGGTGCGCTGCTCCGGCGGGAGCACGTCAGCGAATGCGGCGATGATGCGGCCCGCGAGCGAGATGTCCCGGGTCTGCACCTGCACGCCCGCGCTGGCGGCGAACGCCTCGATTACCGGCAGGAGTGAGTAGGTCGCCAGTGCCGGCGCCTCATCGGTCTGGGTATAGATAATCGTGGGAGTAGCCACAGGGTGCACTTCCGTCCGGGTCGACAGCGGTTGTTCGATATCAAGATATCGTCTTCCGCCCCGGTCGCGCCCGGTGCGCAGTCCTGACCGGCCGCGCCCGCCCACCGGCCCGGGTGAGCCGGCAGTACTGACGACGCCCACATCCTCACGGAAGCGTAACGATCGGGCGTGACCTTGGCCACGTGGTGCGGAGAGGGCCGGGCGGGGTGCGCGGGTGTCCCCGGTGGAGCCGCACAGGGGGCGTACGGGTACCGAGCCACGCCCCACCGAAACCCCAGCGTGCCGCATAGACCGCGGGATCGTGCGGGTTGGACCGGGGCCCCGGGGTCCGCCGACGTGGGCAGGCACGGGTCGTCGCCGGAGTTCGGCGCGTGCGCCGGCGCTGCCGGTTCCCGCGTGCACTGGCGCTGCCTCCCCTTTCGGAACAGCACCCAGCGGCCCCTGGCATGTGCCCGCCGGGATCTTCTATGCCAGACTGACATGCGTTGTTTGCCAGTGGATGGTGATCGGGCGGGCTTGGGATAGGTCGCTTCGCTCGGGTGTGCGCCTGCGTCACGTCCTGCGGAGTCATCCTCGCCTCAACCCTGGACCGCACCCTGTGCCGCATCCCGACGGCGGGACACCCCCGCCGAGAACTGGAGACATTCTCAGGTGCCAGTGATCGAAGCCCATGGCGTGTACAAAAGATCTTCGGGCGTCGGCCGGAGCGGGGCGTGGGGTGGCTCCAGTCCGGTGCCAGCCGGGAGGAGTTGCGCGAGCGGGGTCTGACCGCTGCCGTCATCGACGCGTCCTTCGACGCCAACGACGGGGAGATCTTCGTCGTGATGGGCTTGTCCGGTTCGGGCAAGTCCACGCTGATCCGGATGGTCAACGGACTGCTCGAGCCCACCGCCGGCGACATGATCGTCGCTGGTGACAACATCACCGGCTTGCGAGGCCGTGCGCTACGGGAGATGCGCCGGCAGAAGGTGTCCATGGTCTTCCAGCACTTCGCGCTGCTCCCCCACCGCACTGTCGGGGAGAACGCCGCGCAAGCCCTGGAAGTGCGCGGAGCCAACCGCGCCGACCGGCAACGGGCCGCCGAGGAGGCGCTGCGCATGGTCGGGCTGGACGGCTGGGGCGGGTCCTATCCCGATGAACTCTCCGGCGGGATGCGTCAGCGGGTGGGACTGGCCCGCGCGCTGGCCTCCGGCACCGACGTCATGCTGATGGATGAAGCATTCTCCGCGCTGGACCCGTTGATCCGCCGGGAGATGCAGGATCAGTTGATCGACCTGCAGCACACCCTGGGAAAGACGATCCTGTTCATCACCCACGATCTGAACGAGGCGATGCGGCTGGGCGACCGGATCGCGATGATGCGCGACGGCCGAATCGAGCAGATCGGCACCTCCGAGCAGATCCTCAACGACCCCGCGAACAGTTATGTGGCCCAGTTCATCCAGGACGTCGACCGCACCCGGGTGCTCACCGCCGGGGCGATCATGGAGCGACCGGTGGCGGTGATCGGAGCGGAGTCAGGTCCGCGCACCGCACACAAGTTGCTGCGCGAACACCAGATGTCCGCACTGATGGTGGTTGACCGTAGCCGACGGCTGCGTGGGGTCGTCTATGAGACGGACGTCGCGCAGGCAGTGCGATCCGGAGCGAACAGCCTCGAGGGTGTGCTCGGGCAGGCGCACCAGGTGCACACCGACGACACCCTCGCGCAGTTCATCGCGACAGCAGCGCAAGCCAAGGTGGCGCTGGCCGTGCTGGACCGCGACGAGAGGCTGGTCGGCGTGATTCCCAGGGTGACGTTGCTCAACGCCCTAGCCGATCCGGAGGACCCTGAGATGACCGAGAACCTGAGAACCGGTCCGGTTGCAGGCGCAGCGAGCGCGGGAGCGGGGCTGCCCTCATGAACCTCTATGCGGATGAGACCGATGGCACCGGAATCCCACGGTTGGACATCGGGGAGTGGATCGAGGCGGGGTTCCGGTGGATCCAGGACAACCTGAGCGTGGTCTTCGACGGAATCCAGAGCCTCATCAGTTGGGCGACCACCAACCTGGCCGGCCTGCTGAACACCCCCGATGCTCTGCTGCTGGCTGTCCTGTTCTCCGCCGTTGCCTGGTTGCTGCGGGACTGGAAGCTCGCCCTGCTGTCGCTGGGCATGTGGCTGTTCGTGATCAGTGTCGAGCAGTGGCAAGGCGCGATGCTCACCCTGGCCATGGTCATCATCGCCACGTTGGTGGCCCTGCTGCTGGCCATACCGATCGGCATCGCGGCGGCCAAGTCGGACCGCGTCTCCCAGATCGTGCGCCCGGTGATGGACCTGATGCAGACGATGCCCGCCTTCGTCTGGCTGGTGCCGGTCATCACCCTGTTCAGCGTCGGGGTCGTCCCCGGGGTGATCGCCACCGTGATCTTCGCGCTTCCTCCGGGGGTGCGCCTGACCGAACTGGGCATCCGGCAAGTGGACGCCGAAGTCGTCGAGGCCGGGCAGGCCTTCGGCAGCACCGGTTCGCAGATTCTTGCGCGGATCCAATTGCCCCTGGCGATGCCCACCATCATGGCTGGGGTCAACCAGGTGATCATGCTGGCCCTGTCGATGGCGGTGATCGCGGGACTGGTCGGTGCCGGGGGTCTGGGCGCCGAGGTCACCCGCGCGATCAGCACCATCGACATCGGGCTGGGTTTCGAAGCAGGCCTGTCCGTCGTCGTCCTTGCCATCTACCTCGACCGGGTGACCGCCGCTGTCGGCGGACGCAAACCCGGAACACCGAGAGCCGCGCGACTCAAGAAGCTACTACGCGCCGGACGTGTGTCCACCCATCGGCCCGGTGGGGACCGCGACCACCAGTCCACAACTGCATGAATCCGGATCGAGAGCCGACAATGGGTCCCGCTGAGCGCGGCGGCCCCGACATGGAAGGAAACAGATGAGGACCTCCCCACGACGTACCCGGAGCCTGCTCGCCGTGACCGCTGCGAGCGCCCTGCTACTGGCTGCCTGCAACGGCGACACCGACACCGACGATGACGGCGCTGCGCCCGACAACGGCGCCGAGGCCGAGGAGAACGGCGCCGCCGGTGCCGAGGGTCCGGTCATCCTGGGCATCCTGCCCGACTGGACCGACGGCCTGAGCATGGGCTACCTGTGGCAGGAGATGCTGCAGGACCAGGGCTATGAGGTGCAGATCGAAGAGATCGGCCAGGCCGGGCCGCTGTACACCGCCGTGGCCGGCGGCGACTACCACGTCTACCCCTCCGCATGGCCGGAGGTCACGCACGCCGAGTACATGGACACCTACGGCGATGACCTGGAGGACCTGGGCCACTACTACGAGGGTGCGGTCCTGACGCTCGCCGTCCCGGAGTACACCGAGATCGATTCGATCCCGGAACTGGCCGAGAACCCGGACATGTTCGACGGCCAGGTCATCGGAATCGAGGCCGGCGCCGGACACATGGGCGTCACCGCCAACTCGGTGTTCCCGACCTACGGGCTGGATGAGAACTTCACCCTGGTCGAGTCCTCCACCGCGGCGATGCTCACCGAGTTGAGCAGCGCCATCGACGCCGAGGAGGATGTTGTGGTGACCTTGTGGCACCCGTTCTGGGCCAACGCCGAGTATCCGGTGAAGGACCTGGAGGACCCCGAGCAGGCGCTCGGTGAGCCCGAGTCCCTGAACTTCATCGCCAACTCCGAGTTCTCCAGTGAGTTCCCGGAAGTCGCCGAGGCGATGGGCAACTTCCCCGTCCTGGACAACGACCAGTTCGGTGAACTCGAGGATCTGATCGTGAACGTACACGAGGGCGACCCGGCCGCCGGCGCGCGCGAGTGGATCGAGAACAACCAGGACATCGTGGACTCGGTCTTCAACTAAGGACCAGCGTTCCTGACGAACGTGGGGCCCGGCCGGACGGCCGGGCCCCACGTTGTCTCTCGGCCGAGCACGTGCAACGGCGGTACGCCCGGCTACGGCTGGGTCAGGGTCAGCTGCTGGGACCGGCGTGGATCTCATCCCCCGACGCGATCGGCTGCGCCATCCCCTCCACCAGCACTCCACCGTTGGTTCCCGGGGGCATCCGCTCCACCCGACGTCGGCCGACCTCCAGCCGCTGCACGGTGCCGGAGTCGTAGGACTCACCACCGCGCAGCACCCGCACGTGATCCCCTTCAGTCAGGTAGCCGCTGGCGAGCTTGCCCACGGCCATCGTCCCCCGGCCGGTCTGGGTGAAGGTCTGCTCGACGACGAACCGGGCAGGTTCGGCCGCCTGCACCGCATCGTCGGGGCCCGGTTTGGCCGTCGTGTCGACCTGACCGGGCTGCGCCGAACCGGCCGCCCGGGTCGGGCTGGAGACCTCGTAGTCCCGGCCGAACAATCGCTTGAGGAAGCTCATGGGGGCAGTCTAGGTGGGGGGTCACCCGCTCCAGGCCCCGTCCATGCCCTCGAGACCATCGAGCCACCAGGAGTAACGCAGTCGCAGGGCTCGCTCGAGCAGCGCCAGCAGGCCGGCCACGGTGATGCTCGTGTTCAGCACCGGTCCGAGATTCCAGGGGGAGGTGTAACTGAACTGCGCCAGGATCCCGACCAGACCGGAGAGGTTCTCGGGGAGGTCGGAGGCAACGTCGTCGCTGAGATCGGCCAGCCACTCCAGCCCCTGGGGCACCTGCAGCACGATCACCGCGAGTAGCACCATGAAGGAGGTCACGCTGATCGTGGTGCTCAGCCCCGGCCGTCGCCGCTCCAGGTCCGCGCGCCACCGTTCGGCGCTGCCGGGCACCGGGACGAGTTGCTGCTCCTTCCCTTCGGGGCTGACCAGGTGGGCCCGCCGGATGCCATAGGTGCTCGTGCGCACGTCGATCCCGGATCCGTCATCGAGTCCGAACCGGGCCGGCAACCGCTGGGTGCGGTCCTGGCGTCCGTCGCGGTAGAACGCGACGCGTCCGTCCCAGTCCAGGAAGTTGACCTCGACGTGCCAGTGAGCGTCGTCGTGCTCGATGGCGAAGACGCTCCGCCACAGACCCTGCCACCAGTGGAAGGGCTTCAGCGGCTTGCCGTCCCCCGGCTTCTCCTTGCTCATCGGCACTGATCGTAGGGGCTGTGCTGGCTATCATGTGCACATCAGTCCCGGCGCTCCGGGCCGGGTGGCGACATGGGCGCGTGGAGGCAACCACGGAGATCACTCATCAGGTGGTGGTGTTCGACGCCGCCGACCTGAACTCCGAGAGTCGGTTCTGGGCCGGCGTGCTCGGCGGGACCGTGGACTACGAGGACGACTGGCACACCGTGCTCGTGGATGGCAGCGCCAAGGTGGCTGTCCAGTTGGCCCCTGAGCACGTGCCGCCGCAATGGCCCGACGGGAACCCGCAACAGATCCATCTGGACCTGTGGGTCGCGGACATCGAGGAGGCGCACGAGGAGGTACTCGCGCTCGGCGCCGTATTGCTCAAAGCCGTCGACGACGAAGCCCCCGGTGAGGGCTTCCGCGTCTACGCCGACCCGGCCGGGCACCCGTTCTGCCTGTGCTGGGTGAAACGGTCCGAGGCCGCCTGATCCGTGGCGACGGCGACGTCGAAAGCCTTGTAGTTCGTCGGCCCGAGGAGGATGCTTGATCGTGTGAAGCCGATCGAGTTCGAGCTCGAACGCACGATCGGGGCGCCGATCGAGCAGGTGTTCGCACGCCTGGTCGACATCGAGGGGCACAACGACTGGATGGCGGAGGCCGGAAGCATGCTGAAGCACACTCGGCAGACCTCTCCCGGCGAGCCCGGCGTCGGAACGACCTTCGTCGATGAAACGACTCAGGGCACCATGCCCGGGGAGATCGTGGAGATGACGGCGCCCCACACGGTCGTCTTTCACTGGTGGGATAGGTCGAAGTCGGGCACACTCAAGTTCGAAGGCTGGCCGAGTTACCGACTGGAACCCGCCGGTGACAACGAGACACGGGTCCGCCATCGCGGCAAGTTGATCTCCTACGGGCTGTGGCGCCTCGGCACACCCATCTGGCGGCGCTTCGCGGTCAAGGAACGAACCATCACAGTCGACGCCCTGAAAGCCTCCTTCGAGCGGACTCCCACGCTCTAGGGAGTTTGGTGGGAAGGCGTGGTCCCGAACCCGCTGCGGATTGGTGTTCTCGCCGGCGCTCAGCACGCCGGTACGGATTCGATCCATGCTCCGATCGGAGGCGAACAGTGAGCGCATCGAAGGTTGTCTTCCTGCCCGGGGCCGTACTTCCCGCGGCGCTGGCCTACTCCGAACTCGTTGACCTGTTGGGCGATGACGTCGAGGCGATAGTCAAAGACCTCGAGGTCTATCGCGGGGCCTCCCCGCCGGCAGACTACTCCCTGGACACGGAGGTCGCCGGGGTTCTGCGTGAAACCGGGGCTCGCGGGTGGACTCGCTTTCACCTGGTGGGCTACTCCGGCGGTGGCGCCGCAGCCCTGGCGTGTGCGGCATCGGAGCCGTCGCTCCTGTTGACCCTGAGTCTGCTCGAACCGGCGTGGGGCGGCCACTGGGACTGGAGCCCGAGGCACGAGCGGTTGTGGTCCGAGTACGACGCGCTGGCTCAACTTTCGGACGAGGATTTCATGGCGGCCTTCACGCGGTTACAGGTGCGGTCTGAGGTTCGGCTGCCTGAGCCGCGATCAGCGCCACCGCCGGTGTGGATGTCCCAAAGGCCCGCTGGGATCCGGGCCCTCATGCGCACCTTCAAGACTTACGATCTGGACCGCAATGCCTTGAGGCGGTTCGACCGTCCTGTCTACTTCGCGCTCGGCGGCTTGAGTAACCCCGACCAGTACGGCGAGATTGCCGAACGGCTCGGTGGGGTATTTCGTGACTTCACGCTCGAGGTCTTTCACCAGCGGCACCACTTCGACCCGCCACATCGTCAAGAGCCGAGCCGGCTCGCGGAATCGCTGCGCAGTGTCTGGTTGCGCGGTGATCTGCTGGCGTCAGCGGGCGCCGACTGACCGATCACGCCAGGCGTTCACGGGCGCGGGTCAGATCCTGGCGGTGCTCCGACAACACCTGCCACAGGTCCCCTCTTCTTCTTCCGCGCCTGCAGGGTGAGCAGGTCCGGAGCGCGGCGCACCAGTGCCTCCGCGACCGTGCGGGCGAAGGCACGTACGGTCTCGAAGTCCGCCTCGGGCCGCAGCGGCACCACCACGTGGTACCCGCGCGAGCCGGTGGTCTTGAGGAAGGTGCGCAGCCCCAGGTCGTCCAGCACCTCCCCCACCATCACGGTGGCTCGCCGCACCGCCCCGAGCCCGGGAACGGTGGGGTCAAGGTCGAAGATCAGTTGGTCCGGATGATCCAGGTCCGCAGCCGTGCTCAACCATGTGTGCGGGTGAGGCACGCCTGCCGGGCCAGATAGACCAAGGTAGCCTCGTCCTCGATCATCACCTGACGTTGTGGACCGTCGGCGGTCCGCACCTGCACGGTGGCAACGAAGTCCGGGAAGTGTTGGGGAACCCGCTTCTCGTAGAACGAGGGCCCTTCGATCCCATCGGGGAATCGCTGCATGCCGATCGGACGGCCCCGCACGTGCGGCAGCATGTCGGTGGCGATACCGGCGTAATAGCGGGCCAGGTCCTCCTTCGTCACCTCCGGGGTCTCCGTTGCCGGGAACAGCACCTTCTGCGGTTTGCTGACGTCCACCCCGGCGATGGTCAGACTCATGCACGCCAGCGTGCGCGCCACGGACCGGCGCGACAACTTGGGCGACGGCAGGATGCGCCGCCGGCCCGTGCTCTCGCTGAGGCCCCGGTTCTGCCTTACAGTGTGGGAACCACCGGCCAGGAGGCAGTCGTGACCACCCTCCTACGCATCGTGCGGACGTTGCCGGACCTGCCTGACGGGCCGGCCGTTCAACTGCGTGCGGTTCAACGACATCAACGCCCTGGCCCGCGCCGACGGTTCCTACAAGGCAACAGCGGACGGGCAGCCGGTGGGGTCGAGTTTCTTCGGTCAGTCCTCCTTCGGTACCCATGCGATCGTCAGCGAGCGCAACCTCGCCAAGGTGCCCGAGTGGCGCCCGACGACGAGTACCTCCTGGGATCCTTTGGTTGCGGCGTGCGGACCGGCGCCGGTGCGAGGACCAGGTCGAACAGATCCACGACCTGACCGGCGGAGGCGCCACCCATGCGTTCGACACCACCGGTGTGGGGCGCGGGAATGACACTGGACCTATTACCCGTGATGCCGTTGCGCGACACTCCGGCTACTCGGGCCACCGTCCTCGTGCTGGATTCGGCGCACGTCGATCATGGTTACTTCGCCCGTTCCTTGTCCGTGGCTGCCCCGGACGCCGCGCCGCGCGCCCTCGCGGGGATGGGACTGCTGCCATTGGCGCCGGAGCGTGTCGACACCGAGGAAGCCGTGCAGACCTAGTCGGGACCACCTGGCCGGACGAGGCCCAACTCGTACGCCGCCACCGCAGCCTGGGTGCGGTCGCGCAACTCCAGTTTGCGTAGCACCGCGGCTACGTGCGTCTTGACGGTACCCTCGCCGAGGTACAGGCTCGACGCAATCTCCAGATTTGACCGACCCTGGGCGATCTCCCGCAACACCTGAGTCTCTCGTTCCGTGAGCCGTTGTAGTGCGGTAGCGGGAGCCACCCTCCGGGCGGCGTACTCTCGTGCCAACCGGTCGACCAACTCCGGCGCGAGCGCCATTTGGCCATCTGCCGCTGACCGGACGGCGTGGCGTATTTGCTCGGGCGGCATGCTCTTGAGGAGATAACCCACCGCCCCGGCGCGCAGGGCGTGCACAACGAGGTCGTCGTCCGCGAACGTGGTGAGAGCCACTGCTCGGACACCACCCAGTCTTGGATCGGATGAGATCCGTCGTGCAGTCTCGATGCCGTCGAGCACAGGCATCCGAATGTCCAGCAGCGCCAAGTCAGGGAGGTGTTCGGCGACGCGCGCCAGCGCCTCCCGACCGTCCGCGGCCTCGGCTGCCACGATCACGTCGCCGTCGAACTCGAGCACCATCCGCAGTCCCTGGCGGACGAGCGGCTCGTCGTCCGCGATCACTACCCGCACCGTGTTCACGCCTCAACGCCCGCGAGCGGGATGCGGGCCTCCACTCGCCAGCCGTCCGCGTGCCGATGCGACGCCAGGCTGCCGCCGAACAGGTCGAGGCGCTGGCGGAGGCCGTCCAGCCCACGCCCTGTGCCGGCTGTCGGCGATGGCCGAGCCGGGCCGGGGTCTGTCACGACGGTCACCAACTCGCCATCCTTGTGACAGATGCGCACCCGAGCCGTGCAGGCATTGCTGTGGCGAGTCACGTTGGTCAGCGCTTCCTGCACGACCCGGTAGATGGTGGTGGACACGCTGCCCGGAATCGCGCACGCCTGGACGTCAAGGTCCACGGTCAGCCCGCCGCCGCGAAACCCCTCGACCAGATCAGGTAGATGTGCCATGCCCGGCGCATCGTCGGTGGCCGGTCCCAGAAGGCCGAGCGCCCGGTGCATGTCCGCCAGCGCCTCGCGCCCGACCTGCTCGATCGCGCCGAACGCCTGAGCCGCTGAGGCCTGCACGACCCGCTCGCGAGCCCCCCCGGCCCGCAGCGTGATCAACGTCAGGGCGTGCGCCAGCGAGTCGTGCAGGTCCCTGGCGATGCGGCCGCGCTCCGCAGCGACCGCATCCCGCGCCGCGCGATCTGTGGCCACCTCCACGGCCACTCGTCGGTCGGTGGCGACCCGCAGCCCATGGCCGGCCATCCAGGCCGAGCCGATCAGCACTGCGTTGACGACAAGGTCTGCCACCGGTTCTGCCCCGCTGACCGCGTCGTACCCGAGACCACAAGCGAGCGTGGCCGCGACGCCGACCAGTCCCCTTCGCAGGGATGCGAACCAGCCGAGCGAAGCCAGCAGGAACAGTAGCGCGAGATAGGGCACTGCCACCGCCACCGGACCGACCAACGGGGCGGCGAGCAAGCCGACTGCAGCAACAAGTATCGAACCCAGTGGTGCGCGTCGTCGTAGCCCTAGTGCGGGCAGGATCAGCACGTGTTCAAGATGGTGCCAGACACTCGGCCCGGCCCCGTCCGCGGCGATCAGGAGCAACTCTGCCTGTGCGGCGGCCGTCACCGCCACGCCCAGGAGGACGTCACGAGTAAGCGGTGAACGGGGCAGCGCGGCCACGCCACAATTCTAGGGAGGGCGTGCACCGAGTACCTCTATCTCAAGGCAGAGACGATCGAGACCTGCGTGGGATGTGACCCGACCGCGAACCCGCTTCATTTGAAGGGTACTGAGTTGGTACATCACAACCCGCTCTCGGAGAGGAGCCCCCATGTCGACCCCTGTGCCCACCCCCGCTGTGCCATCAACGACTCCCCCTTCGACCATCGAGACGCGGATACGCCGAGCGAGGATTGCGGCCGCTCTGGCTGCGGCAATCCTCATCGTCAACGGCGTGCTCACGTTCTTCGACGGCGACCTCAGCGACCACACGACCGGCATCGGGCTCGTATCGGAGGTGACCGCGGGTGCCGCCTTCCTGGCGGGTGCCCTGGCATTGGCCCTGATCGTGCCCGTCACCGGCTGGGGGGCGCTGCTGTGGTGGCTCGCGCCTGCGGGCTTAACGATCGCTGGGGTGATCATGCTCGGCGTCCCGATCACCGGACAGGAGCCGGCGGAGTGGCTGTTCCTGCTGGCGGTGGTGCCGACGTCCCTCGGGCTCATCGCTGCCGGCGTGCTCGGCAGCCGCCGTCGGTGGCCGTGGTGGACCGGCGCCGGGCTCGCCCTGTTCCTGCCGATCATGTTCTTGGCGCCGTTCAACGGCCTGCTGATGGCGCTCGTGTGGTTGGCGGTCGCGATAACCCTGCGAGCCGAGTGAAACCCCATACTGGCGCCCCGCACGCCGGCCGCGACTATATTGTCGAGGGCGTCTCGGTGCCGCGTGTGTTCATCCCCCGTCAAGGCCGTGCTGGTTCATTAGCGCCGAAGCCCGAGCCGGCGTTCGGACAGCCCCGGGACCAAGGACCCTGGCTTGCCGTTCTGACCGTCGATAGCGTGAAGTCTCATGGGAGCACCGGCGATCTCCTGCCAGGGCCTCACCAAGCACTACGGTGGGGTCATCGCTCTCGATGGGCTCGATCTGGTGGTCCCCGAGCGGTCTCTGTTCGGGTTTCTCGGTCCGAACGGGGCGGGCAAGACCACCCTGATGCGGCTGCTCCTCGGCTTGGCCGCGCCCTCGGGGGGCACGGCGCAGGTACTCGGATCCGACATCGTCAGTGCGAGCATGCAGGTGCGCAGGCAGGTCGGCTACCTCGCCCAGCAGCCACGGTTCCATGAGGACCTCACAGCCCGGCAGGTTCTGCGGTACGCGCGTGGGTTCTACCCCCTCGACCCCGACGCTCGCATCGAGGACGACATCACCGAGACGCTGGACCTGGTCGGTCTGACCGCGAAGACTCACGCCCGCTCCGGTGAGCTCTCCGGTGGCCAACGGCAACGACTGGGGATTGCGCAGGCTCAGATCCACCGCCCCAGGCTTCTCATTCTCGACGAACCCGCCGCGGCGCTGGACCCGCTGGGCCGACGCGATGTCCTGGACGTCATGCGCCGACTGAAGGAGACAACGACCGTCTTCTACTCCACCCACATCCTCGACGACGTCCAGCAGATCAGCGACGAGGTCGCAATCCTGCGGAACGGCCGCCGTGTCCTCCAGTCCTCAATGGTCGATCTCCTCGACGAGGCCGACACCTTCGTCCTGACGTTGACCGGGGCTGTCGGTCCCGCCGTGACCAGCCTGCGGGCTCAGCCCTGGGTCACCGAGATCCGCGAGGTCCCCGGCGACGACCGAGTCTCCGTCACGGTCCGGGTGAGTGACGAGGAGCTCGCCCAGGCTCAACTGCTGCGGCTGGTCCTGAGCCACGACGAGGTCCGGGTGGTCGAGTTCGGTCGCCGCAGGTCCGAACTCGAGGACGTGTTCATCAACGTCGTGGAGGGAGACGTTCGATGACAACGCCATCGTCCTTGTCCGGGCTGACCAACCAGTTCCGTCGGGAATCAGGTTCTTGGTGGAACACCCGGCGGTGGTGGACGCAGGCCCTCGTGTGGTCCGCTCTGACCAACGCGCTGGTCGTGTTGGTGCTCTGGGTCCTGCCCCGGCTGGACGTCGCCGCTGGCACGAGCGACATGACCCCGACCGAGAGTGCGGTCCAATTCGCTGGCATGGCAGGCATTCTGGTCTCCGTCGGCGTGGTCGTCACCGCCCAGGGCATCCTGCTCGACGAACGGCGCAGCGGCGTGCTGGAGTGGATGCTGTCCAAACCGCTGGCTCGTAGTGCATTGCTTGCGGCGAAGTTCCTCGGCCACGCCCTCGCCCTGTTCGTCGTGATCGTCCTCGTGCCATGGCTCGGCGTGCTGGCCCAACTCTCCCTTGCCGACGGAGCGCTGTGGCCGCTAGACCAGTGGCTCGGTGCCGTTGCACTCATCGGCTGCCTCGCGGTCTTCCACCTTGCCGTAGTGCTCATGCTCAGTGCGCTGACCTGGTCGCGCGCCCTGGTGGTCGCGCTGCCGCTGGCCGGCATACTCGGCACCGACCTCCTCGTCGCTACCGCGCCCCGCGCCTTCGAAATACTGCCTTGGAGTCTGGCACGCATAGCCGGGCCGGTCCTGTCCGACGGGATGCTCATGACGATCGGCCCGCTCATCAGCACCGCCGTGCTCACCGTCATCAGCCTCGCAGTGGCATCCCTGGCGCTGAAGCGGACGGAACTGTGAGCAGCAGAGCAGGCGGGCGGCGACTATTCAGGTGGCCCGAATCGGGGATCACTCTCTGTTGGCGGTACGCATCGTGACGGGTGTGGGCAGCTCCACGGTCCGCGACACCGTGCACTCCCGGTCATGGCTGGCCTTGATAGCGGGCGCGATCCGGGCCCGCGCGGCATCGCCCTCGGCACCGGCCGGGAAGCGCAGGTGGAAGGTGACCTCGACGTCCTGCAGGTGGTTGCCGTCGTCGTCGGAGACCTTCGTGCCGGTGCACCGGACGGTGAACTCCTCGGGCTCGGCGCGGCGGCTGGTCATGTGATCCACATCGACGCTGGAGCACCCGGCGATCGCGGCCAGCAGCACCTCAACCGGTGTGAAGTCCGTGCCGGTGCCGTCCCCGAGGCTGATCACACCACCTCGGGCGTTGCGCACCTCGTAATGACCCAGGGAGGTGCGTTGCAATTCGACGCTGCGATGGCCGGGCGCGCCGCCGCGCTCATCGGGCTCGATTGATTGGCTGTGGTCGGTCACTGCTGCTCCCTGGTCCGAGTCGTGGGCTTGCCGGGCCGGCCGGATGAGTCCACGGCTCCTCGGAGGATCCGGTGGATATCCGGCCTGCACCGATGTCTCGGGGATTCGCGGAGTCCCCAGTATCGGCCAGCGGTCCCGGCGATTCGCGTGGACTGAGTCTAGTGGCCGGCGCACGAGGCCCCCGATCAACGTGTTCGTCACGCAGACCCAGCGCCTACGGCCATCGCATGAGCAGCAACGGTGCAGCGAGTGCGGGCATGACAACGGCGATGACGCCTGAGGTGAGCATGACTAAGGCATCTGACCAACGTTCATGCTGGTCAGACGCCCCACTGCGTCGGGCTGGCGGGATTTGAACCCACGACCCCTTGACCCCCAGTCAAGTGCGCTACCAAGCTGCGCCACAGCCCGTTGCCCCGCGCCGATCGCCTTCCGGCCGACTGGGACGCGACGATGCTACCCCACTCCCCCAGGATGGGCCGAATCGGCACGTACCCGGCCGCGGACCGGCATGATCAGTTCACCCACCCCAAGCGATGAGGCTCGCTCACCCCCCATGCAGGTCCTGTTCATACACCCGGATGAAGGTGGGGTCGGCCATGTGGATCGGACTCTCGTGCACCAGCGTTCCGGGGCTGCGGGCGGCGATGTGATGACCGTCGCCGGTGTAGATCCCGATATGCCCCGGCCACCACACCAGGTCACCGGCAACGGCCTCCGCTGCCGGGATCCGGTAACCGGCACCGGCCTGCAAGTCCGCCGTGCGGGGCAGGTCGATGCCCACCTGGACGAAGACATACTGCACGAACCCGGAGCAGTCGAAGCCGGCCGGGGTACCCCCGCCCCACACGTACGGCACCCCGTTGTACTGGCGGGCGACATCGATGACGCGATGCGAGGAGGCTGGCCCCTCCGCGATGCTCGTGGAGGCCGGCCCCTCCCCGAGGCTCGTGGACGTAGGCTCCTCCTGCCCGGGTGAGGGTCCATCGAGCGCCGCCGCACTGGCACCGCTGGCGATCAGGGCAAGAGCCGTTGCCGCCGCGACCAGGCAGCGCACCAGGACGGGGCCACCGCGCCGACCCCCGTTGCGATACGCGCCGCCCGCCCGGCGGCCCGCAACACGAACCGGCTGCTGGGTCCGGACCGTGACCATGGCGTTCCTCTTCCCGCTGGGCCGGTGCGGGGTGTGGCAATGCTAGAGCAACCCGCGCCACCGGACCAGCCCCGCGCCCGAGCTGGAACACCTCCCTCGTTACCGGCAGACTGAGAGGATGCCGATCACTTCCGTACGCAACCGGATGAGCCGGGCCCTACTGGGCATGGTGGCCGGGCCCGACGGCGCCCAGGCCAGGTACCGCATCCACGGCACCCCCGGCCCGCGCTGGTACGGCGCAGGCTCACCCATTCAGATCGTGCACGGGGACGCCTCGATGTACATCGGCGGAGTGCGCGCCCTCCTGCTGCAGTCGCTGCACCCACTGGCCATGGCCGCTGTCGACGACTTCTCCGACTACCGCACGAACGTGTGGGGACGCCTGGCCCGCACCGCTACCTTCATCGCCACCACCACCTTCGGCACGGCCGAGCATGCCCAGGAGGCAGTCGATATCGTCCGCGCGGTCCATCGGCGGGTCAACGGCACGGCGCCCGACGGCAGGCCGTATCAGGCCGACGACCCGCACCTGCTGGCCTGGGTGCACATCGCCGAGATCGACTCCTTTCTCACCGCGCACGAACGCTTCGGCCGTCGCAGCCTCGACGAGGCCGATTACGACACCTATGTCTCCCAGTCCGCGAGGGTGGCCCTAGCCCTGGGGTCATCGGAGGTGCCCACCACGCGGGCCGAGTTGCAGCACAGGCTCCAGCAGTTCCGGCCGGAACTGCAGAGCACCCCGGCCGCCCGTGATGTGGCGACGTTCATCCACACCGTGCCGGTGCCGGTGGCGGTTCGACCCGGCTACCGCGCCCTGGTGCGAGCGGCGGTGGCCACCTTGCCGCGGTGGGCCCGCGAGCCCCTGGGGCTCCCGGACCGCCCGCTCCTGGACCGAACTCTGCACCGCCTCAACGGCACCGCGATGACCTCCGCGATCCGCTGGCTCACCACGGCCGAACCCATGCAACGTCCCGAGCGTCGTCCACCCGGCCCAGCCGCCGGTTCCAGGAGCCGTGCACACCAGGCCTAATCATGACGAATGGCACTGGACGCACCCTGTCCAGCCTTGTCAGGCTGCCTGCGATGCCTACTGAAGCCGCCATCGGCACCACCCGCGCCCCACTCGTCGTACGGATCGGACTGGTTCTGGCCGCCGGCGTGGGTATCTGGGCCCTGATGTCCTGGCTCACCGCCAACCTCTACGGCGGGCAGTCGAGCATCCCGGTGCGCCTGGCCAACGCCGCCCTGATCTCAGGTTTGGCGATCCCGATGGTCTTCCTCGCCCGTCGCTATCTGGACCGGCGCGCATGGTCCGGGTTAGGACTTGGCGTGTCCGCGAGGGCATGGCGTCCGTTCCTGATCGGCGTGGTCGCCTTCCTGGTGCCCAGTGCCCTGGGACTTGGTGTCGCCCTGGGCACCGGGTGGCTCAGCCTGCAGGCCCACGTGCCGGTGGCGCACATCCTGGGCTGGGCCGTGTTGTTGGTGGTCCTGGTGTTCTTCTTCGAAGCGCTCCCGGAGGAGTTGATCTTCCGCGGATACCTGCAGCGCAACCTCACCACGGTGATGGCCCCGTGGCTGGCGGCCATCGCCCAAGCGGTGTTGTTCACTGTGTTCGGGACCGCCCTGTGGGTGGCCTCGGAAGGGTGGGGGGTACTGGCTGAGCGCGGCATCATGTTCCTGGCAATGGCAATGGCCGTGGTGCTGGGTCTGCTGCGGATCCAGACCGGCAGCGTGTGGACGCCGGTCGGTTTCCATCTCGCCTTCCAGGTGGTAGCCCAGACCGTGCTGAGCCAGCGGGTGGGCACCGCCAACGAACCGGGCCTGATGATCGCCGCAATCATCAGCGCCTTCGTGCTGGGCACCACGGTGGTGTCACTGCTGCACCGCACCGAGGCGAACTGGTCCCGCCCCGAACCGGAATGAGGGCGCCGATGTGAGGTACCTCATAGCGTGTTCATCTGGCGTTTACCTGGATGTCGTCTGAATCTCGCCTGCGAGTGCTGAAGTGTTGGTGTGCGAGTACTAGTCACCCAGGCCAGGGCCGCGTGAGTACCACCCAGGTCGGCCTCCCCCCGGCAAGCGCAGTGCAGGCACCCGTTGCTCCCCTGCGCAGTCCCTTGCATTTCCTCCCCTTCCACGGGAAGAAGCTGCGGGCCGCGGAATGGGTCATGGTGTCGATCGGGATCTACGTCCTGATCACCGCAGTGGCCCTGATCGGGTCCGGGTTCAAGCTGGCTGCCGGCGACGGCGCAGGACAACTGTTCCAGTTCGCGTCCAACCCGTTCATCGGGCTGATGATCGGACTGCTGGCCACCGCGCTGACCCAGTCCTCCTCCACCACCACCTCGATCACGGTGGGCATGGTGGCCGGCGGGCTCCCGATCGGGATCGCCATCCCGATCATGATCGGCGCGAACATCGGCACCACGATGACCTCCACCCTGGTGAGCCTGGGCATGTCCCGGGACAAGGAGACCTTTCGCCGGGCCTTCGGGGCCGCCACCGTGCACGACATGTACAACCTGTTGTCGGTGGCCATCTTCTTGCCCCTGGAACTGGTCTTCGGGATACTGCACCGTTCCTCG
This sequence comes from Pseudactinotalea sp. Z1748, assembly GCF_049725185.1. Classification (NCBI taxonomy): domain Bacteria; kingdom Bacillati; phylum Actinomycetota; class Actinomycetes; order Micrococcales; family Cellulomonadaceae; genus Pseudactinotalea; species Pseudactinotalea sp. Z1748. The sequence continues at coordinate 285,588 of NZ_JBMPQB010000003.1, read as the reverse complement.
GCGTGGCTGACGGCGCAGACCTCCGGATCCGACGGCGGAGTCGTCGCCACCGTGTTCACCGCGGTGGGCGAGGTGGTACGAGCGGTCACCTCTCCCGGCTCGGCGTTCCTGACCGGCCTGGTCTCCCCGTTGCCGGCCGTGGCCGCCGGGCTCATCCTGATCGTGCTGGGTGTGCTCGGCATCCTGGCCGTGATCAACCTGATCGGCAGACTCCTCAAGGTGCTGATGGTGGGCCGGGCCCAGCGCATTCTGCATGCGGCGATCGGCCGCGGCCCGTTGAGCGGGATAGCCTCGGGCACCCTGATGACCGTGATGGTCCAGTCCTCCACCACCACCACCTCACTCGCGGTGCCGCTGGCCGGGTCCGGAACGTTCTCCCTGAAGCAGATCTACCCCTTCACCATCGGCGCGAACATCGGTACCACCCTCACCGCACTGATCGCGGCTTTCGCCTTCACCGGTGCCGAGGCGGGGCCGGCGCTGCAGGCGGCGTACGTTCACTTGCTCTACAACGTCTTCTGCGCCCTGGTGATCTTCGGCCTGCCACTGCTGCGCCCGCTACCGGTGCTCGGCGCGCAATGGCTGGCGAGCCTGGCGGTCAGGTCCAAGGTGTACGTGGCCGCCTGGGTGCTGGGTATGTTCGTGATCGTCCCGATCACGCTGATCGCCGCTACCGTGTGGTGATGGCACCTTCTCCGCTGCCGCAGCCCCAGCACAGCAATGGTGATGAGGCGAGCCTGAACGAACTGCTCGCCGAGGCTGAGCGCACCGTGGAGCGGTTGCGCCAGGAGTTGGCGCAACGGCAGCAGGTACGTGCCGAGAAGGAGCTTACCGCGGCCCAGCACGCCGAGATCGATCGGCTCACCGAGCACCTGGCCAATGCCCAGGTGCACTGGGGCCAGGTGCGCTCATTCTTCGCGGCCGCTATGGCCGAACTCGTCGAGCCCGAGTCCGCAAACCAGGAGCGCGGCGGGCAGCACCAGCCCCGGGCCTGATCACCCCGGGTGGTGGATGTGATGGCGCGGTGGCCGGTCTGTTCACACCCTCAACGGCGCCGGCGCTTCTCCCGCACCCGTACGCTGATCTCGATCGGGGTGCCGGTGAAACCAAAGGTCTCCCGTAGCCGTCGTTCGATGAATCGCCGGTAGCCGGGGTCCAGAAATCCGGTGGCGAACACCACGAACCGGGGTGGGCGGGTGCCGGCCTGGGTGGCGAACAGGATCCGGGGCTGCTTGCCCCCGCGCACCGGGTGGGGGTTGGCCGCGGTCAGGTCACCCAGGAACGCGTTGAGCTTCCCGGTCGGTACCCGGGTGTCCCAGGACTCCAGGGCGGTCTCCAGTGACCGGACCAACCGGTTCGTGTGCCACCCGGTCAGGGCGGAGATGTTCACCCGGGGCGCCCAACGCACCTGGACCAGGTCCAGTTCGATCTCCCGCTCGAGCAGGTCCCGGCGTTCCTCATCCATCAGGTCCCACTTGTTGAACGCGATGACCAGGGCTCGCCCGGCGTCGATCGCTTGCTGGATCACTCGGGTGTCCTGCTCGGTCAGCCGCTCCGAGGCATCGATCAGCACCACCGCGACCTCGGCCTTCTCCAGCGCTCCCTGGGTGCGTAGCGAGGCATAGAAGTCAGCCCCGTAGGTCTGGTGCACGCGGCGCCGGATTCCTGCGGTATCGACGAACCACCAGTCCCGCTCGCCCAGCCGGACGAGTTCGTCCACCGGGTCCCGTGTGGTGCCGGCGACCTCGTCCACCACCACCCGGTCGGTGCCGGTCAGGGAGTTCAGTAGAGAGGACTTGCCCACGTTCGGGCGTCCGATCAGGGCCACCCGTCGCGGTCCCTCGGCCAGATCCCGCCCGGCAACCTGGGAGGTGGCCGGCAGCAGTTCCATGGCCCGGTCCAGCAGGTCACCTGAGCCGCGCCCGTGCAGCGCCGAAACCGGGTAGGGCTCGCCCAGCCCGAGTGACCACAGCATCGCCGCGTCGGCCTCGGCCCGCTGGCTGTCCACCTTGTTCGCGACCAGGACCGTGGGCCGGCCGGAACGACGCAGCAGCCGCACCACGTGCTCGTCGGTGCTGGTGGGTCCCACCGTGGCATCGACCACGAACATCACCGCATCGGCGACCTCGATCGCGGCCTCGGCCTGTTCGGCCACCCGACCCGGCAACCCCTTCGCGTCATGCTCCCAGCCGCCGGTGTCCACCAGCATGAACCGCCGCCCAGCCCACTCCGCCGGGTAGAGCACCCGGTCCCGGGTCACGCCCGGGGTGTCCTGGACCACGGCCTCGCGCCGGCCCAGGATGCGGTTCACCAGGGTCGACTTGCCCACGTTCGGGCGCCCGATCACCGCCAGCACCGGCAGCGGGCCCTCCGGTTCCTCGCCGGTGCCCTCGGTGTCATCGCCGGACAGCAGCGCCAGGTCCGCGTCGGCCAGGTCGTAGGCCTGCAGGCCGGCACGCAGCGCCTCGGCGCGCTGGGCCTGCTCGGGTGATTCGCTCAGATCCGGCGACTGCTGCTCCCAGGCGGCGGCGTCGTCGTCGGGCATGGCGGGGTACTCGGTGGAATTCACCCCGCCATCATCGCGCACCGGCACGGGTGTGCGCGCCCTCTGCTGCTGTGACGGAGGTTTCAGATCTCGGTCGCCGAGTGCAACGGCACCCCGGTGGTGGTCGAGGCCTGGCGCACGTGCTCGCTCATCTTCTCTTGAATCACCGTCATTGCCTCGGCCACGGCCGCGCGTCCGGTGCCAGCCTCGGGATCGGCCGGCACGAACGGCGCCCCGTAGACCACGTGCAGTTTGGCGCGTGGGCCGGGTACGTGTCCGGCCTTCTCCCCCGGCGGCCGGGTGCCCAGGATCGCCACCGGCACCACCGGGGCGCCCGAGCGTACCGCGAGCCATGCGATGCCGGCCTTGGTCGACCTGACGTCGCCACTCCCGCGGCTGCCCTCGGGGAAGACCCCCACCAGGCGGTCCTCGTTCAGCATCGTCAGCGCGGTGAGCAGCGCCGCCCGGCCGTTCCGGCGGTCCACCGGGATCTGACCGGCCCAGCGCATCAGGAAGCCGATGACGAAGACCTTGAAGATCTCCTCCTTGATGATGATGAACGACGAGCGCGGGATCACCCCGTGCAGCAACGGACCGTCGATGATGCCGGTGTGGTTCGCCGCGATCAGGACCCTGCCGGTCCTGGGCACGTGGTGGGCGCCGATCACCTTGGTATTCCACAGCACCTTCGCCAGCACCCAGCCCACGCGGCGCGACCAGATCGGGCCCCATCGGCGGATATGCTCGGGCTTGATCGCCTGCCCGGGGCTGGACGGGTCGGGCTTCGCCGTCCGTTTCGGCTTCGGGCCGCCGGGTCGTGCGTCACTCATCGCGTTGCCTCCACCAGATCCCGGACCGCCGCGACCGCCTCATCCAGGCTCATCTGGGAGGTGTCCACCGGGATCACGCCCGGCGCGGCGGTGCTGAAGTTGGACACGGTGCCGTCCTCGGCGTCACGGCGCAGCACCTGGTCACGGGTCGCCTCGATCGCCTCGGCATCGACACGCCCGTGAAGTTCGTTGGTGCGCCGAGCCAGGCGCGCGTGCTCATCGGCGAGCAGCAGGATCCGCACCTGAGCCCGCGGGGCCACCACGGTGGTGATGTCGCGGCCCTCGGCGACGATGCCGCGGCCTTGGCTGAACCCGCCGGGACGGCCCTCGGCGGCGATCACGGCACGCTGACGCTCTTGCAGTTCGGCCCGTACCGCCAGGTTCGTGGCCACGGCCGAGACCCGGGTGGAGATCTCCGAGGTGCGGATCCGGGTGGTCACGTCGTGATCGCCGACGGCGAAGGCCGGGTGGGCCGGGTCGGTGCCGATCCGGAGCGGCATGGCGCGGGCCTGAGCGGCCACCGCGTCGGTGTCGGTCAGGTCGATGCCCTGGTGCAGGCACCACCAGGTCAAAGCCCGGTACATGGCCCCGGTGTCGAGGTAGGCCAGGCCGAGGTCGGCCGCAACGCGCTTGGAGATGGTGGACTTGCCGGTGCCGGAGGGGCCGTCGATGGCCACCACGAGACCGGACGGGCTGGTCATGGCGCCACCACCCGCCAGCCCCGGTCGCCCAGGTCTCGCTCGAGCCGGCCGGCGGCATCGGGCAGTACCGACACGATCGCCATCCCTACCTTCTGTTTCGGGGAGTGTTCCATCGCGAAGTCCTCGATGTTGACGCCGATCTGACCGATCTCGGTGAACAGCCGGCCCAGCTCGCCGGGTTCGTCGGGAACCAGCACCGTCACCTCGGCATAGTGGCGGCGAGCACCACCATGCTTGCCCGGTATCCGCCCGGCGCCCTCGTTACCGGCACCGATCAGTGCCGAGACCGCACCCGCGGCACCCTCCGCGAGGGGTCCCTCGGTGGCGGCCCGCTCCAGGGCGGTGATCACCTCGTCCAGGTCCGCCCGGACCGCTCGCAGGCCGTCGTGAACCGCGGCGGCATTGCCGGTGATGATCGCCGCCCACAGGCGTGCGTCGCTGGCCGCGATGCGGGTGACGTCGCGCAGGCCCTGACCCGACAGGGCCAGCGCCTCCGGCGCGGCACCCACCAGCCGGCCGGCCACCAGGGACGCCATCATCTGGGGCAGGTGGGAGACCAGCGCCACGGCCTCGTCGTGCTCAACCGGCTCCAGGTGCACCGGGCTGGCGTCCAGGTCGGCGGCCAGGTGCCGCACCGTGCGCACCGCAGCAGGGTCCACCTCGGGGTGGGCGGCGATCACCCAGGGACGGCCGGCGAACAACTCCGAGGTGGCGGCGGCCGCACCGGCACGCTCCCGGCCCGCCATCGGGTGCGAGCCCACGTACCGGCGCAGGTCCAGCCCCTCGACCTCGCGCAACTCCTCCAGCAGGACCCCCTTGACGCTGGCCACGTCGGTGACCACGGCCCCGGGGAACTCCCGCAGCGCCTCAGTGATCAGGTCTGCGGTGACGTCGGGCGGGGCGGCGATGATCACCAGTGCGGGGTCGGTGTGCTCGGGTCCCCGGATCTGGCCGGCGCCGACGTCACGCGCCAGGGCGACGGCGGTCGGTGAGGCGTCCTGCAGCCACACCGGCACATCGAGGCTGCGCAGGCCGAGACCGATGCTGGCGCCGAGGAGACCGGTGCCCACGATCAGGACCGGACCGGTGGTCGAGGCCAGCGAATTCACGTCCCGCACCATACCTCGCATTCGCGAGTCGGCCCCACCACCCCGGCCTCAGAGGCCGACGTCAGCCATCAGCCGGCCCAGTTCGGGTCCGTCGATGACCCGGGTGCGTCCCGGTTTGAGCCGGTCGAGTCGGATCGGGCCCATCCGGGTGCGCGTCAGTCGCGTCACCGGGTAGCCCACCTGCGCCAGCAGCCGACGCACGATGTGGTTGCGGCCCTCGTGCAGGGTTATCTCCACCAGGCTGGCCTCCGGGGAACTGTCCAGCACGGTGAAGGCGTCGGCGTGGACCGGGCCGTCCTCCAGGACCACCCCGGACTTGAGGGTGCGGCCCAGGCCGCGCGGGACCTGCCCCTGCACCTGGGCAACATAGGTCTTGAGCACCTCGTAGGAGGGATGGACCAGGCGGTGGGCGAGTTCGCCGTCGTTGGTCAGCAGCAGCAGACCGGCGGTGTCGGCGTCCAGGCGTCCGACGTGGAAGAGTCGCTCGGGGCGGTCCGCCACGTAGGTGCTCAGGTCCGGGCGGCCCTGCTCGTCCGCCATCGTGGAGTACACGCCCAGCGGCTTGTTCAGGGCCAGGGTGGTGACCTTCTCGTCGAGCTGCACCCGCAGCCCGTCCACGTGAATCACCGCGGTGCGCGGATCCACCCGGACCCCGAGTTGGCGCACCACCTGTCCGTCCACGCTGACCCGGCCGGCGCTGATGATCGCCTCGCACTTGCGCCGGGACCCCAGGCCCGCCCCGGCCAGCACCTTCTGCAGCCGTACCCCCGAGGGGGTGTGCACCTGTTCGCTCATCGTTCGTGCGCTCCCATCAGCCCAGTCCGTCCACATCGGCCAGGGAGTCCAGGTCCGGGAGATAGGGCGCCAGGGGCGGAAGGTCCTCGATGGTGCGCAAGCCCAGTCGTTCCAGGAAGTAGGCCGTGGTGCGGTAGCGCATCGCCCCACCCTCCTCGTCCTGCCCGGCCTCCTCGATCAGACCACGGGTCAGCAACGTGCGCACCACCGAGTCCACGTTCACCCCGCGGATGGCGGCGATCCGGCCACGCGAGACCGGCTGGCGGTAGGCGATCACGGCCAGCGTCTCCAGGGAAGCCTGCGTGAGCCGGGCGGTCTGGCCCTCGAGCACGAACGCCTCGACGGCGTCGGCGAATGCGGGCGCGGAGTACACGCGCCACCCTCCCCCCGCCTCGCGCAGTTCGAAGCCGCGGGGGCGCGGGCCCTCGGCGTAGTCGCGGACCAGCTCGGCCAGGGCGGTGCGGATCTGCTCGGTGGGGACCTTCAGCACGCTGGCCAGGTGCTCGGTGGCGACGGGGGCGTCGGTGACCATCAGGATCGCCTCCAGCGCCCCGTGCAATCCACCGGGCTCACCCAGCACCGGCAACGGCCCCTCGGTGTCCGCACCGCCGGCTTCGGACGGCGCGGAACCGTCGTGGCCCGCGGGAGTTGCGTCGTCGTCGGTGATAGCCGCACCGGGATCGCTGGGGTGCTCCTGGTTCATCGTTCCTCCGTTGCATGAACGGCATCGGCGTGCCGGCCCGGACCTGCGGGCGCGGCGACATCGTCATAGTCATCGGTCACGTCGACGTCGCCGTCGTCGCCGCCGGTCCACCTGATGGTCAGTTCGGACAGCGCGTCGGCCTGGTCGAAGGCCACCACGTCCTCACGATAGAGCTCCAGCAGCGCCAGGAAACGAGCGACCACCACGTTCAGTGCCGAGGCATCCTGGGCGAGTGAGCGGAAGGTCACGTTGCGCTGGCGGCGCAACCGCTGCACGATCATCGCGGCCTGCTCTCGCACGCTCACCACCGGGTTGTGCAGGTGGGACAGGTCGACCCCGGCCGGTTCGTCCTTGGGCGCCAACGTGGCCGCAGCCAGCGCCGCGAACTGCTCAGGTGTGACGCGCAGGATCAGTTCGGGCAGCAACTCGGCGAACCGGGGCTCCAGGCTCACGCTTCGGGCGTGGGAACGTCCCAGCCGGAACCACTCGCGCTGGAGGTGGGCGGCGACCTCCTTGAACGCCCGGTACTGCAGCAGCCGGGCGAACAGCAGGTCCCGGGCCTCGAGCAGTTCCAGGTCCTCGGCCTCATCAGCGCTGCCCCGCGGCAGCAGCCGTGCGGCCTTCAGGTCCAGCAGCGTGGCGGCGATCACCAGGAACTCACTGGCCTGGGACAGGTCCCACTCGCTCTGGGCGCGCAGGTGGGCGATGAAGTCGTCGGTGACCACCGCCAGGGCCACCTCGGTGACGTCCATCTTGTGCTTGGCGATCAGGGAGAGCAGGAGGTCGAAGGGCCCGGAGAAGTTCTCCAGCTGGACCTCGAAGCCCGGTCGGGAGGCCAACTGCACCGACCCGGCGGGCTGGTCGCCCGCGTCGCCCGGCTCTTCCTCGGCGCCGCCCGTCTGGTCGCCGACGTCAGGCGACGTCGCCACGGTTGATCAACTCGCGGGCGAGTTTGCGGTAGTTGTAGGCGCCGGCGTGGTTCGGGGCGTAGGAGGTGATCGGTTCGGTCGCCACCGAGGCGTCGGGGAACTTCACCGTCCGGGTGATGACCGTTTCGAACACCTGCTCCCCGAAGGCCTCCTGCACCCGGGCCAGCACCTCGCGGGAGTGCAGGGTCCTCGCGTCGTACATGGTGGCCAGGATGCCGTCCACGTGCAGGCGCGGGTTGAGCCGGTCGCGGACCTTCTCGATGGTCTCCACCAGCAACGCCACCCCGCGCAGGGCGAAGAACTCGGTCTCCAGCGGGATGATCACCCCGTGTGCGGCGGTCAGGGCGTTCACGGTGAGCAACCCCAGGGAAGGCTGGCAGTCGATCAGGATGACGTCATAGTCCTCCGTGGCCGGGCGCAGCACCCGGGCCAGCGCCTGCTCACGCGCCACCTCGTTGACCAGTTGCACCTCGGCGGCGGACAGATCGATGTTGGCCGGCACCAGGTCCAGGCCCTCCACCGAGGTGGGATGGGTCACCGCCGTGATGTCGGGTCGTTGCGCCATCAACTCGGTGTAGATCGTCCGGTCCAACTCCAGCGCGTTCACGCCCAGCCCGGCCGAGGCGGCACCCTGCGGGTCCAGATCCACCAGCAGCACCTTGCGCCCGTACTCGGCCAGGGCCGCGCCGAGGTTGATCGTGGTGGTGGTCTTGCCGACCCCGCCCTTCTGGTTGCACATCGCGATGATCCGCGCCGGCCCGTGCGCGCCCAGCGGCTCGGGGACGGGAAAGTCGCGCGCGGTCTGCGCCGGGTTGTCGGTGCTCACGCCGCCAACTTACTGCCCGGAACAGTCAGGACAAACTATGCGCGCCGGGCAGCCCTCCGGTACCCGCGACGTTCCATGTCCTCTAGGCTCCGGGAGTGCCCTTTCAGATCAGGCGACTCGGCGCTGCCGACAAGACCGAGGCGATCACGCTGGGCCGGGAGGCCTTCGGCTTTCCCGTGGGCCCCCGGCACGGGGATGCCCAGCGCCGTCCGTGGCCTCCCCCGGGCACCACCGAGTGGGGCACCTTCGACGGTGCCACCCTGGCAGCCAAGGCGGCGCGCCGTGCCTACCGGTCCCATTTCGGTGGCGCGCTCGTGCCCACGTGTGGTCTCGCCGGGGTCACGGTCGCAGCCGAGTACCGGGGCCGCGGTCTGCTCTCCCCGCTGCTGGCGCAGGTGCTGGAGCACGCCCACGGCGAGGGTGACGTGATCTCAACCCTGTTCGCCTCCGCCCCCGGGATCTACCGCAGGTTCGGTTTCGAGCTCATCGCGAGTCAGGACACCGTCGAGATCGCCAGCACGGTCGCGGCCGAGGTGCGGCCCGGCACCCCCCTGGTGCGTACCCGGCGTGCCACCGCCGCAGACTTCGACGCGGTGTTCAAGGTCTACACCCAGTGGGCGAGCAAGCAGAACGGGCCGCTGACCCGCACCGGGCCCTGTTTCCCGGCGGTGGACCTCACCGAGGAGTTCACCGGGGTGACCCTCGCCGTGGGCCCGGACGGCCAGGTCCTGGGCTACGCCTCCTGGGATCGCGGGAGCGGGGACGGATCGGATGCCGTGCTGAACGTCGTGGAGATTCTCGCCCTGGCCCCCGAGGCCTATCGCGCGCTCTGGCGGACCCTGGGCTCCTTCAGCGCGGTGGTGGCGCGGATCAGGTTGCGCACCTCCGGGGCGGACGTGGCCCGGTTGTTCCTCCCGCCGCGGCAGTGGCGCACCACCTCGGTCAACCCGTACATGCTGCGCGTGGACGACGTCGCCGCCGCCTTCTCGGTGCGCGAGGTCCCGGTCCGCCGGGAGACCATCTTCGCCGTCGCTGGGGACGGCCTGGGCAGCATGGACGGCACCTACCGGCTGCGCCCGCCGGGCGAGGCCGACGACGACGCCCCGGCGTGCTCGCGCATCGGCGCCGTGGGGGATGGACCTCCGGATGCGCCGGTGTACACCCCCGGCGGGCTGGCGCTGGCGTGGTCCGGTGCACAGTCGAGCGCGAACATCCGCATGGCCGGTGGACTCAGTGGCGGGGACGCGGCCACCGACGCCGTCCTCGACCAGGCCCTCGGCGGCTGGCCGGTCCACATTCGTGACGACTTCTGAGCCGGCACCGCTCGGTGCACACGCCGCGGCACAGGTCCCGGTGACGCCTCCCGGTGGGGCGAGCGTCCGTCGACACACCTGCCCGCGCGGCCCTGCCGGCACGGGCGTGCCGACTCACCCGAGCGCGCGGGGGTGGGAGGCGGCGTAGACCTCGCGCAGCGTCTCGCGGGTCAGGTGGGTATAGATCTGGGTGGTGGTGACCGAGGCGTGCCCGAGCAGTTCCTGCACCACCCGCACGTCCGCTCCCCCGGCGAGTAAGTGGGTGGCGTAGGAGTGGCGCATGGTGTGCGGGGACAGGTGCGCCTGCACTCCGCCACGTTCCGCGGCCTGCTGCAGCACCGCCCAGGCGCTCTGCCGGCTGAGCGGGTTGCCCCGCTGGTTCAGGAACAACGCAGCGTTGCCCTTGCCCTTCGAGGCCAGCACCGGACGCCCCCGCACCAGATAGGCCTCCAGTGCCTGCACCGCGAACCGACCCATCGGCACCACCCGCTCGCGCCGGCCCTTGCCGAACAGGCGCACGCTGGCCGCGGACCGGTCCAGCCCCACGTCGTCCACGCTCAGTCCCACCGTCTCGCTGATCCGCGCGCCGGTGCCGTAGAGGACCTCCAGCAAGGCCCGGTCGCGCAGTCCCAGCACCCCCGGGGCAGCCGAGGCACCCTCGAGCACCTGCTCGATCACCTCCACCGGAATGGCCTTGGGTAACCGCTTGGTGGCTCCGGGAGGCTTGACGTTGGCGGCCGGATTGTGCGTGGTGCGGCCCTCCAGCGCCTCGAATTTGTGCCATCCCCGCACCGCGACAACCGTACGGGCAGCGGAGGACGCCGAGAGCGCGGTCCCCCCGTCGGCACCGGAACGAATCGCCTCCACGAACGCCCCGACATCGGTCTCGGTCACGTGCTCCAGGTCCGTGCGCGGCAGGGCGGCCAGGAACCGGGCGTAGCGGTTCAGGTCCCGTCGGTAGGCATTCAGGGTGTGCTCGGACAGGCCCCGCTCGATGCCCAGGTGCGCCAGGTACTGGCGCAACACATCCGTGAAGGTGGCCGCGCCGTCGTCGTCGGCTCGCGCCGGGTCGGCCTTCGCTGGGCTGGCCACCGGCTCAGAAGGGCAGGAACGGATCGACTGCAATCGCCACGAACAACACGGTCAGGTATGTGATCGAGGCGTGGAAGACTTTCATCGCGCGCAACTTCTTGCCATCGCCATCGCGGGCCCGCCGGAACAGCGACAGGCACAACCACAGGAACCAGCCCCCCGAGCCCGCAGCGGCCACGAGGTACAACCAGCCCATACCCGCTACCGGCACCAAGGCCAGCGAGCAGGCGATCATCGCCACGGTGTAACCGATCATCTGCCGGGCCACCCGGGTGTCGGCGGAGACCACCGGCAGCATCGGGACGTTCGCTGCGGCGTAATCAGCCTTGAACTTCATCGACAGCGGCCAGTAGTGCGGCGGGGTCCAGAAGAAGATGATCCCGAACAGCAGCACCGGCGCCCAGGACAGGGACCCGGTCACCGCCGACCACCCGATCAGCACCGGCATACAACCGGCAGCGCCGCCCCAGACGATGTTCTGGGTGGTGTGGCGTTTGAGCAGCATGGTGTAACCCACCGCGTACATCACGATCGCAGCCAGGCACAGCACTGCGGCCACCCAGTTGACCACCAGCCCGAGCCAGGCCACCGAGAAGACGCCGAGAGCGAAGGCGAAGACCATCGCCTGGCGCACCGTCACCTCTCCGGTGACCAGCGGGCGGTTCTTGGTCCGATTCATCACCGCGTCGATGTCGCGGTCGTAGATCATGTTGAACACGTTGGCCGAGCCGGCCGCGGCCGCACCGCCGATCAGGGTGACCACCACCAGCCACCAGCCCGGGAAGCCGCCCTGGGCCAGGAACATCGTCGGCACCGTGGTGATCAGCAGCAGTTCGATGATCCGCGGCTTGGTCAGGGCGACATAGGCCTTGAGGGTGGATCTCCAGGTCCGCTCGGGGTCAGCGCCTTGCCGCGCGGATGCCTGCGGACCGACCGCCGCGGACGCGGGCGGCGTCCCGGCTACCGCCGGACTGGTTGCCTCGGTGTGCGACACGACCTCACCATCTCCATGCAGCACAACCGAATCCGACTGCCGGGGACCCAGACCTGTGCTCACTCGTCTGCCTGCCAGTCTAGGGGCCCTCGGCCGTGGTTCGCGCATAGGCCATGCCACCGCGCGACGTCCACAAGGTGGGAAGGTGCTGTTCCCCCGAGACGGAAAGCGCTATCCTCGAATCAGATGCGTTGGCGTGGGCCCATCGCACCCGGCTCCGGCGCACCAGGTGTGCGAGCGGGGGAAGTCGGTAGGCTCGCACCAGCAGAACCAACCCCGAGCCCCTGCGCGATCCGCGCACCAGGCTGGTGCAGCCCACCAGCATCCCAGAACTGCACGTCCACCGGCCCCGCCGCGGGGTCATCGAAGGGAAGCCCGTGAACGCCAAAGCCCCCAAGGCCACCACCACCGGATGGACCGACCTTGATCTGCGCGCAGTTGATACCGCTCGCGTGCTCGCCGCCGACGCGGTGGAGAAGGCCGGCAACGGCCACCCTGGCACCGCGATCAGCCTCGCGCCTCTGGCGTACCTGCTGTACCAGAACACCATGGCTTCAGACCCGACCGATCCGCACTGGCTCGGCCGGGACCGGTTCGTGCTGTCCGCCGGGCACTCCAGCCTGACCCAGTACATCCAGTTGTTCCTGGGCGGGTTCGGCCTGGAGGTTGCCGACCTCGCGGCACTGCGCACCTTCAACTCCAAGACACCCGGCCACCCCGAGTACGGCCACACCGACGGTGTGGAGACCACCACCGGTCCGTTGGGACAGGGGCTGGCCACCTCGGTGGGGATGGCCTACGCCCAGCGCCGGGTACGCGGTCTCCTCGACCCCGACGCCGCGCCGGGTGAGTCGCTGTTCGACCACCACGTCTATGTGATCGCCTCCGACGGCGACCTGCAGGAGGGCGTCAGCGCCGAAGCCTCGGCCCTGGCCGGCACCCAGGAACTGGGCAACCTGGTGGTGATCTGGGACGACAACCAGATCTCCATCGAGGGCGACACCGACATCGCCTTCACCGAGGATGTGACGGCCCGCTACTCCGCTTACGGCTGGCATACCCAGCACGTGGACTGGACCAACAACGGCACCGAGTACCGCGAGGACGTCGACGCCCTGGCTGCTGCCCTGCAGCGGGCCAAGGAGATCACCGACCAGCCAAGTTTCATCCGGTTGTCCACGATCATCGCCTGGCCGGCACCCACGGCCCAGAACACCCACGGCGCCCACGGCGCCAAGCTGGGCACCGAGGAGGTCGCGGGGCTGAAGAAGGCGCTCGGGTTCGACCCGGAGCGCGACTTCGAGGTGGCCCCCGAGGTGCTCACCCATGCCCGGGGCCTGGTGGACCGGGGCGCCAAGGCACACGCGGACTGGAACACCAGGTTCGACCAGTGGGCGCAGGACAACCCCGAGCGCGCCGCGCTGCTCGAGCGCCTGCGCGGGCGTGAACTCCCGCCGGGCTGGGCCGATGAGCTCCCGGTCTTCGAGGCCGGGAAAGACGTGGCCACCCGCGCTGCCTCCGGTGCCGTGCTGGCCGCCCTGGCCGACCCGCTGCCCGAACTGTGGGGCGGCTCGGCCGACCTGGCCGGTTCGAACAACACCACCATGAAGGGTGAGCCGTCGTTCCTGCCGGCGCACCGCTCCACCGAGCAGTTCGAGGGCAACCCCTACGGGCGCACCCTGCACTTCGGAATCCGCGAGCACGCGATGGCGGCGATCGTGAACGGGATCGCGCTGAACGGGCTTACCCGACCCTACGGCGGCACCTTCTTCACCTTCAGCGATTACATGCGTCCGGCCGTGCGGCTCGCCGCCCTGATGGGTGCTCCTTCCACGTTCGTGTGGACCCACGACTCGATCGGGCTGGGTGAGGACGGTCCCACCCACCAGCCGGTGGAGCACCTGGCCGCGGTCCGGGCCATCCCGGGGCTGGCCCTGGTGCGCCCGGCGGATGCCAACGAGACGGCCCGGGCATGGCGGACGATCCTGGAGCGTGACCAACCAGCCGGCCTGGTCCTGACCCGACAGGGTGTGCCGACCTTCCCCCGCGGCACCGACGGGTTCGCCGAAGCCGACGGCCTGTCCAAGGGTGCCTACATCCTGCAGGAAGCCTCTACCGGCGAACCGCAGGTGCTCCTGATCGCCACCGGCTCGGAGGTGCAGCTGGCCGTCGAGGCCCGGACCGCGCTGGAGGCCAAGGGGGTGCCGACGCGGGTGATCTCGGCCCCCTGCCTGGAGTGGTTCGAGGAGCAGGACGACGCCTACCGCGAAGAGGTGCTCCCGGCCACCGTGCGTGCCCGGGTCAGCATCGAGGCTGGTGTCGCCCTGTCCTGGCACCGATACCTCGGCGAGGCGGGGCGCGCGGTCTCCCTGGAGCACTTCGGTGGGTCCGCCGACTACAAGACGTTGTACCGCGAGTTCGGCATAACCGCCGAGGCCGCCGTCGCCGCTGCCGAGGAGTCCCTGGCCGCAGCCGGCGGGCCAGCCTGAGCGAAGGAGAACTGCCATGACCGACACCGCCCTGACCCGGATCAGCCGCGCCGGCGTTTCGGTGTGGCTCGACGACCTGTCCCGCACTGCGCTGCGCGACGGCAGATTGGCCGATCTGATCGATACCCGGAACGTGGTGGGGGTGACCACCAATCCCACCATCTTCGCCGGCGCGGTCAGCAAGGGCACCGCCTATGACGCCCAACTCGCCGAACTTGCCGCGGCCGGGTCCGACGCCGAGGCGGCGGTACTGACGTTGACCACCGACGACGTACGCACCGCCTGCGACTTGTTCGCCGACGTGTACGACCGAAGCGGCGGCCGGGACGGGCGGGTCTCGATCGAGGTCGACCCCCGGTTGGCGCACGATACCGAGGCGACGGTGGAGGCCGCGCAGATGCTGTGGGAGACGGTGGACCGGCCCAACGTGATGATCAAGATCCCGGCCACCCCCGAGGGCCTGCCGGCGATCACCGCTGCGATCAGCGCCGGGATCAGTGTCAACGTGACCCTGATCTTCTCCCTGGACCGCTACCGGGCCGTGGCCCAGGCATACCTGGACGGGTTGGAGCGGGCACACGCCGCTGGACGCGACCTGTCCACGATCCGATCGGTTGCCTCGGTGTTCCTCTCCCGGATCGACTCCAAGGTCGATGCCGCCCTCGATGAGATCGGAACCGACAAGGCCGCATCCCTGCGTGGACGCAGCGCGATCGCCGGGGCGCGGCTGTCCTACCAGGTGTTCGAGGAAGTCTTCTCCTCCCCGGTCTTCGCCGAACTCGCCGCGGCCGGTGCCCATCCCCAACGTCTGCTGTGGGCTTCCACCGGGACCAAGGACGACGCCTACCCCGACACCATGTACGTAGACGAACTCGTCACCACGGACGTGGTCAGCACGATGCCGGCCGCTACGCTGGCCGCCGTCGCCGACCACTCCGGCGCCACCGGCGTTGACACCGTTCGGGGAACGTACGAGCAGTCCCAGTACGTGATCGACGAGGTGCAGCGCCTGGGCGTGCACTACGACGAGATCCTCGACGACCTGGAGGCCGCCGGCGTGCAGTCGTTCATCGACAGCTGGGAGGAATTGCTGGCCACGGTCGAGACCGGCCTGCGCGAGGCGACCGAGGGAACCACCCCCGGTGTGTCCGTATGAGCCTGGTCCGTCCCGAGGGCGCCAGTGCCAACCCGCTGCGTGACCCCGCGGACCGGCGCCTGCCCCGCATCCCCGGACCGTGCGGAGTGGTGCTCTTCGGGGTCACCGGTGACTTGGCCAAACGCAAGTTGATCCCCGCGATCTACGACTTGGCCAACCGGGGTCTACTTCCCCCGGGCTTCGCCCTGACCGGCTTCGCACGGCGGGACTGGGATCGGCAGGACTTCGAGCAGATCGCTTACGAGGCCGTCCGCGAGCACGCCCGGACTCCGTTCGACGAGGACGCGTGGCGCCAGCTCCGGCAGGGCATCCGGTTCGTCCAGGGTGAGTTCACCGACCCGGAGGCATTCGAGAGACTGGCCCGCACCGTCAAGGAACTCGACGTCGAACGCGGCACCGGCGGGAACCATGCGTTCTACCTGTCGATCCCGCCGGCGCAGTTCCCGGTCGTGTGTGAGCGGCTGGCCGCCTCGGGCCTGTCCCGGGACGACAACGGCGCCTGGCGTCGGGTGGTCATCGAGAAGCCTTTCGGGCACGACCTGGCCAGCGCCCGCAGCCTGAACGAGGCCGTGGAGCGGGTGTTCCCGGCCGAGTCGGTATTCCGGATCGACCACTACCTGGGCAAGGAGACCGTCCAGAACCTGCTCGCGATCCGGTTCGCGAACATGATGTTCGAGCCGGTCTGGAACGAGGCGTACGTGGACCACGTCCAGATCACCATGGCCGAGGACATCGGTATCGGTACCCGGGCGGGCTACTACGACGACATCGGCGCGGCCCGGGACGTCATCCAGAACCACCTGCTCCAGCTCCTCGCCCTGACTGCGATGGAGGAGCCGGTCTCATTCGACGCCGACGCCCTCCGGGCGGAGAAGGAGAAGATCCTCTCCGCAGTACGGCTGCCCGCGGACCTCGGCAAGCACACCGCCCGCGGGCAGTACGCGGCCGGTTGGCAGGGTGGTCGGCAGGTACAGGGCTACCTCGCGGAGGAGGGCATCGACCCGGCTTCGGTTACCGAGACCTACGCCGCGATCCGGCTGGACATCGACACCCGCCGCTGGGCCGGGGTGCCGTTCTACCTGCGCACCGGCAAGCGCCTGGGCCGCCGGGTCACCGAGATCGCGGTGGTCTTCAAGCGCGCCCCGCACCTGCCGTTCGACCTCAATGACACCCAGGTGCTGGGCCAGAACGCCATCGTGATCCGTGTCCAGCCCGATGAGGGCGTCACGCTCCGGTTCGGCTCCAAGGTTCCCGGGACAGCGATGGAGGTCCGGGACGTCACCATGGACTTCGGGTACGGGCACGCCTTCACCGAAGCGTCCCCGGAGGCCTACGAGCGGCTCCTGCTCGATGTGATGCTCGGCGACCCGCCGCTGTTCCCCCGCCACCGTGAGGTGGAACTCTCCTGGCAGATCCTGGATCCCATTATCGAGTACTGGAAGGCCAACGGTAGCCCGGATCCGTACCGGCCCGGGAGTTGGGGCCCCGAATCGGCCGAACAGATGCTGGCCCGTGACGGACGCACCTGGAGGCAGCCGTGATCGTCACGCTGCAAGGCACCACCAGCGCCGAGGTCGGCGCAAAACTGGTCGAACTGCGTGAGCAGGGCGGGGCTCGAGCGCTCGGCCGCGTCCTCACGCTGGTGATCGTCTCCTCCGGGGGCGACGTGGAACCCGCGGTGGAGGCAGCCAACCGGGCCAGCAGGGAACACCCGTCCCGGGTGGTGGTGATCGACCCCGGTGACGCCGATCATCCCGCCCGCCTGGACGCCGAGATCCGGGTGGGCGGAGACGCCGGGGCGAGCGAGGTGGTGATCCTGCGCCCGCTCGGCACCACCAGGGACGCTGTCGACACCTTGGTCACACCCCTGTTGCTGCCGGATGCCCCGCTCGTCGCGTGGTGGCCCAAGGAGCCCCCCGCGAACCTTGCCGAGGACCCGTTGGGCCGGATGGCCCAGCGCCGGATCAGTGACGTCGGCGAGGTCTCCCGTGGGGTGGAGCGCCTGCACGAACTGCGGGAGGGCTACTCCCCCGGCGATACCGATCTGTCCTGGGCCCGAACCACCCTGTGGCGGGGCCTGAGCGCCGGCGTCGTCGAGGGCGACCCGGGCGCCACCATCACCGCCGTCACCGTGCGCGGCAACACAGACCGGCCCTCACTGCACCTGCTCGCCGCATGGTTCGCCAGTGCCCTGGAGTGCTCGGCCCTGGTGGTGCACGACGAGGAATCCAGCGTGATCAGCGGGGTGGACCTGCACCGCGAGACCGGCACCATCTCGTTGCACCGCCCCGAGGGCTCGGCGACGGTGACGATCTCGACCGAGCACGAGCCGCAACGGCAGGTGGCGATGGCCAAGCGTCCGCTGGAGGACTGCCTGATGGAGGATCTGCGGCATCTGGACCCCGATGTCATCTACGGCCGGGCACTGCGCTCGGGCCTGAAGCACGTGGAGGTGCGATGAACACCCTCGAACGGTTGTGGTACACGGTGGACGGCTACTTCGCTGACCAGCTCCGACCCCCGGACCCGATCCTGACTGCGGCGATGCGTGACGGTGCCGCGCTGCCGCAGATCCAGGTCTCCGAATTGCTCGGAGGGTTCCTCAGCGTGCTGGCCCGCGCAGCAGGGGCGCGCCGCGTCCTGGAGATCGGGACGCTCTTCGGCTATTCCACGATCCATCTGGCCCGTGCTGCGGGTGAGGACGGGGCGACGGTTTCGCTGGAGTACTCCTCGGAGCACGCCGCGGTGGCCCGCGGGAATATCGAACGGGCCGGGCTGAGCGAGAGGGTGGAGATCCTTGAGGGCCCGGCCGTCGAGTCGCTGCCGAGCCTGGTCGATGGTGATCCGTTCGACCTGGTGTTCATCGACGCGGACAAGGAGAACAACCCCTCGTACCTGGACTGGGCCCTGCGGCTCACTCATCCGGGGTCGGTGATCGTTGTGGACAACGTGGTGCGCGCCGGTGCTGTGGCCGACGCCGGAAGTGACCGGCCCGATGTCCAGGGCACCCGCACCATGGTGGAGGCGATCGGGGCAGCGGTGCGCGAGGGCACCCTGGAGGCCACCGCGATGCAGTCCGTGGGCGCCAAGGGCTATGACGGGTTCCTGATCGCCTACGTCGTGTAAGGAGTGGCCCGGTGCGGCCCGGGCCGTTGGCTGACGCGACCGGGCAGCCACCAGCCCATGGTCAGCGACCGCGACGCTTGCGCAGTGCCTCCAGCGCTTCATCCAACAGCGCCGCGCCGTCGTCATCGGAACGCCGTTCCTTCACGTACGCCAGGTGGGTCTTGTACGGCTCGTTCCGGGGCGGCTCGGGCGGGCTGCTCTGGTTCTGTCCGGCCGGCATCCCGCACCGTGGGCAGTCCCAGGTCTCGGGGATTTCGATGCCCGCCTCCTGGGCGAAACTGGGACGGGTCTCGTGGCCCGCCGCGCACCAGTAGGAGACGTGCACGCGCGGTGCGGCGTCGCCTCGCTCGGCCTCTCCCATCGGTCCGGCGCCGACTCGGGACCCACGGATCGCACTACCACTTGCCACGAAGGAACTCCTAGATCGCGAACTTCTGGACCAGACCCAGCAGCACGATGACCGTGCCCCAGATCACGGCACACCCGATGGTGATCCGGTTCAGGTTGCGTTCGGCAACTCCGGAGGATCCCAACGATGTGGACACGCCCCCGCCGAACATGTCCGACAGGCCCCCACCCTTGCCCTTGTGCATCAGGATGGAAAGGATCAGCATCGCGCTGGTCAGCACCAGGAGCACCTGGAGGACGATGTTCAATGCGTCCACGTACGAATCCTCATCTATTGAATCAGCGCAGCCGGGATCACCGGCCGCAGGGCACCGGCATGAGTTTACGCGATCAATGGCCGCGGAGGGAAACCCGCCTGCTACAGTCCGACCTGGTGCGCCTGGTATCGGGCGATGTTCGCGAACTCCTGCGCGTCCAGGCTCGCCCCACCCACCAGGGCGCCGTCGACGTCGGCGTGGGCCATGATCGAGGCGACGTTCGCGGACTTGACCGATCCGCCGTAGAGCACGCGCACCGAGGCGGCGACCTCCTCGCCGTAGAGTTCGGCCAGTCGGGCCCGGATCGCCCCGCACACCTCCTGGGCGTCCTCCGGTGTGGCCACCTCACCGGTCCCGATCGCCCACACGGGTTCATAGGCGATCACACTGTGGGCGACGGCCTCGGCGGAGAGCCCCTCGAGCGCACCGTCCACCTGGGCCAGCGTGACGGGTACGTGGCGGCCCTCCTGGCGCACCGCCAGGCCCTCGCCCACGCAGATGATCGGGATCAGCCCGGTCTTCAGTGCGGCCCGGGCCTTGGCGTTGACCAGGGCGTCGTCCTCGGCGTGGTATTGCCGCCGCTCGGAGTGGCCCACGATCACATAGTCGACCCCCAGGCGGGCCAGCATCGTGGCGGAGATCTCTCCCGTGTAGGCGCCCTGCTCGTGTGCGGAGACGTCCTGGGCGCCGACCTTGATGCTGAGTTTGTCCGCATCAATCAGGGTCTGCACCGAGCGCAGGTCGGTGAAGGGCGCACACACCGCCACCTCGACCGACTCGTAGTCGTGCTGGGCGTCCCGGAGCGTCCAGGCCAGTTTCTGCACCAGATGTGTGGCCTCGTGGTGGTCCAGGTTCATCTTCCAGTTGCCCGCCATCAGCGGGGTGCGTGCTTGCGTCATCTTCTGCCTCTCTTGGCTCTGCGGCGCGGTCGACGGTGGCTCACCTCGCCGGCTCCACCGGCGCCGTCGGATAACTCGGACCTCAGTCGGTCAGAACGTCGATCCCGGGCAGCGTCCTGCCCTCCAGGAACTCCAGGGAGGCCCCGCCCCCGGTGGAGATGTGCGCGAAGCCCGCCTCATCGAAGCCGAGCAGGCGCACTGCGGCCGCGGAGTCTCCACCGCCGACGATGCTGAAGGCCCCGGCGCTGGTGGCATCGATCATGCCCTGCGCCACCGCCTCGGTCCCCCCGGCGTAGGCCGGAAACTCGAAAACCCCCATCGGGCCGTTCCACACCACCGTGCGGGCCCCACGGATGACCTCGGCGAAGGCCGCCGACGACTCCGGACCGATGTCCAGCCCGATCTGGTCGGCGGGGATGGCGTCGGCCGCCACCACCGTCGGGGCGGCGTCGGCGGAGAACTCCGGGCCCACCAGGATGTCGGTGGGTAGCAGGATCTGCACGCCCCGCTCGGCCGCGGTGGCCAGGTAGCCCTTGACAGTCTCGATCTGGTCCGACTCCAGGAGCGACTTGCCCACCTGGTGCCCCTGCGCCGCGAGGAACGTGAACACCATGCCCCCACCGATCAGAAGGGTGTCGGCCTTGGTGAGCAGGTTCTCGATCACGCCGAGTTTGTCGGAGACCTTCGATCCACCCAGCACGACGACGTAGGGTCGGGCCGGGTCCTGCGTGGCCCGTTCCAGTGCGGCGACCTCACGCTGCACCAGCCCTCCCATCGCGTTCGGCAGCCGCGTGGCCACGTCATAGACGCTGGCCTGCTTGCGGTGCACCACGCCGAAGCCGTCGGAGACGAAGACATCGGCGAGTTTCGCCAGGTCATCGGCCAGCGCTCCGCGCTCGGCGTCGTCCTTGGACGTCTCCCGGGCGTCGAACCGGATGTTCTCCAGCAGCACCACCTGCCCGGGACCGGCCGCGTCGACCGCGGCGCGGGCGGCCGGTCCGACCACGTCACCGGCCAACGTCACGTCCTGGCCGAGGAGTTCACCCAGCCGCCTGGCGACCGGGTCCAGGGAGTAGTGCGGGTCGACCTTCCCCTTGGGCCGGCCCAGGTGAGCGGTCAGGACCACCACGGCACCGGCCTCGATCAACCGGCTGATGGTGGGCAGTGCCGCCCGGATACGGCCGTCGTCGGTGATGGTGTCACCGTCCAACGGAACGTTGAAATCGGCCCGGACCAGCACCCGCTTTCCGTGCAGGTCACCGAGTTCGGCGAGGGTGGGCATCGTGTCTCCTTCTCGTCTCTCACATGATCTGCCGGGCCACGCCGGCGGTGCAGTCTCAGACAACCGCGCCCGCGTGCATCGTGCACGCGGGCGCGGTGACCGTCACTGCTCTCAGAGCTGCTCGCCGATGTAGTTGGTCAACTTCACCAGACTGGTGGAGTAGCCCCACTCGTTGTCGTACCAGGCCACCACCTTCACCTGGTTGCCGATCACCCGTGTCATCGGAGCATCGAAGATGCTCTGGTGGGGGTTGGTGATGATGTCGCTGGACACCAGCGGGTCCTCGGAGTACTGCATCGTGCCGGCCAGGTTGCCCTCGGCGGCGGCCTTGGCGGCGGCGTTGATCTCCTCCACCGTGGTATCCCGGGACGCGATGAACGTCAGATCGATGGCCGAACCGGTGATGACCGGTACCCGCAGCGCGAAGCCGTCCAACCGCCCGTCCAGTTCCGGTAGCACCTTTCCGACGGCCTTGGCCGCACCGGTGGTGGTGGGCACGATGTTCTGTGCCGCTGCGCGGGCCCGGCGCAGGTCCTTGTGCGGTCCGTCCTGCAGGTTCTGGTCCCCGGTGTAGGCGTGGATGGTGTTCATCAGGCCGCGCTCCAGGCCCACGGCCTCGTGCATCGCCTTGGCCAGCGGCGCGATGCAGTTGGTGGTGCAGGAGGCGTTGGAAATGATGTGCTGGTTCGCCGGGTCATAGGTGGTGTGGTTGACGCCCATGACGAACATGCCGTCGTCGTTCTTGCCGGGGGCGGACAGGATCACCTTCTTCGCACCGCCGTCCAGGTGCGCCTTCGCCTTGGTGCCGTCGGTGAACAGGCCGGTGGACTCGATCACGATGTCGGCACCGAGTTCGCCCCACGGCAGCGCGGCGGGGTCCTTCTCGGCCAGCGCCCGGATCTTCTTGCCGCCGACGATGATGTTCTCGTCGTCGAACCCGACCTCCTGGCCGAATTTGCCCAGCACGGTGTCCCAGGTGAGCAGGTGGGCAAGGGTCTTGTTATCGGTCAGGTCGTTGACACCGACGATCTCGATGTCGGCACCGCTCTCGGCCACGGCGCGGAAGTAACTCCGTCCGATACGACCGAAGCCATTGATTCCGACGCGAATGGTCACTATGTCCTCCTCGTCGCGCGAAAGGCGCGTCCTGTGCGGTAGTCGGCGGGCCTGTGGGCCCGGCCTCGGACGTGGCACACACCCGGCTGGTGCCGGTGTGTGCCCCACGGTTAACGCTACACCCGTGTGTGGCGGGACACCTTGTGACAAAGGTCCCAGCCGCCGGGCGTCCTACATGTCGAGCATCTCCTGGGTCAGGTTCGCCTCAGTGTCCGGCACGCCCAGTTCGTAGGCGCGCTTGTCTGCCATCGCCAGTAGCCGGCGGATCCGCCCGGCTACGGCGTCCTTGGTCAGCGGGGGGTCGGAGAGCTGACCGAGTTCTTCAAGAGAGGCCTGCTTGTGCTCCAGGCGCAGCCGGCCGGCCTGGAGCAGGTGCTCGGGCACGTCCTCCCCGAGGATCTCGAAGGCCCGTTCCACCCGTGCTCCGGCGGCCACCGCTGCCTGGGCCGACCGACGCAGGTTCGCGTCGTCGAAGTTTGCCAGCCGGTTGGCGGTGCCGCGGACCTCGCGGCGCATCCGCCGTTCCTCCCAGACCAGGACCGCGTCGTGGGCGCCCATCCGGGTCAGGATGGCGCTGATCGCGTCCCCGTCGCGGATCACCACCCGGTCCACCCCTCGCACCTCGCGCGCCTTGGCGATGATGTCCAACCGGCGCGCGGCGCCCACCAGGGCCAGGGCGGCCTCCGGGCCCGGGCAGGTGACCTCCAGCGCCGAGGAACGGCCCGGTTCCGTCAGGGACCCGCGGGCCAGGAACGCTCCCCGCCAGGCGGCGACGGCGTCACCTACGCTCGCTGAGACCACCTGCGGGGGTAGGCCACGCACGGGCCGGCCGCGGGAGTCCAGCAGACCGGTCTGGCGGGCCAGTGCCTCACCTTCGCGGACCACCCGCACCACGTAGCGGTTCCCCCGGCGCAGGGCACCCCCGGAGACCACGATCACCTCGGAGGTATGCCCGTAGATCTCATTGATTGCCTGGCGCAAGCGGCGGGCAGCGATCCCGGCGTCCAGTTCGGCCTCGATCACGATCCGGCCGGAGATGATGTGCAGGCCACCGGCGAACCGAAGGGTGGCGGAAACCTCAGCCTTGCGAGCCGAGACCCGGTCCACCTTCAGCCGGGCCAGTTCATCCTTCAGGTCCGTGGTCAAAGACATGAGCGTCATCCTGCCACTCATCCAGACTTCTCCCCTACGTCGCCAAGGAACCGGTCGAACGCATCACGATACGCCGCCGCGAGCCGCAGCGGGTCATGATAGGGACCACCGTCACCCTGGCCGACCTGCCGTAGCAGCAGCCGGGCCCCATGGGTTCTGGCGTGGCTCTGCAATTCGTCCAGGTCCTCGATCGATGCGGGGTCGGCGATCACAGTGTCCAGTTTCAACCCGGGTGCGTAAGACTGCAACGAGTGCAGGTGATCCACCGCGGTGTAGCCGGTGGTTTCGCCCTGCTGCGCGGAGAGGTTGAGCGTCAGGGTGAGGCGTGCCTCGTGCAGCGCTTCGGCGATCTCGGGCACCATCAGATGCGGCATGACCGAGGTGAACCACGAGCCCGGTCCGAGCACCACCACATCGGCCTGCCGGATCGCCTGCACAGCGTCAGGGCAGGCCGGCGGGTCCACGGGGATCAGCCGGACCCGCTGCACCACCCCGGAGGTCACCGCCACCCTGGACTGGCCGCGCACCAGCGCCTCCTGCCCGTTGGGCAACTTCACGTCCGCCTCGATCTCCAGGGGCACCGCCGCCATCGGCAGTACCCGGCCTTCGGCACCGAGGAGTTTGGCCACCCAATCGAGACCGGAGACCTCATCGCCGAGCAGCTCCCAGAGCGAGACGATCAGCAGGTTCCCCAGCGCGTGCCCGTCCAACGGCCCGGAGGAGGTGAATCGGTGCTGCAGAACGTCGCTCCAGGTGTGCCCCCAGTCGGACTCGTCGCACAGTGCCGACAGCGCCATCCGCAGGTCCCCGGGGGGCAGCACGCCCAGTTCCTGGCGCAGCCGGCCCGAGGATCCGCCGTCATCTGCCACCGTCACCACCGCGGTGACGTCGCTGGTCACGTGCCTCAGTGCGCGCAGACTCGCGGCGAGGCCGTGCCCCCCGCCCAACGCAGCGACCTTCAGCGGGTCCGGTCTGCCGCCCGGGCCCCGTGGTGACGTCGGTGCCGCCGTCATTCCCGGCCCAGGTCGCGGTGGATGACACCGGCGCGTTGGCCGCGGGATCGCAACTCCGCGGCCATCGCCTCGCTCAGCGCGACGGACCGGTGCTTACCTCCGGTACATCCAATCGCGATGGTCACGTACGGTTTCTGCTCGCGCAGGTACCCGTCCAGCACCGGCTCGATGGCATCGATGTACCGGGTGATGAAGTCGGAGGCCCCGGGCAGGGACAGGACGTAGTCCCGGACCGGCTCGTCCTTGCCGGTGAGGTGGCGCAATTCGGTGACCCAATAGGGGTTGGACAGGAATCGCACGTCCACCACATGGTCGGCGTCCAGCGGGAGTCCGTACTTGAAACCGAACGACACCACGGTGATCTTCAGGCTCTGGTCGCTCTCCTCGGCAAGCAGTTCGCGTACCGCACGGGCCAGGTCGTGCACCGAGGTGTTGGAGGTGTCGATCAGCACGTCGGAGCGTCTGCGCAGGTTGTCCAGCAGCCCGCGCTCCTCCTTGATCCCATCCAGGAGCCTGCCCTCCCCTTGCAGCGGGTGCGGGCGGCGGACCTGCTCGAACCGGCGCACCAGGACCTCGTCGCCGGCGTCGAGGAAGATGAGCCGGTACTCCACACCGCGCCGGCGAAGGTCGTTGAGCACCTCGATCAGGTCGGCGAAGAACTCCCGGGAACGCACATCCACCACCGCGGCCAGGCGGCGTACCCCGCCCTCGTTCGACGTCATCATCCCGGCCAGGGCCAGCAGCATCCGGGGTGGCATGTTGTCCACCACGTACCAGTCCATGTCCTCCAGCACCGCAGCGGCGCGGGAGCGCCCGGCTCCGGACATGCCGGTGATGATGATGATCTCCGGCCGGGTGTCCTCCGGAGGCGGCGTCTGCTCTTCCAGCAGCGGGATTCCCCGGGGGAACGTGGAGGGCGCCTGATCCCCCGGCTCTTCGGTACTCATGCCACTAGGTTCTCACGCCATCGCCACCAGGTGGCGGGTTCGGGACGCCGCCCGTGCCCGGCGTCGGATTGAGCACGGCATGGACGGTTCGGGCGAGCCCCGGCCCGATCCCGGGCACGGCCAGGATCTGGTCCACCGACGCGGCGCGCAGTTTCTTCACCGACCCGAACTCGGTCAGCAGCGCCTGCTGACGGGCCGGCCCCAGGCCGGGGATGGCATCGAGCACCGAGCGGGTCATCGCCTTGCTGCGCCGCTTTCGGTGGTGGGCGATCGCGAAGCGATGTGCTTCGTCCCGGATGCGCTGGAGCAAGAAGAGAGCGTCGGAGGTGCGGGGCAGCACCAGCGGGTAGTCCTCGCCCGGTAGCCACACCTCCTCCAACCGTTTGGCCAGGCCCACCACGGAGACATCCTCGATGCCCAGGTCGTCCAATGCTAGAACCGCAGCGGCCACCTGGGGGGCGCCGCCGTCGACCACCACCAGTTGCGGCGGGTAGGCGAACCGTTTCTGGGGCCGTGCCGCTGGGGCGGCCGACGACGCCTCCCCCGGTGTGAGGGCCCGGGGTGGTGCCTGGTCGGGCACCGAGGCCGCCCGCGCCGTGCTTCCGGGGTCGGCGTGCGGCTGGGTGAGCAGGTCCGGACGCGGAACCGACGGATCCGGCCCGGGGGCACCGTCCTCCACTGCGGCAGCGACGTCGTCGTCCTCGGTTCCCGACCCAAGCACCCCGGCCAGGTAGCGCCGGAAGCGGCGGCTGAGCACCTCATACATCGCCTCGGTGTCATCGCGGGCACCGTCGCCGTGGGCGCCGCGGACCACGAAGTGGCGGTACTCGCTCTTACGGGCCAGGCCGTCCTCGAACACCACCATCGAGGCCACCTGCTCACTGCCGGCGGTGTGGGAGATGTCGTAGCACTCGATCCGGAGAGGTGAGGTCGGCAGATCCAGCTGCTCCTGGAGTTGGGCCAGCGCGTGGGATCGGGCCGTCAGGTCACCGGCGCGGCGGGTCTTGTGCAACGCCAGAGCCTGCTGGGCGTTGGCCTCCACCGTCTCGGCCAGCCGCCGCTTGTCCCCGCGCCGTGCCACCCGCACACTCACGTTCGCCCCGCGCAGGCTCCGCAGCCACTGCTGCACCTGGGCGAGGTTGTCCGGCTCGGCCGGAACGATCACCTCCCGGGGTACCGCCTGCGGATCGGTGGTGCCCCCGTAGACCTGCTGGAGCAGCCGTTCGACCAACTCACCCTCGGACAGGTCCTCCACCCGCTCGGTGACCCACCCACGCTGGCCGCGGATCCGCCCGCCCCGGACGTGGAACACCTGGACCGAGGCCTCCAGTTCGTCGGCGGCCATCGCGAACACGTCGGCGTCGGTGCCATCGGGCAGCACCACAGCGTTCTTCTCCACCACCTTGCGCAAGGCGCCCAGGTCATCGCGCAGCCGTGCGGCACGCTCGTAGTCCTGCTCGGCCGCCGCCGCGCGCATCTGCGCCTCGAGGCGGCGCTCGAACTGCGCGGTGGTCCCCGCCATGAAGTCACAGAAGTCCTCGGCCAGATCCCGGTGCTCCTCCGGCGAGATCCAGCCCACGCACGGGGCCGAGCACTTGCCGATATAGCCCAGCAGGCACGGGCGCCCGGCGGCCTTGGCCCGTTTGAACACCCCCGCCGAGCAGGAGCGGATCGGGAACACCCGCAGGAGCAGATCCACCGTCTCCCGGATCGCCCAGGCGTGGGAATAGGGACCGAAGTAGCGGGTGCCGGGCCGCTTCGCGCCGCGCATCACCTGCACTCTGGGGAACTCCTCACCCATGGTCACGGCAAGGAACGGGTAGGACTTGTCGTCGCGGTACTTGACGTTGAACCTGGGGTCGAACTCCTTGATCCAGGCGTACTCCAGCGCCAGGGACTCCACCTCGGTGTTCACCACGGTCCAGTCCACCGAGGCGGCGGTGGTCACCATCTGCTGGGTGCGCTGGTGCAGGCCGGCGAGGTTGCCGAAGTAACTCGACAGGCGCGAACGCAGGTTCTTCGCCTTGCCCACGTACACGACCCGCCCGTGGGAGTCCAGGAAGCGGTACACCCCCGGTGACTCGGGAATCTCCCCGGGACGGGGACGGTAGGTCGAGGGATCAGCCACGGTTCCACCCTAGTTCGACCCGCGCCCGGTCAGCGCCGGGGTAAGGGCGGCTCAGGCGCTCTTCTTGGACCGTGCCTTGGTGGCCCGCCGGACCGAGCGTGCCTTCGGCCGCGACGGGGTGGCCACCAGCGTGATCGGCTTCGTCCGCACGACCGCGTCGGTGCCGACGATCTCGGCGATGAACCTGCCGGTGTGGCTCGCCCCCACCTGGGCCACCTGCTCGGGTGTGCCGCTGGCCACCACGGTGCCACCACCGATGCCGCCCTCGGGACCCATGTCGATCACCCAGTCGGCGTTCTTGATCACATCGAGGTTGTGCTCGATCACCACCACGGTGTTGCCCTTGTCGACCAGGCCCTGCAGGACACCCATGAGTTTGCGGATGTCCTCGAAGTGCAGCCCGGTGGTCGGCTCGTCCAGCACGTAGACCGTGCGGCCGGAGGAGCGCTTCTGCAACTCCGAGGCGAGTTTGACGCGCTGAGCCTCACCGCCGGACAGGGTGGGGGCGGGCTGACCCAACCGCACGTACCCCAGGCCCACATCGACAAGGGTCTTCAGGTGCCGGGCCACGGCGGGCACGGCAGCGAAGAAGTCCGCGGCCTCGGTGATCGGCATGTCCAGCACCTCGGCCACCGTGCGGCCCTTGTAGTGCACCTCCAGGGTCTCGCGGTTGTACCGGGCCCCGTGGCACACCTCGCATGGCACGTAGACATCGGGCAGGAAGTTCATCTCGATCTTCAGCGTGCCGTCACCCGAGCACGCCTCACAGCGACCACCCTTGACGTTGAAGGAGAACCGGCCCGGGGTATACCCGCGCACCTTCGCCTCCTGGGTCTCGGCGAAGAGCTTGCGCACGTGGTCCCACACCCCGGTGTAGGTGGCCGGGTTGGAGCGCGGGGTCCGCCCGATCGGGCTCTGGTCCACGTGCACCACCTTGTCCAGGGTCTCCAGGCCGGTGACGCGCTTGTGTCGGCCCGGAACGGTGCGTGCCCCGTTGAGTTCGTTCGCCAGCACCTTGTACAGGATGGAGTCCACCAACGTGGACTTACCGGAGCCGGAGACCCCGGTGACGGCGATGAAACAGCCCAGCGGAAAGGGCACGGTGACGGACTTGAGGTTGTTCTCCCGCGCCCCGTGCACCACGATCTGGCGCTTCGGGTCCGGTTCGCGCCGTTGGGCCGGGATCGGGATCTCCCGTCGCCCGGCCAGATACGCCGCGGTCACCGAGTCCTCCTGGGTGAGCAGGTCGGCGTAACTACCCGAGTGCACGATCCGTCCGCCCAACTCCCCCGCTCCCGGCCCGATGTCCACGACCCAGTCGGCGGTCCGGATGGTGTCCTCATCGTGCTCGACCACGATCAGGGTGTTGCCCAGGTCACGCAGCCGGCTGAGGGTGTCGATCAGACGCCTGTTGTCACGTTGGTGCAGCCCGATGCTCGGCTCGTCCAGCACGTACAGCACCCCGACCAGGCCCGAGCCGATCTGGGTGGCCAGCCGGATCCGCTGGGCCTCCCCTCCGGAGAGGGTCCCCGCGGCCCGGGACATCGACAGGTAGTCGAGCCCGACGTCGAGCAAGAAGCCCATCCGGGCGTGGATCTCCTTGAGCACCTGGCCGGCGATCGCCGCCTCGCGGGGGCTCAGTTCGAGCGCGTCCAGGAACTCCTTGGCCTGGTCGATCGGCAGACTGCACACCTCGGCGATGGACTTGCCGCCGACGCGCACCGCGAGCACCTCGGGTTTCAATCGCGCCCCATGGCAGGCCGGGCACGGTACCTCCCGCATGTAGCCCTCGTAGCGTTCGCGGGACCAGTCCGAATCGGTCTCGGAGTGGCGCCGTTCGATGAAGGAGATCACCCCTTCGAAGCCGGTGGAGTAGGACCGCTCCCGGCCCCACCGGTTGCGGTAGCGCACGTGCACCTTGTGGTCCTTGCCGTGCAGGATCGCTTCCCTGGCGCGCCTCGGCAGGGCCCGCCACGGCACGTCCATGGAGAACTCGAGTTCCTCGCCCAGGGCGCCCAGCACCCGCTCGAAGTAGGCCGCCGACCCGGTGGTCCACGGCGCCACGGCACCCTCGGCCAACGTCAGGTCCTCATCCGGGATGACCAGATCCGGGTCCACCTCCAGGCGGGTCCCGATCCCGGTGCACTCGGGGCAGGCACCGTAGGGTGCGTTGAAGGAGAAGGTGCGCGGCTCGATCTCATCGAGTGTCAGTGGGTGGTCGTTCGGGCAGGCCCGGCGCTCGGAGAACCGGCGCACCCGCTCCGGGTCCTCCGGCTCGGCGTCGACCAGGTCCACCAGGAGCAGTCCCTCCGCGAGCCGCAACGCGGTCTCCACCGAATCGGTCAGTCGCTGGCGGATGTTCTCCCGGACCACCAGCCGGTCCACCACCACCTCGATGGTGTGCTTGAGGTTCTTCTCCAGCGTGGGCGGTTCTGCCAGTGGAACGGTCTCACCATCGACCCGAGCCCGGGCGAATCCTTGTGCGCCCAGGTCACGGAACAGGTCGGCGTACTCCCCCTTGCGGCCACGGACCACCGGAGCGAGCACCTGGAACCGGGTCCCCTCGGGCATCTGCCGCAACTGATCCACGATCTGCTGCGGGGTCTGGGCGATGATCTTCTCGTCACACACCGGGCAGTGCTGGGTACCGGCCCGGGCGTACAGCAACCGCAGGTAGTCATACACCTCGGTGATCGTGCCCACCGTGGAGCGCGGGTTGCGGTTGGTGGATTTCTGGTCGATCGAGACTGCGGGTGACAACCCCTCGATGAAGTCGACGTCCGGCTTGTCCATCTGCCCCAGGAACTGGCGGGCGTAGGCGGACAGGGATTCCACGTACCGGCGCTGCCCCTCGGCGAAGATCGTATCGAAGGCCAGCGACGACTTCCCCGAACCCGACAGCCCGGTGAAGACGATCAGCTGGTTCCGGGGGAGGTCGAGGTTGATGTTGCGCAGGTTGTGTTCCCGCGCGCCGCGGATCAGGAGGTGGTCACTCACGTCACCAATGGTAAACGCTGGCACCGACATCGTACAACTGTTCGACTGCGTGTGTTCGGCCACACCGCACCCGCCGGTCACCTGCGGTGCACCGGCCACACCGCACCCGCCGGTCACCTGCGGTGCACCGGCCACACCGGCACAATGGGTCGATGAACACCTCCGCAGCCTTCGTCCCCGGCCACGCCGAGCCCGGAGGTCCCAGCATCGCGTGGGACCTGGGCGTCGTGCAGATCCGCAAGGCCTCGGTATCGGAGCAGGACAACAACGCCTACCTGCTCACCGAGACTTCCTCCGGAGCGCACCTTCTCATCGACGCCGCCGATGATGCCGACCGGCTGTGCGCACTGCTCGCCGAGCCCGGCCCCGCCGGCGAGGTCGCCGCGATCGTGACCACGCACCAGCACTGGGACCACCACCGGGCCCTCCCGGCCCTGGTCGAGCACACCGGTGCGCCCGCCCTGGCAGGAGCCGACGACGCCGCGGCGCTGCCCGTGCCCGTGCACCGTCACCTCCGGCACGGGGACCGCGTGCGGCTGGGCGCGCAGCATCTGGACGTGATCGGACTGCGCGGACACACCCCCGGGTCGGTTGCGCTGGCCTGGACCGACACCAGCAGCGGGGTGGTGCACCTCTTCACCGGCGACAGCCTGTTCCCCGGGGGGGTGGGCCGAACCACGAGCGAGGAGGACTTCGACTCACTACTCACCGATGTGCAGACCAGGATCTTCGACGTCTACGACGACGATGCCGTGGTCCACCCCGGGCACGGCGACAACACCACCCTGGGCGCCGAACGTCCCGAACTGGACCATTGGCGCGAACGCCGGTGGTGAGCCTCGCGTACTAAGGTCGGCGCATGAGGATCTTCGCCGTCGAGTACATCTATGACGTCCAGCGCACCGAGGACCTGAACGAACTGCGGCCCTCGCACCGGGAGTTCCTCGGGAGACTGCACGACGAGGGCACGCTCCTGGCCTCCGGTCCATGGCTGGACAATGCGGCCCCGGGTGCCCTGCTGATCCTGCGCGGCGAGTCCGACGCCGAGGTGTCCCGCCTGCTCGACGAGGACCCGTTCCAGCGGGCCAAGTTGATCACGCACCGTACCCTGCGTGCCTGGAAGCCGGTTTTCGGGCCGTTCGAGGACGACTGAGCAATCTTCAGTTCCCCAGTGCCCGCGGTGGTTTCACCGGCTTGGGCTTACCCTTCCGCCGGCGTCCGATCGTCAACGAGGCCACCGTGGTGACGATCAGGATGCTCAGGACCGCCAGCAGGGAAACATTCGTCGGGATCTCCGGCACCACCTCGATCGGCTCACCGCTGTTGAGGAAGGGCAGGTCGTTCTCGTGCAGAGCGTGGATGATGGCCTTCACCCCGATCAGCGTCAGGATCGCGGCGAGTCCGTAATGCAGGTAGACGAGTTTGTCGAGGAGCCCGTCGATCAGGAAGTACAGCTGGCGCAGGCCCAGCAGTGCGAACGCGTTCGCGGTGAGGACCAGGTAGGTCTCCTGGGTGACGGTGAAGATCGCGGGGATGGAGTCCACCGCGAACAGGACGTCGGCAGACCCGATCGCGATCATCACGATCAACATCGGGGTGACGTACAGGAGGCCGTCCTGCCGGACGAAGAGTTTGTCGTCGGCGTAGTCGTCGGTGGTCCGGAACAGCCGGCGCACCAGCCGCAGCATGGCGTTCTCCTGGTACTCCCCCTCCTGTTCGGAATCCTGGCGCAACTGACCGATCGCCACCCAGATCAGGAACGCGCCGAAGATGTAGAAGATCCAGGCGAACTCGTTGACCGCGGCGGCGCCGACGAAGATGAAGATCGTGCGCAGCACCAGCGCGATGACGATGCCGATCAACAGCACCTTCTGCTGGTACTGCCGCGGCACCCGGAAACTCGACAGGATCAGCACGAACACGAACAGGTTGTCCACACTCAGTGACTTCTCCAGCACGTAGCCGCTGAAGTACTGCTGGCCGTACTCCGAGCCCCAGGTGACCCACACCACGACGCCGAAGATCAGCGCGATGAGCACGTAAGCGGCAGACCAGAGGCCCGCTTCCCTCAACTGGGGCTCATGCGCCTTGCGCACGTGACCAAGGAAGTCGACCAAGAGCATGGCCACGATGACCCCGACCGTGACACCCCACACCCACAGGGGCACATCCATACCTAACCTCCGGCGACACTCATGATGGGCACCGGAGGTCTCTCCCACCCACACTCGTGGGCTGGCGGCACCGGATGGACACCTACGCTCATCGTGATGACGACGCCGCCATGGTCGGGATACTCCCCTCCAACGGGCTCACGCTAACAGGTGCCCGCGCAGTTCGACACCCGCACGCCCCTGTCACCTCCATCACAGCGGGAGCGCCGCGGTTGGTCAACGAGCTCCGTAGCGAGCCGACCGAGGGTAACCTTCGTACATCACGCGGGCTCGCTAGCTCGAATCCACCACCCGGAGGCCTTCACGTGAGCATCCAGTCCCAGATCCAGGCCAAACGCGGCTTCCTGGCCCCTTCGATGCAGCGAGTGGCCGATGTCATCCTGACCGACCCCCACGTGGTCCTGGAAGGCACGATCTCCGAACTCGCGCGCCGCTCGTCGACGTCGGAGACCACGATCGTGCGGTTCTGTCGTACCCTCGGGCTGCACGGCTACGTGCAGTTGCGCCTGGCCCTGGCTACCGAGATGGGCCGCGAGGATGCGCGCCGTCTGGACACCTCCTTCCACGGTGCGGATCTGACCGGGGGCGCGGAGGCCGACGACACGTCCCTGGGGTCGATGATCGCCACCATCGGTTTCACCGAGAGCCTGGGCATCGAGGAGACCATCGCGAAACTGGACCTCGGGGTCCTGGAACAGGTGGTCTCCGCCATCGACCGAGCGGACCGCATCTCCGTCTACGGCGTCAGCGCGTCCGGCTGGTCGGCGGCAGACCTGCACCGCAAGCTCTTCCGGATCGGGCGCCACTCGTCCCACTTCGTCGACGGCCACGAGGCGGTCCTGTCCACCGCGTTGATGCGGCCCGGCGACGTGGCGATCGGTCTCTCCCACCGTGGCACGACCACGGAGGTGATCGGCTTTCTCGCCGCAGCCAAGAGCCGGGGGGCCACCACGGTCGGGATCACCAACGTGGCCGGGTCTCCGGTCGCCACAACCTCCGACCTCAGCCTGTTCACCAGCGTGCGCGAATCCCAGTTCCGGGCTGGTCCGATGGCCTCGCGGACCGCGCAACTCGTGCTGGTGGACTGTGTCTTCGTGGGTGTGGCCCAGCGCCGGCTGGATGACTCGGTCGCGGCGCTCCGGGACACCTACGACACGGTTGCCAAGTACCGGCAGACGTGATGGACGGCCTGGAGGCGACCCTGCAACGGGCTCTGGACTCGGCGACGCTGGCCGCGCGCGCCCCGGTCACGCCACCGGGTCACCACGGCGAGCCGGGTGCGGAACCACGAAGGGGTACACCGGCTGCGCACGCGGTGATCGCTCACCGGGGTCATGTCGTGGCGACGGCGCACGCCGGTGCCGCTGAACTCTTCACGCCCGACGGCGGCCTGCTCGCCGACCCACGCCCGCTGGGTCCCGGCGATGTCTTCGACCTCGCCTCGTTGACCAAGGTGCTCGTCGGGGTGACCGCGCTGACCCAGGTGCGCTCCGGCGTCATCGGCTTGGAGGATCCGGTGGTGCGGCACCTGCCGGCGTTCACCGGCGACGGGCGCGAGGACGTGCTGGTGCGGCACCTGCTCATCCATACCTCCGGCCTGCCCGCGATGTTCGAGCACTGGGACACTCCGGCGCACCGGGGCGAGCGGGTCGCGGTGGTGCTCGCCCAGCGCCTGCGGCATCGGGCCGGCCGCGTGCACAGCTACTCGTGCGTGGGCTACCAGGTACTCGGCCTCCTGCTCGAGCAGGCCACGGGGCAACCGCTGCCGGAGTTGCTGGCGCGGGAGGTCACCGGCCCCCTGGGCATGGCCGATACCGGCTACCACCCCGCCGAACCCGACCGGGTGGTGCCCACCGAGTACCAGGACGACCCGGCCCGGGGGCTGGTGCGCGGCCAGGTGCACGACGAGGCCGCGTGGGTGCTGGGCGGCGCCGGGAACGCCGGGGTCTTCGCCACCGCTGCCGATGTCCTGACCTTCGCCGAGGCGATCCGTACCGCGACCGGCCCGATCGATGACGCCATGCGCAACCTCCTCAGCACGGATCTGCTCGATGCCCGCGGGCGCGTCGCCGCCGGGTTCGGCCAGGCCGTCGGTCTACGGGTGGGCGACGCCTCATTCATGGGCGTCGACGCCGACGGGCTTCTCGGGCACACCGGATTCACCGGCACCTCGCTGGTCATCGACCCGGCCCGGGAACTGTCGGTGGTCCTGCTGACGAACCGGGTGCACCCCTACCGTTCGGCGTTCACGGTGATGGGGTTGCGCCGGGCCGTGGTGGAGTTGGCCCAGGCATGGGTGGATCGGGCCTGATCAGCCCTGTTCCAACGCCTGCCGCAGCACCCCCCCGGCCTGGTCCAGCGCCTGCTCGGCGCCGGTCCGGTCCAGTCCGTGCCGGATCATCAGCGCCGCCACCGGAACGCGCAGATCCGATTCATCCAACGCTCGGCTCGCCTGCGCCCTATCCACACCGGTGACCGCCATCACCAGCCGCTCGGCCCGGTCCCGTAACTTCGCGTTCGTCACCGATACGTCCACCATGAGGTTGCGGTAGGTCTTGCCGAGCCGGATCATCACCCCGGTGGAGATCATGTTCAGCACCTGCTTGGTGGCCGATCCCGCTTTCAACCTGGTGGAGCCGGCCAGCACCTCCGGTCCGACCGCTACCTCGAGTGCGTGATCGACCACGAGGCCGAGTTCCGATCCGGTGTTACAGGCCAGTCCTACTGTCAGCGCTCCGGCCTCGCGGGCAGCACGGAGCGCACCCAGCACATAGGGCGTGCGCCCGCTGGCTGCGATCCCCACCACCGCATCACCGGCTCGCACCGAGGCGGCGGCAACGTCCTGGGCGCCTTGGTCCGGGGAGTCCTCGGCCCCCTCGACGGCGTCGAACATGGCGGTGCGGCCACCGGCGATGATGCCCTGGACCAAGGAGGGATCGGTGTGGAAGGTGGGTGGGCACTCGGCCGCGTCCAGCACTCCGAGCCGCCCGGACGTCCCGGCCCCGAAATAGAACAGGCGGCCACCGGCCCGCAGGCAATCCGCGACGGCGTCGACCACCGCCGCGATCGCCGGCAGCACCGCGCCCACCGCTGCCGGGACCTGCTGCTCCGCCTCGTTCATCGCCGCCATCACCTCTAGGGTGGGAGCCAGGTCGAGGCCCTGGTGGCGGGGATCGACCTGTTCGGTGGCCAGTGCGTCGATCGTTCGATCAGGTGGGGTGGGGGCGTGGTGACTTGTCATGTTCGGCACAACGCTGGTGCGCAACCAGCCGACTCCTCGGGATCGCCGGCGAGGCAGACTCGCCGCTGCGTGGGGGTGGGCCCGTCCTCCCGCGGGCCGCGGGAGAACGGGGTGGGCGGACTATTTCATGGTTCCCTGGGCAACCGACCCCTGGAGGCGACGCTGGAATATGACGTAGATGACCAGCACCGGGATGACCGTGATGACCACGGCGGCGAACATGGCGCCGTAGTCGGTGCGGTAGCCGGCCGAACTGACGAAGGAGGCGATGCCCTGGGACAGTACCCAGTTGTCCCGGTTGGTGTTCAGCGCCACCGGGAGCAGGTACTGGTTCCAGAGCCCGAGGAAGTTGAAGATCGCCACCGAGGCCATCCCCGGTACCGCCATCGGCAGCATGACCGAGAAGAACGTCCGCCAATGCCCGGCGCCGTCGACCTGCGCTGCTTCGCTCATCTCCACCGGCAGACTGCGGAAGAAGGCGTACAGGAAGAACACCGTGAACGGAAGTGCGAAGGCCACATACACAACGATCAGCCCGGGCAGGGTGTTGCGGATGCCCAGGTTCTCCATGACGAAGAACAACGGCACGATGGCCAGGAACACCGGGAAGGTCAGCCCTGCGAGCATCATGTAGTAGATGCCCCTGCGCCCGGGAAACTCATACCGGGCCAGGATGTAGGAACACATCGCCCCCAACAGCATCACGAGGAACAGTGCTCCGCCCACCACCAGGACGGTGTTGACGAAGTACCCCCCGATCCCGTGCTGGGTCCACGCCGTGACGAAGTTGTCCAGGTTCACCCCCGTCGGCAATGCGAACGGGGACGAAAAGATGGCCGTGTTCGTCTTGAACGAGGACATCAACGTCCACAGCATCGGGAGGATCACGATAATGGCCCAGATCGCCAGCACGACGTGGGCGCTGCCCATCACCACCCGGTCCCGGCCGTCCTCGCGACGGTGACGCACCTTCACCGCCCCCGCTGCCGGGGGCCTGGCTTCGGTTTGCAGGCTCATCAGGATGTTCCCTTCTCATCGCGTCCGCCGAGGAGACGGTTGACGCTGAAGACGATCGCCGCGAAGAGCAAAGTCACCAGGGCCAGCACCACGCCCATCGCGCTGGCGATCCCGAAGCGTCCGTCGGTGAAGGCCGTGCGGAACAGGTACTGCGACATCACCAGGGTGTCGTTCGCCGGACCGCCACTGGGGTTGAGGGCTTGGACGTAGACGAAGCCGTCCAGGGCGATGATGCCCAAGTAGATCCAGGCCGTCTGCACGTTGTTGCGGATCAACGGCAAGATGATCGAGCGGATGGTCCGGAACCGACCGGCCCCGTCCAGGCGGGCAGCCTCGAACGTTTCGGCCGGCACCCCCTTGATCGCTGCGATGAACAACAGCATGTAGAACCCGACCATGCCCCAGATGATCACGAACATCGTCACCGGCATCGCGGTGGCAACCCGGCCCAACCAGGGATAGGACTCGAACTGGTCCAATCCGAAGGCGGTGAGGATCCCGTTGATCAGACCGATATTCGGGTCGAAGATCAACCGCCACATCAGCGCGATCACGATCGCCGGGATCGCGTACGGGAAGAAGGACACCACCCGGTAGAAGTCCGATCCGGCCAGGCCACGCACATTGCCCCTACCGGCACCACCGACGGTGATCAGACTGGCGAAGATCAGCGCAATCGTGATCGTCACGAACGGCACAACCAGGGCCAGGCGGGTGCTGTTCCACACGGCGGTACGGAACAGATCATCGTTGAACAACCGGACGTAGTTGGACATACCGATCACGTCGAACTCGGCGGTGAAGCCGGTCCAGTTGGTCACCGAGTAGTAGGCCGCTTGCGCGAACGGCCAGATCACGAAGACGAGGAACAGGCCCAGGGGCAGGCCGAGGAACATCACGAAGAAGCTGATGTAGTCCAAAGTCAGCGGGTGGCGCCGACGACGCCGGGGGGTCTTGATACCCCCCGGCGTCGGCCCAGCCGTGACGGCCAGGGCACGCCCTGGGTCCTGGCTGGTGGCAGTCACGTCACCTCGATGATCTCGATCGAGTCGTCCTCACGGATCTGGTCGCTCTGCGACTGCAGCGCCTCAGTGAGTTCGTCCACGCTGGTCTGGCCATCCAGGAAGGAGTTCCAGTGCACCAGCATCTCCTGGTTCATCCCATAACGACTGACGAAGTCGTGGGTGTAGATCGCTCCGGAGGCCGCTTCCAGCATGTCCGTCTGGGAGACCAGTGCGGTGGATCCGAAACCATCCTCGGGTACGGTGCCGGCGACGATGGTCGGAGCCAGCTTCTCCTGAGCGAAGTACTCCGCCGCCTCACGAGAGAGCATCGTGCGCAGCAGTTCCTTGCCGGCCGCAAGGTTCGCGGCGTCGGCGGGAACGATGAACGGCTCACCAGCGGTGGAGTGGAGCGCCGTTGCACCCAGTGCCGGACTGTCGGTCAACGACATCGCGGGGAATCCGCGCATCTCGAAGCCGTCGGCGGTCTGGTCGGACATTTCGTTCTCGATCCAGGAGCCCGAGGGGTACAGGATCGCCTGCTGCTCCTGCGACCACTGTGCCTGCGCAGCAGTGAACTGAGTGCCGGAACCACCGGGCAGGAAGTAGCCGGCGTCCACGATGTCCTTCATGTGCTGGAAGACCTCCTGGAGCGCTTCGTGCCTCCAGGCATCCGGCTCCAGGTTCTCCAGGGCCAGTCGGAGTTCGTCGCCGGCCTCCTTGATCGCCGAGTCGATGGCCAGCGTCTGGTAATAGGTCGCAGCCTCCTGGCCCCACACGAACAGATACAGGTCCTCGTCCTGGGCTGCCGCCCCGAGTTCCTTGGCCTCATCCCAGGTGGTCGGCGGCTCCCAGCCGTACTCCTCGAACAGCGACCCGGAGTACCAGAGGCCGTAGACGGTCAGCACATAGTTGATCGCGACGAGCCGGCCACCGAAGGTGCCCGGTTCCAGAACGCCGTCGAACAGGGTGTCCCGGATCGTCTCACCCTCCAGGTTCGGAGCGTCGATGACGTCGTCGAGTTCCTCGAGCTGGTTGAGAATCGTGGTGAAGCCGATCTGCTGGGCACCGGCGTTGTCGATCAGGTCCGGTGGGTCACCACCGACGAACCGGGGCTGCAGTTCCGGCGCGATGTTGACGGTGCCGGAAACGTCGAAATTCATGTCGGGGAACCGCTCCGCCATGATGTCCGCGGCGAACTCGACGTAGTCGATGCCGTAGCCACCGTCGAAGATCACCGCCTCCACCGATGACGTCTCGTCCACGCCGAACGGGTTCTCCGTGTCGACTTCTTCCGCCTCGCCGTTGCCATCCTCCGTCGGGTCCTCGGTCGGATCACCGTCGGAGCCGCCAGTGGCACAGGAGGCGAGGGTCACGCCCAGGGGCGCGCCCATCGCGGCAATCAAAATGCTACGTCGCTTCATCGACGTACCGTTGCTGGTCATCACTGACACCTTTCTTCGGGGTTTCGCGCTGCGGCGGGCTCTGCCGCAGCCGGGTCGGGGTGGATGCGTGTGTGGTGTACCGGGCCTGGACCGCCTTGATCGCTCACTGCGGCACCGCCTGGGCCGGACGTTCGCGCCGGTCCGGCCGCTCGGCAAGGCGGTCGGTCCGACCGGGCCTGCGGTGACCGAGCACCGCGGCGGCCGAGGCGGCGATCCGCTCCAGGGTGGCGTCGTAGTTGCGCTGGGCCACCAGCAGGTAGAGCAGGTCCAGGACGAACAATTGCGAGTGCTTGGCCGACAGGTCCGCCGGGTGCAGGTACCGCTCGGGTACCGAGGCGATCAGGCAGGCATCAGCCAGTTGGCCCAGAGGCGAGGTGAGCCGGTTGGTGATGGCCACGGTGTAGGCCGCAGATGACTTCGCCCGCCCCAGCATCTCGATCGTCTCGCTGGTCAGCCCGGAGTTGGAGATCCCGATCGCCACGGTGTGCTCATCCTGGATCGAGGCGCTGGCCAGGCCTGCGTGCACATCTCCCCAGGAGTGGGCGTTCACCCCGATGCGATAGAGCCGGTTCCGCAGTTCCGATGCCATCGCCGCGCTGCCACCGGTCCCATAGATGTCGAGGTGACGGGCGCCTGCGATCCGGTCGGCCACCTGACCGCAGAGTTCCAGGTCAAGCAGCGCGGCGGTGGCGCGCAGAGAGCGTTCGTGGGCGTTCAGCACGTTGCGCAGCACGTCCTGGGCGGAGTCGTCCGGTCGCAGACTGCGGCCGATGTCGGCGCGACGCTCCTCATCGGGCGTCCGGGCGGAATCAGCCGCGACTGCCACGCGGAACTGCACGTAGCCTCCAAACCCCAGTAGCCGGCAGAACCGGGTCACCGTGGCAGCCGAAGTGCCTGCCCGGTCAGCGAGGTCGGTGATCGACAGTTCCAACGGCGCCGTGGGCTGGGCCAACAGGAGTATGCCGATCTTGGCCA
Organism: Pseudactinotalea sp. Z1748; assembly: GCF_049725185.1. Lineage (NCBI taxonomy): Bacteria > Bacillati > Actinomycetota > Actinomycetes > Micrococcales > Cellulomonadaceae > Pseudactinotalea > Pseudactinotalea sp. Z1748. The sequence goes on along the minus strand of NZ_JBMPQB010000003.1, from coordinate 244,928 downwards.
TCGTCTCCGACATCTGCGGCAGCAGCGCCTCGATCCGCTCGATCACCCGGACGGGTGTATCGGCGGAAAGCGACGACTCTGACCTCATGAAAATTCCTCTCACGCCTCGGCGCGCTTACGTGAAAGATATTCTCACCACCGCGCAGGGTCAAGGATCCCTTGGTCACAGATTGATCACAGGTGCTCGTGAAGGTAGAGATAGCGTCATCCGTGAGCATTGGCTCAGGTGGGCCCTAAAATGGGAAGTCGGACCAAGGAGGTACGACGATGGCAGAGGCCGACCGCGCAGGTGACGCGCCTAAGGACCGCCGACGGAACGACGGCGGTCGGCCCGGGCGCGACGTAGGGCGAGACGCCCAGGATGTTCCGCCCCACTGGCGCACCGAGGGCCTGCCGGACTCCCCCCAGCCGCCGCGGTTCCGCTGGGGCCGGATGCTGGTCCTGGTGGTGGTCGGCTGGCTGGTGCTGTTCGGCCTGACCACGACCCAGGACCAGTTGGCCTCGCGGGTCACGACCATCCCGTACTCCGAATTCACCGAGCAGGTTGGCGAGGGCAACGTCGAGACAGTGTTCTCCAGGGGTGACACCATCGAGGGCGTACTGATCGAGGCCGCCGAACTGCCCGAGGACGGGGGCACCTACACCGAGTTCGTCACCGAACGCCCGACCTTCGCACAGGACGATCTGCTCTCCGAGTTGGAGCAGCACGGCGCCGTGGTGGCGGCCACCCCGCTCGTGCAGGAACGCGGGATCCTGTCCAACCTGCTCATCTCCCTGTTGCCCTTGGCCCTGATCGTGGCCTTCTGGGTATGGCTCTTCCGGCGTCAGGCCAAGGCGATGGGGGGCATGGGGGGCGAAGGTCTGCTCGGCAGCGGCTCCAAGAAAGTCAAACCGGTTGAGCCCGAGTCGGTCCGGGTGAATTTCGACGACGTTGCCGGTATCGATGAGGTCAATGCCGAACTCACGCAGGTGGTCTCCTTCCTGAAGGAGCCCGACCGCTACACCAACCTGGGTGCGAAGTTGCCCAAGGGCGTGCTCCTGGAGGGGCAGCCCGGCACCGGAAAGACGCTGATAGCGAGGGCAACCGCGGGCGAGGCGGACGTACCGTTCTTCTCTGCCAGTGGTTCGGAGTTCGTCGAGATGATCGTCGGCGTCGGGGCCCAGCGGGTCCGCCAGTTGTTCGAAGAGGCGCGCAAGGTGGCCCCGTCGATCATCTTCATCGACGAAATAGACACCATTGGTCGCGCCCGTTCAGGACCACAGGCTTCCGGGTCCAACACCGAGCAGGAACAGACCCTGAACCAGATCCTCACCGAGATGGACGGATTCAGCGGCTCCGAAGGAGTCGTGGTGCTGGCGGCTACGAACCGTTCGGACATGCTCGACCCCGCGCTCACCCGTGCCGGACGGTTCGATCGCAAGATCACCGTTTCGGCTCCGGACCAAGTGGGCCGCCGACAGATTTTGGAGGTCCACACCCGCGGCAAGCCACTGGGCCCGGACGTGACCCTGGAGGACGTGGCGAAGTCAGCCCCGGGCATGACCGGCGCCGACCTGGCCCACCTGGCCAACGAGGCTGCCATCCTGGCCGTCGAGCGCGGCGGTACCGCACTGATCGCGCGCGATTTCGCGGTCGCCCTGGAGAAGGTCCAACTCGGCAGCGAACGTTCGATGGTGATGCCCCAGGAGGAGAGGGTCCGCACCGCCTATCACGAGGCCGGACATGCCCTGCTCGGTATGCTGCAACCTGGTGCGGATCCGGTGCGGAAGGTCTCGATCATCCCCCGTGGCCGCGCGTTGGGCGTGACCCTGTCCACCCCCGAGACCGATCGGTACGGCTACGACGTGGACTACCTCAAGGGCCGCATCATTGGCGCCCTAGGCGGTATGGCGGCTGAGCAGGAGATCTTCGGTGTCATCACCACCGGTGCCGAGTCCGATCTCCAGCAGGTCACCGCGATAGCGCGGCAGATGGTGGGCCGATGGGGAATGTCACCGACCGTAGGGCCGATCCAGGTGTACCCGCGCGAAGGTGATCCCCGCCAGTCCGGGGCCTCGGACCAACTGCTCGCCACCGTTGACGACGAGGTCCGGGCCCTGATCGCTTCGTGCTACGACGCCGCCAGGCACCTGCTGCGCGAGCACAGGCCCAAGCTCGATGCCATCGTGGCGGCGCTGCTGGAGCATGAAACACTCGATGAGTATCAGGCTTATGAGGCCGCGGGCGTCGAACAGGCGCCCGCGCGCCCGCTCCTGGTCGGAGCGCTGCCGGGCTCACCTGGTCATGACTCCGGCGGAGCGCAGCAGCAATCCACAGCCGACGGCACGTCCCGCGACTGAGCGCGCTCAGGCGGTCGCCTCGCTCATCTGTCGCAGTTCCTTCTTCAGATCGGCGATCTCATCTCGTAGCCGTGCGGCCAGTTCGAATTGCAGTTCCTCGGCAGCGGTGTGCATCTGATCGGAGAGTTCCTGGATCAGCCCCGCCAGATCCGATGCGGCCGCACCAGCCAGTGCCTGCCGTCCGGTGGTCTGGCTGCGCGGAGTCGGTGCCTGGCCGCGGCCCTTGCCCTGCTGACGGTAGCCACCGGACAGGAGTTCGGCGGTGTCGATGTCCTCCCGGGCGAGCATGTCGGTGATATCCCCGATGCGCTTGCGCAGCGGCTGCGGGTCCACGCCGTGGGCCTTGTTGTAGGCGACCTGCTTCTCCCGGCGCCGGGAGGTCTCCTCGATCGCGGCACGCATGGAGTCGGTGATCCCATCGGCGTACATGTGCACTTGGCCGGACACGTTCCTGGCCGCGCGCCCGATCGTCTGGATCAAGGATGTCCCCGAGCGCAGGAACCCCTCCTTGTCCGCATCGAGGATGGACACCAGGGAGACCTCGGGCAGGTCCAGTCCCTCACGCAACAGGTTGATCCCGACCAGCACGTCGAACACCCCCGAGCGCAGTTCCCGGAGTAGTTCCACCCGGCGCAAGGTGTCCACCTCCGAGTGCAAATATCGCACCCGCACCTGTTTCTCCAGGAAGTAGTCGGTCAGGTCCTCGGCCATCTTCTTCGTCAGGGTGGTGACCAACACCCGCTCATCGCGCTCGGCGCGCGCGTTGATCTCGGCGAGTAGGTCGTCGATCTGGCCCTGGGTCGGCTTGACCACCACCTGGGGGTCCACCAGCCCGGTGGGCCGGATGATCTGCTCGACCACCCCGTCGGACTGGGACAGCTCATACGGCCCCGGGGTCGCCGAGAGATAGACCGTCTGCCCGATCCGGTCCAGGAACTCCTCCCAGCGCAGCGGCCGGTTGTCCATCGCGCTGGGCAGGCGGAACCCGTGCTCGACCAGGGTGCGCTTGCGGGACATATCACCCTCGAACATCGCCCCGATCTGGGGCACCGTGACGTGCGACTCGTCGATGACGAGCAGGAAGTCCTCCGGGAAGTAGTCCAGCAATGTGTGCGGTGCCGACCCCGCCGGCCTGCCGTCGATGTGGCGGGAATAGTTCTCGATCCCGGAGCAACTACCGATCTGACGCATCATTTCGATGTCGTAACTGGTGCGCATCCGCAGCCGCTGGGCTTCGAGCAGTTTGTTCTGTGACTCCAGGACCTGCAGTTGCGCGGTGAGTTCGTCCTCGATCGACTCGATCGCCCGCTCCATCCGCTCCGGGCCGGCCACGTAGTGCGAGGCGGGGAAGAGGTAGGTCTGGGTCTCCTGACGGACCACGTCCCCGGTGAGTGGATGCAGGGTGTACAGCGCCTCGATCTCATCCCCGAACATCTCGATCCGTAGCGCTAGTTCCTCATACACCGGGATGATTTCGATGGTGTCACCGCGCACCCGGAACGTGCCCCGGGTGAACGCCATGTCGTTTCGGGTGTACTGCATCTGCACGAACTGGCGCAGCAGGTCATCCCGCTCGATCTGTTGGCCGACCTCCAGCGGCACCATCCGATCCACGTACTCCTGCGGTGTTCCTAATCCGTAGATGCAGGAGACCGAGGCCACGACCACCGTGTCCCGGCGGGTGAGCAGGCTGTTGGTCGCTGAGTGCCGCAGTCGCTCCACCTCGTCGTTGATCGAGGAGTCCTTCTCGATGTAGGTGTCGGACTGCGGGACGTAGGCCTCGGGCTGGTAATAGTCGTAGTAGGAGACGAAGTACTCCACCGCGTTGTTCGGCAGCAGGTCACGGAACTCGTTCGCCAGTTGCGCCGCGAGCGTCTTGTTCGGGGCCATCACCAGCGTGGGGCGTTGCACCTGTTCGATCAGCCAGGCCGTGGTCGCCGACTTCCCGGTACCGGTGGCACCCAGGAGCACCACATCTTTCTCCCCGGCGTTGAGCCGCTCGGTGAGTTCGGCGATGGCGGTCGGCTGGTCCCCGGAAGGGGTGAAGTCCGAGACCACCTCGAAGGGCGCTACCGCCCGCTGCAGATCGGTCACAGGTCGCATGCGACCACAGTACGACCTCGCACCGACATCGGCCCGGGTCATTTCTCCCCCGGCGTCGCCGCGCAAACCCCGAGGCCGTGCACGCGCACCCGCGCCGGTCCGCAGCCACCTCGGAATACCAGCCACAGGGCCTACCGTGCCCGGCGGACTCCTAGACTGGCGCCCATGACCGCTCCCCCGACCCACCTGCCCGTGGACGATCGAGCGGTCCTCTGGTCCGTGCCGGAGCCGGACCGGTCGCGTGCCCTGGCCGAACGGCCACTGCTGGTGATGCTGCACGGGTTCGGCTCCAACGAACACGACCTGGCGAGCCTGTTCCAGGCCCTGGGTCACCGGTACCTGATGGCGAGTCTGCGTGCACCGCTGCCCCTGCAAGGGTTGAGTGGCTCCTACGCATGGTTCCCCCTCGACCCGGAGCGACTGGCCGCGCCGAACCCTGCCCTGGCCGACGCCGCCACCCGTGGGGTGCTGCGCTGGTTGGAGCACACCCATGCCCGGGTGCGCACCGCCGGCCCGGTGGGCCTGCTCGGATTCAGTCAGGGTGCGGCGATGTGCCTGCAGATGCTGCGTCACCAACCGGAGGCCTTCGCTTGTGCTGCGTTGCTCTCGGGCTTCGTGGTGCCCGGCCTGCACGGCGGCGATGAGGCGCTGGCCCAGATCCGCCCGCCGGTGTTCACCGGGGTCGATCCGGCCGACCCGATCATCCCGCCGGCGGCGCGGGAACGCCTGGAATCGTTCGCCCGGGAGCACACCACCCTGTCCGCCCGGACCTACCCCGGCGTCGGGCACGGAATCTCCTCGACGGAACTGCACGACGTCGTCACGTTCCTCGAGGAGCACCTGCCTCGCAGTTGAGGCGCTCCGGCACGTGCGCCCCACCGGGAACGTGTTCTCGTGCTATACCTCTTGTGCTGACTGAACATTCAGTCATATCGTAAGGACATGCCGACCACACCGCATCCACCACCCCCCGATCCCACCGAGGATCCGCAGACCAGCGCCGGCAAGTCACGAATCCTGCAGGCTGCCACCGAACTCTTCGGAGAGCGCGGCAGCAGCGCCACGAGTTTCAAGCGGATCGCCGAACGCGCCGGCGTCGCCCCGGCCCTGATCGTGCACCACTACGGTTCGAAGGAAGGGCTGCAACTCGCCTGCGATCAATACGTCGTGGACACGGTGCACCGGGTCAAGACCGAGGGCGCGCCCGGCAGTTCCCTCGATCCCCTCGGCCCGCTCTGGGCCTTCAAGCAGTACGGTCCCGTGATGCGCTACCTCGCTCGCCGCCTCGGTGAGGACAGCGACCACGTCAACGACCTGGTGGACAGCATGGTTGATGACGCCACGCAGCGAACCGCCGAGGCCGAGCAGATGGGCATGATCCGGCACAGCGACGACCCCCGCACCATGATCGCCGTGCTGACGGTGTGGTCGTTGGGCGCGCTGGTGATGCACGACCACCTGGAGCGGCTCATCGGTGAGGATCTGCTCGGCGGCTCCGGACCACCGCTCTCCTACCTGCGCGCCGCCACCGAGATTCTCGGCGAAGGGATCCTCACCCCCGATGCGTACCAGGCACTACGCGCCGGCATCACCACACCCCCACGGAAAGGGAACGCAGATGAATCCCGTGATTGAGACAACCGACCTGGTCAAGACCTTCGGCTCCACGCGCGCGCTGGACGGCCTCGACCTGCGGGTGGAGGCCGGGGAGGTGCACGGTTTCCTCGGACCCAACGGTGCCGGGAAATCCACCACCATCCGGGTGCTGCTGGGCCTGCTCCGGGCCGACGGTGGCACAGCCAGGCTGTTCGGGTCCGACCCGTGGGCGCAGTCGGTCTCGCTGCACCGGCGCCTGGCCTACGTCCCTGGTGACGTCGAACTCTGGCCCAAACTCACCGGAGGTGAAGCGATCGACGTGTTCGCGCGCCTGCGTGGCGGAGTGGACCGGCGTCGCCGGGACCGGTTGGTCGAGCGGTTCGACCTGGACCCCACGAAGAAGACCCGCACCTACTCCAAGGGCAACCGGCAGAAGGTGGCGCTGATCGCGGCGCTGGCCTCCGAGGTGGAGTTGCTGCTCCTGGACGAGCCCACCGCGGGCCTGGACCCGCTGATGGAGGTCGTCTTCCAGGAGACCATCCGAGAAGCACGCCAGCAGGGCACCACCGTGCTGCTCTCCAGCCACATCCTGGCCCAGGTGGAGGTCCTGGCGGACCGGATCTCGATCATCCGGCAGGGCCGGATCGTCGAGAGCGGATCACTCCGTGACCTGCGGCATATGACCCGCACCACGTTCATCACCGAGACGAAGACCTCGCCGGAAGCACTGGGCGAACTGCACGGGGTGCACGACCTGACCCGGCAGGACGGCCAATGGCACTTCGATGTCGACGGTGACCGGGTCGACGAGGTGCTGCGCGCCCTCAGCGCATTAGGGGTGCAGTCCATCGTGGCCCAACCCCCGACCCTGGAGCAGTTACTCATGCGCCACTACGGGGACGACGTCGCGGCGCGGGTGGAGCAGACGCCGGGCGAGCGGTCATGAGCACGATCACCGCCCGTCCCGCGGAACACGCGGAGCGCTCCGTGCAACGCAACAGCCCGGGTACCGGTACCGCCGCCCTGGTGCGCCTGGCACTTCGACGCGATCGGATCAGAATCCCCGCATGGGTGGCCGGCTTGGGGCTGTACGTCGTGTACGTCTCGACCGCACTGCCCGCGATCGCCGGCACTGAGGAAGAACTCGGCGCCCTGGCGCCGCTGTTGGAACAGCCCGTGGGACGGATGTTCACCGGACCCGCCTACGGCATGGACGCGCTGACCCATGAGCGATTCTTCGCCAGCGGCTACGTGCTGTACCTGTTCGTCCTCGCCGCACTGATGTCCATCCTGCTCATCACCCGGCACACCCGGGCCGAGGAGGAGTCCGGCCGGGCCGAACTGGTCCGCGCCAGCGTGGTCGGGCGGCACGCGCACCTGACCGCGGCTCTCATCGTGGCCGCGCTGGCCAACCTCGGCGTACTGGTGGTCATCACGGCGATGTCGGTGGCCGGAGGGTATGGCGCTGTGGGCTCGCTGCTGATCGGAACGGGCACCGCCCTGGTCGGCATGGCCTTCGCCGGGATCGCCGCGGTCACCGCCCAACTCAGCGAGAACAGCCGTCCCGCATCTGGCATGGCCGGCGCCGTACTCGGGGCGGCGTTCGCGTTGCGCGCCCTTGGCGACATGGCGGCGGTGGGTGGCACGGCGCTTTCGTGGGCCTCGCCCCTGGGCTGGGCCTCCCAGACCGCGCCGTTCGTGCACGACCGGTGGTGGCCGCTGGCCCTGCTGGTCGCCCTGGCGATCGCGGCCGTCGCGGCCGGTTTTGCCCTACAGCACCGACGGGACCTGGGCGCAGGCCTGCTTGCGTCATCGAAAGGCCCGGCGCGGGCACGCGACGTCCTCGGCACTCCCCTGGGCCTGGCCGCGCGGCTGCAGCTCGCCGCCGTCGTCGCCTGGGGGCTGTCCATCACCGCCCTGGGCGTCCTCAACGGTGCCTTCACCCAATTGATGGTCGAGGCCGCCGACGACATGCCCGAGGCATTCCGGGACGTGTTCGGTTCCCAAGCACTGATGGAGGGCTACCTGGCGTTCATCGCCGCGTTCAATGCCTACATCATCGTGGCCTACATCGTCTTCGCCGTCCAAGGGCTGCGAGCCGAGGAGACCGGCGGGCGCGCCGAGGCGGTGCTGGCCACCCCCACCAGCCGGGCAACGTGGGCAGGCTCGCACCTGCTCGTCATCGCACTCGGTGCGACGGTGATCATGATCGTGGCCGGTGTGGGAACCGGGCTGGGTGCGGCCATCTCCACCGGGAACTGGTCGCTGGTCGGCACCCTCCTGGGCGTGCATCTCAACCTGCTTCCCGGGCTGCTGTTGGTGCTCGGGCTGAGCGGGTTGCTGTTCGGCTGGCTTCCGACGCTGATGGCCCCCCTCGGATGGACAGTGGTGGGTCTCGTCGTGGTGGCCGGCGTCTTCAGCGACCTTCTCGACCTGCCCGACTGGGTGCAGCAGTTGTCACCGCTGAGCCACCCGGCGCAACTACCGGTGGAGGACTTCGCCGCGACGCCGTTGGTGTGGCTGGGCGGGCTGACGGTGCTCGGTGCGGGGCTGGGGCTGGTGGGCCTGAGCCGGCGCCAGATCTACGTGCGCTGAGACCTGCGGACGCGCCGGCGCGACTGCGGTGAGGTGCCCACCACGTGGGACGCCATGCCTTGAGTGCCGGCTCCGGCTGCGCCTGGCGCGGGGAACAGGCAGGATGGCCACGTCACTGAATCCACGGATGAGGAGTACACCATGGCTGTTGTCAGCAAGGCGAGCACCGCATGGAAGGGCGACCTGTTCAACGGCTCCGGAGCCACCAGTCTGCAGACCTCCCAGGTGGGCACCTTCGACGTCTCCTGGAAGGCACGAGCCGAACCGGGCGCGGGCACCACGAACCCGGAGGAACTGATCGCGGCGGCGCACGCCTCCTGCTTCTCCATGGCCTTCGCCAAGGAGTTGGCCGACAACGAGACACCCCCCACGGCACTGGAGACCAGGGCCGAGGTCACCTTCGAACCGGGCACCGGCATCACAGGGATCACGCTGCGCGTGACCGGCACGGTCGAGGGCATCAGCGCCGCGGACTTCGAGCGGCTCGCCGAGGGCGCCAAGGACGGGTGCCCGGTCTCCCAGGCGCTGGCCGGGGTCGAGATCCACCTGCAGGCCACCCTCGCCTGAGCAGGGCGCAGGGTCGCGGTTCACCCTTGGCCCGGATGCCAGCCGGTCTTCCCGATCCAGGACTGCAGACGAGGCCAGGCGGCGGTGAACCACGGCTCCTTGGCCTCTGCATACTCACCGGTCGTGGCCGTACCGGCGACGGTGCGTCGCTTCAGGTCGGCATACTCGGCCCGCGCTTCCCCGTCGGCGCGCAGCCAGTCCCGGAACGCCAGCGCGTAGCGCCACCCGGGGCCACCCACGTGCCGCACGTGCAGGTTCACCGGCCTTCCCGGGTCGGCGTTGGTGTAGAGGCGTTTGCGCCACTGCGCCGGTTCGGGTGCGTGGGGTTTGGGTACATCGCCCTCGATCGCGGTGTGCCGGATGAACCCCGCGGTGCGTAACGGCTCATCGAGGTCCACCGCGGCGTCGAGGTCTACGACGCCCAGCTGCAGGTCGATGACGTCCTTGGCCACCAGGCCGGGGACCGCGGTCGAACCGATGTGGTCGGCCGTCTCGACCTGCTCCCCCACGGCGTGCCGGATCCGGGCAAGCAGGTGCTCGGCCTGCACGGCCCAGGGGCGATCCAGCCCGGTCGGACCGGCACCCGTTACGGCACCCGTGCCCCCGGGAGGCTCCATCAGCATTGCGGGGCCCGGCCCACGCTCGGCCCGCCGGTTCTGCGCGATGTTGTGCGCGAACGGCGCCAGCCGGGTGTGCCACAGGTCCTCGATCTCCCCGCGCACCTGCGCCTTGGGTCGCTCGGTTTCCAGCCACACGTCCGCCACGGCTCGGCGGCGCTGATCGTCGGTCTGTGCCCGTATCCGCGACCAGGCATCTGCCTCGGAGAGTCCGCGCCCGGTCACCAGGCGGCGATGACGCTCGATTTCGCCCGCTCCTGCCACCAGGACCAGGTGATACCGGTCGGCCAGGTCATTCTCCACGATCAGCGGTACGTCGTGCACCACGATCTGCCCGGGTGGCATCCGGCTCAGGAGTGCCCGGGTGCGGTCGGTGACCAGCGGGTGGACCACCGCCCCCAGCCGCGCGCGGGCCTCCTCGTCGTTGAACACGATCCGGCCAAGGGCCGGCCGGTCCAGGGAGCCGTCGGGTTGCAGCACCTCGGGCCCGAAGGCCCGCACCACCTGGGCCAGGCCGTCGGTGCCCACCTCGACCACCTCCCGGGCGAGGACGTCGGCGTCGATCAGGCGTGCGCCGAGGGCGGTCAGCACCGCCGCCACGGTGGACTTCCCGGCCGCGATCCCGCCGGTGAGGCCGATGTTGAGCACGCTCCGACAGTAGTGGTTCGGGCGGCGGTCGTGGTGCGCCCGGCTCCGCACCGTGCTCGTGCTCAGTCCACCGCGCCGTCAGGCACGACGTCGTCGGTCTCGGTGGCCAGGGCACACTCCACCGCCGCGACCACCGCCCGGGTGGCCCCGGCCACGCCGAGCACCTCGACCGGCGGTAGGTGGGCGAACCCGGCCCGCGTCGTCGTCGGCCCTTCCACGCGCCATCCCCCTCCTGCGGCGGCATGCAGCCCGGCGTACATGACCGCGTTGCACCCGTAGGTGCCCGCGCTCAGGGAGAGTTCTGCCTCGATGCCGACCTCATGGATCGCCCGCCGCATCGCCTTCACCGGCAAGGTGGTGAAGTAGGCGCTCGGGCCCGCGGGGATCACCGGTACGTCCACGGGCTGCTCCCCGGCGTTGTCCGGGATCCGCGCGTCGATGAGGTTGACCGCCACGCGTTCCAGGCCAAGGCGTTCCCGGCCCGGCGCGAGCCCCAGACTGAGGACCACCTGCGGGCGGTATCGCCTGACCAGGTCGCCGATGAGCCGCACGCAGCGCGAGAAGTCCACGGGGAGGACCTCGGTCTCCCAGCCGGGGTGATCCTGCAACGCGGTGGCCACCTCGAGCGAGGGGTTGCTGGCGTGGCCACCGAAGGGTTCGAAACCGGTGATCAGCACTGTCGTCGTGGACATCGCGCCCACTCTAGCCACCGGACAGAGCAAGGCCCCTCACCCGAACCCGGGTGAGGGGCCTTGCGCGGGCTGATCAGTGTTGATCAGCGTGGACGGCTCAGTTGCCGGTCAGCTTCTCCCGCAGGGCAGCCAGCGCCTCATCGGAGGCGAGGGTGCCGCCGGTGTCGGCCGGCGCAGCGGTGTAGCTGCTGCTGGAGGACGAGGACGGGGAAGCGGACGAACCGCTGTCCTCCTCGCCGACCGGAACCTCGGAATCGGCCTCGATCGCGGCGGCCACCTGCTTCTTGTGGGCCTCCCACCGGGACTGTGCCTCGGCGTACTGGGACTCCCACGCCTCGCGCTGGGCCTCGAAGCCCTCGAGCCACTCGTTGGTCTCCGGGTCGAAGCCCTCGGGGTACTTGTAGGTGCCCGCCTCGTCGTACTCGGCGGCCATGCCGTACAGCGACGGGTCGAACTCGTCGCTGTTCGGGTCCACACCCTCGTTGGCCTGCTTCAGGGACAGCGAGATGCGGCGACGCTCCAGGTCGATGTCGATGACCTTGACGAACACCTCATCGTCCACGGTCGCGACCTGCTCGGGCAGTTCGACGTGACGCTGGGCGAGTTCGGAGATGTGCACCAGGCCCTCGATGCCGTCCTCCACGCGCACGAACGCACCGAAGGGCACCAGTTTGGTGACCTTGCCCGGCACCACCTGACCGATCGCGTGGGTACGGGCGAAGGCCTGCCACGGGTCCTCCTGGGTGGCCTTCAGCGAGAGCGAGACACGCTCGCGCTCGAAGTCCACGTCGAGCACCTCGACGGTGACCTCCTTGCCGACCTCCACGATCTCGCTGGGGTGGTCGATGTGCTTCCAGGACAGTTCCGACACGTGCACCAGACCGTCCACGCCACCCAGGTCCACGAACGCACCGAAGTTGACTATCGAGGAGACGACACCGGGGCGGACCTGGCCCTTGGCCAGCGTCTGCAGGAAGGTGGAGCGCACCTCGGACTGGGTCTGCTCCAGCCAGGCGCGCCGGGACAGCACCACGTTGTTGCGGTTCTTGTCCAGTTCGATGATCTTGGCTTCGATCTCCTGGCCGATGTAGGGCTGCAGGTCACGCACCCGGCGCATCTCCACCAAGGAGGCGGGCAGGAAGCCGCGCAGCCCGATGTCCAGGATCAGGCCACCCTTGACGACCTCGATCACGGTGCCGGTGACGACGCCGTCCTCTTCCTTGATCTTCTCGATCGTGCCCCAGGCACGTTCGTACTGGGCGCGCTTCTTGGACAGCAGCAGCCGGCCTTCCTTGTCCTCCTTCTGCAGGACAAGTGCTTCCACGTGCTCGCCCACCTCGACGACCTCATCGGGGTCGACGTCGTGCTTGATGGACAACTCGCGGGACAGGATGACGCCCTCGGTCTTGTACCCGATGTCGAGGAGGACCTCGTCACGGTCGACCTTGACGACAGTGCCCTCGACGATGTCACCGTCATTGAAGTACTTGATGGTCGCGTCAACGGCTGCGAGGAAGTCTTCTTCCGAGCCGATGTCATTGACTGCGACCGACGGGACGCTGGTCGAGGCGGGGGTAGTGATAGTCATTGAGTAGTGGACTCCGTTGCGGACAGGGATTGTTGGGATATCTGGCGTGGCACGCCGCACCCGGATTGACCGGGACGGGCCGAGTCTGATCACAATGACCGGACAACAGGCCCGCTTTCGACCGCGACACCACGTGGATGACAAGCCATCCGGGCATGCGGGCACGAGGCACCGACAACGCAGTCTAGTGCCTGCGGGCAACCGTGAGCAACGTGATCTGCGCAGCCAGGTTCCGGCCCGCCCCGAGCCGCCTATGCGGGTTAGGCTCGGAGGATGCTAACCCAGCAGCGCACGCCCCGGGCCTTCGTGATCACCGTGTCCGATCGGAGCGCGGCCGGAGAACGTGAGGACCGCTCCGGTCCGCTGGTCGAACAACACCTCACCGACCACGGTTTCGCGGTGACCCGTCAGATCGTGCCCGACGGCGTGGAAACGGTGCGTACCGCCCTCACCCAGGCGCTGGACGGCGGCGCCGACGTCGTGTTCACCCTGGGTGGCACCGGCGTCAGTCCGCGGGACCGCACCCCGGAGGCGATCGCACCCATGCTGGAACTGGAACTGATCGGGGTGGCCGAGGCGATCCGCGCACACGGGCTGAGGACCACGCCGACGGCCGCGCTGTCCCGCGGGCCGTGCGGTGTGATCGGAACCACCGTGGTGATCGCTCTGCCCGGCTCCTCGGGTGCCGTACGCGACGGTCTCGAGGTGGCGGTTCCGTTACTGCCCCACCTGCTGGACCAATTGCGCGGAGGAGACCACTGATGACGGTGACGCACAAGGATGAACGCCTGAACATGATCCAGGTGACCGAGCAGACCCTGGACGTCGCCGAACACATGGCCGCAGTGGACGATCCCCGGTGCGGAGCGGTGACCACCTTCGTGGGGCAGGTGCGCGATCACGACCCGGGCGTGCCCGGCGCGGTCACCTCGATCAGTTACTCCGCCCATCCCGACGCCCAGTCGGTGCTCGAGCGTATCGTGGCCGAGGTCTCCGGCGGCGACGATCCGCTGCGGATCGCGGTGAGTCACCGGGTGGGTGACCTGGTTGTGGGCGACCTGGCCCTGGTGGTGTGCGTGGCCAGCCCGCACCGCCCACAGAGTTATGCGGCATCGCGTGAGGTCGTGGAACGGATCAAGGTCGAGCTGCCCGTCTGGAAGAAGCAGCACACCGCCGATGGCGCCGGCCACTGGAGCGGCATATGAGTTCCCAGCCGGTACCGGTGACGATCGGGTCCGCTCCTGTCCCGCCCCGGACGGTTCCGGACCCGGACCCGCGGCGCGGCAGCCCACTGGTGGACACCTTCGCACGGGTGCACCGGGACCTGCGCATCTCCCTGACCGACCGTTGTTCGCTGCGCTGCACCTATTGCATGCCCGAACAGGGCATGGAGTGGCTGGCCCGCTCCTCGATCCTCTCGGTGGATGAGATCGTCCGGGTCGCCCGGATCTGCGCCGAGGCGGGCATCTCCACGTTCCGCCTCACCGGCGGTGAACCGCTGCTCCGCCGCGACATCGTCCAGGTGGTCTCCGAACTGGCGGCGCTTCGCACCCCGGACGGCAAGCCGGTGCAGGTCGCCATGACCACCAACGGCATCGGCCTGGACAAGGTGATCACCGCCCTGGTCGATGCCGGCCTGGCCCGGTTGAACATCAGTTTGGACACCGTTCAACCCGAACGCTTCGCCGAACTGACCCGGCGCAACCGGTTCAAGGACGTGATGGCCGGTATCGAGGCCGCCTCCCGCTCCGGGCTGCGCCCGTTGAAACTCAACGCCGTGGCGATGCGCGGGGTCAACGACGACGAACTGGTGGACCTGGTCGAATTCGCCCTGTCGATGCAGGCACAGATGCGGTTCATCGAGCAGATGCCGTTGGACGCCGGCCACACCTGGGACCGGAAGCAGATGGTGACTCGCGAGGAGATCCTGGCGGCCCTGGGCAAGCGCTGGGAACTCCACCCGGTGCCGGGTCGTGGCGGTGCTCCCGCGGAGAAGTTCCGACTCGATGACACCGACAGCCACGTCGGGGTGATCGCCTCGGTCACCGCCCCGTTCTGCGGGGCGTGCGACCGGTTGCGTCTGACCGCCGACGGCCAGTTGCGCAACTGCCTGTTCTCCACCGACGAGTACGACCTCATCCCGGTGGTGCGGGCCGAGGACCCGGAGTTGAACACCGATGAGCGCATCGACGCGGTGCTGCGGGCCTGCATCGACGCCAAGAAGGCTGGGCACGGCATCAACGATCCGGGCTTCCTGCAACCTGCACGTGGGATGAACGCCATCGGCGGCTGAACCCCCAGGCGCCGACCCGGCACAGGGCGGGCGTCAGCCCCCGGCGAAGGGCGGCAGCACGTCCACGGTGGCGCCGGCGGGCACCGGATCCTGGGCCGAGGACGACCGGCGCCCGTTGACCAGGATCGAGCACCGGTCCAGCACGTCGCCGGTGCCCGGACCACCGTGTGCGGTCAGGTCCCGGAGCAGGTCACCGACCGTGCCTGCGGCGGACTGCACCTCGGTCCGCCCGATCATCTCGGCAGCGACGGCGAACAGCCGCACCCGCACACTCATGCCGTCCTCCGCGATTCATCCGCGGGCGCCGCGCCGCCCGCCGGCGCCGGTGGCCCGTCGCCTGCCTCCTCACGGCGCCAGGACCCGGACCGGCCCCCGTCCTTGGCCTCGAGGCGTACGTCGGAGATCCAGGTGGCCCGGTCGATGCCCTTGACCATGTCCACGACCGCCAGGCCCGCCACCGACGCCGCGGTGAGGGCCTCCATCTCCACCCCGGTGCGGTCCGCGGTGCGAACCGTGGCGACGATGCGCACCCCGCCCTCGGCCGGCTCGACGTCAACGTTCGCCCCGTGCACCCCGATCACATGGGCCAGCGGCAACAGATCCGCACACTTCTTGGCGGCGTTGATTCCCGCGATCCTGGCCACGGCGAACACATCGCCCTTCGGTGCGGTGCCGTCGTGCAGATGGCCCATCACCTCAGCGTTGCAGTGCACGAACGCACTGGCCGTTGCCGACCGTATCGTGGGTGACTTCTCGGTGACATCGACCATTCGGGCGTGGCCCGCCTGGTCCAGGTGGGTGAAGGCGGTCATAGATGTCCTCCCGGTTCGACGACGGCCTCGACGATGTCGCCGGGCTCGACATGATCGATGTGCCCGGGAACGATGGCGTACCCGTTTGCCCGTGCGAGGCTGGCCACCAGGTGTGACTGGGACCCGTGCCTGGCGGCCGGGCTGATCTCGGCGTGCCCATCGGCGCCGGGCCGCACCCGGGCGGGCAGGTACTGGTCCCGCACGGGCGGGGTGCGCCATCCCTGGGTGGCCCGGGCCGGCACAGTGGCGGGCAAC
Organism: Pseudactinotalea sp. Z1748; assembly: GCF_049725185.1. Classification (NCBI taxonomy): domain Bacteria; kingdom Bacillati; phylum Actinomycetota; class Actinomycetes; order Micrococcales; family Cellulomonadaceae; genus Pseudactinotalea; species Pseudactinotalea sp. Z1748. The sequence goes on along the minus strand of NZ_JBMPQB010000003.1, from coordinate 228,822 downwards.
ATGACGTCCGGCGGTGCACCGTGCAGCAACTGCAGCGCCGGCCGGACGAACACGTGGAAGGACACCCATGCGCTGACCGGGTTCCCGGGCAGGCCGAACAGCCACGCGCCGCCGTACCGGCCGAACGCCTGGGGCTTGCCCGGCTGCATCGCGACCTTGCTGAAGGTGACGTCCTCGGACCCGGCGAACACGCGGGTCAACGGGTCGTAGGCGCCGGCGCTGACTCCCCCGGTCAGTACGATCACATCCGCCTGCGGCTCAACCTGGGCCAGGTGGTCGGCCAGTTCGGCGGGGTCGTCCCCGACCGGTGCGGCGCTCACCACCTCGGCACCTGTCTGGCGGGCCAGCGCGCTGATGAGTAACGAGTTGGAGTCCGGGATCTGGCCCCTGGCCAGGTCCGCGCCCGGTGGCAGCAGTTCGCTGCCGGTGGCGATGACGGCGACCTTCGCCCGTGGGTGCACGCCGACCCTGCCCTGGCCGGTGGAGGCCAGCGAGGCCAGGGCCGTCGCGTTGAGGTACGTGCCGGCCGGTGCGACGAGGTCCCCGGGCATCATGTCCCCGCCGGCGGATCGCACGTGCCGGCCGTGCGTCTGGTGCTGGTTGATGGTCACGGTCGCGGCGAGTGCGCCGTGCGGGTCGGTGCGGTCGGTGTGCTCCAGCTGCACCACGGTGTCGGCGTCGGTGGGCAGCACCGCCCCGGTCATGATCCGGGCCGCCTGCCCCTGCCCGAGCGCCGGGTCCAGGCCGCTGCCCGCGGGCAGGTCGGCGACGACGTCGAGCGTGACCGGGGTATCTACGGCTGCACCGGCCACGTCGGCGAACCGGACGGCGTAACCGTCCATGGCCGAGTTGTCCCATGGCGGAACCGGGAAGCGCGCGTGCACCGCTTGGGCGAGGCGTAAGCCGTGGGCCTCGGTCAGCGGGAGGTGCTGGGCCGTCAGCGGCCGCATCCCGGACAGGATGCGCTCGCGCTGGTCGGACACCGGGATCAGGTCACTCATACCAGTTCCGGTTCCTGGCGTAGGTGGTCCACGGCTCCGGGGGCCAGCACCGCACTGGTCCAGCCGGCCCGGATGAGCAGGCGGGTGGCCCGTGCAGCTCGAAGGCCTGCGGAGCAGTAGGTGACCACATCCTGCTCATCGTCCAGTCCGGCCCGGCGCAGCAGGTCCGTGACCGCCTGCGTCTCGTCTGCCCCCCGGGCTGCCTGCAGCAGCGCGCTGATCGGCACGTTCACTGCTCCGGGCAACGCGTCATGGGCGGCCTCATCCGGCTCGCGCACGTCCAGCAGCACCGTCGCCACCTTGTCGGTCCGGTCTCGGCGCTGCTGGAATGCACCCAGGTCCAGGGTGGTGACCCCGTCCGGTGGCCGGACCGCCCCCAGGGGGTTCCCGACTGCGGCGCCGGGCGCGGACGCGGTTGCGCCCATCGCCGGCACGGCCTCATCGGCGCCCCGGCCGGTGTGCAACGGGACCTCGTGAACTCGCATCGTGAGCGCGTCGATGACGGCGACCCGGCCCAGCAGCACCTGGCCCATCCCGGTGATGAGTTTGATCGCCTCGGTGCCCATCATCGAGCCGGCGATGCCGCACAGGGACCCGATCACCCCGGCCTCGGCACACGAGGGCACCGTGCCCGGCGCCGGCGGGCGGGGGAACAGGTCACGCATCGTGACCGGCGCGGCGGGTGCCGGTGGCGCGGACCAGAACACCGACACCTGGGCGTCGAAACGCAGCACCGAAGCCCACACCAGCGGGATCGCCAACTCCGCGCAGGTGTCTGCCACCAGATAGCGGGTGGCGAAGGTGTCGGTCCCGTCCAGTACCAGATCGTGCCCGGTGAGGATCCGGGCCGCGTTGTCATCGGTAAGCCGCTCTTCGTGCAGTCGCACCTGTGCACCGGGGTTGAGCCCGAGCACCCGCCGCCGGGCGGTCTGCGCCTTGGAGGATCCGAGGTCTTCATGGGAGTGGATCACCTGCCGGTGCAGGTTCGAGGCCTCGACCACGTCGTCGTCGATGATCGTCAGGCTGCCGACCCCGGCAGCGGCCAGGTACTGCAGCACGGGTGCACCGAGTCCTCCGGCTCCCACCACCAGCACACGGGCGGCTGCGAGACGGCGCTGGCCGATCTCACCGAACTCCGGCAGCAGCGTCTGACGCGCGGTGCGGGCCGCTTCCGTCGCGGACAGAGCCGGCACCGGTTCGACCAGGGGCGGCAGGGACGTCATCGCTTCAGTCTAGGTCTGAAAAACTCCACGTGCCCTCGCCTACTCGGTCACCGTGACGATCCCCGAGGCACCTCTTTCGGCATCAGCCATCACATGGCTGACCATCGGGTAGTTCCCGGCCTCGCCGAAGACGGTCTCGACGAACCCGCCCTGGGCCACCGCGACCGAGAGCGCCTGACTGCCGCCGCCGGTGTTGCCGAAGGCGTCCACCCCGCGGTTCAGGTGGTAGCCGCCCTCGTGGAAGACGGTGTCGAACTGCGAACCGACGATGTGGAAACTGCTGCCCCGGTTGGGGCCGGCGTTGAGCACCCAGAACCGCACCCGCTCCCCCACCCGTGCCGGGAGCGGCTGCTGACGATACTGGAAGGCGATGCCGTTGAACGCGACCGCATCAGCGGAGCCGGCCCGGGCGCGGTCGGCGTCCACCTCGGCAGCGTTGCCCCGCTCGTGCCCGCTCGCCCGGAGGTAGGCCTCGGACTGGACCAGCACGTAGTTGCGGTCCACCGGCTCCAGGTCGTCGGGTTCGATGATGACCGCCCCGAACATGCCGGCCCCGATATGGCTGGTCATCGGGTCGGTGCCGCAGTGATAGAGCCAGATCCCGGCCATCCCGGCAGTGAAGCGGTAGACCAGCGACTCCCCCGGGGCGATCGTGCGCATCGGCTCGTCGGGGGCCAGCGACCCCGCGTGGAAGTCGATCGAGTGCCCGATCGTGCCGTCGTTGACCAGGGTGATCTCGAAGACGTCCCCGACCCGCCCGTGCACCGTAGGACCGGGCACCTGACCGTTGAAGGTCCATCGGCGCTGCCACACTCCCGGGGCCACCTCCAGTTCCACCTCCTGGGCGGTCAGGGTGAGTTCGTGGACGGTGCCCGCGTCGGTGTCCAGCGGCGCCAGCTCGGGATCGACGAAGCCGGTGACTTCTGCCGCGTCGGGCAGGATCGGTGGTCGTGGCCCGGCGGCATCGTCCTGCCCGCCTCCGTGCCCGGCGTGACGATGGCTGCCCGCCGCGGCGACGTCGTCATCGTCCCCTTCCGGCCCGGACGGGCCGGTCGGCGCCGGCCCGTCGCTGCCGACCGCGCTGACGCTGAGCACCATTCCCATCTGCCGGTGCCCCACGATGGTGCACCAGCCTTCCAACGACCCGGAGATGACACCGGCGTCCAACGTGGCCGAATCCCCGGCGGCCAGCCGCGGCGTCTGCTCACCGCCCAGGATCAGGTCGTGTACGTCGGAGGTGTCCTCATTGATCAGTTCGATCACGAGCCTGTTCCCCACGGGGACCTCGATGTGGTCGGGGCTGAACCGCATGTCGTCGGCCACCACCTGCACGGTCGTGGTCCGCCCGGTCGGGACGACGTCCTCGGCCGCGCCGGTCCCCGCAGTACCGGCGGGAGTGCCCAAACCGGCTGCGGCCGGATCCATACCCACCCCCACGGCGGTCGCCACCGCCAGCGCGGTGATCGCCCCCACGAACTGACCGCCACGCCAGAACGGGCCCCGGACCTGCTCACGGGAGACCGCCGCAGTGCTCTCCGTGCGCTCGGCGCTCCCGGCATCGGCAGCCGCTGCCTCCTGTTCCTTGCGCAGTGCCCGGCGGGCCCGGATGGCCCCGAGCATCAACGGGATGAACCAGGCCAGACCGGCCAGCGTCACCACCGAGGTGGTCACCCGCACCGCACTGGGCACCGGGAGCAGGAAGATGACCAGGCCGAGGTTGATGAGGACCAGGCGGGCGGCACCGGCCCGGTTGAACCACCATTGGGTGGTCCGCACCGCCGCCGGGCCCCCACCCAGCACGACCGGGATCAGGTAGGACATCGCGCCGGTGAGGAGTTGCGCGGCGAAGCCGGCCACGATCACCGCCACGACGGGGCCGAACCCGGCGGTCAGTTCCCCCCAGGTCGAACTCATCATGGTGTTCAGCGTCAGCCACCCCAGACCGACTACCGCCCAGATCATCGCGGCGGCCACCGAGGCCGGGGCGAACTCGCGCGGCGGGCGGGTGCGCGCGGGCCGCACCAGCGCCCGGCCCCACCAGACCAGCGCCAGAGCGTAGGCCAGCAATCCCGCGCCGACCACGGCCAGCACACCGGCCAGCGCCCCGGTCAGGACCACCACCAGGGCCGCGCCGAACACCGGTAGAGCCCGCTTGGCCAGGTGCTCGGCCCGCTCGTCCATCCGGGTGCGCAGCATCGTGGGCCACAGCGTGATCAGTGTGCCGGTCACGGTCAGTCCCACCCAGCCGAGCACATTCAGCATCGAGTGCGCCAGGAGCAACTGGCCGTGCAGGGGGTCGGCGTACCCGCGCGCCAGCAACACCCCGAACAGTGCGCCGACCGGGAGGAAGACGGCCGCGGCCAGGTAGTAGTGCACGGTGATCCGCATCCGGCCCGGCAGTGCGTGCCGCAACCGGCGCCACAGCGCCAGGAAGTGCGCCGCCACGGCGGTGACCACCAGGACGGCGCCGGCCACCGTGAGGGGCCAGATCGTGGTGGGCACCCCGATCATCACCACCGTGACACCGACCAATAGGATGGCCAGCCGCCGGGACTGACGACGGCGGTCATCCAGTTCCGTGGGAGTCTTCAGCAGGGCCTGGGCGAAGTAGACGCTCCAGACCATGATCGAGTGGGTGGCGGCGCCCAGGAGCACCAGGTGCACCATCAGCCAGCGGGACTCGGGCACGAACGGGTGGGCGATAGCCATGATCACCGCCACAACGAGCCACAGCAGGGCGGGCCGGTCCCGCATCGCCCAGACCCCCCGGGTGGTGGACGCACCCGCATGCGGCGGGGAGGTGGTGGTTCTCATGCCCGGGCCGCCGGTGTCGATCGGCTCCTGCCGGCCCAGACCGCCACGCCCACCGCGCTCAGTGCCAGCAGCAGCAATGCCGCGATCGTCAACAGGCCCCCGACCTGCCACACCCTGTTCACTTCCGTCACCATTCCCAACATGCGAACCACCATCCCGGCGTGCAGGACCGTCAGGGGCGCCCACAGCACCGGGTGATAGGGCAGCGAGATCCTCAGTACCGCCGGCAGGATCACCGGGGCGTGCGCCAACACCATCGACATGCCAAAACCCAGGAAGATCCCGTGCACCACCAGGTCATACCAGTGCGGCACCCCGGCCGGTGCACCGATCATCCAGACCAGGCCCGCCACGGCCAGCCACGCGTACCCGGCGAGCATCGCGACCGCGGCGAACCTGGGCAAGCCCTTGGCCCGAACCATCCGGCGGGCCACATCATGCCACCCGAGGTAAGCGGCCAGGAGGAGCAGCGTGAGACCGAAGGCGGCCGCTCCCGCACGGGAGAAGACCATGGTCGCCAACGCCGCGAGAACCAACGCACCGGCCAGCGTCAGGACGATCGGCTCGGCCCAGCGGGGCAGGGAGATCCGGGCCAATTCCACCCGTTCGGCGGCGATGGTGAGCACGATGAATCCGGACAACAGCGCGACCAGGTCCACGATCTCCACCCGGATCCAGAACGCGGCCGCGAACAGGGCCAGCAACGCACCGAGCAGTTGCACCAGCACGGTGTTGTCCCAGGACCGCCGCCAGAGTTGCAGGTAGACCGCGCACAGCACGGCCGCCCCGTTGACCAGTAGCAACTGGCCCAGCACCGCCGGTGCCGGGCTGAGCAGCGCCAGGGCGCCACCACCGAGCAACGTCGGTGCGAGGAAGCCCCAGGCGCTGCGCAGCGCGACCGCGCGCTCAAGCGAGATCAGGGCGCCCAGGAAGCCCAGCACCATCAGCATGCCGTGCAGCACGGGCAGACCCGCCGAGGTCACCGGGGCGGGCAGACCCAGCAGCAGCAAGGCGGCATTCAGCCCGGCGAGCATGCTCACGCCGGCGGCCAACAGCAGTACCAGCCGGCCTGCTCGCGTGCTCCGGCCGGTTCCGGTCGCCGGTCGGACCGGTTGCGCCGTCGTCGTCAATGACCCCTCCGTGCTAGTCGCGCTGCAGCCGCAGCCGCCAAGCCTCCGGGCCCTCCTCCAGGTAGGTCACCGAGATGCTGCCGGCCTCCCGTTCGGCGATCTGGGCCAGCAGCGGCTTGGGGTCGTGCGGGGCTACCAGCACCATCGCCTCACCGGAACCGATCGCGGACAGCGCACCGAACACGCTCCCATGCCGGATCCGGTGCGGGATGAGGCGTACATCCAGTTCGGGCAGGTCACCATCGTGCTCACCGCAGGCGCACCCGGCGGGCTCCTGGATCACGTTCAGCATCGGGCGGGCGTCGGTCATCGCTGGCTCCTCGGGTGAGCGTCGGGCTGGGACGCCTAATTATTACATATGCAGGTTGTGCAAATCCCCAAGCCGCCGCGACACCCCTCACGTGCCCCCGGGCGCACCGCGCTGGAGACCTGTTGCGCTGCCGGACCGGAGCCGCGATGCGTCCTGGAAATCCCATCGGGAATACGCACGCGGCGCAGCCGGCAAATGCCCGAACGGTCATCCTAATGCATTCTCCGCGACGGTTGGAATAGAGCGCTCAAGCCGCATTTTCCAAGGCCAGCGTTGCCAAATTCAATGGTCAATTGATTCGGCAGGAACGCTTGCGGGGGCCCCGGGATCGGCCTAGATTGCTCGTGAGGGCAGTTCCTTCAAATTGCGAGGATCCAATGATGGACCGGCAGCCGGTGGATGGTTTGGGAGTACTGGAATCGCCGGTGCGCAAGGAACTCCTGGAACACCTGGTCGAGTTGTTCCACAGCCGTGACCTGGATTCCGCAACACCGCCCGGACGCACGGCCAGGGAATTGGCCGAACTCACCGGCCTGCACGTGACCACGGTGCGATTCCACCTCGAGCGACTGGTCGGCGCCGGCTTCCTCGACGCCCACTTCGAGCCGCCCGCCGGGGTGGGCCGTCCGCGCAAGATCTACACCTCGCACCTGAGCCGCTGGCCTGCGCCCACCACGAGCCGGCACCACGAGGCGCTGGCCGGACTCCATGCCGGTCTCGAGGCAGGCAAGGACGGACCCGCCCGGGCCGAAGAGGCCGGGCTGGCCTGGGCCCGGGCTCGGGTGCAGGCCGGACCCGGACTCTCACCGGCCCCGGCTCGCACACCCGGCACCTGGCTGGCCAAGATCGGCCGGCTGATCGATGAACTGACCGATTGGGGCTACGGGCCGAACGTGCGCACCACCGGCGCGTCGGTGGAACTGACGTTGCACTACTGCCCCTTCCTTGCCCTGGCCACCGAGGATCCCGATGTGGTCTGCGCGGCCCACCGCGGTCTGCTGCGCGGCACGCTCGAGGCCATCGGGGAACCCGAGGTGCGAGTCAGTCTGCAACCCAAGGTGGGCCCGCACGCCTGCCGCGCCCACCTACGAACGATGACACCGCTCACCGGAGGTCCAGCATGACCACCACCACGCCCCCCACGATTGAAGGCCCCCTCAGCGGCGCCCTGGTGGGTACCCGGCGCTTCTTCGGTAGCGCCGAGGTCAGCGAGGACAAACGCAGCCTGCACCTGTCCGGCGGGCGCGCCGGGGACTCCTTCTACCGGGACCGGTGGAGCCATGACAAGGTGGTGCGCTCCACCCACGGGGTCAACTGCACCGGTTCGTGCTCCTGGAAGGTCTACGTCAAGGACGGGATCATCACCTGGGAGGCCCAGCAGACCGACTACCCATCCGCGGGGCCGGACCGGCCCGAGTACGAGCCCCGCGGCTGCCCACGGGGCGCGGCCTTCTCCTGGTACACCTACTCCCCCACCCGGGTCCGCTACCCCTACGTGCGGGGGGTGCTGCTGGACATGTTCCGCGCCGCGAAGGCCAAGTACACCGACCCGGTGGTGGCCTGGGGCTCCATCGTGCAGGACCCCGAGTCGGCGCGCACCTACAAGAGCGCCCGCGGCAAGGGTGGCATGGTCCGGGCCACGTGGACCGAGGTGGTGGACATGCTCGCGGCCGCGCACGTCTACACGATCAAACGCTGGGGCCCGGACCGGATCGCCGGGTTCTCCCCGATCCCGGCGATGTCACCGGTCAGTTACTCCTCCGGCTCCCGGTTCCATGAACTCATCGGTGCGCCGATGCTGAGTTTCTACGACTGGTACGCCGACCTGCCCAATGCCTCTCCGCAGATGTTCGGGGACCAGACCGACGTGCCCGAGTCCGGGGACTGGTGGGACGCCGGATACCTGATCATGTGGGGCTCCAACGTCCCGGTCACCCGCACCCCGGACGCGCACTGGATGATCGAGGCCCGCTACCGCGGGCAGAAGGTGATCTCGGTGGCTCCCGACTACGCCGAGAGCGTCAAGTTCGCCGACGAGTGGGTCGCCTCGGCTCCGGGCACCGACGGTGCGCTGGCGATGGGGATGGGTCACGTCCTGCTGAAGGAGTACTTCGCGGACCGGCAGGTGGACTTCTTCACCGACTACAACCGCCGCTTCACCGACCTGCCCTACCTGGTCACCCTCGATGAGGTCGAGGACACCGACGGCACCTACCGGCCGGGGAAGTTCTTGGTCGCCGGGGACTTCGACAACCCCCAGCGCGACAGTGAGAACGCGATGTGGAAGCCGGTGGTGCTGAATGAGACCAACGGCGAGGTTGCGGTCCCGAACGGTTCGATCGGGCACCGGTTCGGCCCGGAAGGGTCCGGGAAGTGGAACCTGGACCTGGGCGACATCAAACCGGCGCTGAGCCTGTACGGCTATGACGACGGCGGTTCGGCCGCCCTGGTGCAACTGCCGCGGTTCGACAATCCCGAGGGCGCGCTGAACCTGGACGTTCGGGGCGTGCCGGTTCGCCGCATCGGTGGGCACCTGGTCACCACGGTGCTGGATCTGCTGCTGGCCCAGTACGGAGTCGCCCGCCCCGGTCTACCCGGAGCCTGGCCGGTCGACTACGCCGACCCGTCGGTTCCCGGCACCCCGGCGTGGGCCTGCGACATCACCGGGGTCCCGCCGGAGCAGATCATCCGGCTGAGCCGGGAGTGGGCCCAGAACGCGATCGACACCCAGGGTCGCGGGATGATCCTGATGGGCGCCGGGACGAACCACTGGTACCACTCCGACCAGATCTACCGGGCGATGCTCCTGCTCACCACGATCACCGGCTGCCAGGGCCGCAACGGTGGCGGGTGGGCGCACTACGTGGGCCAGGAGAAGATCCGGCCGATCATGGGGTTCCAGCACCTGGCCTTCGCGCTGGACTGGATCCGCCCGCCCCGGCACATGAACCAGACCGCCTACTGGTACGTCAACACCAGCCAGTACCGGTACGACACCTTCGGTGCCGAGAACCTCAACGGTTCCACCGGGGTGTTCAACGGCAAGAGCACCATGGACCTGCTCGCCCAGTCCGCCAGGTTGGGATGGACCCCCAGTTACCCGCAGTTCGACCGGAGCAGCCTGGAGGTCGCCGACGAGGCCGCGAGGGCCGGGCAGGACGTAGGCCAGTACGTGACCCGGGCCCTCAAGAGCGGGGACCTGAGATTCGCCGTCGAGGATCCCGAGGCGCCGCAGAACCACCCGCGGATCCTGTCGCTGTGGCGAGCCAACCTGTTCGGGTCCAGCGCCAAGGGCAACGAGTACTTCCTCAAGCACCTGCTGGGCACCGACAACGCCGTCAAGGCCACCGAGGCGCCGCCGGAGCATCGTCCGGAGGGCATCGCGTGGCCCGAACGGGCACCGGAGGGCAAGCTGGACCTGCTGCTCAGTCTCGACTTCCGGATGACCTCCTCCACCCTGCTCTCCGACGTGGTGCTACCGGCGGCGACGTGGTACGAGAAGCACGATCTGAACACCACCGACATGCACCCCTACGTCAACTCATTCAACCCGGCGATCGACCCGCCGTGGCAGTCCAAGACCGACTGGGATACGTGGAAGGCCATCGCCAAGCGGTTCTCCGAGTTGGCCGTCGACCACCTCGGTGTGCGCAAAGACGTGGTCACCAAGCCGTTGTGGCACGACACCCCGGAGGCGATGGCCACCGTGCACGGGCGGGTCAAGGACTGGAAGACCGGTGAGGTCGAACCGGTTCCGGGCAAGACGCTACCGGTCCTGGCCGAGGTGGTGCGGGACTACCCGGCCACATACGAGCGGATGACGGCGGTCGGCCCGTTGCTGGAGAAGGTCGGCATGCTCACCAAGGGAGTGGCCTACGACGTCAAGCGGGAGGTGGATCTCCTCCGCCACCGCAACGGCACCGTGCGTTCCGGTTCGGCCAAGGGCCAGCCACGCCTGGAGACCGATGTCCAGTTCGCCGAGTCCATCTTGCACCTGTCGGCCACCTGTAACGGGCACCTGTCCACGCTGGGGTTCAGGAACCTGGAGCAACGCACAGGTACCCGACTGCACGACCTGGCCGCCGAGCACGAGGGCAAGCAGATCACCTTCGCCGACACCCAGAACGCGCCGGTGCCGGTGATCACCTCCCCGGAGTGGTCCGGGTCGGAGAGCGGCGGGCGGCGCTACAGCCCGTTCACCATCAACATCGAGCGGCTCAAACCGTTCCACACCCTCACCGGGCGCCAACAGTTCTATGTCGATCACGACTGGATGCTCGGGATGGGCGAGGGTCTGCCCGTGTACCGGCCGCCGCTGAACATGACCGACCTGTTCGGTGAATCCCCGATCGGGAGCCAGAACGAACTAGGGGTCTCGGTGCGTTACCTGACCCCGCACAACAAGTGGTCGATCCACTCCGAGTACCAGGACAACCTGTTCATGCTCAGCCTGTCCCGGGGTGGGCAGACGATCTGGATCTCCGACGTCGACGCGGCCAAGATCGGGGTGGCTGACAACGACTGGATCGAGGCCGTCAACCGCAACGGCGTCGTGGCCGCCCGCGCCATCGTCAGCCACCGCATGCCCGAGGGCACGGTGTACATGCACCACGCCCAGGACCGGCTGATCGACGTACCGCTGACCGAGACCGACAACAAGCGCGGGGGGATCCACAACAGCCTCACCCGGATCCTGATGAAACCGAGCCACATGATCGGCGGATACGCCCAACTGTCCTACTTCTTCAACTACATCGGACCCACCGGCAACAACCGGGACGAGGTGACGATGATCCGCAAACGCACCGCCCCGGTGCGTTACTGACCCCCAGAGGCGCTGCCCACGTTCCCCGGCCGGGCCCTCCCGGCCCCGAGAAGGAGATCACATGCGCATCATGGCCCAGATGGCGATGGTGATGAACCTCGACAAGTGCATCGGGTGTCACACCTGCTCGGTCACCTGCAAACAGGCCTGGACGAACCGCTCCGGCACCGAGTACGTCTGGTTCAACAACGTCGAGACCCGGCCCGGCCTCGGGTACCCGCGCGGCTATGAGAACCAGGAGGAGTGGAAGGGCGGCTGGGAACTCAACTCCCGCGGACGCTTGAAACTCAAGGCCGGCGGCCGGATGAGGAAGTTGGCCACGATCTTCTCCAACCCCAAGATGCCCTCCATCCAGGACTACTACGAACCCTGGACCTACGACTACGAGACGTTGCTGAACGCCCCCGCTCAGCAGACCTTCCCGGTGGCTACCCCGCAGTCGCTGATCACCGGGGAGCGCATGAACATCACCTGGTCGGCGAACTGGGACGATGACCTGGGCGGCTCCGGCGAGCACGCGGCCAAGGACCCGATGCTCGCGGGCATCGAGGACAAGGTGAAACTGGCCTTCGATGACACCTTCATGTTCTACCTGCCCCGGATCTGTGAGCACTGCCTGAACCCCAGCTGCGCGGCCTCGTGCCCATCGGGCGCGATATACAAGCGCAGCGAGGACGGGATCGTGCTGGTGGATCAGGACAAGTGCCGCGGGTGGCGGATGTGCATCACCGGCTGCCCGTACAAGAAGGTCTACTTCAACCACAAGACCGGCAAGGCCGAGAAGTGCACCTTCTGCTACCCCCGGATCGAGGTCGGCATCCCGACGGTGTGCGCCGAGACCTGCGTGGGCCGGCTCCGTTACATCGGCCTGGTGCTCTACGACGCCGACCGGGTGCTGGAGGCGGCTTCGGTGAAGGACGAGCACGCCCTCCTGGATGCCCAGCGCTCGGTGTTCCTGGATCCTCATGACCCGCAGGTCCAGGCCGAGGCCGAACGGGCCGGCATTCCGCTGGACTGGATAGAGGCGGCCCAGCGGTCCCCGATCTACACCCTGATCAACGCCTTCGAGGTGGCGCTGCCGCTGCATCCGGAGTACCGCACCATGCCGATGGTGTGGTACATCCCGCCGCTGTCCCCGGTGGTGGACGTGATCCGGGACACCGGCCACGATGCGGAGGACCAGGACAACCTGTTCGCCGCGATCGACGCCCTACGGATCCCGGTGGAGTACCTGGCGAACCTGTTCACCGCCGGAGACACCGCCCCGGTGACCAAGGTGCTCCAGCGGTTGGCCGCGATGCGTTCCTACATGCGCGACATCAACCTGGGCCGGGAGGCACAGGCGATCATCCCGGAGTCGGTGGGGATGAGCGAGGAGGAGATGTATGAGATGTACCGCCTGCTCGCCCTGGCCAAGTACGAGGACCGCTATGTGATCCCCTCGGCTCATGGCGAGGACGCCCACGCCCTGGAGGAGATCGCCACCGACTGCCCGGTGAGCGGCTTCGACGAGGACCTGATGACCGGTTCGGGACCCTTCGGAGAGGGGTCCGGGCACGGCCAGGGCACCAGGGTGGCCGCGGAGAATTTCGCGGTGCTGCAGGAGCGCCAGACCTCCGACACGCTGGTGGGCGGGCAGCCCAAGTCCGGTCGGGTCAACCTGTTGAACTGGGATGGCAAGGGCGTGCCGGAGGGGATGTTCCCACCGGCGCCGGAGTCCGAGGAGTCGGGGTCCCGATGAAACGTTGGCTGCGCCACCGCCGCTCCCGGCCCACGCTGAGCCCCCGGGAGCAGGCTGACACCTGGCAGATCGTGTCCTTGCTGCTCGGTTACCCCGAGCCCCGGCTCCTGGCCCTGTTACCCACCCTGGCCGAGGTTGCCACGAGCCTGCCGGAGCGGGTCGCCGGACCCCTGAACGACTTCCTCGAGCATGCCCGGCGCAGTGATCCCTCGGACCTGCAGACCCAGTACGTGGACACCTTCGACGTCACCCGCAAGTGTTGTCTGCACCTGACCTACTTCCTGCACGGGGACACCCGCAACCGTGGCGCCGCCCTGGTGCAGTTCAAGCAGGCTTATCGCAAGGCCGGGGTGGTGCTCCACGATGAGCGGACCGAGCTGCCCGATCACCTGTGCGTGGTGCTGGAGTTCGGTGCCACGGTGGACGCCGACGCCGCCTGGACGCTGCTGAACCATCACCGGGTCGGTATCGAACTGCTGCACCAGGGCTTGCTCCGCCGGTCCGCCCCCTGGGTCGACGTGGTGCGGGCATTGCGAGCCACGCTGCCGGATCTGGATGAGGACGACAATCTGGCCCTGGCCCGGCTGATCGCCGAGGGACCCCCGCACGAGGACGTCGGTATCGACAACGCGCCCTACGCGCTGGATCCGGCGCTGGACCAGTTGCGCACACCCCCCGGGTCCGATGGGTGCGGCACACCCACGGGCGCCCAGGAGCCCACGTTCCTGGGCTCCACCATCGACGTTGGAGTTCCGCGATGACCACGTTCCTGTGGGTGATCTTCCCCTACATCTGCCTGACGATCTTCGTGGGCGGTCATATCTGGCGCTATCGCTACGACAAGTTCGGCTGGACCACCCGCTCCTCGCAGTTGTATGAGTCACGGTTGCTCCGGATCGGCAGCCCGTTGTTCCATTTCGGGATGCTGTGGGTGGTGATGGGCCACTTCCTCGGACTGGTGATCCCCAAGACCTGGACGCAGACCGTCATCAACGATGAGGCCTATCACGTGGTCGCCGTGACCGGCGGCATGCTGGCCGGCGCCGCAGCCCTGTCCGGCCTGGTGATCCTGATCTACCGGCGCCGGATGACCGGTCCGGTGTTCTCGGCCACCACGGCCAACGACAAGTTCATGTACCTCGTGCTGGCGGTGGTGATCCTGCTGGGCTGCCTCAACACCATCCAGTCCTCCGGGATGATCGCGGTGGCGGGCACCGAGCACTACGACTACCGCGAGGGGGTGTCGGTGTGGTTCCGTTCCATCTTCTGGTTCCAGCCTCAGCCCGAACTCATGACCGGGGCCCCGTGGAGTTTCCAGGCGCACTCCCTGACGGCGTTCTTCCTGTTCGCGATCTGGCCGTTCACCCGCCTGGTGCACGTCTTCTCCGCCCCGTTGGGCTACGTGGTTCGGCCCTACATCGTCTACCGCAGCCGGGATGAGCGCCCCGTCGCCGCGGTGGGCAGCCGGGCCCCGAAGCGGGGCTGGGAACAGAACCGTTGAGCCCCGGGGCTACCCCCTCCTTCGACGTCGTCATCCTCGCCGGTGGCCGTGGACGCCGCATGGGAGGGCAGGACAAGGCCGCCCTGCCGGTAGCCGGGCGGCCGATGCTGGCTCGGGTGCTGGAGGCTGCGCAAAGGGCCCGCGACGTCGTCGTGGTCGGGCAGGTGCATACGCCCGACGGCGTACGGCAGGTCAGTGAGGAACCTCCCGGTGGCGGACCGGTCGCCGGGATCAACGCCGGTGTGGCCGCCCTCGGCGAGCCGGCACCGTGGACGTGTGTGCTCGCGGTGGACCAGCCGGACGCCGGGGCTGCGCTGAGCGCGATCATCGGCGCTCTACCGGCCATCGACCCCCTGGTGGAGGTGGTGTGCCACCTCGATGCCACGTCTCACGCGCAGTGGCTCCTGGCCGCCTATCGCCACGACGCACTCGTCCAGGCTCTCGCCCCGCACGGAACCGGCCACGGCGTCCCTGTCGGGCGCCTGGTCTCGGACCTGCGGTTCCAGTACCTGCGGGCCGGGGCCGAGCACGTCGGCGACATCGACACCTGGGCAGACCACGCCCGCTGGGAGCAACGCCTCGGCGGGCACTGAACCACACCGCAGGCGCGCGGGTGTAGGCTAACTACCGCTTGTAGTACTACACCCCTCGTTCTGCGGGAGCGTCATGGAAGCGTTGGAACTGGCCCGGTGGCAGTTCGGCATCACCACGGTCTACCACTACTTCTTCGTGCCGATCACGATCGGGCTGTCACTGCTGGTGGCCATCATGCAGACCTGCTGGCTGCGCACCCGCGATCCGCAGTGGCTGCGGCTGACCAAGTTCTTCGGCAAACTCTTCACGATCAACTTCATCCTCGGACTGGTCACCGGCATCGTGCAGGAGTTCCAGTTCGGGATGAACTGGTCGGACTACTCCCGGTTCGTCGGCGACATCTTCGGCGCACCCCTGGCGATCGAGGCCCTGCTGGCGTTCTTCCTGGAGTCGACCTTCCTGGGCCTGTGGATCTTCGGCTGGGGCCGGATCCCGGAGAAGCTCCACGCGGCCAGTATGTGGATCATCCATATCGGCACCGTCCTGTCGGCCTACTTCATCCTGTCCGCGAACTCCTTCATGCAGAACCCGGTCGGGTACCACATCAACGAAGAGAACGGCCGCGCCGAACTCACCGACTTCCTCGCCGTGCTCACCAACAAGGTGCAACTGGCGGCCTTCCCGCACGTGCTCACCGCGGCCTGGATGACCGGCGGGGCGTTCGTGCTGGCCTTCACGCTGTGGCACCTATGGCGCAGCACCGACCAGACGCCCGCGGCGGACAAGCCGATGTATCGCAAGGGCGCCAAACTGGGCGCCTGGGCGCTGCTGATCTCCGGGGCGCTGGTGATCGTCACCGGTGACGTGCAGGGCAAGGTCATGTACGACGTGCAGCCGATGAAGATGGCCGCCGCCGAAGGCCAGTACCACGACGTCCCGGAGGGAGTGGGCGCCCCCTTCTCCATCATCACCGTGGGCACCCTGGACGGTCGGGAGGAGATCTGGGCGTTGACCGTCCCCAAGTTGCAGTCCTACCTGGCCACCGGGTCACTGACCGGTGCCGTGGAGGGTATCAACCACATCCAAGAGCGCTACGAGATGACCTACTCCGGCCACGAACTGACCGAGGCGGATGACTACCGCCCGATCATCCCGGTGACGTACTGGAGCTTCCGCCTCATGATGGGACTCGGCTTCGCCGGGATGGCGGTGGCTGCGGCGGTGCTCTGGCGGTTGCGAGGCCGGGGCTCGGAGCACGATGAGGACCGGGTCAGCGACCGGCACTGGCTCTGGGCGGCGGCGACGGTGCTGTTCATGCCGCTGCTAGCCAACAGTTTCGGGTGGATCTTCACCGAGATGGGCCGCCAGCCCTGGTTGGTGATGGGCCTGATGACCACCCGCACCGGCGTCTCCCCGGGTGTGACCACCTTCGAGGTCGCCACCTCCCTGGCGGTCTTCACCCTGCTCTACGGGGCCCTTGCGGTGGTGATGGTGAAACTGAGCCTGCGCTACGGCCGGGCCGGCGCCGAACACGTACCCGAGGACGCCTCCTTCGACCCGGGCGAGCGGTCCGACGACGACGAATTCGTCTTCACCTACTGAGCAGCGCGGAAGGACTACGACTGATCATGGAACTGACCACCATCTGGTTCGTCCTCATCGCGGTGCTGTGGGTGGGGTACTTCGTGCTCGAGGGGTTCGACTTCGGCGTCGGCATGCTCCTGCCGGTGCTCGGCCGGGACGATGTCCGCACCGAAACCCTCGACGTGAAGCCGGAGAGCGGCGAGACCCGGCGGCGTCAGATGCTCTCCTCGATCGGTCCGGTATGGGACGGCAACGAGGTGTGGCTGCTGACCGCCGGCGGGGCGACCTTCGCGGCGTTCCCGCACTGGTACGCCACCTTGTTCTCCGGTTTCTACCTGCCACTGCTGTTAATCCTGGTGGCGCTGATCATCCGCGGTGTGGGGCTGGAGTACCGCGGCAAGGTTGACTCGGCGCTGTGGCGGGCGCGGATGGATGTGATGATCGTCGTCGGCTCGCTGCTTCCCGCGGTGTTGTGGGGGGTGGCGTTCACCAACATCGTCCGAGGGGTTCCCATCGATGCCGAGATGGAGTACGTCGGCGGGTTCTGGGCCCTGCTGAACCCGGTGGCCCTGCTCGGCGGGTTGGTCACGCTGGCGCTGTTCCTGGTCCACGGCGCCTTCTTCATCGCGTTGAAGACCGATGGGCAGCTACGTCACGACGCGCGCGCCCTCGGCCTCAAACTCGGGGGTGGTGCCGCGGCGTTGGCCGTGGTGTGGTTGGTCCTCATGCAGTCCGGGACCGGCACGGCGCTGTCCTGGGCGATGGCGATGGCTGCGGCCGTGGTCTTCCTCGGCGGCCTCGTGATGGCCCGGCGGGGACGGGAAGGGTGGGCCTTCACCGGCACGTTCGTGACGCTCGGGCTGGCAGTGGCCTCCCTGTTCGTCGCGCTCTTCCCCGACGTGATGCCCTCCACGCTTGATCCCGCGAACTCCTTGACGGTGCACAACGCGGCATCCTCGGAGAAGACTCTGGGCATCATGACCTGGGTCGCGGTGATCTTCATCCCGATCGTGCTGGCCTATCAGGCATGGTCCTACTGGATCTTCCGCAAGCGGGTCTCCGGGCACCACATCCCCACCGGTGTGCACATCGCCGCGGTGACCGAGGAGAGCACCACGCAGCGATGAAACCCTTCGACCCTGCTCTGCTGCGTGACCTGCCGGCTATCCGAGGGCCGGTCGGGTTGCTCGGCGTACTCGGCGTCGTCTCCGGGATCGCTGCGATCGCACAGGCGGTGCTGGTGGCCGTCGCGGTGGCCAGGGTGGTCACCGGCACGCCCTGGGGCTGGGTGCTGGGGGCAGTGGTAGGCCTGATCGTCCTGCGCGGACTGCTCGCTGCCGCGGCCGAGTACGTCGCCCGGGTCACGGGGCAGAAGGTGGCAGGCATCGTGCGTCTCACCGTGATGCGGCACTGGTTGACCCATACGGCGGAGCAGCGCCCCAGCGACGATGAGGCGGTGACCCGCGCAGGGGAGGGTGTGACGACGATCGAGCCGTACATCTCCCGGTACCTGCCGGCGCTGGTGACCGGTGTGGTGGTGCCGGTCCTGGCGGTGGCGACATTGCTGTGGGTGGATTTCTGGAGCGCCCTCATCGTGCTGCTCACGCTGCCCCTGCTGCCGGTCTTCGCGGCACTGATCGGTCAGCACACCGCGGCCGAGACCGAACGACGCTGGGCAGCGATGGAGTTGCTGTCCGGCCACTTCCTGGATGTGGTCAAGGGCCTACCCACCCTGGTCACCTACGGGCGCGCCCGCGCCCAGGTGGGCGTCGTCCGCAGTGTCGGTGAGCGCCACCGGCGGGCCACCGGGAAGACGCTGCGCACCGCGTTCATGACCACCACCGCCCTGGAGTTGTTGGCAACCATCTCGGTGGCGCTGGTGGCGGTAGCGGTCGGGCTGCGCCTGGCCTACGGAGCGATGGACCTGCAGGTCGGCCTGATGGCGATCCTGCTGGCGCCGGAGGCCTACTGGCCGATCCGTCGCGTCGGTGCGGAGTTCCACAACGCCGCCGACGGCGCCACCACCCTGGACCGGGTGCACGGGAGTTTGCGCACCAACCGACTGCACCGGGGCGCCTCGCCCGTACCGCAGGTGGGGCCCGCATCCACAGCCACAGTCGGGCTCAGCGGCGTCAGTTACGCCCACCCGGGTCGCACCCGAACGCTCGTTGACGTCACGCTGAACACCCCGGCCGGGCCCGGCCTGACCGTGCTGACCGGCCCCTCCGGTGCCGGCAAGACCACCGTCCTGGAACTCATCGCCGGCCTGCGGGAACCTGCCAGCGGCGCCGTGCGCGGCGGTGATGTGCATCTTGCCGCGCAACGTCCGGTGATCCTGCCGGGCACGGTCCGGGACAACCTGGCCCTCGCCGGTGCGAGACCGGACGAGGCACGCATCGCTGCCCTGGACCGGGTCGGTCTGTGGACTGCGCTACGTGACCGGGGCGGGCTGGACACCGACCTGGGCGACGACGGCTTCGGCCTGTCCGCCGGTCAGTTGGCACGCCTGGCCCTGGCGCGTGCAATGCTGAGCGAGGCTGACCTGGTGCTCCTGGATGAGCCCACGGCCAATGTCGCCGCAACTGCGTTGCCGTGGCTGCATGAGTCGATCACCGACCTGGCCGGGACCCGCCGGGTCATCGTAGTCACCCACGATGAGGACCTGGCCGGGCTCGCCGACCAGCGTTGGCGGATCGATCCTGCTCCTCGTCCGGCCCCGCCTGCGCCGGTCCGGCCCGAGGCCGAAGTCGATACTGGCGCCGGGGCGGTGGGTGCGCAGGTCGCGGCCCCGCGCCCCGGTCAGGTCGCCCCGATCGTCACGCCGGACGGCCGGCGCGGCCTGATCCTGGCCTGCGTCCTGGGTGGACTCGCGCTGGCGGCCGGGATCGCCCTGACTGCCACCTCCGGGTGGCTGATCGTGCAGGCCTCCACCCAGCCGGTGATCCTGACGTTGCTGGTCGCGATCGTGGGGGTGCGTGCCTTCGGCCTGGCTCGTCCGGTGTTGCGTTACGCCGAGCGCATCGTCTCCCATGACGTGGCCCTGGAGGACCTGGCAAGCCGTCGGGCGAACGTCTTCGCCCGGCTGATCCCGCTCACCCCGGCCCGGTTGGGCCGGCGCAGCCGCGGCCAGTTGCTCACCGCCCTCGTCCGGGACCTGGACGACGTGGTCGATGACCAGATCCGGGTCACCGTGCCCGGGTGGTCGGTCGCCATCGCCTCGGTGATCGGTAGCGGCATCGCGCTCTTGCACTCACCGGCCGCAGCCGGGGCGGTGCTGGCCGGGTCCGCGCTCGTGGGGATGATCGGGTGGCTTGCCACCCGCGCCGAACTGACCGCCCAGCACCAGGCGGTCCTGAGCCGGGGTGAACTGCAGCATCGCACCACCGCGGTGGCCGGGCGGATGCTTGCGGTCCAGGCGGCCAGCGGCATCCGGCGCCTGCGCCATGACACCTCAGCGTTGCTGGCCCCGGTGGCCCTGGCCCAGCGGGCGCACCAGCGTGCCGAGCGCCGCCTCATCGGGGTGCGCGCGATGGCCTTGGCCGCAGTGTGGCTCACGCTCGCGGGCACGGCCGCGGTGGTGCTGATGCTGGCGTGGCAGGCGCACTCGGTCGGATCACTGTCGGCTCCCTACGCCGCGTTGCTGGCACTGCTGCCGATGGCCCTTGCCGACGTGTGGGGGGAGGTGCCGGACATCGCCGGTGCCCGGGCCCGGGCGCGCGCCGCCGCGAGCCGGGTCTCGGCGCTCCTGGACTCCGAGCCCGCCATCGCCGATACCGGTGCGAGGCCGGTGCCCGGCGACCAGCGCCACGGCCCGGACCTGGCGTTGAACCGCCTCAGCGCGCGGTGGTCCAACGATCCCCTCCGGCCACCGGCGCTGACCGGACTGGACCTGAAGCTGCCCCCGGGCGCCCGGGTCCAGCTCACCGGGGCGAACGGATCCGGTAAGTCCACCGCTCTGGCTGTGCTGGCTCGCCACCTCGATCCATCCGCAGGCCGGTACCTGCTCGGTACGGCGAGCACCACCGACCTGCAGACCGAGCAAGTGCGGGCGCTGCTCGCCGTCGTCGACGACGAGCCGCATGCCTTCGCCGGGCCGCTCCGGGCGAACCTGGCCCTGGCCCGACCCGAAGCCGACGACGAGGAGCTGGTCGCCGCGCTCGTGGCTGCGCACCTGAGTGACTGGTACGCCACCCTCCCCCACGGGTTGGACACCACCATCGGCGGCCTCTCCGGTGGCGAGCGTGCGCGGCTGGCCCTGGCCCGTGCGGTGCTGTCCCGGCGCCCTGTGGTGCTGCTGGATGAGCCGGCCGCTCACCTGGATGAGTTCACTGCGCAGACCACGCTGCGGTCCATGCTGGAGGCCCTGATGCCCGGGACCACAATCGTGCTGGTCAGCCACCGCAGGGTGCCCGGCGCGCACTTCGATGAGGTGGCCCTGGGCGGCGCTGGATCCGGGACCGGTGGCACGCAGGCGGCGGCGTTGGCCGGAACCAGCGGCTGAAGAAGGCCGGCGGTCATACTGGGCTGCATGGGTGAACTCACCGGAGCCGGCTACTTCGAGGTCGACCGCGAGGCGGCAGCACACGCCAACCGGGACTGGTGGAGTGCCGTCGCCGATGACTATCTGGGCGAGCACGGCCCTTTCCTCGGCGACGCCGACTTCTGCTGGTGCCCGGAGGGCCTGCGCGAGAGTGAGGCGCAGCTCCTCGGTCCGTTGGAGCGGCTGCGCACCGAGGATGTGCTGGAGGTCGGCGCCGGCGCGGCCCAGTGCTCCCGGTGGCTGCGCGGCCAGGGCGTGAGCGCCATCGCCTCCGACGTGGCGCCGGGGATGATCGCCGCCGCCGCTGAACTGGACCGACGCACCGGCATCGCCGTGCCGGCGCTGGTGGCCGACGCTCGCGCGTTGCCGTTCGGCGACGCCTCCTTCGACGTGGTGTTCACCGCCTTCGGTGCCATCCCGTTCCTGGCCGACGCCGATCGGGTGCACACCGAGGTGGCCCGGGTACTGCGCCCCGGTGGCCGGTGGGTGTTCTCCGTGACCCACCCGATCCGTTGGGCCTTCCCCGACGACCCCACCAGGCACGGCATGTCGGTGGTGCGCTCCTACTTCGACCGGACCCCCTATGCCGAGACCGGACCCGAAAGGGAGGTGCTCTACAGCGAGTTCCACCGCACCATGGGCGATCACATCGGCGACCTGGTCGGCGCCGGGCTGCGGGTGACCGGCCTGGTCGAACCCGAGTGGCCGCCGGGCAACACCAACATCTGGGGCGGATGGGGGCCCGAGCGCGGGGCCTTCCTTCCCGGGACCGCGATCTTCGCCACCACCCTGCGATGAGTGGTCCCATCGGCGGGCGGCGGAAAATCAGGGTGATATTCCGCCGGCTGCTCGTACCGTATTTCCATGGCCTCCACGACATTCATCCCCACCGGATTCAGACCCCCGACTTCCCTGGTCACCGACCAGTTCCGGCTCGAGCCCCTGGGCCCCCAGCACAACGATGCCGACCTGGCGGCATGGACATCGAGCGTGGAGCACATCCGGAACACCCCGGGCTACCCCGATGGCCGCTGGCCTCCGCATGAGGGGATGTCGCCCGAGGACAATCTGCGGGATCTGCGACGCCACGCGGACGACTTCGCCGCCGGAAAGGGCTTCACCTTCACGGTCCTGGACCCAGCAGACGGCGACGTCATCGGCTGCGTGTACCTGTACCCCGCCGCCTCGCCGGACTACGACGTCGACGTCCAGTCGTGGGTGCGGGCCGACCGCGCGGATCTGGACACGCCGCTGGCCGACGTTCTGCACTCCTGGCTACGCGCGGCCTGGCCCTGGCAGCGGCTGAACCGCTTCGGGCGCTGACACCGGCGCAGGTCACCGGAGCCGGCCCCCGGAGCGGCCGATCCTCAGTGGCCGGCGGTGCGCCAATCGGTGCCCACGCCCACCGAGACCTCCAGCGGCACCGTCAACTCGGCGGCACCGGACATCTGCTCGCGCAGGATCTGCTCGACCTCTTCGCGCTCGCCGGCCGCCACCTCCAGAACCAGTTCGTCGTGCACCTGCAGCAGCATCCGGGAGGCCAGGCCGCGATCAAGGAGGTCGCGCTGCACACCGAGCATGGCCACCTTCATCAGGTCCGCGGCGCTGCCCTGGATGGGGGCGTTCAGGGCCATCCGTTCGGCCATCTCCCGGCGCTGGCGGTTGTCGCTGGTCAGGTCCGGCAAGTAGCGGCGCCGACCCAGGATGGTCTCGGTGAACCCGGTGCTGCGGGCATCCTCGACCACGCCGGTCAAGTAGTCGCGCACCCCACCGAAGCGTTCGAAGTACTCCTCCATCAGGGCCCGCGCCTCGGCGGTGGCGATCTTGAGTTGCTTGGACAACCCGAAGGCGCTGAGGCCGTAGGCCAGGCCGTAACTCATCGCCTTGACCTTCGCCCGCATCGGGGCGCTCACCTGGTCAGGTTCCACCCCGAACACCCGCGAGCCCACGAAGGAGTGCAGGTCCTCCCCGGTGCGGAACGCCTCGATCAAGCCCTCATCACCGGACAGGTGGGCCATGATCCGCATCTCGATCTGGGAGTAGTCGGCGGTGAGCAGGGTCTCGAATCCCTCGCCCACCACGAACGCCTGCCGGATCCGGTGACCCTCCTCGGTGCGGATCGGGATGTTCTGCAGGTTCGGCTCCGCCGAGGACAACCGGCCCGTGGCCGCGATCGTCTGGGAGTAGGTGGTGTGGATGCGCCCGTCCTCGGCCACGGTGCGCAACAGGCCCTCGACCGTTTGGCGCAGCCGGATCAGGTCCCGATGGGTGAGCAGGTGCTGCAGGAACGGGTGCTCGGTCTTGACGAACAACTCCGCCAGGGCGTCGGCGTCGGTGGTGTAACCGGTCTTGGTCTTGCGGGTCTTGGGCATATCGAGCTGGTCGAAGAGGACCTCCTGGAGTTGCTTGGGTGAGGACAGGTTCACCTCCCGACCGATCACGTCGTAGGCGCTCTGAGCGGCCTCACGCACACCGGCGTCGAACTCCGACTCCAGGCCGCGCAGGTAGCCGGAATCGGCGGCGATGCCGACCTTCTCCATCTGTGCCAGCACCTGCGCCACCGGCAGTTCCAGGTCCTGCAGCAACCCCGTCGCCGCCCGGGACTCGACCTCCTCGGCGAGCGCGTCGCCCAGCGCCCGCACTGCCGCAGCCCGGGTGGCGCTGAGGGTGGCCTCATCGGGGCCGTCCAGATCCAACGTCTGCTGCCCGTCGGCCTCCTCGGTCCGCAGTTCGCGCTGTAGGTGGCGCACGGTCAGGTCCGCCAGGGCGTAGCTACGCTGATCCGGGTAACACAGGTAGGCCGCCAACGCGGTATCGAAGGTGACCCCGGCCAGCGCCAGCCCCCGCCCGCGCAACCGGTGCCAGGCACTCTTGGCCTCGTGCATCACCTTGGGCGCGTCCGGATCGGCCAACCAGCGCGCCAGTACCTGCTCCTGCTCGGGTGCTACGTCGGCGAGGTCCACCTCGATGGCGTTGCCGTCGTCGTCGGCGATCGCCACCGCCCACGCGTCCGCACCGGCCGGCCCTCCGCTGCCGCGCACATCCAGCCCGAGCACCTTCCCGGTACGGGTACCCAGCCACTCCCCCGGTGGTTCGGTGGCCAGGGTGACCTCGAAGACACCGGCGTCGGCCGACTCGGCGTCGGTGGGTTCCATCGCGAACAGCCGGTCCCGCAGCACCCGGAACTCCAGGGCATCGAAGACCTGGTGCACCTGTTCACGCTGGTACGCGCGCCGGGCCAGATCGTCCAGGGTGTAGGGGAGCTCGAGATCCCGGCGCAGTTCGTTCAGTTCCCGGTTCAGCATGACCTGATCGAGGTGGTCGCGCAGTTTCTCCCCAACTTTGCCCTTGATCTGCGGGGCCTGGGCGATGATGCCGGCCAGGTTCTCATACGCCCCGATCCACTTCGCGGCGGTCTTGGGGCCAACGCCCGGAACTCCGGGCAGGTTGTCACTGCTCTCCCCCACCAGGGCGGCCAGGTCAGAGTAGCGGGCCGGGGGTACCCCGTACTTCTCCTGCACCGCCTCCGGGGTCATCCGCACCAGGTCCGAGACACCCTTGCGCGGATACAGCACCGTGGTGGCGCCATCGACGAGCTGGAAAGTGTCCCGATCGCCCGAGCACACCAGCACCTCCATCCCTGCCCCCTGGGCCCGGGTGGCGTAGGAGGCGAGGATGTCATCAGCCTCGAAGCCCTCGATTCCCACCGTCGGCACAGCCAGGGCGGCCAGCACCTCCTCGATGAGGGGTATCTGGCCCCTGAACTCATCGGGGGTCTCATCACGGGTGGCCTTGTACTCGGGGTAGCTCTCCTTGCGGAACGTGGCGCTGGAGACGTCGAAGGCGACCACTACGTGTGTGGGGGTCTCATCGCGCAACAGGTTAATCAGCATGGAGGTAAAGCCGTACACCGCATTGGTGGTCTGCCCGGTGGTCGTGGCGAAGTTCTCCGCCGGGAGGGCGAAGAACGCCCGATAGGCCATCGAGTGGCCATCGATCAACAGGAGCCTGGGTCGCGCGTTCTCACTCACGCCTGACAGCCTATGACCCATGACCGACACCGACGAGAACAACACCATCTACACGCCCGAGGAACTCGCCCACACGCTGATCGTCCGTCTGGGCATCGAACTGGACCAGATCGGTGCTGAGCGCGCCACCGGACGGATGCCGGTGGCGGGCAACACCCAGCCGGCAGGACTCTTGCACGGCGGCGCCAGCGCGGCCCTGGCCGAGACACTGGCGTCGGTTGCCGCCCACGCCCACGCCACGGCCGGTGCAACGGGAGGTCAGTCCCGCAGCGCCGCAGGGGTGGACCTGAACATCACCCACCACCGCGCGGTACGCAGCGGCTGGGTGCACGGGGAGGCCCAGGCGTTGTACCTGGGCGGGCGCACCGCCAGCTACCACGTGGTCATCACCGACGACGACGGCGCTCGCGTGGCGACCGCGCGCCTGACCTGCCAGTTGATCACCATGCGCTGACCGGCTCGCGCTCCCGCGCGCCTACGCCCGTCCGTCTACTCGCGGCTACGCGCTCCGTCGGCGAGGAGGTCCTCGGCCCGGTCGGCCAACTCACTCAGTGACACCCCGGCCGGTGGTGTGGGCGGAAGACCCCGGGAGCGACGTCGCCGGGCGATCAGTTCGTCGATACCACGTCCGCGCCGCTCCCGACCCTTGGCCTGCTGCTCCATGCGACGTAGCAGCGCTGCGGTGGGGGTCATCCTGCGGGCGCCGACCACGGTGAAGCCGAGTCCGGAGAGGAAGCGCTGCTCGCTACGTGAGCCGCTGATCGGCATCGTGACCACCTGCTCGGCACCCGCCCGGGCGCCCACCAGGCCCAACTGGCCCATCAGCGCCCGGCCGGCACCCCGGCGTCGGAACGCGGTCTGCACATAGAGGGCCTCCATCTGCAGGTAGGCCACGTCGGAGAACAGGTTCGCCTCGATCACCTGCGCCAGGGCGACCCCGACGACCTGGTCATCGGCTTCGGCGAGGACCATGTAGGCGTTCGGAAGGGCGTACCAGGCACGCAGGTGCCCGTCCAGGTCCGCATCGGGGTTGACCAACTGCGCACCCAGTGGGGACTCGGCACGCACTGACCGCAGCACCGGGACGACGGCATCCAGGTCAGCGGGCTCAGCGAGCCGGGCCTGCACTACGCGCACCAGTAGTTCCCTTCGACGACTTTCGGCACCTTAGCGCAATTCGTTGCCGAATTGTGACCTTCGAGTTCAGTCGTCGGAACGGCCGCCGACCTGCTCGATCACTGCGTCGGCCACCTCGCGCATCGTCAGGCGCCGGTCCATGGAGGTCTTCTGGATCCACCGGAAGGCCTCAGGCTCGGTCAGACCCATCTTGGTCATCAGCAGTCCCTTGGCCCGATCCACCCGCTTGCGGGTCTCGAACCGATCGGTCAGATCGGCGATCTCCGACTCCAGGGCGGTGATCTCCTTGTGGCGCGACAGTGCGATCTCCAACGCCGGGAGCAGGTCCTCGGGCGTGAACGGCTTGACCACGTAGGCCATCGCGCCGGCGTCCCGGGCCCGCTCCACGAGCTCGGTCTGGGAGAACGCAGTGAGCAGCACCACCGGAGCGATGCGAGCCTTGGTGATCCGCTCGGCGGCGGAGATGCCGTCGAGCTGGGGCATCTTGACGTCCATGACGACGACGTCTGGTTCCAGCTCGGTAGTCATCGTGACGGCGGTCTCGCCATCCCCGGCCTCACCCACCACCTCGTAACCGGCGTCCTGCAGGGTCTCCACCACATCCAGGCGGATCAGGGCCTCGTCCTCGGCGACCACGACGCGGCGCTTGGGCCGATCCGGGTCGCCTCCGCCACTGCGCTCAGCAGCGGGGACCTGGATGTCGTCCAGGTCCAGGGGCTGGTTGTCCTTGGTGCTTTCCGGGGCCGCAGCGCCGTTCTGATCCTCGCTCACAGTGACAAACTCTATCCCTCCCGAGCGTCCGAGCGCGCGGCTGTTGACGCTTAGGCTCGTGTGAGACTCGCGACAGTGTTCTCGCTACGCTGTCCGGCAGCGGTAGGCTGGTGCCGGATCCGCCCCGATAGCCCAACCGGCAGAGGCGTTCGGCTCAAACCCGATCCAGTGTGGGTTCGAATCCCACTCGGGGCACCACATTTGCCAGCAAGCGATACACCCGGAGCGGTGTTTTCGCAGGTCACGGCGTTATGCATAGTGACATCATCGCCATTTCGCGCATCTGGCACAAGGGGCTACAGCCCAGAAGTGTTGTCAAAAGTGTTGTCACGTCGACACCCCAGGAGCTTCGTGGAGATCATCCTGTTGCTCACCACCAAGAAGGGCAGTTACTCCGGCAGCGCCAACGGGGTACCCCTGTTCTGACCCCACCACGAACGATCCTGCCGGGCGTCGCCCACTGCCAACACGGGTGCTGAACCGCACTGGGTTCGATGGAGACTCGGATTATTGGATTCCGACCAGGGGTTGGTCGGTCCGTTGAGCAGCATAATAGGCCTGCTCGTGCTCGGCTGGCGGTAGGTCGCCGAGGTAGCTGTGCAACCGGTCGTTGTTGTGCCAGTGCACCCAGCCCAGGGTGGCCAGTTCGACGTCCTCGACGGCCTTCCAATGGCCGCGCGCTCGGCGCGGATCGGACCGCGGATGAGTTCGGCCTTGTAGTAGCCGTTGGTCGTCTCGGCTAGGGCGTTGACGTCCCTATAGGTCAAGACTTGGCGTGGGAGCCTCTTGAGCGGCTCGTTGCCGGGCGCGGTGGTCGGTCATGACGGCCTGGTAGATCTCGCGGGCGAGGTACCGCTTGAGGCAGCGGATGATGTCGCGTTTGGACAGTCCTTCGGCCGTGCGTCTGGTCACGTAGTCGATGGTCGGTTGGTGGAAGCGCATGCGGACGATGACCTGAGTTGGCTCACGGCCAACTCAGGCGATGCCCAGCGGGGCTCTGAGCGTCGGTGCGTGGGCGCGTGTGAGGTCGTCCAGGATGGTGTCGTGCTGGCCGATCTCGGTGTTGAGGCTCTGGTAGCGCCTGGCCAGCGTCCGCAGCGCGTGCTTGGCACTGGCGGTCGGGGATGAGACCGCTCCCGGACGCAAGGCTGCGCACCTGTCGATGAGGACCATGTCCGACAGGCCGGTGAGCTTCTCACGCAACTCGGCGGGCACGGTCACGATGAGGGCCTTGAGCGTGACGACCGCGCTGGTGCGGGCCTTTTGCGTGCGGTGTCGCGCGCGATCTTGACCTGACGGATCATCTCGGCGGTGCCGTCGGCGGACTTCGGGATCGCGAGGGCCTCGCCGCCGAGAACTGCACGAGCGGCTGCTTCAGCATCCAGGGTGTCGCTCTTGCCGTTGCTGCGTCGTCCGCGGCGGTCGCCACGGTTGACCTCGATGACGCGGTGCCCCGTCCGGCGCAGGAAGCTGGCCAGACCAACGCCGTAGCTGCCGGTGCCCTCGACCCCGAAGGCGATGACGCGGCCGTTCCCGGCCAGCGACGCTGCCCACGCCTCAAGCTGGGCGTACCCCTGGCGGTTGGCGGCGACGTGCTGTGCTGCGATCCGTGCGCCCAGGTGGTCGATGGCGACGTGCACGTACTTGTGGGTGTCGACGCCGACGATGAGTCGCCGGGCGGCAATCTGCTCGACGGGCACTACGGTCATACTGGTCATGGCTGCCCTTCCGGTGGTCGGAGCCAACTGGCCAGGGCGGGCAGGACAAGACTGTGATGGGTCGGGTTTGACGATCAGGCCCCTATTGCGTCACCGCCTCCCCGGCCAGCCGGCGTGTGCGTTGATCGCCACCTTGACCCGTGTGCCGACAGATCAACGCCAAGGCACCACGGCCAGTCGTAAGCAAGGGCCAGGCACCGGCCAGGCAGCGCTCTCATTCTGCTCACAGTCATAACTGTCGCCGACGGTGCCGATCGAGGGGACCGCGCCGATCTCGGCGAGGTGTTCGCCGTAGCGCAGCGAGGTGAACTGGGACCCGGCATCGGAGTGGCACCGAAGCCCGTCCAGGTGGGTGCCGCGGGACCAGCGGGCCATCTCGATGGCATCCAGGACCATCTGGGTGCGCATGTGCCCAGCGACCCGCCAGCCGACGATCATCCGGGAGAACGTATCGATGATGAAGCACACGTAGGCGATCCCGGCCCAGGTCGGTACGAACGTCAGATCCGTCACCCACAACTGGTTCGGGGCGGTGGCGGTGAAGTCGCGCTTGACCAGGTCCGGATGCCTGGGCGCGCCCTGGTCCGGGCCGGTGGTGCGCACCCGTCTGGTGCGCACGGCCCCGGCGATGCCCTCAGCGCGCATCAGCCGAGCGACCTGGTCCCGGCCTACGTTGTGGCCGGCCCGGCGGGCCGCCTTCCACAGTTCGCGCACCCCGTAGACGCGGTAGTTGTCCTGCCACAACTGGCGCAGCACCGTCCTCAACTCGACATCGCGTACCGCCCGGGCTGAGGGCTGGCGATTCTTGGCGGCGTAGTAGGTGCTCGAAGCGATCTGTACCCCTGCCGTGCGCAGGACGGTGCAGATCGGCTCGACTCCGAGCCTACGACCATCGACGACCTCCTCCCGATTGGCGTCGTTGAACGCCACGATCACTTGTGTTGGCGGTCGAGCTCCGCCCCGAAGAAACTGGCGGCCCGCTTCAGGATCTCGTTGGCCCGGCGCAACTCACGTTTCTCCTGCTCCAGCGCCTTCTCCCGGGCGCTGCGCTCAGTGCTGATCCCCGGCGCGTCTGCGGCGTCGATGTCGGCCTGCTTGACCCAACTCCGCACCGACTCCACCCCATAACCCAGTTGATCAGCGACCCTCAACACCGTCCCCTGCGACGTCCCCAACTCTGCACGCAGGGCGCGCACCATCCGCACCGCAGCCGCCTTCTCTTCCTCGCTGTACCGACGTGTCGTCGGCTTCCCAGCAGAACCTTGTCGTGGCATGAGACCACCCTCGTTCCCAAACTCAGGAGTCTCTACCAAACCCAGTGCGGTTCAGTGGCACCCCAGTAGGCGTACCAGCCGGCCCCGCCCAGCGCACCGGCGAACAGCGCCCAGCCCCACCAGGGCGTCCCGCGCAACCACGACGACAAGTTGTGCATGAAGCCGCCGCGTGCAGGCGTCGGTGGTGCGTCGCCCGTGCCCTTGTAGGGGTCAAGGATGTCCACAGTCGCCTCCATGTTGGATGGTGGCGCTCTATGTGCGGCAGATGGTCAGTCTGTGCAGTCGGCCAGGAACCGCAGCAGCATGGTGGCCTCGTCCGTGGAGAACAACTCATCCAATGCCAGGTTGAACTCCAGCTTCCGTGCCACCGGCACGTTCACGGTGTCGTACCCACTGGACATGAGGATCCCGGAGGCCATGAGTCGTGCCGTGCGTTTGTTGCCATCGAAGTAGAACTGCGCCCTGGTGGCCGAGGCGAAGTAGATCAACGCCCGCTTCCTGGGGTCGGCGACAGTATTCAGATACTCCACCATCCCCTCATACCGTGCCATTAGGTCGGCACCGCCGGCCCCGTGCTCGATACCCTCCACGGTCCCACCGCTGGCCAGTCTCACGCTCCCCCCACCGGTGACATCACCTTCACCGCGAAAGTGCCCAGACTCGATCGCTTCGTGCCTGGCCAACAGGCCGTGCAGCCGGTCGGAGGTGTCTTTGGACATGATGAAGGTGCCATCGGCGACCATCTCGTCCAGTTCGTTGTACGCCTCGGACAGCGCTAAGACTTGGTCTTGCTCGAAGCGTGTGCGACCGCCCACGGTGCCGCCCTCCAGCAGGGTGCGCACATCGGGCAGGGTGAACGTATTCCCTTCCAGGGCGGCAGCGTTCCACACCAGATCTGGCAGGCGCGCCCTGAAGCGAGCCCGGGCCCGATCGGTACCCGAAGGTTTTATGCCGTCCACGTCGAAGTGATCGAAGGTGATGCCAAGGGCGTCGCGCTGCGCATGCCGCTCAACGGGGTCCACCGGTGCGGACAGGTGCACGTCTTGCGGCTCATCGCGGCCGGGTCGGGGGCGCTTGAGGTACTGATTGGAGCCAACAGCCCACTTGCCTGGCCTGTTCACCATGTCGAGGCCTCCTTCAGTGCTATATCGGCAACCTCGCCGCCGAGGCTGATGGAGTCCATGACGATCTGCATGGGGGCGGCGTAGCTGACGTGGTTGTGCACGAACGACCCTTGGTGCAGTTCAGGTTCGGCGGGTACCACGATTAGCGCGGCCCCGGCTGGTGCTGGGCCTTGGTACCACTGTCGTCCTGTGAGCAATCTGGTGAAAGCAGACGGGTCCTGGTACCACACCACTGTGGGCTCGGGGCAATCGTCGGTCAGGTCCGGCAGGATGAGCCCGGCTGCACCTGAGACAGCCCACGCTTCTCCGTAGGTGTGACCGGTAGAGGCGATGTGCCCCAAGGTAGGGGCTTTGCGGGTGTAGAAGGCGCCTGGGCGCAGTCGTACGCCTGCTGCTTCGCCGGCCTGGCGGGCAATCTCCAGCGGCTCACCGTTGGCCCAGCGCTGCAGGCGGTCCTGCCAGGTGCTGATGGGTAGTTCACCGGGGTTGTAGTCGTCCAGCATTGCGCGTGCGGCTGCCGGCGCCAACGGGTCTGATAGTGGCTCGGTAACGGCGGGGATCGATTGTCCGCAAGCGGCGAGGATCTCTACTAGCGTCGCGATAGACGGGGAGACTTCCGATGCGAGCACGCGGTGGATCGTGGAAGCGGACACCCCGGAGCGCCGGGCGACCTGACTGATAGTCAACCCGGAGTCCCTGATGGCGGCCTGAACTAACGACCCGAATGAGTCTCGCATATATGGGAGCATAGCAGGCAGGTAACGCATATATGGGAGCCTGTGGCCTAAACCTCGATCCACCGATCGGGTAACCGGGCGGTGGATCGAGGCTTAGCGATGTGCAGTCCCCCGATCCTGGGGATGGCGTGCAGTGTGAGCAGCCGGTGGTAACTGTCCCATGTGCTTTCTGAGACGCGCTTGCTCTTGAGCCACTTCAGCGCGTAAGGCTCGAAGGTGTCGGCGCTTACCGTGGTGCGCTGCCCCCTCTCCGCCTTGGAGAGCATGTCCCTGAGTTCCTGGCGCGCTGCTCGCTCTGTTTCGAAACCACGTCTGGTGCGTTGGCGTCGGCCGAGTTCTGGCCGGTCTGGGTCCTTGTGTTCGCGCCAGGAGATTCGCCACCTGGGACCGGTGGCCGATTGATATGGGGTGATCGAACCTTCACCATCGCTGCGTCTGCGGCGTGTGCTCATGCTGCGGTCTGGGGGATGTCGAAGGCGTCGAGTACGGCATGGGTGGGGATGAGAAGTTTGCGGCCCAACTTACGACCGGGGAGTTCCCCTTTTTCGATGGAGCTGGCCACGGTGCGGGCGTCGATGCCGAGTAGGGCGGCGACCTCGGTGTGGGTAATGGCGATCCTGTCGGTGGTGCGCAGGTCGTGGACGGAGGTGATGCGTTTGTTGTTGGTCATGATCCCCCTATGTGCGGCAGATGCGACTGCGTGTCCTTGGTGCTCCGGCGAGGCCGATTCGGGCACTGAACGCGCCATGTGTCGCGGCCCGTTTTGAGATGTTCCGCTTCTGAAGTGTTGTCAAAACCTGTTGTCACGCCGTAGTGACAGCAAGCTCTGAGTGGAGAAAGTGATGTATCGTTGCAGGTCACAGCGTTATGGTCGGTGAAAGGGCCCAGTGTTGGTGTGGGGGTTTGAATCCCACTCGGGGCACTGACATACTGCCACCTCCAAACCCTTCCGATTGCACCGACGGCTTGCTCTCGCGGTGAGTTCCGGGGCTGTGGGGCCCGGTCGATCTCATCCTGCCGCCGGCGACGCTATCGCCGTGCGCCGGTGCGTCGTGATCTTCACTGGGGTCGAGGCAGCAGAAAACAGTGTGCGGATACCCCCACGGCACGATCAACCTCGCCAGTCAAAATGAGACCCACGTCACATTTGCGGCTAAGGTGGAGAGAACTCGACGGGGAGGTTGAGATGCCCACGCACTCAGCGGCTGAGAGCGGCCGGGGGGCCGCCGACGGCACCAGTCCGCGACCGGTCGTGACCATCTGGGGACAGTACGGCGCCGGAGCCGAGGCCATCGGAAGGGTCGTGGCCGAGCGGCTCGGACTGCCCTACCACGAGCAGGCCTTCAGCTCCGAGGAGATCGCGGGTGGTACCGATGCCGGATCGTTGAAGAACCGGGCGACCCTGGCCCAGGTCTTCTCGGCGATGGGCGGGGCCTACGGAGGCTTCGAGGGGCGCGACGTCGTCACGACCCAGAAGGAGAAGCGCGACCTCGTCGCCGACAACAACGACACCGTGTGGCGCTACGCCGAGGAGGGCGGGGTGATCATCGGGCGTAACGCGACGGTCATCCTGGCCGCGCGACCGCGCACCGTGCACGTCCTGCTCACCGGCGACGTCAAGGACCGGGTGCAGCGGGCGGCGGAGGCCACCGGGATCCCGGTCGACAAGGCGGCCCGGCGTCAGGGCCGCGAGGACCAGGTCCGCGCCGACATGTCGCGGGTCCTGTACGGCTGGGATCCGCACGATCCCGCCCGCTACGACCTCGTCATCAACACCAGCCGCATCCCTGAGTTGGCCGTCGCCAACGTGATCGTCGACGTCATCGAATCGAGTACGCGATGAGCACCATCCACCCCGGAGGGGCAGCAATGGCCGCCCCCACGCCATCTTCGCCATTGACCGGCCCGCGCACTCTGACCCTGCGGAACTACCTCGCCTACGCCGCCGGAGACGCCGCGAACAACCTGTCCTTCACGATGGCCGGGATGTTCCTCATCCTCTACTTCACGAACGTCGTGGGAGTGGAGGGGGCGATCGTCGGCACAATGTTCCTCTTCGTGCGCCTCGTCGACGCCATCAGCGACGTCGCAGTGGGCCGGCTGATCGACGCCAAGAAGGCCGGGCGACTGGGCAAGTTCAAGCCGTTCATCCTGTGGTTCTCGTTGCCACTGCTGGTGTCGAGCTGGGCGATCTACTCGGCGAAGATCATTTTCCCCGACATCTCCGGCGGCGCGGCAGTCGCCTATATGTACATCACCTACATCCTGATGGGATCGATCTTCTACACTCTGGTAAACATCGCCTACGGATCGATGGCGCCCTCGATCACCCAGGTCCCGGCCGAGCGCGGAAAGCTCGCCGCCTTCCGCGGCTACGGCGCCGCACTGGCCGTCCTCGCGCTGGCCTTCATCATCGCCCCGCAGATCCGGGCCAACGAGCAGGACCCCGCGGCTTTGCAGCAGTCGCTGTTCATCACCACCGGCGCCTTCGTCGTCGTCGGCATGCTGCTCTACCTGTTCCTCGTGTTCAACACCCAGGAGCAGGTCGCCCGCCCTATGGCCACCGTCTCCCTGCGCGACAGCCTGCGCACCCTGGTCGCGAACAAGCCCCTGTTGCGGCTCTCGCTCGGCGCCGTGCTCTTCCTCACCGGGATCACCGCGTTCAGCACCCTGGGCGCCTACATCGCTATCTACGTCCAACGCGACGCCCAGTACATCGCCTGGAACACGCTGGCCCAGACGCTGGCGATCTTCATCGTCGGGCCACTGATCCCCACCCTGGTGCGCACGATCGGCAAGCGCAGCGGATACTTACTGTTCGGTGGCGTCGGCATCCTCGGCGCCGCAGTTCTCGGGCTAGCCCCCCTGGGCGAGATCGCGATGCTCGGCCCGGTCGCGTTCTTCTTCGTCGGCATCGGCCTCAATGGCGTCAATACCCTCATGTGGGCCCTGGAGGCCGACTGCGTCGAGTACGGCGAGTGGCAGACCGGCCAGCGCACCGAGGGCACCACCTACGCCGTCTTCTCCTTCACCCGTAAGATGGGCCAGGCGCTCGGCGGCTTCGTCGGCGGCCTGGCGCTGACCTGGGCAGGATTCAGTGCGACGGCCGCCTCCTCCGGGGAGGACCAGGCGGCCGGGGTCGCCGGCAACATCCAGATCTGGGCCGGCGGGCTGGTGGGCGGATTCATCCTGCTCTCGCTGCTGGTGATGGCTGCCTATCCGCTGACTGAGAAGAAGTTCCGCGAGATCACCGAGGCGATCGCCATCCGCCGCACCAACGAGCCGCGCTGACCGGGCCGGCGGGCTCCTGACCTCTCGGTTGGCCGCCTACCCGCCCGACGGCGGCTCTGGATCGGCCCGAAAGTCCTGGCGCGGCGGGGCAGGCTGGGGCGGGTTGGGTCGATACCGCCCAGACGGAGTGTTAGAGCAGGTTCTCGTAGCCCAGGGCGACGAGGTTCTTTCGGGAGGTGGCCAGGCAGTCGAAGGGGTCGCGGCCGTACTGGTTGTCCTGCTCGATGAACAGGTACTTGGCTCCCGCCTCGATGGCGGTGTCGATGACTTCGCGCCACTCGAGGGTGCCCTCGCCCACCTCGGCGAACTGCACCACCCCGGTGAAGGCCTGCATGAAGGCCTGGAGGTCCCCGGCCCTCAGCGCCTCGAAGGCCGAGGGGTCGAGATGTCCGATCCGGTAGTCCTTGAGGTGCACCAGGTCCACCAGGCCGGCGTACCTCTGCAAGGTGCGAACCGGATCCTTGCCGCCGCGCTGGACCCAGTGCACGTCGATCTCCAGGCGCATGTTCGGGGCGGCGTCACGGATGATGTCGAGGATCAACTCCCCGTCCAGCTTCGCGAACTCGATGTGGTGGTTGTGGTAGTGCAACGTAAGCCCGTGCTCGGCCAGCCGCACGGCTGCCTCGTCGGCCTGCCGGCAGAAGTCCAACAACTGCTCGTGGGAGGCCATCGCGTCGAAGGGCATCATCCCGATGCGCAGCCGCTCGGCACCCAGCGCCTTGGCGTCCGCGACGATCTTGTCGAAGTCGGAGGTCAGCGAGTCGTTGGGGGCGCCCTCGGGCGCCTGGACGGCGGCTGACAGCGCCCCGAAGTCGATGCCAAACTCCTCGCGGGCGCGTACCATCTGGTCGACGTTCTCCGCCGTCATCGGGATCTGCGAGACCTCCACGGCCCGGAACCCGACGTCTTTCTTGAGCCGGCGCAGTATCTC
Organism: Pseudactinotalea sp. Z1748; assembly: GCF_049725185.1. Taxonomy (NCBI): domain Bacteria; kingdom Bacillati; phylum Actinomycetota; class Actinomycetes; order Micrococcales; family Cellulomonadaceae; genus Pseudactinotalea; species Pseudactinotalea sp. Z1748. Next base: position 192,605 of record NZ_JBMPQB010000003.1, on the reverse strand, counting down.
GAACGGTCCGGCCTCCTCCACCGCGGACTTGAGCATCATCATCTGCACACCGATGGTGGCCATTTGGATCTCCTCCTGTGATCGTGGCCGGTAGCCGGCTCGGGCGGGTGGTCAGTGCGTCGTGGCGGCCTCGCGGAACAGTTGAGGGTGGCTCTGGGCATAGACCTCCTGGACGATCCGCAGGCTCTTGAGTGCCTCGGCGGGAGTGATCCAGAAGGGCTGGTCGTCCTCGAGCCGACGGTAGAAGTCGTCGATGAGGATCTCGTGGGACACCCCCCAGTAGGTGCGCCCGCTGGTGGGCGCCTCCCGTTCGGTCACCACCTCCACCCGGCCGTCGGCCCGAGTGATGCGCAGGTCCCCGCGTAGGGACAACGAGCCATGCTCGGCGAAGACGTCGAGGGTGACGGGGCTGTGCACCACGTTGGCGAGGGTGCCGTAGAAGACGCTGCGTGCGCCGTCCTCATGGGTGAGCAGCAGTTCGGCGGTGTCCTCCACCTCGATCACGTCCGCGTACATCCGCGTGGTGGCGCAGCCGGAGACGGTGGCCACGTCCCCCACCAGCCACTGGAGCAGGTCGATGGTGTGGATCGCCTGGTTGATGAGCAGGCCGCCACCGGCTGTCTCCCACCGCCCGCGCCAGGGCTTGGCCTGGTAGTAGCCGGCCGTGCGGGTCCACATCACCGTTGCGCTGGCTCCCTGCACCGCGCCGAGTTCGCCGGAGTCCAGCACGCGCCGGGCCGCCTGGGAGGTGAGGTTGTAGCGGTTCTGCAGGCACACCCCGATCCGGGCCGAACTCTGCGCGGCGGCCGCCACAATCCGCTCCCCGTCCGACAGCCGGTGCGCCAGTGGCTTCTCGAGCAGCACGTTGACACCGGCGGCCAGGCAGTCGATCACCACCTGGGTGTGCTCGTGGTGCGGGGTGCAGACATGGACGATGTCGGGGCGCACCTGGTCCAGCATCGAGCCGTGGTCCGGGAAGGCCGGGACCCCGTAGCGCTCGCCCGCCGCCGCCGCTGTGGCCGGGTCGATGTCGCAGAGGGCGATCAACTCGATGTTGTCGAGGTCCTCAATGGCCTCGAAGTGGACGGTGGACACGTCCCCGCACCCCACCACGGCAGCGGTTCGCTTCATCTGGTCCTCCAGCAGGGGCAGGCCGGCCGCGTGCTCGTCGGTACTCGATGCCCTCGGCCACCTCGGCGAGGGCACGCATCCGGCGCAGGACCTCCTCGCGGTGGTCGTCGGGGCGGATGAAGAAGGAGAAGATCCGCACGTACCTGGCGCCGAAGTGATGGGCCACCTCCACCGCGTGCTGGGCGCGCTGGAGGTGGGCATCGAAGTCCTCGTCGATGAAGACCTTGCCGATCGGTGACCCGATCGCCGAGACCTTGAGGCCGTGCTCGGCGAGGATCCGGGCGGCGTCGGACAACTGCTGGGGGGTCGAGGTCCAGGACGTTGACGTCCCAGGCGCTGCGGAACTCCAGGTGCGTGAACCCCAGCCGGCCCAGCACCGCGCACTGTTCCTGCAGGTCGGGCGAGATCTCATCGGCGAATCCGGAAAGGGTCCACATGGTGATGTTCTCCTCGTTGAGGTGCTGATCGGCCTGAGCCTGATCCTGCTCAATCCGGGCCGTGCTCGCACCTCGAGCCTAGTCGTTGTCACCCTTTGCCACCGGGGCACCGCTTCACCTCTCGTGACGCACGTGACTGGGGCACACTAGGTTGACCGGTACCTAACGGAGGGGTTGTCATGGCGGACAAGGTCAGGCTCGGCATCATCGGCTTCGGCGCCCAGGGCCGGGTCTATGCCGACTTCATCGACAAGGATCTGGTGCCGAACATGTCGATCGGGGCGATCGCCGACATCGACCCGACCGCACTGGAGCGGGCCGCCCAGGCGTATCCCGAGGTCCCCCGCTACGAGGACTACCGCGAGGTCCTCGCCTCCGGGAAGGTGGACGCCGTCATCACTGCAACCCCGCACTACCTGCACCCGCAGATGGGCATCGCCGCCCTGGATGCCGGGATCCACGCCCTGGTGGAGAAGCCCGCCGGGGTGTACACCGCCCAGGTCAAGGAGCTCAACGAGTTCGCCGCGACCAAGCCCGACCTCACCTTCGGGATCATGTTCAACCAGCGCAACAACCCGCTCTACCGGCGGATCAAGGAGGTCGTCGGCGCCGGGGAGATCGGCAAGATCCGGCGGACCAACTGGGTGATCACCACGTGGTGGCGCCCCCAGCCCTACTACGAGCAGTCCGCGTGGCGGGCCACCTGGGGCGGTGAGGGCGGCGGCGTGCTGGTCAACCAGGCCCCGCACCAGTTGGACCTGTGGCAGTGGATCTGCGGGGTACCCAAGTCGGTGCATTCCAAGGTGGCCTACGGGTTCCGCCGGGACATCGCCGTCGAGGACGAGGTGACGGCGGTGGTCGACTACGGCGACGGCGCCACCGGGGTGTTCGTCACTGCGGTGCACGACATCGTGGGCACCGACCGCTTCGAGATCCTCGGCGACAAGGGCAAGATCGTCGTGGACGGCTCCCAGACCGCTACCGTCACCCGCCTGGTGAAGGACGAGCGGGAACTCTCGGACGAAATGGACATGGAGGACGTGCGCAAACTGTTCATGGGCGAGTTGGACCCCTCGAGCCTATACACCCAGGAGGTCCTCGAGTTCGACTCCCCGTGGGGTGCCCAGCACGCCGGGGTGCTGGAGAACTTCGCGGCGAACATCCTCGACGGCACGCCCCTGCTTGCGCCGGGCGACGAGGGCATCAACGGTGTCCGCCTGGCCAACGCGATCCACCTGTCCTCCTGGCTCGGACGCGAGGTCCCGCTGGACTTCGACGAGTCCGAGTACCTCAGGCTGCTCAACGACCGGATCCGTGCGGAAGGCAAGTTCCCCGAGCGCTGACCTGCCCGCGACGCTGCGCCGCGCCTCACCCGATAGCGAACGAGCACACGTTGAGTCGACGATCGCCGCCTCAACCGCCAACCGTGCCGGAGCGGTAGCGTCGCAGCGCAGGGGCGAGGTGCCTGCTGTCCTGGCAACACGGCAATGGAGATCACACGTGGCAGCACGGCCCCGCTTCGAGGAACTCGCGTGGCGATCGACCCCGATCGGTGAGCTCAGCCTGCGCCGCCGGGTGGAGCCGACCCTCGGGGTCGACGTGTACGAGGGCTCGCCTCGCGCTGGCCGAACTCGACGAGCAGGCCCTCGACGTCGTCGTTGGCGGAATGGGGCTGGGGTATACCGCGCGGACGGTGCGGGGCTTCCACGCCATCCTGCTGGACATCGACCCATTGACAGATTCAAACGACTCTCCGTAGCGTGCACTGCGCTGAGTCGAAACGCCAAAGGAAGCTCCAGAGAATGCAAAGAGGCATCACTTCCACGCGCATGATCGCCGCTACGGTCGCGCTTCTCGTCGCCCCCACGCTTATTGGGGTAGCGCCCCAGGCCACCGAGGTCAGCAACGGGTGGGAGGGCCCGTTGCCAGCACCGATACGCCCGGACATACCCCCAGGAATCGAGGCCTACGGCGGTGAACTGCCACTGGGCTCCCCGAGTCTGACTGAGGAGCGTGAGGTTGTCGACCTGGCGCCTGGCGTCACCTACACGGCGGTGACCCGGGGGGAGGCCGACGGCGTCTACACCGTCAACGTGCTGTTCACCACCGATCAGGCCGAGGCCCGCGAACTGAGCCGCGATCTCACCGCCGACGGATACCGCAATCGCGTGGAGCGGATCGTCCGGGAGATTCCCGACGACCCATCGTCCACCTCACCGGTCGGCTGGGTGGTGCGAACCGGGAACTTCGCCAGCACCGAGGCAGCGGCCGAACTGCAGGACGTCCTGGAGTCTGATGGACACCCGCGCGGTGCGGTGCGCCACACCGGTGAGGACGGTTTCCGCACCTCAGGGCCATGGGTGGTGAACATCCTGGAGATCGATCCCACCGAGTTCAACGGGACAGTGGAGCCAGTGCTCGCGAACGGCATGATCCCCGGTCTGGCGACCGTGCCGGAAACCGCCGTCGAGCATGAGGCCCTCGCCGCGGTGAACGGCGGGTTCTTCTGGGTGGCTGGTGAGGACGGCGTGGACGGGCAGATCGCCGGCCTTGCCATGACCGACGGCGATCTCGTCAGCGGACAGGCACAGGTCAGCCCGAACACCGACTTCGTGGACTTCCGAAGCGCTCTGCTGTTCCAGCCCGGTACTGACATGGTTGCGTCCGTGGACTCCGTCGGCGCTGAGCTCACGGCGACCTCCGGTGCGGTGAGCGCGCATGTGCACGGACTGAACCGCATCCCGCTCGATAAAGAACTGGTCCACCTCACCCCGGCCTTCGGCCCTGATACCGCGCCGGCTGCGGCCACCGAGCCCGGCACCGGCATCGAGGTAGCGCTGGACGAGGACGGTGTGGTCAGTGAGGTCCGGGAAGAGCGCGGCGGGGCCATCCCGGCCGATGGGTCGGTGCTCGTGGGGATCGGCTCCGGTGCGGAGTGGCTGGCCGAGCACGCTGCGGTGGGTCAAGCGCTGGCCGTCGACCACCACGTCACCACGGCCATCGGGGAGGCACTCTCCGATGAGGTAACCGGCTTGGTCAACGGTGGTCCACGGCTGGTGACCGATGGGCAGAAGGACCTGCAGCCCTGGGCCGATGGGTTCGCCGGATCTGCGGACTTCTTCTTCAGTTGGAGCATCAGCCGCCACCCGCGCACCGTGGCCGGAATCGCCGAGGACGGCACCGTCTTCTTCGTCACCATCGATGGTCGCCAGCCGGGGGTCAGCGCCGGGGCAAGCATCTGGGAAGCAGCCCGCGTTGCCCTGTCACTGGACGCCGAACACGCCGTCAACCTCGACGGCGGTGGGTCCACCACGATGGTGATCGACGACGTGCTCGTCACCAACCAGCCCCTGCGCGCCATCGCCGATGCGATCGTGATCGTGCCGCAGGAGTAGGTCCGGCAGAGTCTCGGCGTCAACCGCTGCCCCGATTGCTCTGGGACCTCGACACGGTCACCAGGCCTGGGCACCCCAAAAACCGTTCGGCGCGAATAGTCGCGCGACGCAGTCCTCCAAGTGCCCGACTTGCGCCATGAGGTCGACGACGGTGAATCGGTTGCGGATCATGTTTGATCGAACGTAACTCTCCCGGAACTTTTGCATGTCGAGGCCGATCTGAGCTGGGTGGGAGACAGCGCCGACGGCGTCGAGCCATTCCTGGACCTTCCCAGCGGGGACGAGTTGGTCGCGCAGTCGCCTGCGAAGTCCGGGCCATAGGTGCCGGATGGTCTCCAACCGTGCCCGCAGGTGCTCGGCGTCGACATATTTCTCCAACGAGCGCGCGACCGATGGCTCCACCATCGGGCCGTCCAACGCCGCTCGGACCGTGCGCTCCGCCTCCTCGCGGCTCGGCCAGGCCGCCACCGCCGCGTCCACGTCGATCCCCGTCAGGTCTAACTCCAGGACAACCTCGTACAGTGCTGCGACTGCTACGGTCCCCAGACCGACCTTCAGTCCGTGAGAGAGCGGGGGGTCAACGGTCATTCCCAGACCCTCCATCTCCCACAGGTGCGAGAAGTGGTGACCCGAACCGGATGCGGGTCGCGAACTCTGGTGCGCTTGCATCGCCAGACCGGACATCACCAGGCCCTCGGTGAGTTTGCGGACCGCTGCGGCCTCTCCGCGGACAAGACTTACCGGATCGGCCAGAGCGTCACGTAGCGGGTCCTGGACCAGACGCCAGATGTGATCATCGACCGGCTCGATCCCCAGGGCATCGGCGATGAGCCAGTCCGCACCGGCAGTCAGTTTCTCAACCAGGTCGCCGTAGCCCGTCGCGGTCAACCATGAGGGCGCCGCCGCAAGAATCCCCAGGTCCCCGACTATTCCGGCCGGAGCCGGGCAGTTCCGGGTGATCTTGAATCCGTCCCTGGTGATTGAGGCCCCGAACGCGGCGTAACCGTCCTGGGAGGGTGCGGTGGCGACCACCAGGTACTCCCGGTCCGATTCACCGGAGGCAAGTTTGGTGATGTCGTTCAACGTCCCCGATCCCACACAGACCGCGTGCGCTGCGACATTCGCGAGATGGTCGCGCAGCGCTTGCACGTTGGTGTAATCGCCGTACAGCGTGGGTGTACCCGGGAAGATGAACGCCGGCTCGACCTCGACACCGGCAGCGCGAAGCGACTCCTCGACTCGTCGGCCGGCGACGGCGTAGGTGTTGTCATCGGCAATAACGATCGCCCGGGCTGCATGGCCGAACAGATCGGTGAAGACGATGCTGACCTGCGCCAGCGCATCGTTGCCAAGCGCGATCCGGCGGGTATCGGTTGCTGCGGCCAGGGCGGCGTCAATGCGTTGATTCGTCATGGTTTCCCTTCATGGCGCGAGTGGCCGCTCGCCGGCTGCGCACGCGAACTCATCCCTTCACCGTTCCGGCAGTCAGCCCGCTGACGATCCAGCGCAGGGAGAAGATGGCGAAGAGGATCCCGGGCAGGATGGAGATCATCGTCGCCGCGGCCATCGGACCCCAGTCGATTGACTGGTGGGAGATGTAGGACTGGATCCCGGTGGTGACCACCGCGGTGTTCCGGCCGCCAAGAACCAGCGGCAGGATGTAACTGTTCCATGCCCAGACGAAGGACAGCATCAGACTCGCTGCCAGTCCCGGCAGGAGCAGTCGGAGCAGGACATGACGGAACGCTGTCCACCGGGTTCCGCCGTCAACGGCGACTGCCTCTTCGAGTTCCGGGGGCAGGTCCTCGATGAACGAGCGCAGCATCCACACCAGCATCGGCAACGTGACCAACTGGTAGGCGAGGATGAGGCCGAGATAGCTGTCCCGCAGGCCCACGCTCTGGAACATCAGGTAGAGCGGAAGGATGATGAGGAGTTCCGGAGCGAACCGTAGCGACAGGATCCCGAACGCGATGCTCTCCTGGCCCTTGAACCGGAACCGGGCAAGGCTATAAGCCGTGGGCAGTCCGATCACCAGGGTGAGTACCAACGAGCCGAGCGTGACGATCAACGAGTTGATGAACGGCTGCAGGAACCGGTCGTCGCTGAAGACGGTGAGGTAGTTGTCGATGGTCGGGGTGAAGACGAACTTGGGCGGGTAGGTGATGATGTCCTGCGGCGCCTTGAGCGACATCATGAAGATCCACACCAGCGGGGCTAGTGCGAACAGGCACCACAGCGTCAGTGCCCCGGCGGCGACCGATTGCTTGATCAGCCTGCGTCGTCTTCTCCCGCGCTGGTACTGCACGTCGGGCATGGTCACGACAGTGCCTCCTTCCGCCGGAACTTCAGCATCAGGTACGAGCTGATATAGCACAGCAGCCACAGCACGATCAGGCTTGCCATCGCCGCACCGAAGTTGAGGTTCCGGATGCCGTCGAGGTAGGCCTGTACGTGCAGGTTCGTGGTGGCGTTGACCGGTCCCCCTGCGGTGGTGGTGTAGATGATGTCGAACATCTTCAGTGAGTCGATCCCCCGGAAGGTCACGATCACGACCAGGATCGGCACCAGCAGCGGCAGGGTGATCTCGAAGAAGTTCCTGACCGGTCCAGCACCGTCCACGGCGGCCGCCTCGGCCAGTTCCTGCGGAACACTGCGCAGACCGGCTTGGGCGAGAAGCACAACGAACGGGGTGAAGATCCACACGTCGATGAGAATGACGGACATCAGCGCGGTGTCGGGACTGCTCAGCCACAGCAGGGTGGGCAGCCCGGCCGATTCCAGGATGTAGTTGACGACGCCGTTCTCGGTCAGCATGACGTTCCACATCAGCGCCGCGATCACTGGGGGCAGCAGTAACGGCAGGACGATGACGAGCCTGAAGTAGGACCCTAATCGGCTGTAGTTGAGCAGCAGAGCCAGGGCCATCCCGATGAGCAGTTCCAGTGCGACCACGCTCAGTGCGTAGGTGAAGGTGATGTTGATGGCGTGCAGGCCGTCGCCTGAGGTGAACAAATTGACGAAGTTCCGACCCCAGTTGAATTCCGGGTCGCCCCGGTTCAGCCGGTAGGACGTGAACGCCCAGTACGTGCCGGTGAGGAAGGGATACAGGATCGCGACGATCACGGCGATACCAGGCAGGACGAGTAGGTAGGGCAGTGCTGGTCTGTGCTTCATAAACTCAAGTCCCGATGTGGGGCCCAGGGGCAGGGCGGAACGTTCTGGGGGTCGGCGGGTCGGCTTCCACGGCGGCACCGGACGAGCGATCCCTGGTGGCCCGGGCGAGCCGGGGCCACCAGGGTCTCGCCGCCTACTCAATGACGGCGTCGATCCGTTCCGCAGCGTCGTTCAGCGCGTCCTCGACGGACTCCTGCCCGAGGACGGCGGACTGGATCGCCGTAGCCCATATGTCGCCCGCCTCAGTCCAGGTGGCGGAAGGGGAGTATGCCCATTCGGCGTACTCATGCAAGATCTCCTGCCAGACCTCGTTGTAGTCACCCCAGTCCTCGGTGGCTGCTGACATCTCCGGGCCTTCGGCCACCGAGACGCGGGTGGGGTTCATGTTCCCGTGATCAATCGCCTCGGTCATGACTTCCTTGGACGTTGCCCACTGCATGAACAACCATGCGGCTCCCTTGTCCTCGGAGTGCGCGTTCATTCCCAGCGACCAGATCCACATGCTCGAGCCCCGTCCGGCCGGCCCTTCCGGCGGCAGGGCATAGCCCACTTTCCCGGCGATGTTGCTACCTTCACGCTCGAAGTCCGGTGCCATGTGGTCGGCGTCGATGTAGAAGGCGGCGTTGCCCGCGAGGAAGTCCTGCTGTGCCTCATACCAGGTGTAGGTGGCCGCTGCCTGCGGGGCGTGACTCATTAGGTCGACCCATTGCTGCGTTGCTGCGATCGACTCCGGTGAGTTGATCGCGGCTTGGCCGTCGACGATGTCGACCGCGCCGTGGGCAAGAAAGAAGGTGCTGAAGGGGTTGAGGGTCGGGAACGTTCGATCGCCGCGGCTGACGAAGCCCGAGACCGTCTGTCCTTCGAACTCGTAACCGTCCAGGCGTTCGGCCGCCTCGATCAGTTCATCGATCGTCTGAGGCACCTCGACGCCGGCATCCTCGAGAATGTCCTGGCGATAGAACAAGGCGTAGCCTTCCTCATTCGCCGGAAGTGCCCACAAGGATCCCTCCCCCGCGCCGCCCCACTCCGTGGTGTCCCAGCGCTGAGAGGCGATGGCGGCATCGAAGAAGTCGTCGAAGTCCCAGTCCGGTGCGGTGTAGCGCTCGTCCTCGACCCAGGGGTCGAGTTCCTCGAGCCACCCGGCCGCCGCGTACTGATAGTTCATCGGTTGCGATGTCATCAGGACGTCGTAGTCGGAACTTCCAGCCTGGAGTTCGGTGAGGACGCGGACCATGTAGTCGGTCTCGGTGAGGGTCTCAAGCGTGACGTCTATGCCCGTCAAGTCCTCGAACTCCGGCAACTGCGCGGACAGGGCGTTGGCCAGCGGGTGCTCATTGAACAGGAGGTTGAGCTCGCTACCTTCGTAGTTCCGCCAATCGAACGATTCGACTTCGTCCTCGGGCGGCCCTTCTGAGCCGCCTCCATTCACACAGCCGGCCATCAGTGCCAAGACGGCGATGGTGCCCAGCCCCGTGACCAAGCCGCGACGTGTGGACATTCGGTGGTGCTGTCGCATGAGTTCTCCTTGGGCTCCTTCGCGAGCGGCTTTACTCGCGTGATCCCACAAGGTAGACCAACTGCTCGTAAGTGTGCGTACAGTGCTCATATGAGCAAAGTGCAGTTGGAGACACAAATGCGCTGCGCCTATGCCGCGATGCAGCATCTGCGCTACGGACGGTCCCTCATCGAAATAGCCGAGGAGCTGGGCATCTCGAGGTTCAAAGTCGCTCGTATGGTAAAAGAAGCACGCAATCTCGGTCTGGTGGAGGTGCGCCTGCACGTACCGGACCACGTTGATACCGAGATGTCGTATGCGCTCGCGCGGCGGTTCGGTCTGCGGAGCGCCGTCGTGGTGGCGACCTCAGTCGATGAGCCTGTGGCGGTCCGTGAGCAACTGGGGCGCGTAGGCGCCAGGGTGGTCGCAGAAGCCGTGCACGAGGACGACGTCGTCGGCGTCACGCCTGGGCGCACCATTGCCGAACTGTGCCAGGCGATCACCCAGTTTCCCACCTGTGATCTCGTGCAGGTGACTGGTGTTGCTGCCACCGACTGGGAGAAGGGCATGCAGGGGATCATGTCCCTGGGTGCACTGGCGGGGAGCCTGTACCCGCTGCATGGCCCTTTCGTCACCACCGACGAGTCATCCGCACGGGTGATCGCATCTCAACCCAGCGTGGCGCGATCCCTGCGGAAACTGGAGCACCTCGACAAGGCAGTGCTGTCGATCGGTGGCTGGCCCGACGGGTCCTTGCTTGCCACACAGTTGGAGGAACTGGGTGAGTTGAGATCGCTACGGGAACGCGTCGTCGGGGAGATCGGCACCACCCTCCTCGATGCCGACGGCCAGGTGGTCGACGCAATCCAGGGCCGAGTCATCGGCATCACGACCGAGCAGTTGGCTGCGATACCGGTCCGGATGGGGGTGGCCGGCGGTCCCGGGAAGCGCAAGGCTGTCCGAGCCGCCTTGCGGTCCGGGCTGATCGATGTGCTGGTCACAGATGTGCGAACGGCGCGCTATGCGATGGAGGGGCCTGGACGGATTGGACCCTAGTTCCTATGGAGAGTCCTGCGTGGATGCCCAGATGTGGCGCAACTGGTTGAGCACCACAGCGCTTGCCGGGGTGAGGTAGCGGCGCGGGTGGAGTAGTACGTGGACCTCGCAGTCCGGCAGTCTCGGTCCATCAAGCACGTGGAGGAGGCCGTCGCTGATGTTGTCGGTGGCGGCGATCGCCGGGAGGGCGGCCCAGCCCAACCCGACTGTCACGCATCGCTTGATGGCCTCAATGCTGCCGAAATGAGACCGGCGCCCGGCGGTCTCACCGTAGTGACGGAGATTGGTGGCGATGTTGTCGCTGTAGCCGCATCCCTCCTCGATGAGTAGCGCATCCTGGCGCGCAAGCAGTTCCCAAGTGACGGGGCCGTCAGGTGCCCTGCCTGGGCCGGTGAGCAGAACCAGTGCCTCATGTCCGAGCAACTCTGATCTCAACTCCGAGGCGGGAAGGCTGGGCTCCAATGTGAGTGCGAGGTCGACCGTACCTCGCCGGACGTGCTCCATAGCTTGACTGATTCCCCCGGGCGTCAGCCATATATCGATACCCGGTTCCGTCTCTCGCAGAACGGTCACGACGGGGGGTAGCCGGTAAGTACACAATGACTCCGGCGCCATCATGCGCACGGTGCCTCGGACGTCGTCGTCATCGTGAGTGGCGACGGCTTCCAGCCGGCCCTGTGCGTCCAGTACGTCTTCAGCGCGGGGAATCAACTGTGCCCCGGCCTCGGTAACGTGCACTCCGCTGGGCAGGCGATCCAGCAGCCTCGTGTGCAACTGGTGCTCAAGTTTCTGGATGTGACTGGTCACCGTGGACTGGGTGTAACCCAGTTCCAAGCCCGCATCCGTGAAACTGCGCAGGCGTGCCACGGCCAAGAAACTCCGCAACAGACGAGTATCCATTACCCCTCCTATCAGGAATGGCGATATGAACGATCGCCATTCATCGTTGGACGCGATACCGGTCCCGGTCTCACTGTAGAACTATGAGCGGACCAAGCCCTCAGCAGAACGAAGCGACGCTAGGTACCACCCCAGGAGGAATGGGGAGAACGGCGTTGCTGACGGTGACCGTCCTGACGTTTCTCAACTACGCGGCGTTGCTGCCGGTGGTACCGATGTGGGCGTCCAGCGGCGGAGCCGGGGGCCTTGCGGTGGGAAGCACCACAGCAGTGATGATGGGCGCCACCGTGGTTGCTCAATGTGCGGCACCCCTGATCTTCAAACTGTTCCGGCTGCGCGAGATGATGGTCCTCGGCGCACTCCTTCTCGGCGTGCCCGCCCCGTTCTACATCCTCTCCGCGCAGATGTGGGCCATTAGTGCCCTCACGATCATCCGTGGCCTCGGCTTTGCGCTGGTCGTGATCGCTGGTGCCACTTTGGCTGCTGACCTTGCCAGGACAGGCCGCCTCTCATCATCCGCTTCTCTCTACGGGACTGCGGCCGCACTGCCCAACCTGGTTGCGTTGGCCGGTGGGCCCTGGGCCGCACAGGCCTTCGGCTTCGGCCTGGTGTTCTGGCTCTCGGGAGGTGCCTGTCTCGTAGGCGCCGGACTCTCCCTCATGCTCCCCGCCCGGGCTCGCGGTAGATTCACGCTCGGTTCGGTCCGCAACGTAGGTCGGATAGCCACTCCGATCGGGCTTCTTCTACTCACCGCCGCGGCCTTCGGAGCAACCACAACATTCCTGCCGATCTCGGGGCCGAGCACAGCAGAAGCCTCCGTCGCCTTGCTCGTAGCCTCCGTGATGCTGATCGTCGGACGACTCGGAGCCGGCGTCATCGGTGACCGAACTCGACCCGGAAATCTCTCGCTAATCTCCGCACTGCTGGTAGCGGGCGGACTGGCCCTGACCTCCGAAGCCCTCCGCGGCACCCCATCGGTACTACTCGTCGCGGCGGCAATGATCGGGGCCGGGTTCGGCGCCAGCCAGAACGACACTTTTGTGCTGACGCTCCACCGTCTCGGACCTTCTCGATCCGGCACGGCTAGCACCCTATGGAACATGGCCTACGACGGCGGACTCGGAGCCGGCGCACTCGTGCTGGGGTGGACTCTCGGCAACACTGGCTACGTTGGCGCATTCTTGTTGATGAGCATCGCCATCGCCGCCATCGCAACCACGACGGCAGGGCTGCACCTGCGCCGTCGTCACCGCAGCGCAACGGTCCTCAACCCACTGAACTGACCTAGTTGTCCTGCCGCACCAGCGGTCCCAGGACGCCGGGATGGCCGGGCGTCGCCATCGGGCCAGGTCCTCGGGACCGGCTACCGACTGGATCTTCTCGAGGCTGCGAACCACTCTTCGTGGTGAACGCCGTCGGTGCACCAAGAACGCATCACTGTGCCAGTTCGGCGAGGAAGGCGAGCAGGAGTCTGTTGAACGCTTCGGGGTTGTCCTGGTGCGCTTGGTGACCGGCCTCGGGGATCTCCTCATAGTGGAAGCGCCCACCGTCGACCGGCCACCGCCTCGCGGTCATCGCTGTGAGCCGACCGGCCGCACTGGCATCAAGCGCCCCTCGGGTGGCAAGGACGGGCACAGCGAACCGCTTGCCCTGCAGTCCGTCTCCAGCGCCGCGAGAGACATCGACAAGCCTGCCAAAGTCTTCCCGGGTGACACCCGATGTAGTGGCACGCACATACTCCCGGGCCCCTGATGTTGTTGCGGTGCCCTGTGGCAGTTGCTTGCGGATCAGCCGGGTTGGCAGCAACGCGCCGATCATCCCGGAGAGCCGCCAGGCAAGACGCAGTCGTGCCTTGACGCCTCGGCCGGTGGGGTTGATGCACGGGGCGCCGATAGTCACAAGTCCGGCGGCTCGTTGGGGACTCTCCAGGACGACTCGCTGAGAGACCATCCCACCCAACGACTGGCCCACCAGTACGGCACGGTCCGAGCCGTTGACCTCATCCAGCAGAGCCAACAGATCCGCACTCATATCATCGGCAGTTGGTTCGTCCAGGCCGTGCGGGACGGACGCGCCATGGCCCCTGAGATCCCATAGCAGGACCCGATATCCAGTTGCGACCATTGGCTGGACCTGGCCGTCGAACATGCGGCGGTCCATCCACCCGCCATGGGTGAAAACAACCAGCGGCCCGCGCGACGGTCCGTGCACCTCGGCTTCGAGCACGGTACCGGCCCTGGGCACCTGCACCGGCTCAATATGTGGGAAAGCGTCCATGTCTTCCTTCCACTTCTGAGGTTCTTTCGGGTGTGGCTGCACTCAGGTCAAGCATGCCCGCAGTGAGGCCTCGACCTCTTCGGGACCGGCGTCCGGGCCGAACGCGAGGTGATGCAGGATCGCGCCGTCCACCTGAGTGAGGACGCGGCGCGCGGTGGCAAAGGGTTGTGGGAAGCCCAGCGTTTCCAGGACCCTGGCTGCCGCGCTCTCGACCTGGCTGCGACCCGCCGCGAGCACGGCTCGTACCTCTGGGTCGTGGAAGGCCTCGGTGAACAGGGCGAGGCGCGCTGCGGTCAGGGTGCGCTGTGGTCCGGTGGCCTCGCGGATGAAGGTGCTGAGTGATGCCACGAGATCATCGACGTTCTGCGGCGGGCCCTCTGCGGCGAAGGTGTGCTGCTCGGTCGCCACGAGATGGTCGACGACAGCGTGGAGCAAGTCTGCGCGGGTACGGAAGTGGTTGGATGCGGAGCCCTTCGGTAGGCCAGCGGCCGCATCGACCCGCCCATGAGTGAGGGCACGTATTCCCTGAGTGCCGAGCAGCTCGACGGATGCGTTCAGCGCTTGGTCACGTGTGCCCATGGCGCCCTTCGTCGTTGCCGTTGTCGTCTGCTTGCCTTGTTGAGGCGAAACGCGACAGTACGTTCATGGCGCGATACCTGACCGTCGGAAGGCGTCTGGCCGTCGATATGCGGCTGAGGACCCGGGAGGCCCTGACCATGCGTTGCCCAGCCCGGCGCCGTCGTCGATCGAAGTCCTGCAGACCTTGCGTGGTCGAACCTGCCGTGCTCAGGCTCTCCGCGAGGGTGACGGCGTCGACGATGGCCTCGCAGGCGCCCCGGCCCGCGTTCGGAGCCATCGCGTGGGCGGCATCACCGAGGATGACCCTGTGGTCACGACTCAAGGAGCCAATCGGAGGCATGTCGTAGAGCACCCGCTGGTCGATGTCGACCGGATCAAGTCTGGTTACCACCTCGCGCACGATCGGGTGCCAGTCGCCGAAGAGGGCGGTGAGAAGTTCGGCGACGTTTCGGTAGCTCGGCTGCTCGGCCAGAACGTCCTCGCGCACGGAGGCGAACCAGTTGGTCATCCCCGCCTCCTGGGGTGTGACGCCGAAGACCCGACCCTCTCCCCCAGGTCTCGCACGCTGCCTCGACCCGACCGGGGACGACACCCCGGAAGGCCACCGCACCCAACGGCCGCGGATCCACCGTTCGGCCGGCGACCATGGTTCGAAGGCGACTGTTGATGCCGTCGGCTCCGATCACCAGGTCGGCCTCGGGCAGATTGGCCGCGTCTTCCACGGGCGTGGCCCAGCGGACTGCGCCCTCAAGTGCGCCCTCGTACAAGATGCGGTGCAGTGCCGGCCGCGAGATGAGATAGGCGGGTTCACGCGAGGTGATCCGGGCGAAGGTGGTCCCCTCCGGGCGTCGGAAGGTCGCACCGTGCTGGGCGACGCCCGCCTCGCGCACCCGATCTCCTACGCCCAAGCGGTCCAGCGCTGCGATGGCCTCGGGCCACATCCCCAGGGCCGTCCCGGCCTCCGGTAAGCCGTCGGCCCTCTCCAGGATCTCCACCCGCCACCGGGTGGCCAGCAACGCCCTGCCCACGGCGAGTCCGCCGATGCCAGCCCCGACAATGATCGCCCGTCCGGTCATCCCCAGATAGTACTACGTTTATAGTACGCATTAACCTAATCAGTAGTGTCAGGCGCTGGGGCGAGGTAGCACCAGGCGCTGACGCGGGCCGCCCGACGGCTGGCCGTTGGCGCGGGCTCCCGCCACGACTGAACTGCGGACCCTCGGTACAGTAACTGCGTCCCCATCGACGGAATCGGAGCCCGTGATGAGCCAGTATCAGGTGATCAACCCAGCCTCGGGTGAGCAGGTGGCTTCGTTCCCAGCATTCACCGGTGAGCAGGTGGAGGCGGGGATCGCTGCTGCCGCTGAAGCGTATCGCACGTGGAGGGCGACGCCGGTGGCTGAGCGCGCCGCCGGGGTGCGCCGGGCAGCCCGGCTGCACCGCGAGCGTCGGGAGGACCTGGCCCGCATCATCGTGCAGGAGATGGGCAAGCCCTACCTGCAGGCGATCGAGGAAGTCGACTTCGCAGCCGACGTCAACGACTTCTATGCCGACCACGCCGAGGCGATCACCCGGGAGGAACCGGTGGACATCCTCGGAGAAGGAAGCGCGGTGGTGCGACGTGCACCGCTGGGCGTGCTGCTGGGGATCATGCCGTGGAACTTTCCCTACTACCAAGTGGCCAGGTTCGCCGCACCCAATCTGGTGGTGGGCAACACGATCCTGCTCAAGCACGCCCCGCAGTGCCCCCAGTCGGCTGCGGCGATCGAGCAGATCTACCGGGACGCAGGTCTGCCCGAGGGGGCATACGTCAACGCCTACCTCACCAACGACCAAGCCGCCGATGTAATCGCCGACGACCGGGTCCAGGGTGTGTCGCTCACCGGTCGGAGCGGGCTGGGGCCGCGGTCGCGGAGGTTGCCGGGCGGCACCTGAAGAAGGTTGCCCTGGAACTGGGTGGATCGGACCCGTTCATCCTGTTGTCCACTCACGACATGGACGCCACCGTGCAAGCGGCGCTACTGGCGCGGTTGGACAACTCCGGGCAGGCCTGTTCGGCCGGCAAACGGTTCATCATCATCGAGGAGTTGTACGACGAATTCCTGGAGAAGTTCCAGGCTGCGATGGCGGCGGTGGAACCGGGTGACCCCACGTCGGTGAACACCGAACTTGGCCCGTTGTCCTCCGTGCAGGCGGCCCGGAACCTGCAGGACCAACTGGACCGTGCCGTAGCCGACGGTGCCACGTTGCGGCTCGGCGGCCAACGTTCCGGGGCGTTCTTCCCCCCGGCGGTGCTGACCGACGTCACCCCGCAGATGAACGCCTACGGGGAAGGGTTCTTCGGTCCCGTAGCCATGGTGTTCCGGGTGAGCAGCGAGCGGGACGCCATTGAACTGGCCAACGACACCGGGTTCGGCCTGGGTTCCTACGTCTTCACCACCGACCAGCAGCAGGCGGACCGAGTGGCCGACGAGTTGGACGTGGGCATGGTGTTCATCAACATCGTGGCCGCCGATAGCCCCGAGTTGCCTTTCGGCGGTGTGAAGCGCTCCGGGACCGCGCGGGAACTCGGCCTGCTGGCACCTTCATCGACCTGCTGTGCGACGACGACGCTCGCGCCCGGGCGGCGACCGAGTTCGCCGAGCGGTCCGAAGCCGAGGGGATGGAGCCGCTACTGCCGGCGAACTTCCAGCCGCCGACCCACCTGCCGTGGCCGGAGTACGTGCGCGACCGGGAGGGCAACCGTCGCTGGCTCGGTACCGGAGCCCACGGCTGAGGCGGTCCCGCGCCGTCCGCATCTGAGAAGCCCGCACGCCCGGCCCGGCACCGATGCCGGGCCGGACGGGCTGCCCGGGAGCCCTCAGCAGGTCAGCGCGGCCGCCTCACCCTTCTGCCACGAGCACTCCAGGTCCGGGTCGGACTCGCTCGCGGGATCGATCGCCATCGGGGCAACCGCCGCACCACCGTCCTCGGAGTGCGACGCCAGGGTCACCGCGATCTGGTCCTCGATGTCGCCGATGCCCACCAGATGGTTGTTGAACAGCATCGCGAACACCAGGTCACGCCCGTCGGCGTCGGTGACATAGCCGCTCAGGGCGGTCACGCCGGTCAGACTTCCGGTCTTGGCGTGCACGTTCCCCTGGGCCGGGGTCTCACACATCCGCGAGTTCAGGGTCCCACCGACCATCCGCTCCCCCGCGCAGGCCACCGGGAACTCGGCATACCAGTCCTCGAACCAGTCGGCCTCCTGCACCTCGTACAGGAAGGTGGCGAACTCACCGGCGGGGATCTGGTTGCCGCGGGACAGGCCCGAGCCGTCCACCAGACGCAGCTCACTGGTCACCCCCAACGACTCCAGGTAGCCGCGAAGCACCTCGGCGCCGCTGGACCAGTCGCCACTGCCGGCGACCTCATCGCCGAGGGTCTTCAGGAGCACTTCGCCGTGGCCGTTGTTGGACAGTTTCATGAACGGGTTGAGCAGTTCCGTCAGCGTCATCGACTCGTGCGTTGCCACCACCTCGGCACCGCTCGGTGTGGACACGCCCGTCCGGATGTCACCGGTGACCTCGACGCCATGGTCCTGCAGCGCCCTGTCGAACACCGCCGCGGCCTTGCCGGCCGGCTCCCACACCGCGCGCCACACCCGCCTGGCATCGGCGTCCGCGGCAATCGTGCCACTGACCGTCCAGGTGTTCGAGCCCCGCTCACGCGTCACGCTGATCGAGGTCGACCCGCCCGGCGCCACGGTGGTGGCTTGGTTGTCGATGGTGATGTAGTCGGATTCGGGGATGACCGAGACCTCAGCGGCCTCGCCGGCACTGCCCGGAGCGGTGTCGATGATGACCGTGCCGGCGTCGTAGTCCTCATTCGGGCCCACCGACAGTGCGGAGATCTGGGCGGAGTAGTAGAAGTCCTCATCGCCCCAGGACCAGAACGGGCCCAGTCGTTGACTGTCGAACCGGGTGTCGTCGGCAACCAGGTCCCCGTGCACCCGGCGGATACCGGCGTCGGCCACTTGCTCCGCCAGCGCGGCGTAGTCCTGCTCCAGCATGGTGGGGTCGCCGTCGCCCTTGAGGTACAGGTCCCCGTGCACCACCTCGGAGTTCCCGCGCCGCTCACCGTCGGTGAGCACCGTGGTGGTGTAGGTGTAGTCCGGCCCGAGCAACTCCATCGCCGCCGCCGATGTCAGCATCTTCACGTTCGAAGCGGGCATCAGTCGATAACCCGGGTTGTGCTCGTACAGCCGCTCCCCCGTCCGGGCGTCCTGGACCACCACCCCGGCCAGCGCCCCGTCCAACCGGGAGTCTGCCAGGATCCGGTCGACGTCCTCGACCCAGGCCGGAGCATCCCCGCTGGGCATGGTGTCGTTGCCGGTCATCGGTGCCTGTGCGGCGATCACACCGGCCGCCAGCGCCACCACCGCGCCCAGCGGTGCCTTGTATCCACGCAACATCGAGTGCCTCACTTCGTCGTAAGAAAGGGACGCCCGGACCGTAGCGCGGTAACCAAACGTCGTCAACCATGGTAAATGTCTTTCGAGCGGTTTCAGCCGGACCTGGCCAGCAGCATCACCACGTTCAACACCGCAATCGCCATCGCCCCGTAGAACGGCAACCGGCGCGGTGCCGCCACCGAGGCGGCTGCCAGCACCCCCGCGACCGCGAGCACCCCCCAGGCCCACCAGGGCACCGGTCCCGCAGGCCCGAGCACCCCTACGGCCGTACCGGCGAGAAGAACGACGACGGCAAGGCGCCCGCAGGTAGGTGCGCCGAGCCGGTGGCCCAGCCCGCGCACCCCGGTGGCGGCATCATCGCTCAGGTCCGGCAGCACATTGACCAGATGCGCTCCGACCCCGAGCAGACCACCGACGGCGAGCATCCACCAGGGCGGCAGCATCGCGGGAGTCAACGCCAGCCATGGAACGGCCGGCAGTGCAGCGAATGCGGCGGCATAGGGCACCCATGACCAGACCGTCGCTTTCAGTCCGGCGTTGTAGACCCAGCCCGAGCCGACCAGCACCAGGTGCGCCAACGCCGCAGGCCAACCCAGCGCCAGGCTCGAGGCGAGACACACCAGCGCCGATGCGACAAGAGCCGCCACGACCATCGCTTTGGTCAACTCGCCCGTGGCCAGCGGCTTGTCCGTACGCCCCACAGCCCGGTCCCGGTCCGCGTCGAGCAGGTCGTTGGACCAGCCGATCGTGAACTGCCCGGTCAGCACCGCCAGTGCTATGACGGCGATGGTCCCGGCGTCGTGATCTGCCTCCACAGCCAGCAGCGTCGCCAGGGTGGTGACCACCACGGAAGGGGCGGGATGGGTGGCACGCAGCAGAGCGATGACGATGCGCACCCCCCGAGGCTACGCGGTCCCGCCCGCGCCGGCACAGGACGCGAACCCTGGCGAATGTCCGTACGCTCGAGAAATGACACAGGTGCTCGCCGTCGCGCCGGTGCTTCCTGCGCACCGGTACAGCCAGAGCCAGCTCACCGATGCACTGGTGCCGATCATCGGAGTGGACGCCCCGGGCGAACGCATGCTGCGGCGCATCCACGGCGGCTGCGAGGTTGACTACCGGCACCTGGCACTGCCCCTGGAGCGTTACGCCGCGCTGTCCGATTTCGGGCAGACCAACGACGCATTCATCGAAGCTGCCGTCGAGTTGGGTGCCCTCGCCCTGACCAACGCCCTGCGGGAGGCCGGGCTGACGCCGCAGGATGTCGACCTGGTGGTCTCGGTCACGATCACCGGGCTTGCCGTGCCCTCGCTTGAGGCGCGGATAGCCGAACGGGTGGGGTTGCGCCCCGACGTGGTGCGGCTGCCCATCGTGGGCCTCGGGTGCATGGCCGGCGCCGCAGGCACGGCGCGGCTGCATGACTTCCTGCGGGGACGGCCCGACGGCGTTGCTGCCCTGATCAGCGTGGAGCTGTGTTCCCTGACGATCCAGCGTGGTGATGACTCCGGAGCGAACCTGGTGGCCAGTGGGTTGTTCGGCGACGGCGGTGGCGCGCTCATCGCGACCGGAGCGGATCACCCGAGCGTGCCGAGCAGCACCGGCCCGCGGGTGCTGGACTCGGCCAGCCGCCTCTACATCGGAACCGCCGAGGCCATGGGCTGGGACGTGGGCAGCACCGGACTGCGCATCGTGCTGGGAGCGGAGGTACCCGATCTGGTCCGCGACAACGTGGGCGACGACGTCGCGGCCTTCCTCGCCCGCAACGGCCTGACCATCGCCGATGTGGGCTGGTGGGTGTGCCACCCCGGTGGCCCGAAGGTGATCGACTCCCTCGCCGAGACCCTCGGCCTGCCGCACGCGGCCCTGGAACTGACCAGCCGATCCCTTCGGGAGGTGGGCAACCTCTCCTCGGCCTCGGTCCTGCACATCCTGCGGGCCGCCTTGGACCGCTCGCCCGAGCCGGGTACCTCCGGCCTGATGATGGCGATGGGCCCGGGGTTCAGCCTGGAACTGGTGCTGTTGGAGGCCCGATGACGTCCCAGATCCTGTTCACCGTGCTGATCGCGGCCGTCGGGCTGGAGCGGGTGGCTGAACTGATCGTCGCGCGCCGCAACGCGGCGTGGGCCTTCGCCCGTGGCGGCTGGGAGGCCGGTGCCGGTCACTACCCGGTGATGGTGGTGCTGCACACCGGGCTGCTCGCCGGCGCCCTGGTGGAGGTCTGGTTGACCCCGGCCCCGTTCGTGCCGGTGCTCGGGGTGACGATGCTGGTGCTGGCGCTGGGCTCCCAGGGATTGCGCTGGTGGTGCATCTCCTCCCTGGGACCGCGCTGGAACACCCGGGTGATCGTGGTGCCCGGGCTGCCCTTGGTCCAGGGCGGCCCGTACCGGTGGCTGCGCCACCCCAACTATGTTGCCGTGGTGGTGGAGGGCCTCGCCCTGCCGCTGGTGCACTCTGCCTGGATCACCGCAGCGGTGTTCACGGTGGCCAACGCCGCGCTGCTCACCGTGCGGATCCGGACCGAGAACCGCGCGCTCGTCGCCGCAGCACCGGCACAGGGCTGAGGCGTGGCCGTTGATCTGGTCATCGCCGGTGGCGGCCCGGCCGGGCTGGCCACCGCACTGCACGCGGTCGCGGCCGGAATGTCGGTGGTGGTGCGTGAGCCGCGCGAGGGCGTGATCGACAAGGCTTGTGGGGAGGGCGTGATGCCCGCAGGGATCGCCCACCTGGAGCGACTCGGTGTGCACCCGAAGGGGCAGGACCTCAAGGGAGTGCGGTACTGCACCCCGGGTCGGCAGGCCGAGGCGCGTTTCCTGGGCCCGCCGGGGCGCGGGGTGCGTCGCACCGAATTGCACCGCGCACTGCTGCGGGTCACTCGCGAGGCCGGTATCGCCATCGAGCACACCCGCGTGCGGGCGGTCGAATCCCACGCCCGGGGCGTCATCGTCGATGGCACCGTCGCCGGGTACCTCATCCTGGCCGACGGCCTGCACTCCCCCGGGCGCCGGATGCTCGGACTGGACCGGCCCACCCGTGGGCCGGGACGGTACGGGTTGCGCCAGCACGTACGCCTCGCGCCGTGGACCGACCATGTCGAGGTGCACTGGTCCGCCCACGCGGAGGCGTATGTGACCCCGGTTGCCGAGGACGAGGTCGGCATCGCGATCCTGACCAGCCGACGGGCACCCTATGAGACCCAGCTGGCCGAGTTCACCGACCTGCGCGCGCGCCTGGCCGGGGCGGCGCCCGCCTCCTCGGTGCGCGGCGCCGGACCGTTGCGCCAGCATGCCCGACGGCGAGTGGCCGGCCGCGTCCTCCTGGTCGGCGATGCCGGTGGGTACCTCGATGCGATCACCGGTGAGGGCGTCAGCCTGGCGCTCGCCCAGGCCCAGGGCGCGATCGAGGCGATCGTGCAGGACCGTCCCGGCAGGTATGAACGGACGTGGCGCCGGATCGTGCGCCGCCACTCCATCCTGACGCGGGCGCTCGTGGTTGCTGGCGCCTCCCCGCTCCGGCCGCACCTGGTATCGGCAGCCCAACGCCTACCGTGGTTGTTCTCCGCCGCCGTCAACGAGGTCGGACGCGCCTGAGCAGGGCTCGGTCCGGAAGCCGATCGCCTTGTGGCTGCCGTCGCAGAACGGCTTGATGGTCGAGACCCCGCAGCGGCACAGTGCCACGGTCCGGCGCGCCATGGGGATGGGCGTGCCATCGGCTCCGAGGAGGGTGACACCACCCCGGACCAGGAGCGGTCCGTTCGGATAGGCGGTGATGCTCGGTTCAGGGGGCTGGTTCATACAGGTCCTCCGTCACGGGGTCAGGCATCGGTCAGCGGCTTGCGCAGGGAGGAGCGACCCTGCTGCCAGGCATCCAGCAGGTGCGCCCCGACCCAGTCATC
This sequence comes from Pseudactinotalea sp. Z1748, assembly GCF_049725185.1. Taxonomy (NCBI): domain Bacteria; kingdom Bacillati; phylum Actinomycetota; class Actinomycetes; order Micrococcales; family Cellulomonadaceae; genus Pseudactinotalea; species Pseudactinotalea sp. Z1748. Next base: position 169,813 of record NZ_JBMPQB010000003.1, on the reverse strand, counting down.
GACCCTCAGGCAGGCCATGGCGCCGAACACGATGTCCTCGAGGAGTGCCGGCTCATCCTCGGCGAGCGAGCCGGCCATGTCGTGCCCGGCGATCTGTTCGTGAACGGCGTCGGCCTCCACATGCTCATCGAAGTACCAGGTCACCTCCGGTCCGAACCCGAGCCGGCGGAAGCCTTCACCGTAGTGCCGGTTGGGGATCGAGGAGGTCATCTCGAAAGCCGCGAGGTGCCCGATCACGGCACCCCGCAGCCTGCCGTTGATACCGAACATGGACATCAGGTTGTGCGAGGCCAGCGTGACCGCCGGGACATGGTCCACGTAGTGCCCGTAGTGGTCGCAAAGGCCCGCCCCACGCACAGTGCCGGCGAAGATCGCCGAGTGCATCCGTCCGGGATTGCCGCCGCCGTACTCATCGGCCTGGATCTCCACCAGGGCGGCCTTGGCGCGGCCGGTCAGGCGTGGGATGGCCCAGGAGTGCGGGTCCGCCTCCCGGAGGGTGTAAATACTGCGGTGTACCAGGAACTCCCGGGCCTGCTCTGCGGTGGCGTGCTTGGCCACATAACGCGACAGGCTCGGACCGCTGGGGCCGGGAGCGGTCAAGTCGAACAGCGCCTCGGCAACCGCCCCCGCAGTGGCCGCCGGCAACTCAGGAGGGCGGATCCGCTCCCGCAACGCGGACTCGAAGGCGTGCTCGAGGTCGGTGCGCAGCCGGATCAATTCGGGGGACCACTCCCACCGGTCCCCGAACTCGTCGAAGGATCCGTAGGCCAGGCTGTAGAGCGCGAACAGGCTCAGTTGCACATCGTCGTCGGTGATGACCTCACCCGCGCGCGCGAGCGCGTGGTCACCGATCGTGGCCAACTCACCGACTCCGTCTATACCAGGACCGCTGAGGAGGTTGAGCAGGTACGAACTCAGTTCCCCGCGGGGTGAGAAGGGGCTGAACGGTGCTGAACCCGGCGGGAGTGCGGCCACGGTCCGGACCTGCTCGCCGAGGGTGTCTTGAGTCATGTTTGCGCTCCCGTATCGGGCCGCGCCGCGGTGGCGCGAGCCTGAACGCACTTTCTCACCGGCATCTGCGGTGTGCATCTCGGCTCGGGGCCCACATCACCACCGTTGCCGCCGGCGCCGGGATACCCGAGACTAGGGGTACCCGCGTCGATGCAGGAGGCCGTCATGGTGCCGAGACCCGAAGTGGACGAACGCGAGGCCCGACGGGTCGCCGAACAGTCCCGGGACACCCGGTGGGACCAGCCGAGTTTCGCCAAGGAACTGTACCTGGGCCGCTTCCGACCGGAGATCCTCCAGAACCACCTGGCCCCGGATTCCGACCCGGATGAAGGCGGTGCGGCCTTCCTGGGGCGACTGCGCGAGGTTCTGGCCGGCATCGACGGTGCCGCGATCGAACGCGCGGCGAAGGTCCCCCAAGATGCCCTGGACGCTTTGGCGCAGGCCGGGGCCTTCGGGATGAAGATCCCGACCGAGTACGGTGGTGCGGGCCTGGGGCAGGTGTACTACAACCGCGCGCTGATGCTGGTGGGAACGGTCAGCCCCGCGCTTGGTGCGTTGTTGTCGGCGCACCAATCGATCGGGGTACCCGAGCCGGTACGCCAGTTCGGCACCGAGGAGCAGAAGGCACGGTTCCTGCCCAGGTGCGCTGCCGGTGAGATCTCCGCATTCCTGCTGACCGAGCCCGACGTGGGCTCCGACCCTGCCCGTCTGCACCTGAGGGCCACCCCCGACGAGGACGGCAACTACGTGCTCGACGGCTCCAAACTGTGGGCGACCAACGGGTCTATCGCCGATCTGCTGGTGGTCCTGGGCCGGGTCCCGGAGCAGGACGGACACCCCGGCGGGATCACCGCGTTCGTGGTCGAGGCGGACTCCCCCGGCATCACCATCGAGCGGCGAAATGCGTTCATGGGTCTGCGCGGCCTGGAGAACAGCCTGACCCGCTTCAGCAACGTCGTCGTTCCGGCCGCGAACATGCTCGGCCAGGAGGGCCGGGGCTTGAAGATCGCGCTGAGCACGCTGACCACCGGGCGGCTGTCGATCCCGGCAATGTGCGTCGCGGCCAGCAAGTGGTCCCTCAAGATCGGCCGGGAGTGGGCACGGGAGCGGGTGCAGTGGGGCCGGCCAGTGGGCGAGCACGCCGCAGTGGCGCACCGGATCGCTTTCATGGCCACCAACACCTACGCCCAGGAGGCGGTGCTCGAACTCACCTCCCGGCTGGCCGACGCCGACCGCGCCGACGTGCGGATCGAGGCAGCCCTGGCCAAACTCTTCACCTCCGAGCGGGCCTGGCTGATCGCCGACCACCTCGTCCAGATCCGTGGGGGCCGCGGGTACGAGACCGCGGACTCCCTACAAGCCCGCGGCGAGCGTGCGGCGCCGGTGGAGCAGGTCCTGCGCGACCTGCGCATCAACCGGATCTTCGAGGGATCCACCGAGATCATGCACCTGCTCATCGCCCGGGACGCGGTCGACACCCACCTGTCGGTGGCCGGTGACATCATCGACCCCGACGCCGCCGGGCAGGACAAGGCCCGCGCCGCCGTCCGGGCGGCGGGCTTCTACGCCGCCTGGCTCCCCGGTCTGCTCGCCGGCCAGGGGATGGTGCCGGGGTCCTACGCCGACTTCGGCCCGCTGGCCAGGCACCTGCGGTTCATCGAGCGGGCCAGTCGCCGGCTGGCCCGGTCCACCTTCTACGGGATGGCCCGCTGGCAGGGCGGGCTCGAGCACAAGCAGGGTTTCCTGGGCCGAGTGGTGGACATCGGCGCCGAACTCCTCGCGATGACCGCGGTGTGCCTGCGCGCGCGGACGCAGCAGGAGGACGGTAGCGCCCCGAATTCTGCTCGGTTGGCCGCGTCGTACTGCCGTCAGGCGCGGCGCACCGTGGCCCGGCTGTTCCACGACCTGTGGATCAACACCGATGCCTCGGATGAGCAGACCGCCCGAGCCGTACTCCGCGGGGACCTCAACTGGCTGGAAGCGGGAATCCTGGACCCCTCCGAGAACACCGGGCCCTGGATCGCACCGGACGAGGCTCTGCGCTAGCCCACCGGGGGCCCAGCATGCGGACGCCGCCGGCATGCCTGTGTCCGCACCGACGCGGCTCTGCGAGGCTCAGGTCACCAGCGAACGGAGGACGTATGCCCAGCAGCGAGACGCAGAGCCCTGAGACGCCCTTCGATCCCGTGCTACGCGAGCAGGTGATCGAGCGTGCCATCAGCCTGCTGGACGAACTCGACGAACTGGCCGGCGCCCTGCACGCCGACCCAGAGACGGCATTCGACGAGCACCGCTCCGCTGCCCGGATCGCCGACCTGCTCACGCGCCACGGCGCGGACGTAGAGGTGGGGGCCTACGGATTACCGACGGCGTTTCGCGCCGGCGCCGGCACGTCCGGCCCTAAGGTGGCGATCCTGGCCGAGTACGATGCCCTGCCCGAGATCGGGCATGCCTGCGGACACAACCTGATCGCCGCAATGTCGACCGGGGCGTTCCTGGTGGCCCGGGACCTGCTGTCTCAGGCCCACGACGGCGACCCTGCGTCGGGTGCCGGCACCGTGGAACTCATCGGCTCCCCGGCCGAGGAGGGCGGTGGCGGCAAGGAACTCATCCTGCGGGCAGGCGGCTTCGACGACGTCGACGCCGCCCTGATGGTCCATCCCGGCAACACCGACCGACTCGACGGGATGTTCCTGGGCATGCGGCATGTGGAGGTCACCTACACCGGGACAGCGGCCCACGCAGCGGTGGCCCCGGAGCGCGGGTACAACGCCCTGGATGCTGTGGTCACCGCCTACCAGTCGGTGGCCCAGGTGCGCCAGCACATCCTGCCGACCGACCGGGTGCACGGCATCATCACCGACGGCGGTCAGGCGCCCAACATCGTCCCGAACCGAGCGGCGGCGCACTTCTACGTACGCTCCGCCGGTGTGGACAGCCTACGTCACCTGTCCGCCCGGGTGGACGCGGCACTGCGCGGTGCCGCGACGGCCACCGGCACCACCGCCGAGATCGTCTGGGACCGCCAGCCGGCCTACCTGCCGGTCCGCTCCAACTCGGTCCTGACCCGGAGTTTCGCGGGTGCGCTGTCCGGACGGCGCGACCTGTCCGCCAGATCCGGCGGCGGTGCCTCCACGGACATGGGGAACGTGAGCCAGGTGGTCCCGGCGATCCATCCCAGTCTCGACACCACCGGCGCCGACATCCCCGCCCACACCGCCGAGTTCGCCGCCTCCACCCGCACTCCCCCCGCCCGGGACGCCCTGTTGGAGGGGGTGATCGGGATCGCGGGCACCGTGCTGGACGTGCTCAGTGATCCCCAGGTGCTGGCAGCCGCCCGGGCCGAGTTTGCCGAGACCGGCGGGCCCGTGCGCTGGCAGGACTGATCAGTCCACCTCCAGGGAGTCCACCAGTTGTGCGCAGCCGGCCTCGATCAGCTCGCGCTCGCTGGTCCACTGGCAGTACAGGTGCAGGAGCTGGTCCTGGGAGAAGAGCCAGTAACCGAGGTAGTCGTAGTTGCTCAGACGCACCGACTGGGTGATCGCGGGGTGGCCGGCCAGCAGCGTCATCTCCGCCTCAGAGATCTCCTCGGCCCCGATCTGGTCGCGGTAGTCCGCCAGCCGGTCCTCCACGGCCGCCAACGGCACCCGGTTGCACCCGTCGGCGGCGCCTTCCCAGTCCAGGCCGTCGTAGATCGCGACGTTGACCACGTTCAAGATCACCGGATCCGCCACTGGCTCGGCCACCCACAAGTCCACCAGGTTCTCCACCGGATTGTCCTCGTAATAGGAGAACGTCTCCACGAACCCCTCCGGGGTGGACCACTGGGCACCGGCCAGGTCCAATGACGCCAGCATCAACCCTTCGTCCTCATCCAGGGCGTCCGGATCACCGCACTCCAGGAACTCCGGGGGCAGGGTGACGCGCTCACGATCGCCGCTGTCATCGCCGTCGGGCTTCTTGGCCTGGTCGGCTCCCGGGGCAGCCCCACCCGGGTGCTGAACCTCATCCTCGGGGGTGCACCCCAGGAGCATCCCGGTCAGCCCTGCCGCAGCAAGCGCCGCTGCCCAGCGGTTCGCGCGCATCACGACGTCCTCCTGTCGACCGATCTCACCGGGCCGTCGGCCCCGCCGATCAGATTAGCTCAGTGCCCGCCGGAGGACCTGCGGTCCTGGCGAAATGTGTGTCGTGGCACACACGGGTAACCAAGCACCGCTATGGTGGTGCATCTGGCAAACCGTTGACCATCCCGGCCGCGGTTCGTCAGGACACCGACGTCCAGTGCCACGCTGATCAGGAGGCCGAACGAATTATGACCCACGGACGAGGAATGTGGCGCAGGATCGCCGCCACCGCGGGGGCGATCGCCGTAGGAGCGGCCCTCACCGTCCCGGCCCATGCCGCCGGTGAGGACGAGGAGGTCGAGGACGACCTCGACGAACAGGGCGAGTACGACGAGTTCGCCGGTGACGACGTCCTGACCATCGCCACCGGCCAGTCCATCGAGAACTGGAACCCCTTCATCCAGATCTACGTGATCGAGCACCAGTTCCGGCAATTGCAGTACGAGCCCTTGGTGCGGATGAGCGCTGAGGACTACAGCCCCTCAGAGGGACTGGCCGAAGACTGGGAGGAGTCCGAGGATGGGCTCACCTGGACCTTCCACCTGCGCGAGGCCACCTGGCACGACGGAGAGGAGTTCACCGCCGACGACGTCGTGTACACCTACCACATCATCGAGAACGACCCAGTGATCAGTGCCCGCAATGCCGACGTGGTGGAGTTGATCGAGAACGTCGAGGCGATCGATGACCGGACCGTGGAGTTCACCCTGAGCAGCCCTTCGGTGAACCTGGAGGGCAGCGACCAGGTGATCGTGCCCGAACACATCTGGTCCGAGTACGAGGGTGAGTGGAACGAATACGGGAACGACGACTTCCCGATCGTCGGGATCGGTCCGTACCAAATGGTGGACTTCTCCACCGACGCCTACATCCGGTACGAGGCCTTCGATGACTACTGGCAGGGCGCGCCCGGCTTCAGTGAACTCGTCTACCAGTACTACACCGAGCCGGACACCGCGGTGGCAGCCCTGGAGGCCGGTGAGGTCGACCTGGTCGGCGGGTTGAACGAGGCCCAACTGGGCCGGGTCGAGGGCCTGGACCACGTCACCACGAACGTGGCCCCGGACCGGCGCTGGCTGGCGTTCCGGTTCAACACCGGTGCCGTCACCCGCGATGGTGAGGAGTTCGGCAGCGGGCACCCCGCCCTTGCGGACCCGCAGGTGCGCCGCGCGCTGCACCACGCGGTGGACAAGCAGGAACTGATCGAACGCGTCCGCGGCGGCTACGGCGAGGTGGCCCACTCCATCGTGCCGAACGTGTTCAGCACGATCCACTGGGAGCCCAGCGACGACGAACGGATGGACTTCGACCTCGAGGAGGCCGGCCGCTTGTTGGATGAGGCCGGCTACGAGATGGGCGACGACGGCGTGCGTGTGGGTCCCGACGGCGAACCGTTGTCCCTGGTGTTCGGCGTGGATGCCGGCAACGCCGAGCGCGAAGGCACGGCCCAGTTCATCGCCGAGTGGTTCAACGAGATCGGCGTGGAGACCGAACAGCGCATATCCGAGGACGTCCAGGACGAGTTCGACGAGGGCAACATCGACCTGGCCTTCACCGGCTGGGGCATCAACCCGAACCCGACCTACAACCTGAACCGGCAGAGCTGCGGGCAGTTGCCCGCCGCACCCGGCGACGGCACCACGGACACCTTCTACTGCAACGAGGAGTTCGACTCGCTGGTGCGGGACCAGGAGTCCGAGACCGACCCGGACGCCCGGGCGGAGTTGTTGTTCGAGGCCCAGCGGATCCTGTACGAGGACTCCCCGATCATCTTCCTCTGGTACCCCACCGTGATGGAGGCCTACAACAGCACCGCTGTCGGGGACTTCACCACCCAGCCGGCCGATGAGGGCATGATCATGGGCCAGATCGGCTCCTGGGCCTACCACTCCGCGAGCCCGACCGGCGAGAGCGTCGGCGGGGCGAGCACGGCCGTGCTCATCGGTGTCGGTGTGGTGGTGCTGCTCGGGGTGGCCGTCCTGGTGGTGGTCCTGGTGCGTCGTCGTCAAACCGCCGAGGAACGCGAGTAGATGACGTCCGATACAACGACCGCGCTGCCGGCCGGGTCCGGGGACGACCCGGCTGGTGGCGCGCCGGACGCCCGCGCCCGATCGGGCGCGGGCACGGGGCTGGCGAAGTATCTGCTGAACCGGGTCAGCGGCGCGATCGTGTCGCTGCTAGCGGTGCTGTTCACCGCGTTCTTCATCTTCCGGATCCTGCCCGGGGACCCCATCCAGAACCTGATGACGGACATGCAGTCGGCCTCTCCGGAACTGGAGCGGGCACTGCGGGCCGAGTGGGGTCTGGACGACCCCCTGCACATCCAGTTCTGGTCCTACCTGACCGGAACCCTCAGCGGAGACTTCGGCACCTCGATCCAGTACCAGGTCCCGGTTCTGCAACTGTTCGCCGACCGGGTGTTGCCCACGGTGCTGCTGGGTGGGGTGGCGCTCATCCTGTCTGTGCTGATCGGGTTCTCACTCGGCGCGAAGTCGGCCTGGCTGAACGGCTCGAAGTTCGACCGGCGCAACGTCAACATCGCGCTGATCTTCTTCTCCGCTCCCACCTTCTGGGTGGCGATGATCGCCATCATCATCTTCTCCCGGGAACTGCGCCTGTTCCCGACCGGGCGGATGGTCTCGGCGCACACCCCGGACCGGTTCTGGCCCCAGCTCCTCGACATCGCCCACCACATGGTGCTGCCCACCATCACGCTCACCGCGATGATTTACGCCGGGTACCTGCTCACCATGAGGGCCTCGATGCTCGACGAGATGGGCAATGACTACATCACCACCGCGCGCGCCAAGGGGTTGCGTGATGTGGTGGTGCGGCGCCGGCACGCGATGCGCAACGCCCTGTTGCCCACCACGACGTTGGTGTTCATGGCGATCGGCAACGTCATCAACGGTGCGCTGGTCACCGAGATGATCTACACCTGGCCCGGCCTCGGCTACACCTTCTTCCAGGCGATCGCGGTGCCGGACTACCCGGTCCTGCAGGGACTCTTCGTGATCTTCGCCTCGGCCACGGTGCTAGCCAACCTGGCCGCCGACATCCTGTACTGGTTCATCGACCCGAGGGCGCGCAAGACATGAGCACCGAGAACGCCGCCGCCACCGTGCGCAGCGCGCGCGCACTGCGTATGCGCCGCTGGCGCCAGTCCATGCGCACCATCTGGAACGACTTCCGCCTGCAGCGATCCGGGGTCGCCGGCCTGATCGGGCTGAGCGTCTTCGTGATGATCGCGATCATCACCCCGATCGTGGTCGCAGAGGAGTCGCTCAGCGTGACACAGGCGACCGGTGGCCGGATGGCACCGCCCACCTCGGAGTACTGGCTGGGCACCGACGAGTTCGGCCGGTCGGTGCTGCTGCTGACCCTGTACGGCACCCAGGTCACCCTGGTGATCGGGATCGCCGCGGCCCTGGTGGCGATGGTGATCGGCACGTTCGTGGGCATCGTCGCGGGGCACTTCGAGGGCCGCGTCTCCTGGGTGCTGATGCGGATCGCCGAGTGGTTCATGAACCTGCCCACCCTGGTTCTGGCGATCGTGCTCGTGGTCGTGCTGGGACGGAGCATGTGGGTGCTGATCATCGCGATCGGCATTACCTCCTGGGCCGGGACCTCCAGGGTGATCCGGGCGCAGACGCGTGGTATCGAGGGCCGCCCCTACCTGGAACGTGCCCGGGCCCTGGGTGCCGGGCACTGGCACCAGATGGGCCGGCACGTGCTGCCCAACGTCACCCCGCTGGTGCTCGCCAGCACCATCATGGCGATCGCCGGGGCGATCCTGACCGAGTCCACCCTGGCGTTCCTCGGCCTGTACGACCCGAACAACCTCTCCTGGGGCATGCTCCTCAACCGCGCTTGGTCCAACGGTGCGATGAGCGCCGGGGCCTGGTGGTACGTGCTGCCCCCGGGCTTCATGATCCTGCTCGTGGTGCTGAGTTTCACCCTGTGCGGCCGGGCCCTGGAAGTGGCCCTCAACCCCCGATTGCGTCGGTGAGCCTCGTGACATTGCTTCAGATCCAGGACCTGCACGTCACCTACTCCGGCTCACGCGGGACCATCCCGGCGGTGCGCGGGGTCGACCTGAGCCTGGACCCCGGCCGCACCATCGGCCTGGCCGGTGAGTCCGGGTGCGGCAAGTCCACCCTGGCCGCGGCGATCCTGCGGTTGCTGCCCCCGCGGACCGAGGTGACGGGCAAGATCCTGCTCGACGGCAAGGACGTCCTCGAGATGTCCTTCGGCGCGCTGCGCGCGGTCCGGTGGTCCTCGGCGTCGATCATCTTCCAGGGCGCGATGCACGCGCTGAACCCGATGCACAGGATCGGGGTGCAGATCGCCGAACCGATCCTGCTGCACGAGCAGGTCGAGGAGAAGGTCGCGCGCAAGCGGGTGGCCGAGTTGCTCGACCAGGTCGGGCTCCCGGTGTGGCGATCCTCGAGTTACCCCCACGAACTCTCCGGCGGGCAGCGCCAGCGGGTGATGATCGCCATGGCCCTGGCGTGCAACCCGGACCTGATCATCGCCGACGAGGCCACCACCGCGCTCGACGTGATGGTCCAGGCCCAGGTCCTGGACCTGATCAGCAATCTGGTCCGGGACCGTGACGTGGGGATGATCATGATCAGTCACGACCTGTCGGTGCTGGCCGATACCTGCGACGAGGTGGCGGTGATGTATGCCGGCAAGGTGGTGGAGCAGGGCCACGCGCACGAGGTGTTCGCCGGCGCCCGCCACCCCTACTCCGACGCGCTCGCCTCCGCATTCCCGGTAATCGGGGACGTCGAGGCCCGGCACCGCCCACGCGGTCTGGCAGGAGACCCGCCCGACCCGACCGACCTGCCGAGCGGGTGCACGTTCCACCCGCGCTGCCCGGTGGCCCGGGACGACTGCCTCACCGTGGTCCCGCCGCTGGAGGCCCTGGCTGATGATCCGCAGCGGCGCAGCGCCTGCCACGTCGCCCAGGACGGTCTGCCGATCCGCACGCCCGCTCCCGTCCGAATGGAGGAGTCCACCACGTGAGTGACCAGATCCTGTCCGCACGCGACCTGCACGTCACCTTCGGCCTGCCCGATGGCCGTGAGGCCAAGGCGGTCGCCGGGGTCAACCTCGACGTGGCCCCCGGGGAAATCGTGGCCCTGGCCGGTGAGTCCGGTTGTGGCAAGACCACGCTGGCGCGCACGCTGCTCGGGCTGGAGGTGCCTACCGCCGGCACGGTAACCTTCGGTGGCAGGCCGCTGGGCACCAAGGTCCGGGAGTTGCGTGCCTTCCGGAAGAAGGTGCAGTTGGTGCTGCAGGACCCCACCGGCGCCCTCAACCCCCGGCACACCGTCTACGACGCGGTCGCCGAGGGTCTGCGGATCCACGGGATCGACGACGACGAGCACACCCGGGTCTGCGAGGCGCTCGCCCAGGCCGGGCTGCGCCCGCCCGAGCGGTTCCTGCTGTCCTACCCGCACGAACTCTCCGGCGGCCAGCGTCAGCGAGTGGTGATCGCCGGGGCACTCGCGCTGGATCCGGCCATCATCATCGCCGACGAGCCGGTGGCCTCCCTGGATGCCTCGGTGCGCGGGGAGATCCTGGCGCTGCTGCTGCGCCTGCGCCGGGACTTCGGCCTGGGCGCCCTGGTCGTCACCCACGATCTCGGTCTGGCCTGGTCCATCGCGGACCGGATCGCGGTGATGTATCTGGGCCGGATCGTGGAACTGGGCGATGTGGAACAGATCCTCACCAACCCCCAGCACCCTTACACGAAGGCGCTGGTCTCGGTGCTGCCGGACTCCCCCGTCGGCGATCACATCGTGCTCGCCGGTGAGCCACCCGATGCCACGTCGGTGCCGGGCGGGTGCCGGTTCCACCCGCGCTGCCCGGTGCTGGCCAGTGGTGAGGCGGACCACGCCGGGGTCGCGTCGGACTGCCGCACCGTGGATCTGCCGGTGCTGGCCGCCCACTCCTCCGAGCGGCAGGTGGCGTGCCACTACGCCCATCGGGTGCTCGGAGCGAGCCTGGGTCCGGGTGCCGGTGAGACCGAGCAGGTGCGGGCCGACCTGACCTGATCTGCCCGCGCCCCGGGATCTCAGGTCAGGGCCGGCTCGTCCAGGTGGATCGCGGCGTCCTCGACCACGGCCGGTACTCCCAGCGGGACCGTCGCCGAGCGGGTGCCATGACCGAACCCGACGTCGGTCAGCACCGGCACACCGAGCGGTCTGAGGCGGTCGGTCAGGACCTCATCGATCCCGTCCTCGCAGTCGTGCCAGGACCCCGCGACCACCGCGGCGACGCCGGTCAGCCAGCCCGATCGCAGGAGTTCGGTGAGCATCCGGTCGATCTGGTAGCGCTTCTCATCCACATCCTCGATCACCAGGATCGACCCGGCCGCGCTCCGTGGTCCGGTGGGCCCACCCACGCCGCTGGCGAGCAGGCTCAGGCACCCGCCCATGGTGATCCCGCCGGCCCGTCCCCCGATCAGGGCACGGGCACCGGTGGTGGTGATGGTCCGGACCAGTTCGGGTTCGAACAGCATCCGGCGCAGCATCGCCCTGGTGGGTTCGTCGCTGGTGAAGGGTTCGGCACCGATCATCGGGGCGTGCAGGGTGACCACACCGAGGCGGGCGCCGATGGCCTGGTGCAGGGCGGTGACGTCGGAGTACCCGGCCAGGATCTTGGGCCGCGCCCGGCTCATCGCCTCGAAGTCCAGCAGGTCCACCATCCGGAAGGCACCGTACCCGCCCCGGGCACAGAGGACCGCATCGATCCCGGGATCGCACCAGGCGGCTTGGAAGTCGGCAGCCCGTTGGGCGTCGGTGCCGGCGAGGTAGTCCAGTTCGGGGTGGGTCACCACAGCATGCGGGGCCACGGCCACCTCCAGGCCCCAGGAACGCAGCACCTGCACGCCACGCTCGAGCCGGTCGGCCGGGACCGGGCCGCTCGGGGACACCACCGCCACGGTGTCCCCGCGCCGCAGCCGGGGCGGCCGGATGCGCTCGGGCTCCACCTCAGCCGTACCGGTGCTCGGTGGCCGCAGAGACCAGCGTGCAGACGGCCTTGAAACACCGGATCATGTCGTAGGCCGTGGCGCTGGTGAACTCCACGGTACGGTCCCCGGTCCGCACCACCGTGGGCACCACTGTCGCGGCCTCGGCGAGTTGGGTGGCGTCGGTCTCGACCTGCACCGTGAAGGGACCCTGGTTCACACCCTCGACCTGCCCGGCCAGGGACATCGCGGCGGCGGCGGACTCCTTGATCTGGGCGTGGGTACGCGCGGGCGGCCGGCAGTTCGCGGTGTACCGAGCCACGTAGTCCTTGACCGCCACCGTGCGCGCCTGCGGCGCGTAGGTGGCGGCATCGGCACAGGTGCGATCATCACCGGTGATCAGCACGACCGGCACGCCGTACGCGGCTGCGACGTGGGCGTTCAACAGCCCCTCACTGCCGATCCGACCGTTCACCAGCACGCTGGTCAAGGACCCGGGGATGTAGGTGTGCGAGAGCACGCCCTGGGTCCCGGCCGCGGTGTGATAGCCCAGGAAAGCCACGCCATCCACCGCGCCGCGCTGGATACCCTCGACCATCGTCAGTTCCTTGTGCCGCCCGGTGATCATCGTGGCCCGTGGGTCCAGTTCCTCCAGGAGCAGGTTGCGCATCGTCGAGTGGGCCTCGTTGACGAGCACCTCGCTCGCGCCCCCATCGAAGAATCCCTCGATAGCGGCGTTGACGTCGGAGGTGAACAAGGGTCGGCAGCGTTCCCACTCGGGCGCCCCCGGTTCGCAGTCCGCGGGCCAGGTGACGCCGGTGGCGCCCTCCATGTCCGCCGAGATCAGTATCCGCATCCTCCTACCGTAGCCGCGCACGCTTCGCCGTTTGGTTCAGCGCGCGGAGAACTCCTCCCCCACGGTGTGCAACCGGATGGAGTTCGTGGTGCCCGATTTCCCGGGGGGCATTCCGGCGACGACGACCACCTGGTCCCCGTCCGCGGCGAGGTCATCCCCGCGTAGCACGTTGTCGAGCTGGTCGACCATGTCGTCGGTGTGCTGGACCTGGTCCACGGTGAAGCTCTGGATTCCCCAGGACAGCGCGAGTTGGTTCCGGACACCTTCATCGGGGGTGAACGCCAGCAGCGGGATCGCCGAACGGAGCCGGGACATCCTACGCGCGGAGTCACCGGACTGGGTGAAGCAGGCCAGGTACTCCGCCCCCAGGGTCTCTCCGATCTGGGCGGCGGCCTTGGTGATCACACCACCTCTGGTGTGCGGTGTGGCCCGTAGCCGGGTGACCCGTTCCAGGCCGTGCACCTCGGTGTTCGTGATGATGCGTGCCATCGTCTCGACGCACTCGATCGGATACTGGCCCACCGAGGTCTCCCCGGACAGCATCACCGCGTCGGCACCGTCCAACACGGCGTTGGCGCAATCGGAGGCCTCGGCGCGAGTGGGCCGGGGCGCGGAAATCATCGACTCCAGCACCTGGGTGGCCACGATCACCGGTTTGGCGTTGCGCAACGCCAGTTCGGTGGCACGCTTCTGCACCAGCGGCACCTGCTCCAGCGGGAGCTCCACGCCCAGGTCGCCGCGGGCCACCATGATGGCGTCGAAGGCATCGACGATCTCCGCGAGGTTGTCCACCGCCTGGGGCTTCTCGATCTTGGCGATCACCGGGACGGTCCGTCCCTCCTCGTCCATGATCGCCTTGACGTCGTCGTAATCGGCTGCGGAGCGCACGAAGGACAGCGCGATCATGTCCGCCCCCAGGCGCAGCGCCCAGCGCAGGTCCTCGGCGTCCTTCTCCGAGAGCGCCGGAACGTTCACCGCGACCCCGGGCAGGTTCAGTCCCTTGTTGTTCGACACCGGGCCGGGGACCTCCACGCGGGTCACCACGCGTGGGCCGTTCACCTCGGTGACCCGTACCGCGACCCGGCCGTCGTCGATCAGGATCCTGTCGCCGGCGTTCACGTCCCCGGGCAGGCCCTCGAACGTGGTGGACACCAGATCCTTGGTGCCCGGGACGTCCTCGGTGGTGATGGTGAAGATGTCACCCTCGGCGAGGTCGTGGCCGCCTTCGACGAAGCGTCCGAGCCGGATCTTGGGACCCTGCAGGTCCACCAGCACCGCCACCGCACGCCCCGAGGCCCTGGCCGCAGCACGCACGTTGGCGTACACCGCCTCGTGGGTGGCGACGTCGCCGTGGCTGCGGTTGATCCGGGCCACGTCCATCCCGGCATCGACCAGTTTCCGAACCATGTCCATCGATTCGGTGGCGGGGCCCAAGGTGCACACGATCTTCGCTCTTCGCATGCTCCAACCCTATTGTGTCTGCGGGGTGGCTCGTGCCACTGCCCCGGGCCGCTCACCCGACTTTGATCGCTACCGTGCCGGCCGCGATCGGGGCGGGAAGTTCGGTGTGCCCACGCAGATAGGAGTCCACCGACGCCGCCGCCGACCGGCCCTCCGCGATCGCCCACACGATCAGGGACTGCCCGCGTCCACAGTCGCCGGCCACGTAGACGCCGGGCACGCTGGTGCCGAAGTCCTCACCGCGGACGATCCGGCCCCGCTCATCGACCTCCACCCCGAGTTGGCTCAGCAAGCCGTCGGCGGGCACACCGGTGAAGCCCATCGCCAGCAGGACCAGTTGTGCCGGGATCTCCCGCTCGGTACCCTCGATCGGCTCCGGGCGTCCGGAACTCAGGTCCACCTGCACCACCCGCAACGCTCGCACCCGGCCGTCGTCGTCGGCCAGGAACTCCGCGGTGGAGGTGGCGTAGACGCGTTCGCCACCCTCCTCGTGGGCGCTGGAGACGCGGTACAGCATCGGGTGGGTCGGCCAGGGCTGGTTCTGCGGACGTTCGACCGGTGGCTGGGGCATGATCTCCAGTTGCAGCACCGAGCGCGCCCCCTGCCGGTGCGCGGTACCCACGCAATCGGCGCCGGTGTCACCGCCGCCGATCACCACCACATCGGCGTCGGTCGCCAGGATCTGATCGGGGACGTCCTCACCCACGGCGGCCCGGTTGGCCTGGGGCAGGAACTCCATCGCCTGGTGGATCCCGGCCAGGTCGCGCCCGGGTACGGGAAGGTCGCGGGCCAGTTCGGTGCCCATGGCCAGCACTATCGCGTCATATCGCTCCCGCAGATCGGCGCCGCTGAGGTGGCCCGGACCGCCGATATCCACCCGGGGACGGAACCGGGTTCCCTCGGCCTCCATCTGCGCCAGCCTGGCATCCAGGTGACGCTTCTCCATCTTGAACTCCGGGATCCCGTAGCGCAGTAGCCCGCCGACCCGGTCCGACCGTTCGAAGACCGCCACGGTGTGACCGGCCCGGGTCAGTTGCTGGGCGGCGGCGAGCCCGGCGGGGCCGGAGCCGATCACCGCAACGGTGGAGCCGGTGAGGCGGTCCGGGATCTGCGGGGTGACCAGGCCCTTGTCGAAGGCGACGTCGATGATGGTCTGCTCGATGTTCTTGATCGTCACCGGCGGCTGGTTGATCCCGAGCACGCAACTGGTCTCACACGGCGCCGGGCACAGTCTCCCGGTGAAGTCGGGAAAGTTGTTCGTGGCGTGCAGCCGCTCGATCGCTTCGTCCCACCGGCCGGTGCGGGCCAGGTCGTTCCACTCCGGGATCAGGTTGCCCAGCGGGCAGCCGTTGTGACAGAAGGGGATGCCGCAATCCATGCAGCGGCTCGCCTGCCGGGTGAGCATCGCCGAGTCCTCCGCGCGACGCTCTTGCACCTCCTTCCAGTCCCGTATCCGGACCGGTACCGGGCGGCTGGCGGGCAGTTCGCGTTCGCGCACCCGCAGGAAGCCTCGGGGATCAGCCATGGGTCGCCTCCAGCACTCGGTTCCAGACATCGGGTTCACTCAGGTCCGCGCCGGCGGCCTCGACCTCGGCGAGCACGTCGGTGACGCGGGTGAAGGCCAGCGGCACCACCTTGGTGAAGCGGCGGGCCAGGTCTTCGGGATCGGCCAGGAGGTGTGTGGCCACCGGGGAGTCGGTCTGCTCGGCGTACTCGGTGAGCAGCGCGGTCAGCTCCGCCGCGTCCGCAGCGCTGACACCGGACAGGTTCAGGTCACCCGACGCCAGGGCCTGGGCGTTGATCAGTTCCGCCTCGAGGTCCAGCACGTAGGCCGTCCCCCCGGACATGCCGGCGGCGAAGTTGCGCCCCGTTCCGCCCAGTACCACTACCGTGCCGCCGGTCATGTACTCACATCCGTGGTCACCGACGCCCTCGACCACCAGCGTGGCGCCGGAGTTGCGCACCCCGAACCGCTCCCCGGCGGTGCCGCGCAGGAACACCTGGCCGGACGTGGCCCCGTAGGCGATCACGTTGCCGGCGATGACGTTCGCGGCGGCGTTGAAGGTGGCCTCGGCCGGTGGCCGTACCACCACCCGTCCACCGGACAGGCCCTTGCCGACGTAGTCGTTGGCGTCCCCGAACAGGCGCAGGGTGATCCCCGGCGGCAGAAACGCTCCCAGGGACTGCCCGGCCGATCCGTGCAGGGTGACGTCGATGGTGTCCCGGGGCAGACCCTCGCCCCCGTAACGGCGGGTCACCTCGTGACCGAGCATGGTGCCCACGGTGCGGTTGATGTTGCGTACACCGACCTCGATCTGCACCGGTTCGCCCCGTTCCAGGGCGGCTTCGGCGCGGGCGATGAGTTCGACGTCCAGCGCCCGATCCAGCGCGTGGTCCTGGCTGATCCGTTGCCGTGGATGGGACCCCGGCGGCAGTGACGGCTTGGCCAGGATCGGGGTGAGGTCCAGCCCGGCGGCCTTCCAGTGGTCCACCGCGGCGGAGGTGTCGAGCAGGTCGACCTCCCCGATCGCCTCATCCAGCGACCGCAGCCCGAGTGAGGCCAGGATCTCCCGGACCTCCTGTGCCACGTACTCGAAGAAGGTGACCACGTCTTCGGGTCGGCCGGTGAAGCGCGCGCGCAGGTCCGGGTTCTGGGTGGCCACCCCCACCGGGCAGGTGTCCTGGTGGCACACGCGCATCATGACGCAGCCCGAGACCACCAGCGGGGCGGTGGCGAACCCGTACTCCTCCGCGCCCAGCAGGGCTGCGATGACCACGTCCCGGCCCGTCTTGAGCTGACCGTCGGTCTGGACCACGATGCGGTCCCGCAGGTTGTTCAGCACCAGGGTCTGCTGGGTCTGGGCAAGGCCGATCTCCCAGGGTGCCCCGGCGTGCTTGAGCGAGGTCAGCGGGCTCGCACCGGTGCCGCCGTCATGGCCGGAGATCAGCACCACGTCCGCGTGCGCCTTGGACACGCCGGCAGCGACCGTGCCCACGCCGATCTCGGAGACGAGCTTGACGTGCACCCGGGCCGCGGGGTTGGCGTTCTTGAGGTCATGGATGAGTTGGGCGATGTCCTCGATGGAATAGATGTCGTGGTGGGGTGGCGGTGAGATCAGCCCGACCCCGGGGGTGGCATGCCGGGTCTTGGCCACCCACGGGTAGACCTTCGCCCCGGGGAGCTGTCCGCCCTCACCGGGTTTGGCGCCTTGGGCCATCTTGATCTGCAGGTCCTGGGCGTGCACCAGGTACTCCGAGGTCACCCCGAACCGCCCGGAGGCGATTTGCTTGATCGCGCTGCGTCGCCGTGGGTCGAGGAGTCGCTCGGTGTCCTCCCCGCCCTCCCCGGTGTTGGACTTGGCTCCGAGCCGGTTCATCGCGATCGCCAGCGTCTCATGGGCCTCGGCGGAGATGGACCCGTAGGACATCGCCCCGGTGGAGAACCGTTTCACGATCTCGTTGACCGGTTCGACCTCGTCGATCCCGATCGGCGCGCGCCCGGAGTCCGCGAAGGAGAACAGCCCTCGCAGCGTCATCAACCTGCTGGCCTGGGAGTCCACCCGGCGCGCGTAGTCCTTGTACAACTCGTAGTTGCGGGTCCTGGTCGAGTGCTGCAGACGGAACACGGTCTCGGGGTCGAACAGGTGGGGTTCGCCCTCGCGGCGCCACTGGTACTCCCCTCCGATCTGCAGCCGCCGGTGCGCCGGGGCGATACCGCTTCGGGGATAGGCGGTGGCGTGCCGGGCCGCCACCTCGGCGGCCAGCACCTCCAGGCCCACCCCGCCCAGGGGCGTCGGGGTGGCCGTGAAGTAGCGGTCGACGAGGTCCTGGGACAGCCCGAGTGCCTGGAACACCTGGGCACCGCGGTAGGAGGCCATGGTGGAGATGCCCATCTTGCTCATCACCTTCAGGACTCCCTTGCCCAGTCCCTTGATGAGATTGTGCACGGCCTGTTCCGCGGAGATGTCGCTGAGCACACCGGAGTGGACCAGTTCCTCCACCGATTCCATCGCCAGATAGGGGTTCACCGCGGCGGCGCCGTATCCGACCAACAGGGCCACATGGTGTACCTCGCGCACGTCACCGGCCTCGACCAGCAGGCTGATCCGGGTGCGGGTGTGCTTGCGGAGGGTGTGGTGGTGCACGGCCGCGCACAGCAGCAGGGACGGGATCGGAGCCAGGAGGGCGTCGGAGTCACGGTCGGAGAGCACCACGAAACTGCTGCCCTGCTCGATCGCGGCGTCGACCTCGGCGAAGATCTCCTCCAAGCGGGCCTGCAGCGCGCTCGCGCCGCCCTCCACCCGGTACAGCCCGGAGATCGTCACCGCGGCGAAGCCGCGCCCCGGACCCGGGGTGCGGTGGATGTTCTTGATCTTGGCGAGTTGATCGTTGTCGATCACAGGGAAGGGGAGGACGAGTTTGCGGGCGTGCTCACCGGTGGCCTCCAGCAGATTGGGCTCGGGACCGATGGCCCCGCCGACGGCGGTGACGAGTTCCTCGCGGATGGCGTCCAGCGGCGGGTTCGTCACCTGGGCGAAGAGTTGGGAGAAGTAGTCGAACAGCAGGCGGGGGCGCTCGGAGAGCACCGCGATCGGCGTATCGGTACCCATCGACCCCAGTGCCTCCGCACCGGTGGCCGCCAGCGGCCGCAACAGGATGCGCAGTTCCTCCTCCGTGTAGCCGAAGGTTTGCTGCCGGCGCAGCACCGAGGACCGGGAGTGCGCCACGTGCTCGCGCTCGGGTAGGTCCTCCAGGTTGATCTGGTTCTCCGCGAGCCACGTCTGGTAGGGATGGGCCCGGGCCAGTTCGGATTTGATCTCCTCATCCTCGATCACCCGGCCGGCGCCGGTGTCCACCAGGAACATCCGGCCCGGGGCGAGGCGTCCCTTGCGCACCACCTCGGCGGCGGGCAGGTCGAGCACGCCGGACTCGCTGGCCAGGACCACCAGGCCGTCGGCGGTGATCCAGTACCTGCCCGGGCGCAGCCCGTTGCGGTCCAGCACCGCGCCGATGTACCGCCCGTCGGTGAAGCACATCGCCGCGGGTCCGTCCCAGGGCTCCATGAGGGTGCCGTGGTAGGCGTAGAACGCGCGCCGCTGCGCGCTCATCGAGGTGTGGTTCTCCCATGCCTCGGGAATCATCATCAGCACCGCGTGCGGAAGGGACCGACCCCCAAGGTGCAGCAGTTCCAGCACCTCATCGAAACTGGCCGAGTCGCTCTGCTCCTCACGGCACACCGGCATCAGCGGCGCCAGGTCACCGAGCGCCGGGGAGACCAGGGTGCCCTCCCGGGCAGCCATCCAGTTCCGATTCCCGCGCACGGTGTTGATCTCCCCGTTGTGTGCCACCGCGCGGAACGGTTGCGCCAGTGGCCAGGAGGGGAAGGTGTTGGTGGAGAACCGGGAGTGCACCAGCGCGATCTCGGAGGCGAATCGCGGATCGGACAGGTCGGTGAAGAACGGCTTCAACTGGGTGGTGGTGACCATCCCCTTGTACACCAGCGTGCGGGATGAGAGGGAGGCGAAGTACACCCCGGCCTCGTGCTCGGCTCGCTTGCGCAGCCGGTAGGCCCGCCGGTCCAGATCCAGCCCGTGCAGGGCGCCGGCCGCATCGGCGACCACGAGATGGCGGAAGGTGGGCATGCAGGCCCGGGCGGTGGGGCCGACCAGGCCGTCCTGCACCGGCACATCCCGCCAGGCGAGCACATCCAGGCTCTCCTCGGCGGCGATCCGCTCCACCTGCTCCGCAGCGCTGTCGGCACCGGCTGCGTCCAGCGGCAGGAAGGCCAACCCGATAGCGTAATATCCGGCGCCCGGAAGTTCCGCCTCGATTACCGCACGTACGAACGCATCCGGGACCTGGGTGAGAATGCCCGCGCCGTCGCCGGAGTCCGCCTCGGCGCCGACCGCGCCCCGGTGGTCCAGATTCGCCAGTGCGCGAAGTCCGGCGTCGACGATGTCACGACCGGGTGTGCCCCGCAGCGTGGCCACGAACGCAACTCCACAGGCGTCACGTTCGGCGCCGGGATCGTACAGTCCTTGCGCCGGAGGGATGGCGCTGAACGTTGCGTAGGGTCCTGCGTGCTGCGGGCTACCGCTCATCCGATCATCCTTGCCGCCACCAGATCAGATCATCCGGTGGACTTTACCGACGCTTGAAGGTTGGGCAAGATAAGCCCATAACGGATTTACAGTACCTATGCTGTCAAGCCGCAAAGGGTCACTAGGCCCTACCGACGTCCTCCGGGTCGATCGTGGAGGTATCGGGATCGATGTGCGCCCCCGTGCTCCCACCGGGGCTCGTCCCCGCCGCGGTGTCGTCGTGGGTCGACCCGGCGTCACCGGATGTCTCGTCGCCGTCGGGCGCCTCGGCGTCGAGGCCCTCGCCGGCCTCTTCATCCGCGGGCTCGCGCCCCGGCAGCCACACACTCGTGTCGTGGTGGGAGCCCCGCCTGCGCAGTACCACGAATGCGATCAGCGCCGCCACCGCCAGGCCGAGGGCAGCCCAGGCGTTCAACCGGATACCGGCGAACTCCAGGGCCGGGTCCATCCGCAGCCCCTCGATCCAGAACCGACCCGAGGCGTACATCAGCACATACAGGGCGAACACCTGGCCGCCGCCGAGCCGCAGACGCCGGTCCAACAGCACCAGCAGCGCCGCCATGAACAGGTTCCAGATGAGTTCGTACAGGAACGTCGGGTGAACCAGCGTGCCCGCCTCGAGGCCGTGCGCGGCGAGGATGTGCCCGTCGATCTGCAGGCCCCACGGCAGGTCGGTGGGACCACCGAAGAGTTCCTGGTTGAAGTAGTTGCCCAGCCGGCCCACCGCCTGGGCGACCAGCAGCGCCGGCGCGATGGCGTCGGCCATCGGAGCCAGGCGCAGGCCCCTGCGACGCAGGACCAGCCACCCGGCCAGGGTGCCCAGGGCGATGGCACCGATGATGGCCAGCCCCCCGCGCCAGATGTACAGGGCCTCCAGCGGGTCCGCACCGGGCCCGAAGTAGGATGGGTAATGGGTGAGCACGTGGTAGATCCGGGCACCGATGATGCCCGCCGGGACGGCGACGATCAGCATGTCCGCGAACGCCCCGTCCGGGCCGCCCCTGGCCCGGTATCGCCGGATGGTGATGATGCTCGCGAGCAGGATCCCGGTCAAGATCGCCAGCGCGTAGGCGCGCAACGGCAACGGCCCGAGATACCAGACCCCCTGAGCGGGACTCGGGATACCGGCGGTGGCGAGCAACTGGCCCATCAGTGCTCCCGGCTCACGGTCGACCGGTCGGCCGCGCGCACGCCCTCGGCGAGCTCAGCGGTCAGCGCACTCAGGTCCGCAAGGGCCGCGTCCCGGTCACCATCGGTGCGGACCAGGGTGCGGACCAGTGCCGAACCCACGATCACCCCGTCGGCGTAGGCCGCTACCTGGGCCGCCTGCACGCCGTTGGAGACCCCAAGGCCCACACACACCCGGCTCGCACCGGCGGCGCGGGTCGCCGCGACCAGATCCGCCGCGCGCGCCCCGACTTCGGCCCGGACGCCCGTCACCCCCATGGTGGAGGCGGCGTAGACGAACCCGCGGCATGCGGACGCCGTCATCGCCAGGCGCTCGGTGGTGGAACTGGGCGCCACCAGGAACACCCGGTCCAGGTCATACTCCTGCGCCGCACTGATCCACTCCTGTGCCTCATCGGGAATGAGGTCCGGGGTGATCAGGCCCGCTCCCCCGGCGGCCGCCAGGTCCCGCGCGAATTCGCGCACGCCGTACCGCAGCACCGGGTTGTAGTACGTCATCACCAGCGTGGGGGCGCCGGTGGCGGCGACCTCGCGGACGGCGTGCAGTACGTCGGTGGTGCGGGTGCCGGAGTCCAGGGCCGCTTGCACGGTCTGCTGGATCACCGGCCCGTCCATGCCCGGATCGGAGTAGGGCAGTCCGAGTTCGATGATGTCCGCCCCGGCCGCCACCGCGGCCTTGGCCGCGGCGATCGAGCCCTCCAGGTCCGGGTAGCCCACCGGCAGATAGACCATCAGCGCCGCCCGGCCCTCGGCCCGGGCGGCATCGAGTACAGCAGCGGTGGCGCTCATTCGGCGTCCGGCTCCTCATCGATCAGGCCGAACCAGTCGGCCGCGGTGGCCACATCCTTGTCACCACGCCCGGACAGGCTGACCAGCAAGGTGGCCTCGGAGCCGTCGCCGGCCTCCGCGGCCAGTTCAGGGCCCAGTTGCAACGCTCCGGCCAACGCGTGGGCGCTCTCGATCGCCGGGATGATGCCTTCGGTGCGGCACAACAGCGCGAAGGCGTCCATGGCCTCGGTGTCACTGATGGGGCGATACTGCGCACGCCCGATATCGGCCAGCCAGGAGTGCTCCGGGCCAACCCCCGGGTAGTCCAACCCGGCCGAGATCGAATGCGAGGGCAGGGTCTGACCGTCGGCGTCCTGCAGCAGATAGGAGTGTGCGCCGTGGAAGACGCCCGGTGAGCCCTTGGTAATGGTGGCCGCGTGCCGGTCGGTGTCCACCCCGTCACCGGCCGCCTCGCAACCGATCAGGCGCACCTGAGCATCATCGAGGAAGGCGTGGAAGATGCCCATCGCATTCGATCCGCCGCCTACGCAGGCCACCACCGCATCGGGGAGTACCCCGTAGCGCTCCAGCACCTGCGCGCGGGCCTCGGTCCCGATGATCTTCTGCAGCTCCCGCACCATGGTGGGAAACGGGTGCGGGCCTGCCACGGTGCCGAAGACGTAGTTGGTGGTCTCGACGTTGGTGACCCAGTCCCGGAAAGCCTCGTTGATCGCGTCCTTCAGGGTGCGGGTGCCGGTGCGCACCGGCACAACCTCGGCTCCGAGCAGGCGCATCCGGGCCACGTTCAACGCCTGGCGCCGGGTGTCCTCCTCGCCCATGTAGATCGTGCACTCCAGGCCGAACAGGGCAGCCGCAGTGGCCGTGGCCACGCCGTGCTGCCCGGCGCCGGTCTCGGCGATGATGCGCTTCTTGCCGACCATCTCGGTGAGCAGGGCCTGGCCGAGCACGTTGTTGATCTTGTGTGAGCCGGTGTGGTTCAGGTCCTCGCGCTTCAGCAGCACCCGGACTCCACCGGCATGCTCGGCGAACCGGGGCACCTCGGTGATCGGGCTCGGCCGGCCGGTGTAGTCGGCGTGCAGGGCGTTCAGCCGGGCGGCGAAGTCCGGCTCCGTCCTGGCCTTCTCCCAGGCCGCGGAGAGGTCGTCCAGCGCGGCGATGAGAGCCTCGGCCACGAACCGGCCGCCGAAGTCACCAAAGTAGGGGCCCACGGCCAGTCGCAACTGCTCGGCGCGATCCTGCAGGGTCATCGGGACCGGACCGCACGCAGGGCCGGGTGCGAACCGGCGGCCACCATGTCCGCCACCGCCGCCCGGGCATCATCCCCGGTCACCAGTGCCTCCCCGACCAGCACCGCGTCGGCGCCGGCGCGGGCGTACTCGAACACGTCGTGCGGTCCTCGCACACCCGAAGCCGCGACCTTGACGATGCCGGAGGGCACCAGGGGGGCGAGTTCGTTGAACCTGTTCCGGTCCACCTCCAGGGTGTGCAGGTTCCGGGCGTTGATGCCCAGCACCGAGGCCCCGGCGTCCACGGCGCGGTCCACCTCCTCGGCGGTGTGGGCCTCGACCAGCGCGGTCATCCCCAGCGAGTGGATCCGCTCGGTCAGGGCCGTGAGCACGTTCTGCTCCAGCGCCGCCACGATCAGCAGCACCACGTCGGCACCGTGGGCCCGGGCCTCCCACACCTGATAGGGCGTGACGACAAAGTCCTTGCGCAGCACCGGCACGTCCACCACCGCCCGTACCGCGGACAGATCGGCCAGGGAACCGCCGAACCGGCGGGCCTCGGTGAGCACGCTGATCACGCACGCTCCCCCGGCCTCGTAATCAGCGGCCAGTTTCGCAGGATCGTCGATCGGTGCCAGGGAACCCTTGGACGGGCTGGACCGCTTGACCTCGGCGATCACCGTGACGGCATCGGCCTTGGCGATGACCTCGCGGGCCTGCATCGCCGAGGGGCGCGCGTCCGCGCGCTGCTTGAGTTCATCGAGGCTCACGTCGGCCTCGCGTGCGGCGAGATCCTCACGGACCCCTGCCACGATCTCCTCCAGAACAGTCACGCTGCACTCTCCTCCCGGTCCCATCGTAGGGGCCTGAGGTCGTGTGGATGACCGAGGGCCCGACTACCTGTCCGCGTCCTGCGCTTCGGCCTCCCTGCTCTGACCCCCGTCGCCCTCGGCGGACTGCACCTGTGCGGCCGGGGACTGCCCGTCGTGAGCCTCCGGTGCCTCGGGAGGTGCGCCCTGCAGATCGGACTTGCGCGATTCGGCGGCGATCGGACCGGGGCTGCGCAGGTGCGCCAACTCGTCATCGGGGTCCGACCTCGCGGGCTGGCTGGGTTGGCCCATCCCCAATCCGCGCAGCACCAGTGAGATCACCGCACCGGCCACCAGCACGATCACACCGGCCAGGATCACCGGGGTGGACGGCAGGATGATCCCGATCGCCACGATCACCGCACCCATGGCCGACACACCCGTCAACGCCCAGCCTGCTGGTGTCCCGCCGTGGTTGGCGTGCGGGGCGTGCGACGGTGGCTCGGACGGCGGCAACGGCGGGTACTGGGACGAGTTCGACATGGGTGCAGATCCTCCTGGAATGCGGCTGGACACAGCCTATCGTTCCTGACCGGAGGCATCGCGCCCAGCGCCCCGCTCGCCGGGCTCGTCCTGCCCACCGTGCTCATCGTCGGTCACGCTGGGATCCAGACCCCTACTGAGCGCATCCCAATCCGCCCGGGAAGTAGCCTGTCCCGCCGCAGCGCCGTTTGTTCGCGTCCCGGCCGCCCCAGCACCCTCGGCGCGCACCGCAGCGCGTTCGTACCTGGCCGCCGCCGGCGCCCAGGTGCCGGCCCGGAACGGCAACACCAGGGCCACCAGGACGGTCGATGCCAGCAGCACCACCACCACCCAGGGCCACACGGTCAGTTCGGCCGCGCCCGTGATTTCCCGGACCCCGCCGACCTCCCCGGCCGCCGAGCGCGCCGCCGGGTCCGGGTCGGCGATCAGCACGATCCCGGCGATCAGGGCCACCACCGCCGCCAGGGCCGCCGCTGCCGGTGCCAGGATCCGCACCACCGGGCCGGACAGGCCCACGGCCAGTCCCGCGACCACCACGACCAGGGCCGCACTGGGCACCACTGGCGCCGCTCCGGCACCGGAGACCCGCACCGGCTGGGGACCCAGCGTCGTCACCGCCTCGGCACCGACCCAGGTGAGCAGGCTCAGACCGAACGCGCCGGCACCGAGCAGCACCAGCACCAGGACCACCCGGCCGCGGCTCATTCCTTCGCCCCGGCCACCACGGTCCGCACCCCCGCGGCCCGCTGCACCGCCCGGACAGCAGCCGCCGCCTTGTTCCGGGACTCGAGGTACTCGCTCTCGGGGTCGGAGTCGGCCACGATCCCACCGCCGGCCTGCACGGTAGCCCGCCCGTTCTTGATCACGGCGGTGCGGATCGCGATCGCCATGTCCATGTCCCCGGCGAAGTCGAAATAGCCCACCGCACCCCCGTAGATCCCGCGGCGCGCCGGCTCGAGCTCATCGATCAGCGCGATCGCCCGTGCCTTCGGCGCGCCGGAAAGAGTCCCCGCCGGGAAGGTGGCCGTGAAGGCCTCCAGCGCCGTGGCATCGGGCCGCAGATGCCCGGTGACGGTGGAGGCCATGTGCATGATGTGGCTGTAGCGCAGCACCTGCATCAGTTCCACCACGGTGACCGTGCCGGGTTGGCACACCCGGCCCAGGTCGTTGCGGGCCAGGTCCACCAGCATGATGTGCTCGGACCGTTCCTTGGGGTCGGCGAGTAGTTCCTCGGCCAGTTCCTTGTCCTGCGCCGGGGTTGCTCCCCTGGGCCTGGACCCCGCGATCGGGAACCCGGTCACCTCGCGGCCCTCGACCTTCACCAGCGTCTCCGGGGAGGAGCCCACCACATAGAAGTCCTCCCCTTCGGTGTCGGCCAGGTGCAGGTAGTACATGTATGGGCTGGGGTTGATGGTGCGCAGCACCCGGTAGACGTCCAGCGGGTCGGCGGGGCTGTCCAGGTCGAGTCGCTGGGACAACACCACCTGGAAGACCTCGCCGTCCACGATCGCCTGCTTGGCGGTGCGCACCCCGGAGAGGAAGTCCTCCTTTGGGGTTCGGAACCGCAAATCGGGCTCGACGGCGGCGTCACCGGTGACCAATGGTTGGGCGGGCGCGGGCGTGACCATGGCCTCCTGCATGGCGTCCAGGCGAGCCACCGCGTCGTCGTAGGCCTCCTCGACGCGGGCGTCGGTGTCATCGAAGTTGATCGCGTTGGCGATCAGCCACACCGACCCCCCGGCGTGGTCGACGGCAGCGAGATCACTCGCCAGCCCCAGGCACACCTCCGGCACGTCGAGCTCGTCCGGAGCGTGCCCGGGCAACGAGGGCTCCCATTGATGGATCACGTCCCAGCCCATCGAGCCGACGAGGCCGCCTGTCAGCGGCGGCAGGCCCTCGATGGCGGGCGTGTGCAGCTTCTCCAGAGCCTCACGCAGCACCTCGAGGACCGGACCGGTGGTGGGGATGCCGGCCGGGACGTCACCGCGCCAGCGGGCCCGGCCCTGGTGGCACGTCAGTACCGCCCGGGCCCGGACGCCCACGAAGGACCAGCGCGACCAGACTCCGTCGGCACCGGCCGACTCCAGGATGAAGGTGCCCTCCCGTCCCGCGCTGAGCCGGCGGTACAGGCCCACCGGGGTCACGTCGTCGGCCAGCAGCCTGCGAACCACCGGGATCACCCTTCGGTGGTCGGCGGCCATCGTCAGGAAGTCCTCCCGGGCCGGCCACGTGTGGCCCCAGGGCAGGTCCGTGGGCGGATTCGGTGTGCCCGGGGCGGGCGCGTTCATGCCCGCACCGCCGAGAGTGCACCGCCGGCGTCGAAGCAACTGTGGGTACCGGTGTGACAGGCCGCGCCGTGCTGGCGTACCTGCACCAGCAGCGCGTCGCCATCACAGTCCAGTTCCACCCCGCGCACTTCCTGGACGTTGCCCGAGGTGTCACCCTTGCGCCAGTACTCACCGCGGGAGCGGGACCAGAACGTCACCCGCCCGGAGGTGAGGGTGCGATGCAGGGCCTCATCGTCCATCCAGCCGACCATCAGCACCCGTCCGGTGCTCTCCTCCTGGATGACGGCGGCCACCAGGCCCTGGTCGTCTCGTTTCAATCGCGCAGCGACCTCGGGCGCCAGCGTTGCGGGGGATTCTTCAGGCACGGTGTCATCCTCCCACGCTCGCGGCGCTCTTCCACGCCCGCGCTCAACCGCTCTGCACCACCCAGGAGGCGTACATGTCGGCGTACCGGCCGCCGGCCTGCACCAGTTCGTTGTGCGGCCCGAACTCCACAATCCGTCCGGCGTCGACCACCACCACCAGATCTGCTGCCTCGGCGGTGGACAGCCGGTGCGCGATGGCCACCGAGGTGCGTCCGGCGGTCAGGGAGGCCAGCGCCCGGCTGATCCGGGCCTCGGTGGCAGGGTCGACGGCGGAGGTCGCCTCATCCAGGATCAGTACGTCCGCATCGGCCAGGTAGGCGCGGGCGATCGCGACCAGCTGGCGCTCCCCGGCGGACAGGGACTCCCCCCGCTGGCCCACGTCGGTGTGCACCCCGTGGGGCAGGGTGGCCAGCCAGTCGTCCAGGCCCAGGTCCCTCATCGCGGCGGCGACTTGTTCGGCGCCGGCGCGGGTGCGTCCGTACGCGACGTTCTCGGCGATGGTGCCGTCGAAGAGGAACCCCTCCTGGGGCACGATCACCACCCGCTGGCGCAGATCGGCCAGCGCGATCCGGCGCAGGTCCACCCCGTCCAGGCTCACCGTGCCGGTGGCCGGATCCATGAACCTGGTGAGGAGTTTGGCCAGGGTGGTCTTGCCCGAACCGGTCTCCCCCACGATCGCCACCCGGGCCCCAGCCGGGATGTCCAGGTTGATGCCGGTCAGCACGGAGTCACCACCGGGATAGGCGAAACTCACGTCGGTGAAGTTCAGGGCCGCCGGGCCGCGCGGCCCGAGCGGAGCGGGTTCGGCAGGCTCATCGATATCCAGCGGGGTGTGCACGATGGCGATCACGCGCCGCCACCCGGCCACGGCGTTCTGTAGTTCGTTGAGCACCTCGGTGGCGCTCTGCACCGGGCCCACGAAGATCTGCACCAGGAACAGGAACGCGAGCAGGACGCCGATGCTGATCCCCCCGTCCAGGCCCAGGTACACCCCGGCCACCACTACCCCGGCAAGCGCGACCGAGGACAGCAGCACCCCGGAGGAGAAGGCGATCGAGGCGTACGTCTGGGCGCGCACCGCGGCGTCGCGGTGGCTGGTGATGGCCTGCTCGATCCGGCCCCTGGTCCGCTCGCCCGCCCCGTAGGCACGGATGGTGGAGGCACCCACGACCGCCTCGGAGACCGCAGCCAGCATCGCACCGATGCGTACCCGAACCTCGCCGTAGGCCTTGGAGAGTGCCTTCTGCGCCCGGGGCGCCAACAGCATCATCGGCACGAACGCGGCCCAGACGAGCAGGGTGAGTTGCCAGGAGTAGACCAGCATCACCACGGTGGCCCCGAGGATCTGCAGCGAGGACAGGATGAGCATCAACCCGCCCCACTGCACGAACAGCGAGATCGTGTCCACATCCGAGGTGACCCGGGAGACCAGCGACCCGCGGCGCTCGGTGTTCTGCGTCAGGGAGGACAGATCGTGGATGTGCCGGAAGGCGCGAACGCGTAGTTGGGCCAGGCCACCCTCGGCTGCGCGGAACAGCCGGTAGTTCACCCAGGACGTGCACGCTCCGGTCAGCAGCAGTCCCACCGCGGCGATCGCGCACAGGCGCATCACCAGGCCCACGTCCACCCCGCCCGGGGCCAGGATGCCGGCATCGGTGGTGCGTTGCACCGCCAGCGGCACGATCAGGCGTCCTGCGGTGGCCACCAGGGCCAGGGCCATGGTGAAACCGATTCCGACGCGCATGGCCGGGGAGAGTCGGATCCCTTCGGCGACGGTGCCGAAGACCCCGAGTTCGGAGGCTTCGGAGATGCGTGCGGAGGATCTCTGCTCGCTCATCGTCACTCCCGCTGCCCCTCTCGCTCCTGGCGTTGCACCTGGTAGGCGGTGACGATCTGGCGGTAGCCGGCATCGCGGGTGAGCAGTTCGGCGTGGGTGCCCCGATCCACCACCTGCCCTCGCTCGAGGTGCAGCACGGAGTCGGCCATCGCGATGCTCGCTGTGCGGTAGGCCACCAGCACCACGCTGACACCGCCCACGTGCTCACCCAGGCCGCGCAGGATCTGCTGTTCCACCATGGGGTCCACCGCGGAGGTGGCATCGTCCATGATCAGCAGCCGGGGGCGGCGGATCAGGGCGCGGGCGATCGCGAGGCGCTGGCGCTGCCCCCCGGAGAGGCTGGAGCCGCGCTCCCCGATCACCGTGTCCAGGCCCTCGGGCAGGTCCTTGATGAAGCCGTCGGCGCGTGCCACTTCCAGAGCGGACCACACGTGCTCGTCGGTCCACGCCGACGACTGTTCGAGGGTGACGTTGTGACGCACTGTGTCCTCGAACACGAAAGCCTGCTGGGACACCAGGGCCACCGCCCCGGTGCGATGGGCGGTGGACACCTCACGGGCGTCGAGGCCGTCGTAGCGCACCACCCCGGAGGTGGGGTCGCTGAGCCGGGCGAGCAGGTCCACCAGCGTGGACTTGCCCGAACCGGTGGAGCCGACCACCGCGAGGATCTGGCCGGGCTCGACGGTGAAGGAGACGCCGGAGAGCAGGTCCTGGGTGCCGGCCGAGCCGTCCGCGTCGCGGCGCGGCACCGTCAGTGTCACGCACTCGGCGGACAGGTGCATCCCACCGCCGGCGGTGAGCACCCCGGTGCCCTCGCTCAGGTACCCGCGCGCGTCGACCACCCGGGAGATCCGGGCGTGCCCGACCAGGGACCGCGGTAGGTCACCGAGCACGAACCCGATGGCCCGTACCGGGAAGGTCAGGATGGTCAGCAGGTACGCGGTGGTGACCACCCCGCCGGTGTTCATCAGGCCTGCCTCGATCCGGACCGCACCCACGGCCAGCACCCCCAGCGTGGCCAGGGCGGGCAGGTACTCGATTGCGGGATCGAACACCGAGCGGATCCGCCCGACGCGCACGTTCGCAGCCCGCAGGTCGTCTGCTGCCGCAGCGAACCGCTCCTCCTCCAGCGCCTCGGTGCCCAGCGCCTTGACGACGGCGGCGGCCTCGAAGCTCTCGTGCGCGGAGTCGGCGACCACCGCTCGCTGATGCTGCACCTCGGTAACGGCCGGGTTGACGAAGCGCCGGTAGACGGCGTTGAGCACCAGCACCATCGGGAGCACCGCCACTCCGATCAGCCCCGTGACCGGATCAGCGATCAGCATCGCGGCCGAGGCGATGGCGATCATCACCAGCACGCCCAGCGCGAACGGCAGGGCCTGGAACACCCCGCCGGCGGCCTCGGCGTCGGCGTTGGCGTTGGAGAGCAACTGTCCAGCCGGGTGCCGCCGGTGCCAACTCATCGGCAGGCGCAGGTACTGCCGGGTGACCAGGCGGCGGTGACCGGCCTGCACATCCATGGTGCCCCGCCCGGCGAAGACGCGGCGGAGCGCCACACTCAGGGCGGTGACCAGACCGATCCCGAGGAGCACCAGACCCGCGATCCAGATGCGGGCTGTCGGGACGTCGGACCCGGACAGCGCCGGCACCACCACGGAGTCGGTGATCTGACCCAGTGCCCACCCCGAGCCCACCAGGGCGGCCCCGTAGACGGCACTGGCCGTGATCGCGACGGCGAACGTGCGTTTCTGCGACGCGATTCCCCGGCCGATCAGCAGCAGCGAACGGCGCAACGCGCCACCGGGAAGTGCGTATGCCCGAGAGGTTGCTGCCTCAGGCGGTCCTGCCATGACGGGATCTGCTCCTCGATGGTGATGTGCGCACCATGCTCCCATGCGCCGCCTACCGTCATGTACAACGACACTGTGACGTAGGTCCTGTTGTGCGATCGTGAGGGGATGGACTGGTATCGCTGGGAGCAGCGCGAATTGGCGAGCACACTGCGGGCGGTGGGTCCCGACGCTCCCACCCTGTGCGAGGGGTGGCGGAGCCGGCACCTAGCCGCGCACCTGTACCTGCGGGTGCACCGCCCGGGAGGGTTGGTCACCGGGCTCCTGCCCGGACTGACCGATACCGACACCCGCACCATGGAGTTGGGTGAGGCCCACGCCGATCCGGAGGCTTACGAGGGGTTGCTGGATCGGTTCCTGGCCGAGCCTGCCGCCTGGAACCCGATGGCACTGGCCGGAGATGCGATCCACCTGCTGGAGTACGTGGTGCATCACGAGGATGTCCGCCGCGCCGACGGGCCGGTGCAGCCGCGCAATCTGGCGCCGGAACAGTTGTCTACCCTATGGGTGCAGGTCCGCCGGGCAGGCAGGACCACCCAGGCCCGGGCCCGCACCGGTATGGTGCTGGTGGTGCCCGGTGGGCCCAGGGCGGTGGTGCGCCGCGCGCGGCGCAGCATCGCTGTCACCGGCGAACCGGTGGAACTCGCGCTGTACCTGACCGGCCGCACCGAGCACGCCGACGTCGACGTCGTCGCGGTCGCAGCGCAGGAGCCGAGGTGTGAGCAGTGATCTGCAGTCAGCGACGGACGGGGAACCCGGCCCCGGCCAAGGCGTCCTTGACCTGACCGATCGTGAGGGTGCCGTAGTGGAAGACGCTGGCCGCCAGCACCGCATCGACTCCGCAGTGGGCGACCGCAACGAAGTCCTCGACGCTGCCGGCGCCGCCGGAGGCGATCAGCGGGACGCTGACCCGCTCACGCACCGCCGTGGTCATCTCCAGATCGAAACCGGCTGTGGTGCCGTCGGCGTCCATGGAGTTCAACAGGATCTCCCCCACCCCGGACTCGGCCGCCTGCACCGCCCAGGACACCGCGTCGATGCCGGTGCCGCGCCGCCCGCCATGGGTAGTGACCTCGAACCCGGATCCGGTCGTGGTGCCCTCGGGCACCCGCCGGGCGTCCACGCTCAGCACGAGCACCTGGGACCCGAACCGCTGGGCGATCTCGGCGATCAGTTCCGGACGCTGGATCGCGGCTGTGTTCACCCCGACCTTGTCCGCTCCGGCACGCAGCAGCGCATCCACGTCGGCCACGGTCCGCACGCCACCGCCGACCGTCAACGGCACCGACACCTCCTCTGCCGTGGTGCTGACGACGTCCACGGTTGTGGCCCGGTCCTCGGTGGAGGCCGAGATGTCCAGGAACGTCACCTCGTCAGCCCCCTCGGCCACGTACCGCTTGGCGAGTTCGACCGGGTCGCCCGCGTCGCGCAGGTGGGCGAAGTTCACCCCCTTGACCACCCGTCCGCCGTCCACATCCAGGCACGGGATCACCCGTAGCGCCACGCTCATCCGGTGTCCTCCTCCTCGTTGCTGCCGTCCTCGCCGTCCTCGCCGTCCTCCCCGTCCTCGCCGTTCTCCTCCATCGCCGAGACCGCGAGCACATCGATGAGGAACACCAGCGCCTCGGTGCCGAACGCCAGTTCCGGGGGCGTCACCAGGATCAACCGGGATCCGACCTGCTCATCGACAAGCCCGTTCTGCCAGGCCGGGATCAGGCCGGTGAAGGGGATTGTGGTGGGCAACATGCCCTCCCCCCAGAGGGTGTCGGTGATCTCGCCGGTGCTCCAGGAGTAGGTGGAGTAACGCACCGTGACGGCCTGTCCGTCGCGGACCTGGGGGCCGTCACCACGCAGCACCGGAACCACCTGCAGGTCTACCGGTGGGTCGGCATCGGGTACCTGCACCACGGGGATCCCGTCGTCGTCGGTACCGACCTGCGGGGTCTGGTCGTCATTCTTGGGTGCCGGCACCGGTTCGCCCCAGGCGGTGGTGTGGCGGATGTCGTACACCAGCACGGTGGGGTTTGGCCGTTCCCGGGTACCCAGTTCCACCCGGAGCAACCGCGAACCCTCGGTGCGTCCGAGGAGTTCGGCGTGCAGCACCCCGGCTTCCTCACCGAGCACCATGATCTCCGGGGTCTCCTGGTAGTTCTCCCTGATCGTCTCCCCGGTCACCGCGTCGATGGCGAGGTAGGACAGCATCACCGCGGCGTCATCGCGCAGTTCGGTTCCCTCGCCGGTGATGATTTCCTCGGTGTAGGGCGCCGAGATGCTCAGTGGCGTCTCGAAGTCGACCCGAGGCTTCGTGCCGAACTCCCCGGAAACCCACACCTCGCCGTCGGACTCCGGATCCGGTTCCTGCCGGCAGGCCACGGCCGCACCGAGCGTGGCCAGGCTCAGCGCACTCAGGACGGTTCGGCGGGATGGCAACACAGATCCAGAGTCTACGGCTCCCGAGCCACTGCCTCAGATCACCGGCATCGGACCCGGGTGGGCCTCATCCATGCTGGCGATCAACCGGTCCACGCGCTCATCGGAGGAGCGGAACGGGTCCTTGCACAACACCGTGCGGCCGGAGTAGTCGTTCAGTTTCAGGTGCACCCAATCCACGGTGAAGTCCCGGCGGCGCTCGGTTGCGGCACGGACGAAGTCGCCCCGGAGCTTGGCCCGAGTGGTCTGCGGCGGTGTGGTGGTCGCCGTCTCCACCTCCTCCGCCGAGACCATCGTGGCGGCCAGGCCGCGGGCCTCCAGTTTCGGGAACAACCCGTGCCGCGGTGAGATGTCGTGATAGGCCAGCAGCAGCCGGCTCACCCGGGCGTCGGTCAGCGGCACGTTCTTCCCGGCCAGGTACCGGTCCAGGAGCCGTTTCTTGATCACCCAGTCAAGTTCGGTCTCAACCGGTTCGAGGTTCCCGGTGCGCAACCCCTCCAGCCCACGCGACCACAGGTCCAGCACCCAGCCGTCGTAGGGGCCGTGCTGGTCGCTGGCGGACAGGAAGGTGCGGGTGCGCTCCAGGTAGTACTCCTGAACATCCAGAGCACTGGCCGTGGTGCCGTGCGCCAACGGAACCTGGGTGGAGGCGGTCAGGTCGTGGGAGATCTGGCGGATCGCCCGCACCGGGTTGGCGAAGGTGAAGTCACGCAGGATCACCCCGGCTTCCAGCATCCGCAGGATCAGGTCGGTCATGCCCACCTTGAGCATCGTGGTGGTCTGGGACATCGAGGAGTCCCCGCTGATCACGTGCAGGCGGCGGTACAGGTCGGCGTCGGCGTGCGGTTCGTCCCGGGTGTTGATAATCGGGCGGGACCTGGTGGTGGCCGAACTGGTCGCCTCCCACATGTGGTCGGCGCGCTGGGAGAAGCAGTACCGGGCCCCACCGCTCCCGGGCAGCACGTGCCCGGCACCGGTGAGGATCTGGCGGGTGATGAGGAACGGGATGAGCGCGTGGGCGATACGGCTGAAGTCCGAGCGCCGCCGGATCAGGTAATTCTCGTGGCACCCGTAGGAGTTCCCCGCCGAGTCCAGGTTGTTCTTGAACATGTGGATGGTGCCGTCGATACCGTCGGCGGCCATCCGTTCGGCGGCGTCGGTCAACAACCCGACCATGATCTGCTCGCCGGCCCTGTCCTGAATGAGGAGTTGGCGGAGGTCATCACACTCGGCCGTGGCGTACTCGGGGTGTGACCCCACATCCAGGTACAGGCGCGCACCGTTGCCCAGGAACACGTTCGACGACCGGCCCCAGGCCACGACCTTGCGGAACAGGTACCGGGCGATCTCCTCGGCCGAGGGCGTGCGTCCCGAGGTGGTGGCCGAGGTGATGCCGAACTCGGTCTCCAGGCCGAAGATGCGCGCGGTCATTCGTTCAGCAACGATTCCAGGGCACTCGCATCGAGCCGACGGAACGCCCGGCGGGGCCGAGTCCGGTCCAATATGGCCGCTTCCAGGCCGGTAGCGGGTATCCGGCGCCGTTTCCCGTCCTCCTCGACCTCCGCATCCGGACTGCCCAGGGCACTCACCGCCAGGCGCATCACCTCGCTCAGCTCCAGGCCGGTGCGCCACTGCTCGGCCACGATCCTGCCGAGCCGGTCAGCCGCACCACCCATGACCACGAAACCGTGCTCGTCGCTGACCGACCCGTCGTAGGAGAGCCGGTAGATCTGGTCGGTGTCCTGATCCGCGCCAACCTCGGCGACGGCGATCTCGACCTCCAGCGGCTTGGACTCAGTGGTGAACACCGCCCCCAGACTCTGCGCGTAGGCGTTGGCCAGGCCCCGGGCGTTGACGTCGGTGCGGTCGTAGGAGTACCCACGCAGGTCCGCGTAGCGGATCCCGGCCACCCGCAGGTTCTCGAACTCGTTGTACTTGCCCACCGCGGCGAAGGCGATCCGGTCGTAGATCTCGGAGATCTTGTGCAGTGCCCTGGAGGGGTTCTCGGTGACGAAGGCGATCCCGCCGACATAGCCCAGAGCCACCACCGAGCGGCCGCGCGCGATGCCCTTGCGCGCGAAGTCCGCCCGGTCCTTCATCAGTTGTTCCGGGGAGACGTAGTACGCCTGCGTCATGACCGGTCTCCTTCCTCGGTCTCGGCGAGCCGGGCGTTGATCTCCTCCGCGTGTCGGCCCAGGTCCGCCGCCGGGATCCGGGTGAACCCCTCGACGTCGATGCGCACCACGATCGGGTAGATCTTGCGCAGCAGGTCCGGGCCGGCCGTGGCCGAGTCGTCATCGGCCGCGTCGACCAGGGCCCGCAGCGCGGTACGCACCGCGGCGTCGGGATCGAGGTCGGGTTGCCAGAGCTTCTTCAGTGAACCGCGGGCGTAGACCCCGCCGGACCCGACGGCGTGGTAGTCACGTTCCTCATACCGCCCGCCGACGACGTCGTAGGAGAAGATCCGACCGGTCCCCTCGCCCTGGTCGTAGCCGCCGAACAGCGGGATCGCGGCCAGACCCTGCAGAGCCAGGGGAAGGTTGGAACGGACCATCGTGGCCAGCCGGTTCGCCTTCCCCTCCAACGACAACAGCGCACCCTCGATCTTCTCGAAGTGCTCCAACTCGAGTTGGAACAGGCGCACCAGTTCCACGGCGAGGCCGGCGGTGCCGGCGATCCCGATCGCGGAGAACTCGTCGGCGGAGAACACCTTTTCCATCCGCCGGTGCGAGATCTGGGAACCCATCGTGGCGCGCCGGTCCCCGGCCATCACCACACCACCGGGGTAGGTCAGGGCGACGATAGTGGTGGCGTGGGGGGCCGGTAGCGAAGCCACGTCCAGTTCCTGCCCGGCATAGCGTCGCCCGGGAAGGAGTTCGGGTGCCGCCTCAGCCAGGAATTCGGTGAACGAGGCGCTACCCGGACGGGTATAGACCGCCGGCAGCCGGTCCCCGGCTGCGCCGGTCACTGGCCGCCCTTCTGCACGAAGCCGCGAACGAACGTCTCCGCGTTGGTCTCCAGCACCTCATCGATCTCATCGAGGAGCGCATCGACCTCGGCATCCTGGGCGCGGGCACCCGCGCCGGTCGGGGCCGGAGTGGGTACGTCGTCGTCGGGCGGGTCGGACGGGCGCTTCTGCTCGAACTGGCGGGCCACCGATGCCTCCTAGGTACGCCGGGAGAACTGTTACCTCGATCCTACGACGCGCGGGCTCGCCCCGGCGTCATGGATTGCCGAGTGCGGCAATCAGATCCTCTGCCCGCGGGTGGGCAGCCAGCAGATCACCCACGTGCTCGGCACTGCCCCGGTAGGGGTCGGAGGTCGGCACCCGCGTCAGGTGTGCCCGGCCGGGCAGGTCGAAGACCACCGCGTCCCAGTTCGCCGCCTCCACCTGGGGGCCGTACCGCCGGAGCGTCTCACCGCGGAAGTAGGCCCGGGTGTCGGACGGGGGGTTGGCGATGGCGTGCTCCACCTGCTGGTCATCGACTAGGATCTCCACTCCCCCCGCTGCGGCCAGGCGGGCGTAGACGCCCTTCTCCGGGCGTAGATCGGACCACTGCAGATCCATCGCGGCCAGGCGGTGGTCGTCCCAGTCCGTCCCACGGCGGGCGCGCATGCCCTCCAGCAGGCGGAGTTTGGCCACCCACTCCACCTCCCGGGCGCACTGGGCCGGGTCGGTGGCCAGCCTGGACAGCACCTCGCGCCATCGCAGCAGGACGTCCCGGGTCTGCTCATCGATCCGGCCGCGCTCGTGCAGCGCCGCCCCGATCACGTCCGCGTAGATCTGTTGGATCTGTACCGCGGTCATGCTGCGGCCATCCTCCAGATCCACCTTCTCCCCCAGTGTCGGGTCCCGGCTGATCGTGCGGACCGCCGCGACCGGGTCGGCCAGTCGGAGCGCGGACAGTTCCAGCGGGACCTGCCCGGTCTCCAGCAGCCAGAGCAGGAGCGCGGTGGTCCCGAGCTTCAGGTAATTCGACACCTGGACCAGGTTGGCGTCACCGATGATCACGTGCAGGCGCCGGTAGTCGCGGGGATCGGCGTGGGGTTCGTCCCTGGTGTTGATGATGGGGCGGCGCAGGGTCGTCTCCAGGCCGACCTCCGCCTCGATGAAGTCGGCCCGCTGGGAGATCTGGTAACCCGGGTTCTCGCCATGCTGACCCAGGCCCACCCGGCCCGCGCCGCAGAAGATCTGCCGGGTCACCAGGAACGGGGTGAGGTAGTCCACGATGTCAACGAAGGGCACCCGGCGGTCCACCAGGTAGTTCTCGTGGGTGCCATAGCTCGCACCCTTGCCATCGGTGTTGTTCTTGTACAGGGTCACAGTAGGCATGCCGGGGATCTGGGCGAGCAACCTGCTGGCTCGCAGCGCGATCTCGTCGCCGGCCCGGTCCCAGGTAAGCGCTGCCAGCGGTCCGGTGGTCTCGGGTCCGGAGTACTCCGGATGGGCGTGGTCGACATAGAACCTGGCTCCATTGGTCAGCACGGCGTTGGCCACCAGCCCCTGATCCGGCTCCGGCGCGCCGCGGCGCTGTTCCCGGATGGCCGGCCAGTGTGACGTCGAAGCGGCATCGCTCGCCTCGGATCCAGGGGTATCGGTGAGTTGGCTCGGATGGGCCGCCCCGCGCTCCAGCCGCCAGCCCCGGGCATCGTTGAGCGGATCCTCATCGGAGTAGTCCCACCGCGGTGAGGTGCCTTCCGGGAGCGCGTGCCGGGCGTAGGCGGTGACCATCTGGGCCGACATCAGCATCGGGTTCAGCCCGGGACTGTCGCCCATGATGCCGAACTCGGTCTCCATGCCCACGATACGCCGCACACTCACCCACCCAGCCTAAGCGGCCGATCGCGGCGACGCCGCGTGTGCCTAGAGGTACTGGCCGGTGGGGCGCACGGACTCGATGGTGCGGCCGGCCTCGGGTGAACCCTTGTGCTGCACGATCGTGCGGATGAACA
Source organism: Pseudactinotalea sp. Z1748 (assembly GCF_049725185.1). Classification (NCBI taxonomy): domain Bacteria; kingdom Bacillati; phylum Actinomycetota; class Actinomycetes; order Micrococcales; family Cellulomonadaceae; genus Pseudactinotalea; species Pseudactinotalea sp. Z1748. The sequence continues at coordinate 131,000 of NZ_JBMPQB010000003.1, read as the reverse complement.
CGATCTGCTCACCCTTCTTGCCCGACACCCGCGCCCAGTCGTCGGGGTTGGTGGTGTTGGGCAGATCCTCGTTCTCCTTGAACTCCTCCAGCGCGGCGTCCAGCAGGTGCTCCACGCGGATGCCCCGCACCCCGGAGGCGAGCAGATCCTTGATGGCCTTCTTCTTGGCCCGGTCCACCACGTTGGCGATCATCGCCCCGGAGTTGAAGTCCTTGAAGTACAGGATCTCCTTGTCCCCGCTGGCGTAGGTGACCTCGAGGAACTGGTTGTGAGGTTCGGTGGCGTACATCCTGCCCACCACCTGCTCGATCATCGCCGCCACGGCACAGTCCGGGTTGCCGTCGTGCTCGGCCAGGTCGTCTGGGTGGATCGGCAGGTCGGCCGTGAGGTACTTGCTGAAGATGTCCCGCGCGGCCTCGGCGTCGGGTCGTTCGATCTTGACCTTCGCGTCCAACCGCCCGGGCCGCAGGATCGCCGGGTCGATCATGTCCTCCCGGTTGGAGGCACCGATCACGATGACGTTCTCCAGTCGTTCCACGCCGTCGATCTCGCTGAGCAACTGGGGCACGATCGTGGTCTCCACGTCCGAGGACACCCCGGTGCCGCGGGTGCGGAACAGCGACTCCATCTCATCGAAGAACACCACCACCGGGATCCCCTGGGAGGCCTTCTCCCGGGCCCGGGAGAAGATGAGGCGGATGTGCCGCTCGGTCTCCCCGACGAACTTGTTCAGCAGTTCGGGGCCCTTGACGTTGAGGAAGTAGGACCGCGCCCGCCCGGCGGCGTCGGTTTCGGCGTCCTGGGCGGTGGCGGTCCTGGCCAGCGAGGTCGCCACCGCCTTGGCGATCAGGGTCTTTCCGCACCCGGGCGGGCCGTACAGCAACAGCCCCTTGGGGGGTTTGAGGCCGTGTTCGCGGAACAGTTCCGGGTGGGCGAACGGCAGCTCCACGGCGTCACGGATCTGGTCGATCTGGGCCGCCAGGCCTCCGATGTCGGAGTAGTCCACGTCCGGGATCTCCTCCAGCACCAGGTCCTCCACGTCCGAACGCAGGATTCGCTCGAAGGCGAACCCGGTGCGCCCGTCCACGGTCAGGGTGTCCCCCACCCGTACGTGCTCGTCCTGCAGCGACCCGGCCAGTCGCACCACGCGCTCCTCATCGGAGCGGCCCAGCACCAGTGCCCGGTCCTTGTCGAGCATCTCCCGGACCGTGACCAGTTCCCCGACCGGCTCGAACCCGCCGACGCCGACCACGGTCATCGCCTCGTTCAGCTGCACCTCCTGGCCCAGGGTCAACTCCTCCAGGGCCACCGAGGGTGAGACCCCGAGCCGCAACTTGCGGCCTGCGGACATCACATCGGCGGTGCCGTCGGAGTGCGCGCGCACGAACAGCGCGTAGGACCCCGGCGGCTTGCTCATCTCCTCCAGTTGGGTGCGCAACTCCACCAGTTGGGCACGCGCAGCGCTCAGTGCCTCGACCAGGCGTTCGTTCTTGCCGGCGAGGTCGATCGCCTGCTGGCGCAGTTCGCGCTCGCGCCCCGAAGGCGCCCCACCGGTGTCCACTGAGGGCATCTGAACCTCCTGGTGACCACTGTAAGCCAGGACCGACGACGACGGCGCAGCGGAGTCGGCCTGGTGGCCGCACCCTGATCAGGGCGCTGGGTCTTGGTCAGGCGCTGAGTCTTGATCAGGGACTGGGTCGGCCCCGGTACCGGACCGGTCTTCCGGTGGGTTCGGGGAGTCGGCGGCCGCCGCACGACGGCGCTGCTCGCGGCGTACCTTGCGCAGCCTCTTCGCGCTCAGATCCCGCTCGGCCAGGTCAGCGGAGAGATCGGCCTCGTCGAAGTCGGCCGCCGGTTCGGAGTAGGCCCCCGGCGCCGGACGACGACGGCGCAGCGGTGCCGGGGTGTCCGGTGCCATCCGCCGGGTGGTGAGCAGGAATCCGGTGTGGCCGATCATGCGATGCTCGGGCCGCACCGCCAGGCCCTCCAGGTGCCAGCCGCGCACCATCGACTCCCAGGCCACCGGCTCGGTGAACCGCCCGTCGGCCTTCAGGTCCTCGGCCAGCCGGGAGAGTTGGGTGGCGGTGGCCACATAGGCCAGCAGCACCCCACCGGGGGCGAGCGCGTCGGCGCACACCTCCAGGTTCTCCCACGGCGCCAGCATGTCCAGCAGGATCCGGTCCACCGAGCCCGGTTCGGCGCGCTCGGGCAACACCTCGGCCAGGTCCCCCACCGCCAGTTCCCACGCGGGGTGGTCACCGGCGAAGAAGTCGGTCACGTTGCCCTGGGCGATCTCGGCGAAGTCGGCGCGACGCTCCACCGACAGCAGCGAACCGTGATCACCCACCGCCCGCAGCAGCGACAAGGTCAGCGCCCCCGAACCCACCCCGGCCTCCACCACGCACGCCCCGGGGTAGATGTCGGCCTGGGTGACGATCTGCGCGGCGTCCTTGGGGTAGATCACCGCGGCACCACGGGGCATGGACAGCACGTAGTCACTCAGCAGGGGTCGCAGCGCCAGGTAGGCCACCCCGCCACTGGTGGTGACCACGCTGCCCTCGGGCGCACCGATCAGTTCGTCGTGGGCGAAGGAGCCCCGGTGGGTATGGAAGATCTTGCCGGTCTCGAGCACGATGGTGCTCAGCCGTCCCTTGGGGTCGGTCAGTTGCACCTTGTCGCCCGGTCGCAGCAGGCCTCGGCGGACCTGGGCTCCGGTAGGGATGTCGTGGCTCACGGCCGGTGAGTCTACGCGCCCAGCGCGTCGATGACGTGCTTCACGTCGAGCACCCCGCGGATGCCGGTCCGCCCGCTCGCCGGCGCGCCGAGCACGACGATCGTGCCGGCACCTGCCTGTGCAGCCCTGGCGACCTGGGCGACCGCCTCACTTCCGCGGGTGGTGGAGATCACCGCCACCGGGGGCACCGGCACCGAGACGGCGCCGAGCGTGGTGCGCGGCCGGGACGGCGCCGGCACCGAAGCGGCGGCCTGGTCCTGGACCAGTCCGGTCGGAGCGCCGTCGGCGGCGGTCAGCACGGTCACCGCGTGGCCCCCGCCGGCGCGGTCCCAGTCGGTCAGGCTGGCGGTCTCGGGCAACACGAGCGCCGGTTGCACCAGGGCGCTCAGATCCACCCCGGCGGTGGCTCGCTGGGCCTTGGCACGGCGCACCTCGGACTGCGCACCGAACCACAACACCCCGGCGATCAGCAGTGCCCAGACCAGGCGGAAGGTGCCGGTTCCCCCCAGCAGCAACGGCCACAGGCCCCAGAGGGCCACCCCCAGGGCCAGCACCTGGCCGCCACGGGCAGCCACCATCGTGCCGCTGGCGCGGTTGCCGGTGAGTTTCCAGACCGCAGCCTCCAGGATCCGGCCCCCGTCCATCGGCAGGCCCGGGAGCAGGTTGAACGCCGCCAGCACCGCGTTGACGTACACCACCGCGGAGAGCATCACATCGGCGGCGCTCCCCTGGCCCGCTGTGATCGGTATCCACATGAGCCCGGCGATCAGGGCATTCGCGGCCGGTCCGGCCACCGAGACCACAGCCGAGCGGCCCGGCCGGTCCAGGCCGTGGTCGAAGGCCGTGTGCCCGCCCCACAGGGTGAGCACGTACTCGGTGACGGGCACCCCGTAGAGCCGGGCGGTGAGCCCATGAGCCACCTCGTGGACCAGGATCGAAGCCAGCAGACCCGCCGGCAGCAGCGCCGCGATGAGATAGGTCCGCGGCGAGTCGCCGAGCAGCGCCTGGAATGTGGGCAGGAAGAGCACATACAGCACCGCCCCGAGCACCACCGAACCGGGCGCGAGGATCAGCGGCGTTCCCGCGATCCGCCCGATCCGCCAGCCCCGGGTGCGTGAGCGTCTCATCCCCGCCTGGTGCTTCCGGGCATCCTCACCGGCGCTGCCGGCAGGCGGTGAGGATCTGGCGCAGGTGGTGTACCGAGACCCCCTCGAGGGTGTCCAGCAGGACTCTCCCGGGTGCGGCGGGGATGGGCAGCAGCGCCGGAACCCCGATGGTGCAGGCACCTGAGGCCTGGGCAGCGGTCAGCCCCGGGACGGAGTCCTCGATCGCGATCGAGCCGGCGGCACTGACGCCCAGCCGGTCCATCGCAGTGAGATAGGGCTCGGGGTGCGGCTTTCCGTTGCTGACCGTGTCACCGGTGACCACGGCGGAGAAGGTCCCCTCGGGCAGGGAGTCGATGAACACGTCGGCCAGTTGCGCGTACGACATCGTGACCAGTGCCAACGGCACGCGCCGGGCGCGCAGTTCGTGCAGGAGTTCGGCCGCCCCGGGTCGCCATGGGATGCCGCCGTCCGCGACCCGGAGGGTGACCCGGTCCAGCAGGGTCTGCACGATCTCCTCGGTGGTGCCGCGGATCCCGGCCCGTTCGCGCAGGTGCTGGGCCGAGACCGACAAGGGCAGCCCCACCAGTTCCAGGGCGAGGGACTCATCCCACGTTCCCCCGTGTTCGGCGCACAGTTCCTGCTCAGCGGCGAGCCAGTGCGGCTCGGAGTCCATCAGGGTGCCGTCCATATCCCAAAGGACCGCTTCCAGTGGGTACCGCGGCTCAAGGGTCTCCTGACCTGCGAGAACGCTCTGAGAAGGGACATCCAAGTTGGGCTCCAGCCGTCGTCATCCGCGAAACGATGTGCAGGAACAGGCTAGTCGCATCGAAGTGCCCGGTACCGCCACCGGATCAGCCGTGGTCGAAATGCTCGTGACGTGACCCCACCTTGCGGGCTACCGTCAGATGGCCCCCGAGTTGTCCCGCGGATGCCAGGGCGCCATTGGCGAGCATGCTGAGCGTCACACCGGCACCGTGACGACCGCGGCGGCGCAGCAACCAGGAGGCAGCGTGCAGCCCGAGGGCCACCGAGTTGGCGCCGGCGTGCACCAGGCCCACCCGCCGGCTGCGGGCGTCGGTGCCGGCCCACTCGGCCCACCCGGTGATCGCGGTCGGCAGCGCTGCCAGGATGCCGAAGCCCAGCAGTCGCCTGGCGGCGGGGCGGGCGCGGGCGCCGCCGGTCACGTCCAGCACCGCGGTGCTGAGCCAGGCGCCGATCGGTGCGTCGCTGAGCAGGGGATGCAGTGCGTGTCCCAGTGCATGACCGTGCAACATCCGCCGTCGGCCCGCATCGGCGACGAGCGCATCAGCCAACGGTTGGACTGAATCGGCGTAGTCGTCCAACACGTCGGCTTCTTCGATCCGACTCATCATGCGGACCATCGTGGGCAGTCGACGACGCCTCATCCGAGGCTCCTTTGCGGAGCGGACGAGCACCTGGTCATGTGGATCTCCTTGGGTCGCCTCGAGCGCACGATGCCAGTGTGCGTCAGGGGTGCCCCACGTGCATCCCGAGCAATCCGGTAGGCGTGGCCGAGCGGGCCGTTGAGCTGGCTCGCGCCGCAAGCCGGGTAGGACCGTCTCACACCGGCCGGGGCATCCCGATGCGCACGTGCACCAGTGGGGAGAAGTGCACCACCGGTGACGTGTGCGGGTGCGGTAGTGCGTTCGCGGCGAACAACGCGGCCGGATCGCACCTGGCCCGCGCGGTGTGCAGCGGCCAGGGCTCGTGCTCGATCGGGGTACGCCAGATCCGTCCCCGGGTACGGCCGTACCCGTTCCATCTGCCGGTGAGGAAGTTCTCGAGCGGGCTCGGATGCTCAATCCGCTCGCCGGCCTCCACCTCCGCGCCGAACCATCCATGGCCCGCCCGGCGCCGGGAGGTGTACTGAACCGCGCCGCCGCGCTCACGCTGATCCGTGGTCGAACGCTGGTAGGGCAGGCCGAGTTGGCGCAGCAGCACGGTGACGGGCAACCGTGAACACTCCAGGGAGAAGAACCAGACCCCGTCGTGCCCATCTACGCCGTGTACGTATGTACGCACGTTCACCTCGGTGAAGTCCGGCACGAGCGCGAAGGCGCCCTCCGGTGCACCGAAGTACTGCATCCGGAAGGGAGTGATGCTCACCCATGCGGTTCCCTCGAAGGTGTCCACCACCAGAGCCGGCGGTATCAACGCCTGCAACCTCGCCGCCTCGATAGGCCAGTGCAGGAAGGTCAGGTTTCGCCAGTGCTGAACATTGATCGCGACGGGTACCCGGTGCTCCGGATGTCGACTGGGCATCGTAATCCTCCGCCTCTGCCGGTGCCGCCGGACTCGCAGATGCTGAGCAGCACTGGGCGGCTTAGCCTCAAGTATGGTTTCCGACCGCAACTCCGACCGCAACCCCGCACACGAGGTTCCGTCCGCCTCCCTCCTGGATGGGGTGCGTGCGCTAACCCGGGTTCTGACACCGGTGGCGGCCGGCGGTGCGATCGTGCGCCGCCCACTTATGATGCTGCTCTCTCAGAAGGCCGGCCTCGACAAGCAAGCGGTCCGCACCATGCAGCACCTGCGAGACCGGTACGGCCCCGGACCGGTGCAGGTGCGGCTGCCCGGGCGTCGGTTCACCTTCGTCCTGGAACCGGACCAGGTGCACCGGGTGCTGAACGAGTCACCGGAGCCGTTCTCCCCCTCCACCCGCGAGAAGCGCGGGGCCTTGGGTCACTTCCAACCCGAGGGAGTGCTCATCTCCTCCCCCGAGGAGCGCACCGTCCGCCGCCCCTTCAACGAACAGGTCCTGCAACCGCAGCGCCGTACCCATGAGCACGGGCAGCGGATGCGCGCGGTGGTCGCCGAGGAAATGAACGCCCTGCTGGACCATGCCCGCCTCACCGGCACCCTGGACTGGCCGGGTTTCGCGACTGCCTGGCACCGCATGGTCCGCCGCGTCGTCCTCGGCGGTACAGCCCGCCACGATCACGCCGTGACCAACGATCTGTTGCGCCTGCGCAAGGACGCGAACTGGTCCTTCCTCAAACCTGCCCGAACGAGGCGCCGGCAACGGTTCCTGGAGCGGCTGGCAGACTACGTGGAGCTGGCCGAACCGGGCAGTCTGGCCCAGATGGTGGCCCGCACCCCCGGCCCGGAGGGCACCGCCAAGCACCACCAGATCCCGCAGTGGCTGTTCGCCTTCGACGCCGCGGCCTGGGCCACCTACCGTGCGTTAGCGCTCCTGGCCACCCATGACGGACATGCGGGCACCGCCCGGGAAGAGGTCGAAACCGCGGGGGCCGACGCTGACTTTCCCTACCTGCGTGCCTGCATCCTGGAGTCACTGCGCCTGTGGCCCACCACCCCCGCGATCCTGCGAGACACCACCCAGGCCACGACCTGGGCCGGTGGGACGCTACCCGCCGGTGCCTCCATCATCGTGTTCGCCCCGTACTTCCACCGCGACCACACCCGGATCTCCCGCGCGCACCGGTTCACCCCGGACCTGTGGCTGCGCGCGCGCACCGATGAGGACTGGCCGCTGGTGCCGTTCAGCGGTGGGCCGGCGATGTGCCCGGGGCGCAACGTCGTCCTGCACACCGCCGGCGCGGCGCTGGCGCAGTTGGTCAGCGCCGAGGAGTTCACGCTGGTGGATCCACCGCTGAGCCCCCGGCGGGCACTGCCCGGTGGGATCAGTCCGTTCCATCTGCGATTCCGGCTCTCCGGGCCGTGACGACGTAGGCTATTGGGGTGAGTTCCGTCCCCCGCCACCGCCGTAGCGAAGAGCCCGACCCGGCCGATGAGATCCCGCCTGCCATGATGCTGGCCTCCTTCGAGGGCTGGAATGACGCCGGTTCCTCGGCGAGCACCGCGCTGAAGATGATCGCCGATGCCTGGGACGCCCGGGAGATGCGCCAGATCGACCCGGACTCCTACCACGACTTCCAGGTGAACCGACCGGTGGTCCAACGCACCCCGGACGGCTCCCGCGCGCTGACCTGGCCCTCCACCACCGTCTCGGTGACGGTGACCCCGCAGACCGGTCGGCGGCTGGTGCTCGCCCGCGGCACCGAACCCTCACTGCGTTGGCGGGCGTACTGCAACGAGTTGCTGGACGCCGCCGAGGACCTGGACGCGGGCACCATCGTGTGCGTGGGCGCCCTGCTCGCCGACGTGCCGCATACCCGGCCGATACCGGTGCAGACCAGTTCGGACGACCCGCGCGTGCAGGCCCTGCTCGGGGTGGAGGACGGCGACTACGAGGGACCCACCGGGATCGTGGGCGTGCTGGCGCAGATGGCGCTGGACCGCGGCCTGCACTCCTTGTCCATCTGGGCTGCCGTTCCGCACTACGTTGCCCAGCCCCCTTCCCCGAAGGCCACCCTGGCCCTGCTGACCGCTCTGGAGGAACTCCTCGGTGAGCCCGTGCCCACCGGGGACCTGGTCGAGGACTCCCGGGCCTGGCAGGACGGGGTGAATGAACTCGCCGAGGAGGACCCGGAGGTGGCCGAGTACGTGCGCCAACTGGAGGAGGCCAAGGACACCGCCGACCTTCCCGAGGCAAGCGGTGAAGCCATCGCGCGCGAGTTCGAGCGGTTCCTGCGCCGCCGCGACACCGGCGGCGGACCCGTCTCCGGGAGCTGACCCCGGTTTCAGCCGGCCACTGCGCCCCGACCGGCGCGCAGGTCCACACCGAGTAGAGCATCGACGGCGTCCGCCACCAGGGCGGCATCGGCGGCGGTGGAGGTCCCGTCCGCCCAGGCGTCCACGGCCGCGAGTGCAGCCGGCGTGTCCAGATCCTCGGCGAGCGCCGAACGGACGCGGGCGAGGACGTCCTCGCCCGCCGAGCCCGCTCCCGAACCCGGTTTGTGGCCGGCGGCCTCGGCGTGCTGCAGCGTCCCCTGCCAGCGCTCCAAGCGCCGGGTGGCTTCGGTGAGCAGTCCGGTGGTGTACTCCCAGTCCACCGAATAGTGGTTGGCCAGGACCGCCAGGCGGATGGCTGCCGGTGGTACGTCGTCCAGGAGGTCGGAGACGAACACCAGGTTGCCCAGGGACTTACTCATCTTCTCGCCCTGGTAGGCCACCAGTCCGGTATGCACGAACGACGACGCCGGCTCAGGGTTCCCGGTCAGCACCCGCAGGTGGGAGGTGCTCATCTCGTGGTGGGGATAGATCAGGTCGGTGCCCCCGCCCTGGACGTGGAAGGGCACGCCCAGGAAGTGCTCGGCGATCACCGCGCACTCGATGTGCCAACCGGGCCGGCCCCGGCCCAGCGGACCGCCGTCGAAGTCCGGTTCGTCCGGCCGGGCGGCGCGCCACAGCAGTGGGTCCCTCGGGTGCTTCTTGCCGGGCACCTGCGGGTCACCGCCGCGTTCGGCGAAGTAGCGGTCCATGGTGGCCTCATCGAGCCGCCCCACACTGCCGGCTCGGTCATCGGAGGCGATGTCAGCATAGATGTCCGGTCCCCGCTCGTCGTCCCCCGGGTGCACTCGGTACGCTCCGCCGGCCTGCAGCATCCGCGCGACCGCCTCGGCCACCAGGTCCGTGGTCTCGGCCACCCCGATGTAGTGATCCGGGGCCAGCACGCGCAGCGCGCTCATGTCTGAGACGTACAGGGCCACCTGGTCCCGGGCCAGTTCCTGCCACGGCACGCCGGTCTGGCGGGCCCGCTCCAACAGCGGGTCGTCCACGTCGGTGACGTTCTGCACGTAGTTCACCTGGAGGCCGGCATCACGCCAGGCGCGGACCAGGGTGTCGAAGGCGATGTAGGTGGCTGCGTGGCCCAGGTGGGTGGAGTCGTACGGGGTGATCCCGCATACGTAGATCCGCGCCTGCTCCTCCCTCACGGGTTGGGCCAGGCCACCGGTAAGGGTGTCGCGAACCCGGGGCGCGATACCGCCGACAGGAAGGGTGGGCACGGGAGGGGAAGACCAGGACTGCACGTACCTCACCCTATCGGCGAAATGAGGGCATCCTCCGGCAGCGCTGTCAGCACCCCGGCGGCCAACAGACCGAATACCACCGCAGCCAGGATGATTCGGTAGATCACGAACGGCAGGTAGGAGTAGGTGGACACGATGCGCAGGAACGCGATGATCACCACATAGCCCACGACTGCGGCCACGAGGGTGGCGAGTGCGGTGTTCGCCGGCCCCGCCTGGCCGCCGGTGCCGGCGGAGCGGATCAGCTGGAAGAATCCCGAACCCATCACCGCCGGGATCGCCAGCAGGAAGGAGTACCGCGCGGCCGCCTCCCGGGTGTAGCCCATCAGCAGCCCCGCGGTGATGGTGCCGCCGGACCGGGACACCCCCGGGATCAGCGCCATCGCCTGGGCCAGGCCGAACAACAGCCCGTGCTTCCAGGTCAGTTCCTCCAGGGTGCGCCGCTTGGCTCCCACCCGGTCCGCCCAGCCCAGGATCAGGGCGAAGATGGCCAGCACGGCGGCGGTGATGTACAGGTTCCGCAGCGCGTATTCGATGGTTTCGGCGAACGTCAGACCGGCGATCACGATCGGCAGGGAACCCAGAATGATCAGCCAGCCCATTCTGGCGTCGGGATCATCGGTGGAAATCTGCCGCCGCCAGGGACCGATCGGCAGCGATTTGAACCAGTGGCTGATGATCCGGGCGATGTCCTTGCGGAAGTAGACCAGCACCGCGGTCTCCGTGCCGATCTGGGTGATCGCGGTGAACGCAGCACCCGGGTCGGTGCCGCCGGGCAACAACTCCCCCACGATTCGCAGGTGCGCGCTGGAGGAGATCGGCAGGAACTCCGTGAGCCCCTGCACCAATCCCAGAATGATCGCTTCCCACCATGTCACGACGCCCAAGACTAGACGTCCCGGACCGGTAGCCTTCACTGCCATGGACCTTCGGCGTGTGGGCAACAGTGGACTGCGGGTGGCCTCTGTCGGCCTGGGCACACTCACCTGGGGCCGCGACACCGATGAACACGAAGCCGAGGAGCAGCTCCGGGCCTACCTCGATGCGGGCGGCAACCTGGTGGACACCTCGGCCACCTATGGCGACGGCAGGGCCGAGGAGGTCATCGGCGCGCTCCTGGAACGCAGCGTGGACCGGGAGGAGGTGCTGCTGTGTTCCAAGGCCGGGGTGCGCACCGATGCCGCCGGCGCCCGCCCGGACACCTCTCGCGGGGCGCTGCTGGACTCCCTGGACGCCTCGCTGGACCGGCTGGGCACCGACCACCTGGACCTGTGGCTGGTGCAGGCCCCGGACGGGAGCACCCCGTTACGGGAGACGCTTTCGGCGCTGCGTGCGGCGGTGGTGTCCGGGCGCACCCGGTACGTGGGGCTGTCCAACTTCCCGGCCTGGCAGCTGGCCCGGGCGGCGACCCTGCTGGACGCCGACGAGACGTTCCTGACCGCTGCGCAGATGGAGTACTCGCTGCTGCAGCGCGGCATCGAGCGGGAACTGGTGCCGGCAGCCGATGCTTGCGGCGTGGGCATCCTGGCCTGGTCCCCGTTGGGACGTGGGGTGCTGTCGGGCAAGTACCGCCGCTCGGTGCCGGCTGACTCCCGGGGAGCCTCTCCGCACCTGCGGGGCTTCGTCGAGCCGTACCTGACCGCTCACGCCCGCTCGGTGGTGGAGGCCGTGTCCACCGCCGCCGAGGGGCTGGGCCGCTCCCCCGTCGAAGTAGCCCTGGCCTGGGTACGGGATGCACCCGGGGTGGCCTCCGCCGTCGTCGGGGCTCGTACCCCGGCACAGTTGCGCGGTTCGCTGGCCGCATCCGACCTGGAACTACCCGGGCAGATCCGGCAGGTGCTCGATGAGGTCACCGAGGTGGAGTTCGGCTATCCCGAGCGACGATGATCGCGCCCGCGCTCGTTTCTCAGCGGTCGGCGTCGGGTTCATCGAGTTCGTCGAGTTCTTCCACCGCCGGCAGATCGTCGTCATCATCGTCGTCCACGTCGATGATGTCGACGTCGTCCTCCCAGTCGTCGTCATCGTCGTCGCCGTCGTAGACGACGAACGGGGTGTCCACCTCGTAGGCGTCGTACAGCGCCTCGTCATATGTGTCGAAGGCGTCCATGAGCGTGTCGGCGGCATCGATCACGGCTGGAGCGTCGCCGTCCCGGGTGCCGGCGACGGCGTGCAGGTGCGCGCTGAAAGCAGCGAAGAGCCGGTCCAGGGCGGCCTGCGGATCAGTTGCCATATGCGCACGGTAGCGCGCATTGACCACGGGCGACAGACCTATAAGGTGTGCCCATGCAGGACGTGTCGATACTGCCGGCGCAGACCGGCTCGGCTCATTACGAGACGCGGGTGTTCACCCTCCCCGCCCGATCAAGCCGGCACGATGTGCGCCGGTTGCTCACCGAGCACGCCGAGTACGGCCGGTGGGAACTGGCCCGGCTGTGCCTGTATGCCGGCGGGGAGCGCAAGGTGTGGCTCCGACGCAAGATCTACCGGGTGCACTCCACGCTCTGAGGGCCTCAACAGGTGCGCAGGAACCGCTCCAGCACCCGGACCCCGAACTCCAGCGAACTCACCGGTACCCGCTCGTCCACGCCGTGGAACATGCCGGCAAAGTCCAGTTCGGGCGGCAGCAGGAGCGGGACGAACCCGTAGCCGGTGATGCCCAGTTTCGACAGGGCCTTGTTGTCGGTGCCACCGGAAAGCATGTAGGGCAGCACCACCGCACCGGGGTCCTCGGCATCCAGGGCGGCGATCATCGCCTCGACCAGGTCGCCTTCGAAGGGAACCTCCAATGCGGTGTCGCGGTGGATGGGCTCCACCCGGACGTGCTCACCGGCAAGTTCGGCGATCTTGTTCACGGTGGCTTCTTCCTGTCCGGGCAGGAACCGCACGTCGATGGCCGCCTCGGCGCTGCCGGGGATCACGTTCGCCTTGTACCCGGCGTCGAGCCGGGTGGGGTTGGCGTTGCCCGAGAGGGTGGCACCGACGAACTTGCTCGCCCCACCCAGGGAGTTGATCAGGACCCGCAGGTCCTCCGGATTGTCCGGGTCCACGGTGGTGCCGGTCAGTTCGGCCACTCCGTCCAGGAGTTTGCGCACGGTGGGGCCCAGGGTGATGTCCCATTGGTGCGCCCCGATCCGGGCCACGGCCGCGGCCAGGTGGGTGACGGCGTTCTCGGTGTTGATCTGTGAACCGTGGCCGGCGCGGCCCTCGGCGATCAGCCTGGTCCAGGCGATGCCCTTCTCGGCGGTCTGCAGCAGATAGGCCCGGCGTCCGTTGACCTCCACACTGAAACCGCCGACCTCGCTGATCGCCTCGGTGGCTCCCTCGAACAGTTCGGGCCGGTTGTCCACGCTCCAGTGCGATCCCCACACCCCGCCGGCTTCCTCATCGGCGAAGAAGGCCACCACCAGGTCACGGGGCGGGCGCCAGCCGGTGCGCTTCATGTCGCGCAGGACCGCCAGGATCATCGCGTCCATGTTCTTCATGTCCACGGCTCCGCGGCCCCAGATCATCCCGTCCATCTCGTCGCCGCCGAACGGGTCCATCTTCCAGTCCTGGGCCTGGGCAGGCACCACGTCGGTGTGCCCGTGCACCACCAGCGCGGGCCGTTCCCGGTCGGTTCCCGGGATGCGCAGCACCACGTTGGCACGCCGGTCGGTCGACTCGAAGTACTCCGGGTCCCAGCCGACCTCGGTCAGTTTCTCCATCACGAACTCGGCGGCCTCCCGCTCCCCCGGGCCGGACCCGTCACCGTAGTTGGAACTGTCGATCCGGATCAGCGCACGGCACAGGTCCACCACATCGAGTTCAGGGGTCATCTCTTCCACCAATCCACGTCGTTCCGGCACGGGCGGGCGCAAGGGCCGCATCAGGGCGGGCACGAGGCCTCATCTGTTCGCACGATACCGGTCGCGGGTGGAGCACCCGGCCGACGTCGACCGGCTGCCGTGGCCGACGTGTCAGTATCCGAAGGCCAACGGCGCCTCGTCGTCGGTCTCCACCCACACCGACTTCGCCTGGGTGTACTCCGCCAGCCCGTCGGTTCCGCTGGAGCGGCCGAACCCGCTGTCGGCGAACCCACCGAAGGGTGACATCACGTTGATCGTCTTGTAACTGTTCACCCACACGGTTCCAGCGCGGATACCCCGTGCCACCCGGTGTGCCCGCTCGACGCCGCCGGTCCAGACGGCGCCGGCCAGGCCGAATCGGGTGTCGTTGGCCAGGGCGATCGCTTCGTCCTCGTCCTCGAACGGGATCGCGGCCACCACCGGACCGAACACCTCCTGCTGGGCGATGGCATCGGAGTTGGTCACATCGGCAAGGACCGTGGGCCGGTAGAAGTAGCCGTGGGCGGGCATCGCCGTGGACTTGGTCACCGCCCGTGCGCCTGCTTGCGCGGCGGCTCCGACCATCTGGCGGACGCGCTCGAGTTGGGGCTTGTTCTGCAGCGGCCCCACCTGGGTGCTCTCGGACAGGGGGGGACCCACCGTGATCCGATCGGCCAGTTCGGCCAGCCGCTCCACCACCTCGGCATAGGCCTGTCGCTGAACCAGCAGCCGGGAACCTGCCACGCAGCTCTGCCCGGCTCCGGAGAATATCGCCGCTGCGGCACCGCCCACCGCCCGGGAGATGTTCGCGTCGGCGAAGACGATATTGGCCGACTTCCCTCCCAACTCCAGCACGCACGGGATCAACTCGGCGGCAGCCGCCGCTGCTATCCGGCGCCCGGTGGCCGGGGACCCCACGAACACCACCTTGTTGACGCCGGGGTGAGTGACCAGGCGCGCGCCAGCAGTCGGCCCCAGGCCCGCGATCACGTTCACCGCCCCGGCTGGGACACCGGCCCGCTCAGCGAGCCGGGCCAGCACCACCGTGCTCAACGGCGTGGACTCCGAGGGCTTGATCACCACGGCGTTGCCTGCGGCGAGGGCCGGTGCGATCTGCCACCCACCGGTGAACACCGGGGCGTTCCACGGAGTGATCTGGGCGATCACGCCGTAGGGCTCCCGGATGGTGTAGTTCAGGTGGGAGGTGGGCACCGGAATGACTTCTCCGTGCTGCTTGTCCGCCCAACCGGCGTAGTACTCGAACATCTCGGCCACCTTGGCCACTTCGGCACCGGCGTCGCGCAGGGGTTTGCCCGCCACCGTCGCCTCCAGGTGCGCCAGCGGCTCGGCCTCGGCCCGGACCTCTTGCCCGAGTTGCCACAGCGCCTGCCCGCGGGCCGAGGCGGTCATCTGCTGCCAGCGGCGGGCGCCCTCGGTGGCTGCTGCCACCGCCGCGTCGACGACATCGGCTCCACCATCGGCATAGGTGGTCAGCACCTGACCGGTGGTGGGGTCCACCAGGTCCACTGCCTGCCCGGTGCCGCTGAGGAGCTCCCCGCCGACGTGACTACCGGTGCTCGAACCGGGAAAGTACGTCTCGACACTGTCCATCAGAGATCGACCATCCTGTTGAAGTCCGCCTCCGGCCCGGCGGTGGTCAGCAGGTCCTGCCAGGCGCTCACGGCTGTGCCCGACAGCGGGTTGTCCACTCCCATTTGCCGGGCCACCTGATCGGCGAGCGCGACATCCCGGGCCATCAGTTTCACCGGGAAGCCGGAGTCGTAACTGCCGGACAACACCCATCGGGGCATGTTGACCTCGGTCACCGCGCTGCGTCCGGAGGCTCCGTTGATCGCGGTGAGCAACCGCTCGGCGTCCACCCCGGCGGCTCGGGCCATCGCCCACGCTTCCCGGGCGGCAGTGAGGTGAATGGCGCAGAGCAGGTTGTTGGCGAGTTTGGCGATATTACCCGCCCCGACCTCGCCGACTCGGGTGATGGTGGTGGCCATCGGCGCCAGTACCCGCTGGACGCGCTCCAACTCGGCCTCGGGGCAGCCCAGGAAGACGGTCAGGGTCTGGTTGCGCGCCCCTGCCGGTCCCCCGCTGACCGGTGCGTCCACGAGCACGTGATCGTGCCGCGACAGGGTCTGTGCCAGTTCGCGGGTGCTGGCCGGGTCGGAGGTGCTGGTGTCCACGATCAGTTTCGCGGGCAGATCCAGGTCCACCAGACCACCCGGGCCGGTGAGTACGTGGCGGACTTGCTCCGAACCCGGCAGGGACAGCAGGACTACGTCGGCCTGGGTCAGGGCCTCGGTGAGGTCGGCGCGCACCACGCCCTCGATCGTCACCTCGACCACCGGGTCCACCCCGTAGACCGTGCGCCCCGCTAGGCGTTGAGCCCGCGCCATCCCGCTGCCCATCTGGCCCAGTCCGATCACCGCGCAGGTGCTGTCCTGTTCCCTGCTGCTCTCCTGGGCGTCCGTGGTCGTCTCACGACCACTCATGTGGTCAGGCCCAGCATCAGTTCGGCGATCAGGACAGAGCCCAGGTAGGTGCCGACGAACACGAAGATCGCCACCAGCAACAACTTCCAACCCGACTTTCGCATCACCTTCAATTCCCGCTGGCTCACCGCCAGGCCGGCATAGGCCAGCGCCGGTACGGCCATCGCCAGGAAGTCCAGTTCGCCCACCAGGGAGACGACGAAGTCGCCCCAGGGAAGCATCGGCAGGGTCGCGGCGATCCCGACCAGGGAGATCCACGCCACGCTCGGCAGGTAGAACGGCACGAACTTGGTCAGCAGCACCCCGAGTACGCAGATCACGTACAACGCCCCCAAGCCCAGGGCGATCTCACCGAGGTTCATCTCTGTGGCGATCGCCTGTAGCGGGATGTTGACGATGGAGATCCACGCCACGTCGCGCAGGGTCTGCCCGAGGCGCATGCTGCGTTCATCTGCTTCGGCGGGTACGTCGTCGTCCACGCCGGACTGGTTCGCGCCGGCCTCGGGGACGAACCCCTCGTTCTCTGCGTGTGCGGTCATCGCACTACTCCCTTCCGTGCCGGCACGGGATCATTGGGCCGGGCCTTGCGATACATCCACTCCACCAACGGCAGCGCAACGAACAGGCTCATGTACATGCCGGTGGCATAGGTGAGCAGGTTGGAGGCGCCGGCCATAGCCAGGATCAGATCGGCAGATTCGGGCACCGTCTCGGCCAGACCACCCGAGCACGCGGCCATCATCGACCCGCTACCCACACCGCAGGCCATGGCCAGCGCCTCGATCCGGAAGACGTCCAGTGAGGCCAGCAGCGAGGCCATGAGCGCGAAGATGAAAGTGCCGAACAGCGTGCCCATCACGTACACCCCGAGCACGCCCATCCCCTCGGGACTGCGCAAACCGTACCGGTCGGCGATGATCGCCACATTGGGTTCACGTGCGATCGAGTGCACCGCGCCGATCGCCTCCCGGCGCAGTTTGAGCACCCATATCGCCAGCGGGAATGCCAGCAGGACCGTGGCCAGGTTGCCCAGTTCCTGCAGCACCAGGGCGGCCCCGGCGTCGATGATGTCGTAGATCGACGGTCCGATCGTGGTGCCGAATTTGGCGATGAAGGGCATGATCGCGATCACGATGAGCGGCGCGGCCGCGGCGGCCCGGCGGTCACTGACCAACTTCTTGGCCGCCGGGATCACGTGCGGGTTGAGGAGCAGGCACAGCACGAAGGCGTACAACATCGGCAGCAGCAGGATGGTGCCGAAGCCCAGCGGGATGGACTGTACGCCGATGAACTGGCTCACGACGGCCACGACGAGCACCGCCAGATGTAACGGCCAAAGCCGCAGGAATGTCTTCATCGACATCCACCTCTTTCCTATCCGTGGATGCCCAGAAGTTAGCAACATCACACCGTGTTGCACGAGACATCAACTCGGTCCCCACGGTGTTGCTCTCTAGGCAACACCCGCAGCAGTGGTGGAACTATGGCTGTGGCTGCGGGCGGCCGCCAAACATGGCGGCCGCGCACATCCACACGAGCGCGCGGGCCGCCGGAACCAAGCGCCGGTCTCGCCGGATCAACAGTCCGGCCCGAACCCTGGACAGTTGGGCATCGGCGATCGGGACGGTGGCCACGTCGCCGGCGTCGAGGGCGGAGCGCACCGCCACGGTGGGCAACAGGGTGACCGCACGGCCGCTGCGCACCGCCCGGATGAGGGTGGCCTGGGAGGCGCTCTCCAAGCGAGGTGTGACACTCACCCCGTGGTGCCGCAGGAACTGATCCTGGAGTGCGCGGATCCCGAACCGCTCGGGCAACATTGCCAGGAAGGCACCGTCCAGATCCGCCGGTCCCACTGCGTCCAGGCGTGTGAACGGGTGATCGGGCGGACACACCACCTGGAGCGGCTCCTGCCTGCTGCGCACGATCTGGACCTGGGGATCCGGGCGTGGGTGCAGCACGATCGCCACATCGGCGGTGTCGGTGATGAGCAGATCCACCAGATCATCGCTTCCAGCGGTGTGGAGGCAGACGCTGACGCCTGGGTGCTGCTCGAGGAAGCCGTCCAATGCCTTGCGCCACAAATCGGCAATGAATCCTTCACCGGCCGCGATCGTCACCGTCCCACGCGCCAAGCCCTTGAGGCCATCGAGTTGCGCGGCCAGTTGCACGCCAAGATCGTGCCGGTCGTGCGCCTGAGCCACCACGAGACGCCCTGCTTCGGTGATCTCGACACCCCGCACGCTGCGCTCGAACAACTGCATCCCGATCATCCGTTCCGCGGCGGCGATGGAGCGTTGCACGGCCGAGGCAGCCAGACCCAGTTCGCGTGCCGCGGCGCGGATCGACCCCAGTCTGGCCACCACTGCGACGTTGCGCAGTGCACGGTCATCGAGCATTCGCCGAGTGTGACACAGCCCACGGGGACACCTGGGGGGCCTCAGGGGCGCCCAGACCTGTACGGCGGCGGATCGGCGCGGATTGCCGCTCGTGGCCGCAGGAGCCCAAGTTCACGCCCACCGAAGGCGTGTGAAGTTCCACGGCCGACACGGCGCCACCATGTTGAGTACGGGTTAACACCTTGTACACTGGTCACCGCCGGGAAAGAGTCCCCGTCCCCCTCGGAGACGTTGAGATCCCGGCTAAGTCGCGACGGCCGAACGGCCCCCCTCTGAACGGCCGGTCGCGCGACGGCCCCGAGGCCTTGCCTCGGGGCCGTCTTATATCTGCGGCCGCCGATGTGGCCGGTTACCCGCCCCGAGGACGACGTGGCCGGTTACCCGCCCGATGACGACGCAGCAGGCCGGTGAACAGGTGTGCGCAGGCCGCAATGGAAGCCGCGGCGAGGGTGTCCCGCACCACGCCCGCGGCGGTGCGTGCGGGGCGTCCGGGACCGTGTTCGCGTGATATCTTGGCGGGCGTCGTTTGGAGTTCACAGGACGCGAGCGACACCCAGGTCCAGGTGGCGGAATTGGCAGACGCGCTAGCTTGAGGTGCTAGTGCCCTTTATCGGGCGTGGGGGTTCAAGTCCCCCTCTGGACACTCACACCTAGACACATCTAGACCCTTCTCGTAGCAGCCAACCGCATGATTTGGCGGTTCTCGCGGTCTTGGTTTCGCATCCTATGGCATCTAGTTCCACGGCGATACCCGCTGCGCAGCACACTAAATGGCACACCGATTAGCACACCAGCCGTAGCGGGGCACCGCCAACTGTCCCCCATCACCGAGGACGTCGAGGTGGCCCCAGGGCTGGTTTACCGGCCGCCCCGGAAAGCGGGACTAGTTGAGGGTCAAGCACCGCGAAACCCGTGAGTCATCTGCCTGCGCATGGGTCTAAGTAGACCGCTATTGCGTGCCAGCGGTCCGCAGGGTGCGCACCATCCGCACCGCAACGGCCTGCTACTCCTCGCTGTACCGACGTGCCGGCGGCCCTCCAGCGGTCTGTTTGTTCGCCATGACTCCATCCTCGCTTCCAAGGTCTGGAGTCTCCACCGAACCCAGTACGGTTCAGTTGCAAAACCCGCTGAACTGCGCCCACCCGCTTGGGACCGGATCCCACTGAAACCGGCGCTCCAGTCCAATGAGGCCGACGAGGGACGTGTGCTAGATGTGATAAATGTGAATATCGGTGTAGATGTTCACAAAGCTATTGGTGTGCCCTACGGTGTGCATGTGACAGGTCAACACGACACGCCGAAGCACTAGGCGCAGTTTCTCTCGGGATGGAGCGGTATGGGTTCAGCGCGGCCCGCACGTCGTGGTGTGGCATTCGTTTCTGCGCTTCTGTTGGGCGTCGGGCTCGGTGTCGGCTCAGCGGCTGCTAGTCCGCAGATCCCCAGCGAAGATGAGATCGACCAGTCCTGGCGGCAGGTCGAGGGTACTGCCGGGCAGGTAGCACAGCTTGAGGTACAACTGGCCGCCAACGCGGCTGACGTGGAGACCGCGCAGCAGGACGCGGCGATCGCCACCGACCAGTACAACCAGGCCGTGGTCGACCTGCAGGACGCCGAGGCCGCTGCGCAAACTGCCGCCGCCGACGCCGAGCGCGCGGATGCCGAGTTGCTGGTGGCCAGCCAGGACGTGGCCCGCCTGGCCATGGCCGCCTATCGCGACAACGGTGGGCTGGGCCACCTGGAGATGTTGGTCTCCTCCAGCGGAGTCAGCGATGTGCTCTACCGGGCCTCCGCCTTCGATCGGCTTGGGGGCGGTGCAGACGATGCGTTCCAGCGGTTGGACGCCGCTGAGATCATTGCCGCGCTGATGCACCTGCGCGCCGAGGAAGCGCTTGCCGAGCAGGCCGAGGTGGCGGCCGAACTCGAGATCGCCCACGACGAGGCCGAGCAGGCAGTCGCACACGCCGAACAGACCCAACAGGACACCCAGGCCCAACGCGGCGTGCTGATCGGGGAGTTGGCGCAGTTGCGCCAGACCTCCTACGAACTCGAGGAGCAACGTCAGGATGGGCTGGAGCAGCAGCGGCGGGAGCGGGAGAATGCCGCGGCAGCCGCAGCGCTGAACGTGCAGCCGGCGGCATCGGAATCGGATGTCTCCGCAGACGCAACTGGTGAGGACTCCGGTGGTGTCGACTCTGCTGATGAGGGCTCTGCTGCTTCCGACGACTCCGCGGACTCGGGACGTGCTGAGTCCGAAGACGACAGTTCCGATGGCCCCGGGGACTCCACCCCTTCACCAAGTCCGAGCCCAAGTCCAAGCCCGAGTCCGAGCCCGAGCCCAAGTCCGAGTCCGAGCCCGACCACCCCTCCTTCGGACGATGGCGGCTCCGGTAACGGTGACTCTGGCAGCGAGGACTCGGGTAACAGCGGTGGCAGCAATGGCGGCACCGGCGGGTCCGCTGCCAGCACCGGCCAGGCCGCGCTGAACTGGGCCATGGGCCAACTTGGTACGCCCTACCAGTGGGGTGGTGCCGGCCCGAACGGATATGACTGCTCCGGCCTGACTATGCGGGCATACCAGAACGCCGGGGTCAACCTGCCGCGTACCTCCAGGGAACAGTACGACGCCGTCAACAAAGTGCCTTTGGACCAGAGGCGACCCGGCGATCTGATCTTCTACTCCAACAACGGGCAGGCCAGTGGCATCTACCACGTGGCAATCTACGCCGGGAACGGCATGCGGGTGCAGTCTCCCCGGCCAGGTTCAACGGTAGAACACGTAACGGCATGGTGGACCAACGTGCTGCCGATGGCCGGCCGCCCCTGACCGGGCACAAGTTCAACTCGAGTTCGATAACGGTCGAGTTCGATGACTTGTGTTAAGTCGCAGGACATCGGTGCCGAAGACCAGCCGCACGGCGTCGGAGTCGGTTGACAAAGCCCTGGGCAGTTCGGCCTGCATGCTGGCCGGCCAGGTGTGCGGACCGGACCGGCACGTGCCACATGCGGGCGGCTATGTGCGGGACTGTCCAAGTTCGACACTTCTGTCATAGGCGGTACGCACCTGCTCCAGGTCCACACCGGCCCGCACGCAGTCGGCGATGCCGGCGGGGCCGAGGTTGCGGTCCAGGTAGGCCCCGAAGTCGGGCTCGTCTTTACCGGCCGGCACCCACCGGGCGCACTCGGTAGCGTTGTTGCCGGCGAAGGTTGCCGCCGTCTGCAGGTCTCCTGCCAGTCCGATTTCGTCCAGGTGTGCAAGTTCATCGGCGTCGAGTCCGCGGTTCCAGCGCTGGATGCAGCCTTTGCGCCATCCGGGTCCGCGACGGGCCATCGGCTCGGGCAAGTCGTACGGCATTTCGGAGGGGTGGGCGCGGGTCAGTTCACTGCCCGCCCAGTGGGAGTCCTCACCGACGAAGCCGAATGCTCCCCGGTATGGGTCGTGCCAGGCGCGGGCGTCGGAGGCCAGCCACGCCGGCGACGCAGGTGCGTGGCACCCAGTGGGTAGCCGAGTGCACCACGGCCAGGGGCTTGCGGGCGGCTTGCCCCGGTGAGCGGTCAAACGGGGACTCTTGTGACATGTGCGCTGCGATGTCCGAATCGAGTCATCTGCCGACGACGGTGGCTTAAGGCGCAAGTTGCAGGGCCACATCTGAGGTGACGCGGGGCAACTCGGCGAACTGGCCACCGCTCGGTTGGCCTAAGGGCTGGCGTGCGATGTCCTGATTTCTCATGGTCATCATGTGTGCGGGACGAGTGGAGACGTCGAGGTCACGAGCGGGTGGCCTACTGGTGCCGGTTGTCGTCCAATGGTCCCCTGCTCAGCCAGCAGTACGTGCATTGCCGGGCTCGTGGTGGAGCACCCGCATGGGTACCGATCGCGACGGGGTGAGGTCCAACTTGTCAGAGTTGCAGCCAGGCATGGGGAAACCGTGTTCAGCCAGTCGATGGCCAACCCTCGGCGCGGGGATGATGTGGTCGATGAAGACTCGATGAAGATTCGCCGGTCTCCGATCGTGGCGGCCTGTCCCCGCGTGCGGCGTGGTTAGCCTGGACGAAACCCCTCAAGGGGACGACCCTGCGGCTGGGAGGTTGCTGCGGTGCTCATGCCCGCCGGCCCGGGTCGAACGAAATTCACTAGATCTTGGAGAGCCGTGCCACCCACCACCCGACTCACCACAGTTGTGGGTGGGATTTCGCTTGCCATAACTCTGGCCGCGTGCGGCGATAGCGGGGTTACCCCGTCGAGCGAGCCAGCCAGCGTTACCGCCGTCGAGACGACTGACAGCCCACCGGGAATCGATGACCACGGTTGGCATAACGACGACGACACGATGTTCGCTCAGATGATGATCATCCACCATGAGGGTGCCATCGAGATGGCTGACCTGGCCGTGGAGCGGGCCGACAGCCAGCAGGTGCGTAGTTTGGCTGAGGGCATCTCTGCGGCTCAGGGTCCTGAGATTCGACAGATGACTTCGTGGCTGGAGTTTTGGGACGAAGAGGTCTCCCCGCCGGCGCACGACGTTATGGCTCATGAGGGCATGGAGATGGAGGGTATGAACCAGCAGGAGGCCATGTCCGAGTTGGAGTCGCTCTCGGGTGCTGGCTTCGACCGGCGCTTTTTGGAACTCATGATCGCTCACCATCGTGGTGCGGTCGAGATGGCCGAGACCCATGTGTACGCGGGACAAAACCGCGAAGCGCTGGAACTCGCAAAAACGATCATCATTGACCAGCAAGATGAGATAACCCAGATGGAAGAACTTCTTGAAGGACTCTGACGCCTTGGCTTCGGCGGATAAGTTGCTCCGGCTCCTCCGCTGGTCTCTGATCCCGCTCTCCGGAAGGCAGCAGGCCATCCCGGCTAGAAAGGGCATATACCACCCGAGGGTCCCCGCCGGCGGTCGGAGTGATGTGAGTTCATGATCGAGCCCATTGGACAGACGGTCGCGAGCAAGGCACGCAAACCGCGAGCGTACGCCGCCGGTAAGAGAGTTGGCCGTGCTCGCGTACTAACGCCGAGGGGATGGGTCCTGAGTGTCGTGATGGTTCTGGCGTTGGTGGCTGGATGCACGAGCGCCGATGGCGGGAGCGGCGACGCCGCATCCGATGTCGCGGGTGCCGGATATGTCGCCGGGGATGGCAGCGTGGAGACGTGGGCGGCTGCGGACCGCGGTGCAGCGGTGGACTTGTCCGGGGTGTCCTATGACTCCGAGGACATCGACCTGGCGGACCTGCGTGGTCAGGTGGTGGTGGTGAACTTCTGGTACGCCAATTGCCCCCCGTGCCGCAAGGAAGCCCCCGACCTGGCTGAGTTGTCCGAGCAGTACGAGCCCGACGGCGTGCGGTTCCTGGGAGTGAATCACATCGACGCACCGGGTACCGCTCAGGCTTTCGAGCGGCGTTTCGCCATCCCTTACCCATCGCTGCATGACAGTGAGTCTGCTGGGGTGGCCGCCATGCAGGGGGTGGTGCCGTTGCGGGCGATGCCTACCACGGTGGTGCTGGACCGCGAGGGCCGGGTGGCCGCCCGGATACTGGGGTTGGCCGAGCGCAGCGTCTTGTCCACGCTGATCGCAGAGACGCTGGAGGAGTAATGGGCTGGCTGGAGCAGTTGGGCGCTGATTTCGCCCAGACCATCTATAGCGGTCCGGTGCTGGCCGCGTTGCCGGTGGCGCTGCTGGCCGGACTGGTCTCCTTTGCCTCCCCCTGCGTGCTGCCGTTAGTACCTGGTTACGTGGGTTACGTCTCTGGGATGAGCGGGGCCGATACGCCGGGTCAGGGTGAGGCCGGGCGCGGTTCCAAGATGCGGCTGCTGTTCGGGGTGGGCCTGTTCATTCTCGGGTTCACCGCGGTGTTCGTCGCCCTGACGATGGCGCTGAGCACCGCCGGGTTGTGGCTGGTGCGCTGGCAGGACCTGATCACCCGGCTGCTGGGGGTGCTGGTAGTGGTGTTGGGTTTGGCGTTCATCGGCAAGGTTGGGTTCCTGCAACGGCAGTTGCGTCTGCCGGTCAGCCCCAGGGCTGGGGTGTTGGGCGCTCCGGTACTGGGCGTGGTCTTCGGGTTGGGCTGGACCCCGTGTATGGGTCCCACCCTGGCTGCAGTGCTGGCCCTGGCCCACGACGCCGCTGACCCCGGCCGGGCACTCGTGCTGGTGATCGCCTACTGCCTGGGTCTGGGAGTGCCGTTCGTGATGGTGGGCTTGGGGATGAAGTCCTCGGAGAAGATGATGGGATTCATGCGTCGTCACCGTGTGGTGATCATGCGCACCGGGGGAATCATGCTGGTGCTCATCGGCCTGGCTCTGGTCACTGGGTTGTGGGGGGCGTTGACGCAGTGGATGCAGGGCTACATCGCCAACTTCGAGACGATCATCTGATGCCCGGCTACATCCCAGAGGGCCTGCGCGGCTCGGAGCAAGACGACTCCGGCCTCCCAGCACCGCACGGCCCCGCCCCGTCGGCGGGCAGTGCCGGCGATGCCGTTAAGACCGCGCAGACGTCCGGGGCAACCAGGACCGACCTGGCTGCCCATCAGCGGTCTGCCACGGCAAGTGCGGGCGGGCGAGTTGCGTCGTCGTCGGGTCGTTCCAAGGGATTAGGGGTACGTGGCTGGGCGCGTTGGATGTGGCGCCAGTTGACCAGCATGCGGGTGGCGTTGCTGCTGCTGTTGCTGTTGACGGTGGTGGCCATGCCCGGGGCGTTCTTTCCCCAGCGGCGGGTCGACCCCAACCTGGTGAACCAGTTCTATGCGGACAATCCGACCCTGGCGTCCTGGCTGGACCGGGCGTACATGTTCGATGTGTTCTCCTCGCCGTGGTTCTCCGCGGTCTATCTGCTGTTGTTCACTTCCCTGATCGGGTGCATCGTGCCGCGAAGCATTGCCCATGCCAGGGCGTTGCGGGCCGAACCGACCAAGGTGCCGGCTCGGTTCTCCCGGTTTCCGGTGCGCTCCCAGCGCTTGGTGCACGCAACTCCTGAACAGGTGCGTGCGCGCCTGCATGAAGGCATGGGACGGCGCTACCGGACCAGATTGGGCACCGAGAACAAGCCCAGGCAAGGCGCGGTGCATACTATCTCCGCTGAGCGCGGGTACGGCAAGGAGACCGGCAATATCATCTTCCATCTAGCGTTGGTGGGGCTGCTGGTGGTCACGGCCTGGGGGGAACTGGTGCATTACCGGGGGCAGGCGATGATCACCGAGGGATCCACCTTCGTCAACTCTGCGCTGGACTATGATTTCTTCGAGGCCGGGGCGTTGTTCGACGTCGATGCGGTGGACCCTTACCGGATCCGTCTTGATGAGTTCGTGCCGGAGTTTACCGTCGATGCCCAGGCCCGGGACTTCACCGCCTACGTCACCTTGTTCGAGACCGACGGTACCACCAGCGAGCCGACGATCCGGGTGAACCACCCCCTGAGCGTGGGCGGGTCGCGGGTGTATCTGATGGGCAACGGGTTCGCCCCGGACCTGACCATCATCGATGCCAGCGGGCAGGTCGCCCACGACGGGCCGGTGCCGTTCATTCCGGCCGATGATGACCCGGGGTATGGCTCCACCGGGGTGGTGATGGTGCCCTCTGCGAATGACGGGGAGTTGCAGTTGGCGTTCAATGGCTCGCTGCTGCCCACCGCAGCGCAGGATGCGGAGGGTGCCTATGTGTCCTCGATCCACCCGCTACCGATGGACCCGGTGATGCTGCTGCAGATGTACACCGGGGACTTGGGCCTGGACGAGGGCGTGCCGCGCAATATGTTCGTGCTGGACACCGATGGTCTGGAGCAGGTCACCACTACCGGGCAGGACGGCACCGAAGGTCCGGTGCAACTGGAGCTGCGCCCGGGCCAGAGCGTGGACCTGCCCGACGGGCAGGGTACGTTGACCTTCAACGACCTGCCCCGGTTCGTGGCGTTGGACCTGCGTTATGACCCGGCCCCGCTTTGGCAGGGGATCTTCGCCACGCTGGCTTTCGGCGGGTTGATCGCCGCGCTGTTTCTGCCCCGGCGGCGGATCTGGGTGCGTCTGGTGCCCGGGGAGCGGGGCACGACAGTGGTGCATGCCGCAGCATTGGCGCGCAATGACGACTCAGGTCTGCGCGGTGAACTTGATCGGGTCCTGAGTGTATTGCCCGGTCCGGGCGCAAGGGAGAAAAAATGAACGAGCAACTGGGCACGATTAGCACGTTGTTGATTTACGGCACCATCAGCGCCTACGTGGTGGCGATGGTGGGCTTCGCGGTGGACCTGTCCGGGTTCGGCAAGGGGGCAGACCCGGGCCGGGCCCGCAAGGCGGTGGGCATCGCGATGAGCACCAGTTGGCTCGGGCTGATCTTTCACGTCGGGGCAGTGGTGCTGCGCGCGATCGCCGCCGAGCGGGTGCCGTGGGCGGACATGTATGAGTTCACCCTGATGTCGACGATGTTCACCATGGTGGTGTTCATGGTGGTCAACCGGCACAAGGATGTCCGTTACCTGGGGACGCTGGTCTTGCTGATCAACGTGGTCGCGCTGCTCATTGCTATCACGCTGCTGTACACCGTCGCCGACGGGGTGCAGCCGGCACTGCAGTCCTACTGGCTGGTGATCCACGTATCGGTTGCCTCGCTGGCGACCGCGTTGTTCTGCGTGGGCGCAGCACTGTCAGTGCTGCAACTGGTGCGTGGAGGTGACGAACGACGGCGGGAAGCCGAGCATGCCCAGTCCGGCGGATCAAGGCGGCAGCCGTTAGGCGGCCGCGGTGTCGAGGGCCGTAGCGGTGCGCACGGTGCTCGCACGGGCAGTGCTAGCGCAGGCGCCGACGGCACCCGGGGTGCCACGCTGGTGGCGCAGGAGGCACAGCCCACCGAGGGTGAAGTCGCATCGATGGACCTGGGCGGACAGGAGCCACAGACGTTGCCGGCCCGGCCCACGTTCTGGTCCCGGCTGTTGGACGCCTTCCCCGCAGAGGAGACCCTGGAGCGATTGTCCTACCGGCTGAACGCCGTGGGCCTAGTGGGCTGGACCTTCGTGCTCATCACCGGATCGATCTGGGCCGAGTACGCCTGGGGCCGGGCGTGGGGCTGGGACCCCAAGGAGGTCGTCTCGCTGATGGTGTGGATCATCTATGCCGCATACTGCCACGTGCGGCTGACCACCGGCTGGAGCAAGAAGGCCTTCGCCTACTTCTCCCTGGCCGGGTTCGCGGCACTGATGTTCAACTACTACGGCGTGAACATTTTCATCAACTCCCTGCACTCCTACGCCGGGGTCTGAGCGGGCAACAACTGCGTTCGTCGGGTAGGGGCCAATGGCGGTGACATGGCGGGTCAGTGACGAGGGGCCAGTTCGTCACCGGCGCCACAGCCGCAACGCTGCCTCCAGTGGGCCGCGGGAGAAGAAGTGCCGCCAGGCCACCGCCGCTCCTACCAGCACCAGTGCCATCACCGCGGTGATGGCCAGACCGTCCTGGGCGGTCTGCGGCCCGGGACGCACCACCTGCGCGATGGCGAACAAGTGGACCACATACACCGTCAGCGCCAACTGCCCCGTGGCCACCAGCGGCCAACCAAAGCGGCCCAGGTAAGGCAGCACCAATAGTGTCAGGGCCAGCACCGCCACGGCCGAGGCGCTGCCCCGGATCAGCCACAACGGCATCTGCGAATGCGCCGCCGCCGAGAGGAACCAGTCCACAGCCGGCTCTCTACCGGGCCGCCCCAGGAACACTTCCAGCACCCGGGAGCCGAGTTCGGCAATCAAGGTCAGCACCACTGCCGCCACAGTCAGCCGTATCTGGACCCACCGGTCGTGCAGCCGCAACCGGCCTAGCCACATCCCGAATAGGAACGGCGCGAGCCAGGTGATCACCGGGTAGGGCCCGGTCAGCAGTGTCGAGGCCACGATCTGCCCCGGCGCGTCCAGTATCGTGGCAGGCTCGCGGTCGAAGACCTCACCGGTTCGCAGTTGGACACCCAGCCACACCAGTGGCCCAGCGGCAACTGCCACGATCGAGGCGGTCAGCAGCAGCCCGGACGGTGCCCGCACCACCACCAGTCCCACGAGGAAGAGCACCGCATAGGTGGTCAGGATGACATCAGAGCCATGACCCGCTAACTGAGTACTCAACCCGATCAGGCTCAGCAGAACCGTCCGCCACAACACCTGCCCCCACGGCAGCGCGCCACCGTCACGGGCTCGCCGGGTCAGCAACGAGTACCCGATCCCGGCCAGCAGCACGAACAACAATGAGGCCCGCCCGTGCGGCAACCGCATGACGAGCCCAGCAATGCCGTCGTCATACAGCGGACCGATGTTGACCGCGACCATGCCCACGATGGCCAGCGCCCGTGCCGCGTCCAGCCCGGTGACCCGGCCATGGGGTGCGCTGGCATCCGGGGAGGCGCCTGCCGTGTGCGCCGCGCTCACCGATGCGCCATCCTGCTGCTCCGCCCTGGCACAGGTTGTGACCGCGCCCATCCAAGTGTCATGTCGACCCGGTGAAGGGACCCTGGGCCGACTAGGTGCGAGGCCCTCTGAGCCCCTCCGCGGCCGGCCCGGGCGTTCCTACGTCAGTTGGAGGGTGGTGAGGCAGGTCGCGCCCTCGTCGGTGGTGGAGAAGTCGGCTGACCCGGTCAGGCCGTCATAGTGAACCTCAATGGTGCCCTGGACATCGCGCGGCAACCAGAAGCCGGCGAAGCCGTTCGCATAGGTCGTCACCTCTTCATCGATGAGCACCTCGCCTGTTGCATCGTCGAGGATCCGCACCTGGAGGTCCTCGTCGGTCAGCTCACCCTGGCATGTGGTCAGGCTGTGGTAGAAGCACTCGTGAGTCTGGTTCACGTAGGGGGCTACGGAGAGGTAGAAACGGTCCTCGGGCATGGGCAGGGTAAGTTCTTGCTGCCCATCGGAGAACATCAGTTCATCGGCTCGGATGGAGGCCATGTAGTCGGTGGGGCGTTCGGGCCCACCGAGTCGATCGAGGTGGTCGATCATCTCCGCGACCTCCATGCCGGCCAGGTCATGGGTGGCGAGGAACTCGGCTTCATCACCCTCGGTGGTTGGCTCGGAGGCCGGATCCGCCGAGGAGCAGCCGGCGAGGATCAGCACCAGCGCCCCGACGATCGCCGCAATTCTTTTCACGTTCTTCCACCTGTCCTATCAGTCCCGGCGCATCTTCTGACCAGCACGGCAGCAGGTCATACTTACCAAGGATTCTTGCCGATCAACTGGGTCATCGTAGGCAACTGCTGCTGCCGAGAGTTTAGGTCTTTCGTCCCGGACCCAGGCGGAGCCTTCCTGCGGCGCCTATTTGAATCGCCCCAGCAGGCCGTTCTGGGCCGGCGCGGGCGCAAGTAGCCCTGTCAACTGATGGTGGCGAGGAGTTCGTTGCAGGCTTCCTCGCAGGCTCGGCACGCCTCTGCGCAGATGCGGCAATGGTCATGGGCCTGTGCGTGACGGGCGCACTCATCGCCGCAGGACTGACAAGCCTGGGCGCAGGCCTGCAACTGAGCACGGATGAGGTTAGCGTCATGACCGGTTTGTCGGGACAGCATGCGGGCCGTGGCATCGCAGATGTCGGCGCAGTCCAGGTTGGTACGTATGCACGTGCGCAACTCGGCAACCATTTCCTCGCTCAGACAAGCGTCTGCGCAGGCGGTACACGCCTGGGAACAGGCCACGAGGGCATCGATCGTTCGGGCCAGTAGATCCCGGTCCAGAGTGATCTGGGCAGGGTGGGTATCCATCATCTCTGCGGTTCTCATTGTCGCTCCCGTTTCGATAACCATCACAGCATTGGCTCTCGACGTTACGACAGCAGCGGCAGGCATGCAGCCGGCGAGGCGGGGTGTGACGATGAAGGTTTGATGAAGTATTCCGGTAATCCCGTGATCAAACCGTGATCTGAGGGTTTGCGGTAGGTACTGTCACTCTTGCTCCCCGCGCCGTGCGGGAAGCCCACAAGCGGACGCCGAACCCTGCCACCGCACCGTGGTCATCGATTAAACGCCGGGCAGGGGCGGGGGACCCAACCGTCGGTGCGCGAGCACCTAGGGGTGAAGTCCCGCCTGGGAAGCCAGGTGAGACCGGGTGAATCTCCAACCCGAACCCGACAGCTGACCTCGTAGGCGACTTGGAGAATCGAATTGACTGAACCAACAACCGGCGCCCGACACCGTGCGGCCTGCCGCCCCTCCACCCCACTGACCGTTCTTGGTCACGCAGTCACTGGGACCACCGGCAGACGGGCGCTGGCCGTCTTTGCCTCCTCCGGCTTGGCGCTCACCATGGGCGCCTCCAGCGCTGTAGCCCTCCCCCAGGTGTCGAGTTCGAGTTCCGGCGTTGGCTCCCTGGCCAACGTGGTGCTCGACGCCGACCTCGACAAGGTGACCACCTCACCGACCGTCTCGGTCGATGCAGACATCGCCTGGGACTTCGCCGCCGCCGAGGTCTCCTCCGAAGCCCCGCCCCCTCCCCCGCCGCCAGAGCCGGTCATCACCGCGCCGCAGCGCCCCACCCAGGACGCCGCCCCGGCCTCCCGCACCGGGCAGCGCACCGAGCAGCCGGCTCAACAGCCGGAGCAGCAGGCCGAGGAGCAGGCCGGGGAAGGCTCGGGCGGGTCCAGCGAGCAGGTCGCAAGCACCTCTTCCGGTTCTGCGGTCGTGGACGTCGCCCGACGCTATGTAGGCACCCCGTATGTGTGGGGCGGCTCTACCCCGGCGGGTTTTGATTGCTCGGGCTTCACCGCCTATGTCTTCGCCCAATTCGGGGTAAGTCTGCCTCGGACATCCGGTGCCCAGGCGGGTGCCGGACGCATTGTCTCGGCAGCCGAAGCCCAGCCGGGTGATCTGGTGGCGTGGCCCGGTCACGTGGGCATCTACACCGGCAATGGCAACAACATCGCCGCCCGAAACCCCGGCACCGCGCTGTACGAGGGACCCATCTTCCATAACAACCCCACGTTCATCCGCGTGCTCTGAGCGCAGATCTCAGCACTCTGCATCGGCCCGCCCTGCCCCAGGGGCGGGCCGATGCTCGTGCTGTGGGTGCCGACGAGGACGCATCCCTTGAGGTGCCCATTGGAGTTGATATCAAGCCTGTGAATGCTGACGACTTAACGGCAGTTCGATAGTGAACACCGCGCCGTGGCCAAGCCCCGCGCTGTCCGCTCTCACACTGCCCGCATGGGCCTGGGCGATGGAGTGGCTGATGGCAAGGCCGATCCCCGACCCTCCGTGCGCGCGGTCACGAGCAGCATCGGCACGGTAGAAGCGCTCGAACAGGTGGGGCAGATGCTCGGCGGCTATTCCGCTGCCATTGTCCTGCACCCACAAACGCAGGCGCGATCCAATCCGGTCGGCGCCCAACTGGACCTGACCTCCCTTGGGGGTGTGCCGCACGGCGTTGTCCAGCAAATTTGTCAAGACCTGCCCGAGCCGGTCAGGGTCGGCGGTGATGACCGCCTGGCGTTCTGACCTTGTGGCCACGATCGCCAGGTCAATGTCCTTGCTAGTGCACTTCACGCTTGCCTGTGCTGCGGCGTCTTCGAGCAGGTCACCGACCCGCACCAGCTGCCATCGCATTTCTAAGCGTCCCTCGCTAGCGGCAGTCACCAGGGCCATGTCCTGGGCCAGACGGGCAAGTCGTGCCACCTGCTCACGCAGCATGACTATGGTCGGTTCATCAGCCGGCACGACACCGTCCACAATCCCTTCGAGGTAGCCATCCAGCGTCGCCACCGGGGTGCGCAATTCATGAGCCAGGTCGCCCAACATGCGAGTGCGGGTCTGTTCGATCCCACCAAGGTCGGTGGCCATGGTGTTGAACGCGCCGGCGAGGTCATCGAACTGCGCACCCATGCGGACCGCTGGCACATGGGCGTTGTAGTCACCGCTGGCGACCTTCGCTGCTGCTTGGCGGAGGCGTTCTAACGCCATGGTGATGCGTCGAGTAAGGAAAATGCTGACCAGCACTGACGTCAGGAGAGCGACGAGGAGCGCCAGGGACAGAGACAGGGTCCATGCCGTGGTGAAGGCTTGCCTTGCGTGCGCCACGACCTCGGAGTCAGCGGGCTCGGCCATGAGCATGTGATCGTGGAAGAGCATTGGCCCGATCACCGAGGCCACAGCCCATGCTGTCCCGGCGGCCACCAAGAGGACCGCGACGATCGCTGCCAGGAGCCGAGCACCCAGCCCCCACTGTTTTCGCGGCCGCTTGGTCATGATCCCGTTCCCATTCGGTAGCCGACCCCCCGCACAGTGCGGACGAACCTCGGCGCGGATGCCTTGTCGCCGAGTTTGCGCCGCAGATGCCCGATGTGAACATCGACAAGGTTGTCATCGCCCACCCAATTGGGCCCCCACACCGTCTCGATGAGTTGGCGCCGGGAAAAGACCATGTCCGGGCGCCCCGCCAGCGCCGCCAGGACGTCGAACTCAGTGCGCGTCAATTGGACACTCTTTCCGTCGAGGAACACTTCCCGCCCCAGAGCGTCAACGGTCAATGGCCCGAACGACGCCACTGCGCCATGGTGGCCCGGTGAGTTCTGCCGCGGACGACGCAGCATCGCCCGCACCCGTGCCACGAGTTCACGCGCGCTGAACGGCTTGGTCACATAATCATCGGCGCCCACCGACAGGCCGATAAGTTTGTCTACCTCCTCCACGCGAGCGGTGAGCATGATGATGTAGCAATCAGAAAACACCCGCACCCTCCGGCACACCTCGATGCCATCGAGGCCAGGCAGACCAAGGTCCAGCAGCATCACCCCAGGGCGCCACTGCTGCGCACGCTGTACCGCGTCATCACCGTCCCCGCAGGTCTGGACCTCGAAGCCATCGCGCTCCAGATAGTTCGCAACCAATCGCGCCAAGGGGGCTTCGTCATCGACGACCAGAACCCGGGGCAGGTTCACTTCCGAATGAGCAAGTGAAGTCATGACTCCATAGTGAACCAAGTAGACCGTCACTAAAAGCGTGAGTGTCCCCACCATCCTCGGGCAGCACCGAGGCGATGACGGCCTGGAAGGCTGGAGTGAACGTCGCCGATGCCAACTGGAGCAGGAAGATGAGGATGTAGATCTGCCAGGCCTCCGCCACAAACGGAAGGGGACACGGCGACCGCGGCCAGGATCAGGTCCGTCCTGCCAGGTTCAGGAGATCAGTGCGGGTTCACGATCGTGTCGTGTGATGGACAGGCCTATCGGCCGTGTCTTGATGGGTTGCGGTTTCGTGCTGTAGTTCGTCGATGAGGACCCTGGTGTTCTCGGAGTAGTCCACGGGCACGGCGAGGAGTTGCACTCCGCCCTGTGTGAATGCGTGCTCCAGGGCGGGGCCGAGTTGTGCAGCGTCGGTGACGTGGGTGCCGGTCGCGCTGTAGGCCTGTGCATAGGCGACGAAGTCTGGGTTGTCGAACGTCATTCCGTAGTCGGTGAACCCGTCGACGGCTTGCTTCCAGCGGATCATGCCGTAGGCGTGGTCTTCGAGGATCACGACGACGAGGTTGAGGCCGAGCCGCACGGCGGTTTCGAGTTCTTGACTGTTCATCATGAACCCGCCATCGCCGCAGACGGCCATCACGCGACGGCCCGGGTGCAGGAGCGAGGCCATGATCGCAGACGGCAGTCCGGCTCCCATTGCGGCTAGTGCGTTGTCGAGCAGAAGCGTGTTCGCTGTGATGGTGCGGTAGTTCCTGGCGAACCAGATTTTGTACATCCCGTTATCCAGGGCGACGATGCCGTCATCCGGCATGACCTGACGGACCTCGTGCACGATGCGCTGCGGGGTCAGCCGATCTTCGGTCGCCCGGTCGGCGACGTTCGCGAGGATGCCTTCACGCAGCGGGAGCAGCGCTTGGGCGTGGGGCACCTTGCCATCCAGCCGGTCTGTGAGGGCGTGCAGGGTGTGGTGGAGGTCGCCGATGACCTCGACCTGCGGGACATAGACCTCTTCGATGGTGGCGGGCTGGTAGTCGAGATGAACGATGGTCTGCCCGCGGGAGTGCATGGTGAACGGGGGTTTTTCGACGGTGTCGTGGCCGATGGTGATGATCACGTCGGCCTGGTCGATGGCCTCGTGCAGGTAGTCGCCCTCGGTCAGGGCCGCGGTGCCCAGGTAGAGGTCGGTGCACCCGGAGACGGTGCCCTTACCCATCTGCGTGGTGAAGAACGGGATCCGCATGCGCGCAACGAACTCCGACAGGGCGTGGGTGCATCGTGGCCTGGCGGCGGCAGCACCGAGCATGATCAAGGGGCGCCTGGCGCCCGAGATCACGTCCGCGGCTGCGGCGATCACGTCGAGGCTGGCGACGGGAAGAGTCGCAGGGGTGGGCGGGATGAGATCGACCTGAGGTGCGGTGGCGGCGGCGATATCCTCGGGAAGTTCGAGGTGGACCGGGCCGGGTCGTTCGGCCTGTGCGACTCGGAAGGCCTCTCGGATCACGGTGGGGATGGTGGGAGGCGAGATTATCTGCTTGGTCATCTTGGTCACGGGTGTCATCGCGGCGATCGTGTCGACGATCTGGAACCGTGCCTGCGCGGCGGTGAGGATGCTCTTTTGCCCGGTGATCATGACCATAGGCATCGCACCGAGCAGCGCGTATGCCGCGCCGGTGGAGAGGTTGAGCGCTCCTGGGCCGAGGGTGGTCAGGCACACCCCGGGACGGCCGGTCAGGCGTCCGTGGGTGGCGGCCATGAAGGCGGCTGCCTGCTCGTGGCGGGTCAGTATCAGTTCGATACCAGAGCGGCGGATCGCTTCGAGGAGGTCGAGGTTCTCTTCGCCCGGTATTCCGAAGATGCGCTCGACGCCTTCGTTCTCGAGAGCTTTGACCAGCAGGTCTGATGCGGTGTGTGTGTTGGGCATGATGCGGCTGTCCTCCTTGGCTTCGTCAGGTGAGTTGCAGGGTGGTGAGGCTGTGGAAGTGGCAGTCATGGGCCTGCTGCAGATACGGGGCGAGGGAGAGGTAGAACTCGTCCTCGGGCAGCGGGATCGAGGATTCGTTCCCCTCGCCGTCGAAGGGCACGAGCGAATCGGGTTCGACCGAGGCGATCAGACCCTCGAGGCGGATCGCATCGAGGTGCTCGGTGATCTCTCGCCCGTCGAGCCCGTTGAGCTCATACTCGGCAAGCCAGCTCTCGGCGATGTCGGTGGTGGCCGAGGCGGCGCCGGTGGAGCAGCTGGCGGTGAGCAGCGCTGCTAACAGGACCGCGATGATCGTGGTGACGGTTCGGGTGGTGGACTGTTGAGGCATAGGTCTGCGCTCGTGTCTGACTCAGGCGGGCACTACGGGGTTGTGGGTTCGGGTGGCTGGTGCAGGCGGGGTGCCCACTCGCGGACGAGCGCGACGGCGTCGAGTCCTGTGGCCGCGACCGGGGCGCCCTCGTGTTCGTGGATGACTAGCACCGGGTCGGTGGAAGCCAGTCGTGTTGTGGTGCCAAGGCCAGTGTGGCCGGCTCCGGCGAGGATGTGTCCGTAAATGCTGGAGGTAAACGTCGAGAACGGCCGATAGACACCGGGGGCGTCACCGAGGCCGTGGTCGTGCAGCAGGGTGCGTGCGGCGTGGGTGCCTTGGGCTGCGGCATCGTCCCAGTGGTCAATCCGGTAGGTGCCGAGGCTGGGGTGCTCGTGGAGGGCGACGCCGCCGGCGGCGTAGATACGCTGCCCTGGTGCTTCGCGCAGGCGGAGCTGGTCGTCGACCGGTATTCCTTCTGGTCTGTTCCAGGGTGAGGGGGCTGTCGGGAGGGTGCCGTGGGCGATGATCGCCAGATCGCCTTCGACCCGCTCGCCACTGTCGAGAACGATGGTGATGTGGTCGGGGTGGGTGCGCACGGCTTGGATGGTGGCGCCCAGGTAGGTAGCGCCCCGAGCGCGATGCAGTTCCAGGAGTTCACCGGCGATGTGCTCACCGAAGGTTGAGGAGCCAGGCAGAGTTGAGCGGCTAATCAGTGCGACTTCGTGCCCGGCGGTGCTCAGCAGTGAGGCGGTCTCTGCCGCGAGCAGTCCACCGCCGAGGATCAGGACACGGGCCGAACTGTGGAGCGCGGCGATCTGGTCGCGGACACCGGCGGCATCGGCGAGCGAATGCAGGGTGGTGAGCCTGCCGGTGGCCATGGCCTCGTCGCGCCCAAGGACATTCTCGCCCAGGGTGCGCGGCCTACTGCCGGTGGTGACGATGAGACCGTCGTAGGTGCGGCTGTCGCCGGAGGAGAGGTCGACCTGGCGGGTGCGCGGGTCGATACCACGCACGGTGTCGGCCACCAGAGTTGCGCCGGTCTTCGGCAGTGCGCTCTGCTCGGGTGTGAGCAGACCGATGGCCACCCCCTTGTTGACCAGGGTGCGGTTGAACGGTTGCTCCCCGGTGCGGGTGAGCAAGTCAATCTGCGCTTCAGGTACGGCGGCTTGCAGGGACTTTGCGGCAGCGGCTCCTGCCGCGCCCGCTCCGATGATGCCAATAGTTTGCGGCCTCATCGCGGTTCCTGCGGCTGGGCGTTGGTGAAGGCGGGCAGCAGGATCGCGCCAATGAACCAGGGGGCGTCGTCGGGGCTGAGTCTTCCGGTGCGTACTTCCTCGGCGGCACCATTGAGCACGACGTGGGTGGTGGTCAGCAGCCACGACACGGGCAGGTCGGCGCGGAAGGCACCCTCGTCCTGGCCGCGCAGCAGTAGGCCGCGCATACGGGCCTCGGACTTCTCGTGCAGTTCACGGATACGGGCCGCGGACAACTCCTTCTGGGCCGTGGCCAGCAACGCGCGGGATTGGTCGACGAACACCCAGCTGGAGGTCACCAGCCGCTGAAACGCCTCGCGGGCATCCCCGTCGAGCGGCACCTCGCTGAGCACGTCCTCGGCGCGTTCGAGACTCTCCACCAGGGCGGCCTCAATCAGTTCGGCACGGTTCTGGAAGTGCCCGTAGAGGGTCTGACGGCCCACGCCGGCCTCGGCGGCGATATCAGCGACCGAAGCATCGGGGTTCTTCCGAATCGCGGTGACGGTACCGGCCAGGATCTTGGCTCGGTTGCGCAGGGCATCAGCCCGCTGGTTCGCCGCGCCACGCCTGCCGGCACCGGTCGGCGGGCGCTCACGATTCGTGGTGGTCTTCTTCGTCACCATTGCTCCACCTTTTATCTCAGACAGGAATGTATGAGATAGTCTACCCGTTACAAGTCGTACGCGCATGTATGAGTTTGCGTGTGGGTGAGCCGACAGGTCGCTCGAGACAGGCAAGGAAGGAGCACGAGAGCCATGAGAACGACAATCACGACACGCGCAGGAGTTGAGCGATCATGAACCAGACCGAAGCACCGGCTCCCACGGCGGGAGCGAAGCAGTGGTGGGGGCTGGCCGTGCTGGTCACACCCTCGACGCTGCTGTTCATGATGCTGACGATCCTGTTCCTGGCAGCGCCGAACATGGCCGCCGATTTGAATCCAACGAGCACGCAACTGCTGTGGATTCTGGACATCTACGGGTTCGCCATGGCCGGGTTCCTGGTCGCCATGGGCGTGCTCGGAGACCGGATCGGTAAGCGTCGATTGATGGTGATCGGCGCGATCCTCTTCGCGGGCACCTCGATCGCGGCCGCGCTCACGACCAGTCCGGAACTGATGATCGCCTGGCGTGCGCTATTAGGCCTGGCCGCCGCCATGATGATCCCAGCCACCCTGGGGTTGATCTTCGTGCTGTTCGCCGATGCGAAGCAGCGCGGCGTCGCCATCGGAGTGTGGGCCGGCGGCATCTCCGCCGGTGTGGCGCTTGGCCCGCTGCTTTCCGGCCTGCTATTGGAGGGCTTCGGCTGGCAGGCCACGTTCTTGGTGGCGGTGCCGATCATGGCGCTGGTGGTCATCGGTGCTCCGCTGCTGCTGCCCGAGCACAAGGACCCCACAGCACGGATCGATCTGTTCAGCGCCCTGCTGCTGGTCGGCGGTCTGCTGGCGATCATCTACGGCATCAAGCGCTTCGCCGCCCAGGAGCCTGCCGGCCCTTCGGTCGCCCTGTTGGTCGCAGGTGCCCTGGTCGGGTTGTGGTTCGTCATCCGTCAGCTGCGGGCCGAGAAGTCCCTGCTGGATGTGCGGCTGTTCGCCAACCCCACCGTGAGCGGAGCGCTGGCGGTGTTCTTGCTGTCCGCGGCGGCGCTGGGTGGGGTGTACTCACTGTTCACCCAGTACCTCCAGCAGGTCCAGGAACTCTCACCCCTGCAGGCAGGGCTCTCGATTCTGCCGGCGGCGGCGGTGCTGATCGTGGTCGCCACGCTCTCGCCGGTCTTCGCTCGCAAGTTCCGGCCCGGCAATGTGATCGCGATTGGCCTGTTGACCCAGGTGGTCGGTTACATCCTATTCACCCAACTCGACGCCAGCACCGGGCTGGCGCTGGTGATCGCGAGTTTCGTGATCACCTACCCCGGCGTGGCCCCCTCGATGGCGCTCACCACGGACCTGGTGGTCAGTTCCGTGCCGCCGGAGAAGGCCGGTGGCGCTTCCGGGCTTGCGACCACGGCGAATGATCTGGGCATCTCACTCGGTGTCGCGGTGATCGGTAGCGTTGGTATCGCCGCTTACCGGGGTCAGATCGGCGGGCTTCTGCCCGATGGCCTGCCCGCCGATGCTGCCGCGGTGGCATCGGACAGCGTCGACGGGGCCATGGCCACCGCAACTGAGTTGCCCGGCTCGCTGGGCGAGCAGCTCATCGCAGCCGCGCAGGAAGCCTTCACCGGCGGACTGAACACCGCCGCGATCGTCTCCGCCGTCATCGCCGCCGTGGCGGCAACCATCGCGGCCACCCGCCTGCGCCACGTCCGCCCCACGGGAGAGGCACAGCAGGCCGAGGAGGTCAGCACCAGTTGACCCATACCCCCTATAGGTATAATCTCGAACGACCCGTACACAGATGAAGGAGTTACATACTATGGCAACCACGACCGAGTACCAGGTGACCGGGATGAGTTGCGGGCACTGCGAGACCGCGATCGGCGCCGAGGTTTCCGAGATCGCCGGGGTGACCGGGATCGAGGTCAGTGCCCAAACCGGGCGTCTGGCGGTGACCGCCGAGCAGCCCGTCGAAGATGCCGCGGTGATCGCCGCCGTTGACGAGGCCGGCTACACCGCCGTCAGAAACTGAGCATGAAGGCCCCTGCACGGCTGGGCCTGTACGGGCTGGTCCTCGTGGTCGTGTTCGCCGTGGCTGGATTCACGGCGAACGCCGTCATCCCCGAGGACACCGTGCAGGCCTGGGTCGAAGAGACACCAGAAGACCATCATGGACAAGGAGACGATGAGATGAACAGCGGCGGGCACGAAGCTCATGGGGCTGACGCAGCCTCTCTTGGCCTCGGCCTAGCCCAGGACGGCTACCAACTCACGGAGGTGGGCACACCCGACCATACCGGCACCGAGGACGAACTGACCTTCGCGCTGACCGGACCCGACGGACAGCCAGTGACCGACTTCGAACTCGAGCACGAGCAAGAGATGCACCTGATCGTCGTCCGCGCTGACGGGCAGCATTTCCGCCACGTGCACCCCAAACGTGACGAAGCCGGCACCTGGTCGATCCCTTGGGAATGGGCCGCCGCCGGCACCTACCGGATCTTCGCCGACTTCGTACCGGCCCAGACCGGCGAGGGCATGACCCTGTCGACCGCGGTGCAGGTTGCCGGTGACTACGACCCGGCACCGGCCGATCACCCGGTCACCGAGGCCGCGGTGGACGGTTTCGATGTGGCCGTCGAGGGCGACCTTGTTGCCGGGAGGGCCTCCGACCTGACCATGACGATCACCCGCGAAGGTGAACCCGTCACTGAACTGGAGCCCTACCTGGGTGCCTTCGGGCACCTGGTGGCCCTGCGTGATGGGGATCTGGCCTACCTGCATGTCCACCCGCACGGGGATGCTCCCGAGGCCGGTGAGACATCGGGTCCGGAGATCGTCTTCGAGGCCACCGCGCCCACCGCGGGCCGGTACCTGCTGTACCTGGACTTCCAGGTCGACGGGCAAGTCGACACCGCCGCCCTGGTGATCGACACCACCACCGGCGATACCACTGGCAATAACACCGACAGCGGCGACTCGGACACCGGCGAGGAAGGAGCCGACCATGACCACTGAGCACACCAGCACCGAAGTGAATCTCACCGGCGTTGAGTTGAAGATCGGTGGCATGACCTGCGCCTCGTGCGCGAACCGAGTCGAGAAGAAACTCAACAAACTCGACGGGGTCCATGCGAGCGTGAACTACGCGACCGAGAAGGCAACCGTCACCGCTCCTGCCGGCTATGACCCCCAGTTGCTGATCGCCGAGGTGGAGAAGACCGGCTACACCGCCGAACTCCCACCCTCTGCCAAGGACAACTCCAGCGCCTCTGGTGATGAGAGCGAGTCGTCCGAGGATGCTGAGATCAGGGTGCTCAAGCAGCGCCTGATCGGCGCGGCGGTCCTGTCGGTGCCGGTCATCGCGATGGCGATGATCCCGGCGTTGCAGTTCGACTACTGGGGCTTCGCCTCCCTGGTCCTGGCCACACCGGTGGTGGTGTGGGCGGGCTGGCCCTTCCACAAGGCCGCCTGGGCCAACCTTAAGCACGGGGCGGCCACCATGGACACCCTGATCTCGGTGGGCACGACCGCCGCGTTGATCTGGTCGATCATCGCCCTGTTCTTCGGCACCGCCGGGCAGCCAGGCGTGGTGCACCCCTTCGAATTCACGATCTCCCGCTCCGATGGCCTCGGGCACATCTACCTGGAGGTCGGGGCCGGGGTGATCACCTTCATCCTACTGGGCCGCTATTTCGAGAAGCGCTCCAAGCGTCAAGCTGGGGCAGCCCTGCGTGCCCTGATGGAACTCGGGGCGAAAGAAGTCTCCATCCTGCGAAACGGGCAGGAGGAGCGGGTCTCTATCGATGAGCTCTCCGAAGGCGACGAGTTCGTGGTCCGTCCCGGTGAGAAGATCGCCACCGACGGGGTGATCACCTCGGGTAACTCCGCAATTGATGCTTCGATGCTGACCGGCGAGTCCGTGCCGGTGGAGGTCACAGTGGGTGACCCGGTGACAGGGGCCACGGTCAATGCTGGTGGCCGCCTCGTGGTCAAGGCCACCCGGGTGGGTTCGGACACTCAGTTGGCGCAGATGGCCAAGATGGTCGAGGACGCCCAGTCCGGCAAGGCCGAGATCCAACGGCTGGCCGACCGGGTCTCGTCGGTATTCGTGCCCGTGGCCATTGCGGTCGCGATCGCCGCCCTGGGTGCCTGGCTCGGGGCCGGGTTCCCGGTCAGCGCCGCCTTCACCGCCACGGTCGCGGTGCTGATCATCGCCTGCCCCTGCGCCCTGGGCCTGGCGACACCGACCGCGCTGCTGGTCGGCACCGGGCGTGGCGCGCAGATGGGCGTGCTCATCAAGGGCCCGGAGGTGCTGGAGTCCACCCGAAAGGTCGACACC
Organism: Pseudactinotalea sp. Z1748; assembly: GCF_049725185.1. NCBI lineage: Bacteria > Bacillati > Actinomycetota > Actinomycetes > Micrococcales > Cellulomonadaceae > Pseudactinotalea > Pseudactinotalea sp. Z1748. The sequence continues at coordinate 89,133 of NZ_JBMPQB010000003.1, read as the reverse complement.
ATCGTGCTGGACAAGACCGGCACCGTCACCACCGGCAAGATGACCCTGACCGAGACGATCACCGCCGACGGGGTGGACCGCGAGGACCTGCTGCGTATCGCCGGCGGCCTGGAGGACTACTCCGAGCATCCCATCGCCCGGGCCATCGCCGCCGGAGCCACCGCGCAGGTGGGCGAACTGCCAACCCCGGAGTCCTTCGAGAACATCGAGGGCAAGGGTGTCCAGGGCGTGGTCGATGGTCACGCGGTGCTCGCCGGCCGCGAGACGCTGCTGAATGACTGGTCGATGTACCTCGACGAGCACCTCAAGGCCGCCAAGCAGGCCGCAGAGGCCGAGGGCAAGACCGCGATCGCCGTCGGCTGGGACGGTGCCGCCCGGGGTGTGCTGGTCGTCTCCGACCAGATCAAGCCCACCAGCGCTGAGGCCATCTCTCAGTTCAAGGAGTTGGGTTTGACTCCGGTGCTGCTGACCGGGGACAACCAGACCGTGGCCGAGCAGGTCGCCTCCGAGGTCGGCATCGACCAGGTCATCGCCGAGGTGTTGCCCAAGGACAAGGTCGACGTCGTCGCCCGCTTGCAGGACGAGGGCAAGGTCGTGGCGATGGTCGGTGACGGGGTGAACGACGCCCCGGCTCTGGCGCAGGCTGACCTCGGTCTGGCGATGGGCACCGGGACTGACGTCGCGATCGAAGCCGCCGACATCACCCTCGTGCGCGGAGACCTGCGAGCTGCCGCGGATGCGATCCGCCTGGCACGCAGGACGCTACGCACGATCAAGCAGAACCTGTTCTGGGCCTTCGGGTACAACACCACCGCGATCCCGATCGCCGCCTTCGGACTGCTCAACCCGATGCTCGCCGGCGCGGCCATGGCCTTCTCCAGCGTGTCCGTGGTCACCAACAGCCTACGGCTGCGCAGGTTCAAGGCCAAAGCCGACCAGCACACCACCCCGGACGCCTCCGAAACCGCACCGGCACGCGAGCCGGTGAACACCTGACGCATCGTCGTCGACACCAGAGAAGGGAACACAGAAGATGACTGCACACGACCACCACGCCCACAACCACGGGGATACTTCTGGCGGCTGCAGCGGACACGCGCCCAAGACCGAAGACCTCGCCGCAGCGCAGGGTGACGATGTTACCGAATGTCTAGTGATGCCCGGGACCCCGGTGATCAAGTCACAAGCCGAAGAGGCAGGGCTCTACCGCGACTACCAGGGCCAGCGGTATTGGTTGTGCTGTGACGCCTGCGGGCCGCTATTCGACGCCGATCCCGACCGGTACGCGAACGCGGCTTGAACAATCAGTATGAGCGATTCCGGGCTTGCCGAGGTGACAGATCGGCCCCGATTCCTCGGTATTCGAAGAACACCGGACCACGGCGGTGATCACGGTGATGAGGACACCGACCCTCACGAGGATATGGACCACCTGGCAGACGGCGGGCCGGTGCCCGAGGGCATGACCGAGCCCGCCGACCCCGAATACCCGGTGGGCAGCGAAGTGAGGTGGACGGCTGACCACATGGAAGGCGTGGAGGGAGTGACGGCCACGATCGCATCATCAACCGAGGAGACCGGCTACGTCGTCAACCATGAAGCTGACGGAATGACGAGGACCAACCACAAATGGGCCGTCGAGAGCGAGATCGACCCCGATGCCCGAGCGGGCCCCGCACAGAGCCAGTAGCGCTCTGTGATGAGGTGCCAGCCGTGCATCGAAGAGGAGGAATGAGACCGGTATGAGCAACCAGCACAATGCGCACGCCCAGCACGAGGGGCAGCCCGATCACCACAACCACCGGGCCAATCCCGGTCACGACCACCAGCATGAGGCTCACCACCAGCACGAGAATACCCACGATGGGCATACCGGGCATGAACACCACGGCGGTCACGACCACGAGGGCCACGAAGGTCACGGGCACGAAGGTGAGCACCACGCTGGTCATGAAGCACATGGCGGGCACGCGGGGCACGGCCACGGCGATCACGGTGACCATGTCGGGCAGTTCCGGCGGCTGTTCTGGATCATGCTCCTGCTGGCGGTGCCGGTCGTGGGCTTCAACCACATGTTCGCCGACTTGCTCGGCTACCAGCTGCCCGATGCCGCGTGGGTGTGGTGGGTCTCCCCGGTGCTGGGCACGATCATCTATGTCTGGGGTGGTCAGCCGTTCCTGACCGGCGCGGTCTCAGAGATCCGCGCCCGCCAGCCTGGGATGATGTTGTTGATCGGGTTAGCCATCACGGTGGCGTTCATTGCCTCCTTAGGTGCAAGCCTTGGCCTTCTGGACCACGAACTGAACTTCTGGTGGGAACTGGCGCTGCTGGTGGTCATCATGCTGTTGGGCCACTGGATCGAGATGCGGTCGCTGGCCCAGACCACCTCGGCGCTGGATTCCTTGGCTGCGCTGCTGCCCGATGAGGCCGAGAAGCTTCAGGGTGATGACATCGTCAAGGTGGCACCGGGCGACTTGGTGCTCGGCGATGTGGTGATCGTGCGGCCCGGATCGTCGGTGCCGGCTGATGGCAGGATCGTGGACGGTTCGGCCAGTATGGACGAGTCGATGATCACCGGTGAGTCCAAGGCGGTGCGTCGTGATAACGGTGACCAGGTGATTGCCGGCACCGTCGCTACCGATTCCGGCCTGCAGGTAGAGGTCACCGCCATTGGCGATGACACCACCCTGGCAGGGATCCAGAAACTGGTTTCCGATGCCCAGTCCTCCTCTTCGCGGGCGCAGCGCATCGCCGATACGGCCGCGGGTTGGCTTTTCTGGTTCGCCCTCGGTGCGGGCCTGATCACTGCGATCGTGTGGTCTTTGCTGGGCGTGCCGGATGCTGCGGTGGTCCGGACCATCACCGTGCTGGTGATCGCCTGCCCGCACGCTCTGGGTCTGGCGATTCCGCTGGTGGTCTCGATCGCCACCGAGCGTGCCGCACGCGGTGGGGTGCTGGTGAAGGACCGGCTCGCGCTTGAGTCGATGCGGACAGTGGATTCCGTTCTGTTCGACAAGACCGGGACCCTGACCAAGGGAGAGCCCACGGTCTCCGGCGTCGAACCGGTCGGGCAGCGCAGTGCAGATGAGGTGCTGGCACTGGCAGCGGCCGCAGAGTACGCAAGTGAGCATCCCTTGGCCAAGGCGATCGTGGGCGCCGCACGCGACCGCGACCTGCACCTTGCCAGTGCCCAGGACTTCTCCTCCTCTCCGGCAGTCGGAGTTAAGGCCACCGTCGAGGGCGCTGCCATCGAGGTGGGAGGCCCGTACTTGCTGGACCAGCACAGCCTGAGCGAACTGGCTGTCGTAGAGGACTGGCGAGCCGAGGGTGCCATCATCCTGCACGTGATAGCCGACGGGGAAATCATCGGGGCACTGCGCCTTGATGATGAGATCCGCCCGGAGTCCCGTGATGCTGTCGATGCGCTGCACGCTGCAGGTGCTCAGGTGGTGATGATCACCGGGGACGCCCAGGCGGTTGCCGATACGGTGGCCGCTGAACTAGGCATCGACCGGGTCTTTGCAGGTGTGCGACCGGAAGACAAGGCAGCGAAGGTCGAGGAACTGCAGAGCGAGGGCCGTAAGGTGGCGATGGTCGGGGACGGTGTCAATGATGCCCCTGCACTGGCTCAAGCAGACGTGGGCATCGCGATCGGTGCCGGGACCGATGTGGCGATCGGGTCCGCAGGGGTGATCCTGGCCTCCTCCGATCCCCGTTCTGTGCTTTCAGTGATCGACCTGTCCCGAGCCAGTTATCGCAAGATGAAGCAGAACCTGTGGTGGGCTGCGGGCTACAACCTCGCCGCAGTCCCCCTGGCCGCTGGTGTACTCGCACCGATCGGGTTCGTGCTGCCGATGAGCGTCGGTGCCATCTTGATGTCTGCGTCCACCGTCGTGGTGGCGCTCAATGCCCAACTGCTACGCCGCTTGGACCTGGAGCCGGCTGTCAGCACCGCCAAGTTCCTCGACCAGGCCCCGGCCGAACGATCGGCCACCAACACCAGTGCAAAGACTCATCAGGAGCAGAGATGACTACCACAGCAACCTCACCGCAGTCCCGAGAAGAACCTGGTCACGGCTACATCAGCGACAAGCACCGCTACCTCGCCCGTCTCAAGCGCATCGAAGGGCAAGTCCGCGGCATCCACCGAATGGTCGACGAAGAGATCTACTGCATCGACATCCTGACCCAGGTCAGCGCCGCAACCTCCGCCCTGGAAAACGTGGCGCTCGGCTTGCTGGAAGACCACCTCAAGCACTGCGTCGTCGGTGCGGCCAAGGCCGGCGGAACCGAGGCCGAAGAGAAGATCAAAGAGGCCTCGCAAGCGATTTCCCGACTCGTCAAGTCCTAGAAGGAGGGCTCGTGGGCACCACCCGCACAGTTCTCAGCACCCTCACTGGACTCCTCACCAACGCGTTGGCGACTGAACTCTTCAGCGCGGCACCACGAGCGTCTCGAAACGGCTGCGAATCCAGCATCACGGCAGTTCCAACGCATTGGGCCCTCGAGATCACGATCCGCGCCAGGGCGCGTTGTTGACCCCATCCCGGTGCACCTGACACAGGCGTGGGCGAGCCGTAACCCTACTCAGGTCGATCGTGACCAAGCCAGCCTCAGTTCATCCAAGCCCGACCGAGTCGTGCTGCTTGGAGACCCGATTCGCGGGGCGCGATGCGCGTACCCACGCCACGACAGCCAAGACGGTTCCGAGAACGCCTATGACGCCCAGAACGAGGGCGATCGCGGGCATGCCGATGCTCGCGCCAAGGATGCCTGCCAGGGGGTAGGTGATAAGGAAGCAGGCGTGGGATAAAGAGAACTGCGCGGCGAACACCGCGGGCCGGGTCTGCTCGGTGCTATTGCGGCGCAGCAGCCGCGCGGAGGGGGTGAGGATGGCCGAGGTCGCGGCCCCGAGCAGTACCCACACCGTCAGTAGCGCGAGCCACTGCGCAGTGCCGTCCATCCACGCGATCACCCCCGCCCCGGTGAGCAGAATGAGCGGCAGGGCGATACCGCCAGTGAGCATGACCCGTTGGTCAGGCAGGGTGTCGAGGAGTTTGGGCATCCCGAGGGCGACAAGCATCGAACCCCCGCCGTAAGCGCCGAGCATCAGGGCGACATCGGCTTGGGAGCGGCCCAGATCGCCCTGGACGAGGACGACGGTGTTGACAATCACCATCGCGGTGGTGGTCGCGACGACGAGGTTTAGCCCCATCAGGCCCCGCAGTTCGCCGCTGGCCCAGAAGGCGCGCGCACCCCGGGTGAGGCGCTCGAAGAACGGCGAGGGTGGCGGTGCTTCGATGTGCGGGAAGCGGGAGGCGATCACCAGGGCCGCCGAGGCGAGGAACCCGAGCACGGTTCCGACGAAGAGGTTGTGGTAACTGATGACTGTGAGCAGGAGGGCGGCGAGCATCGGACTCACGAGTGATTCCAGGTCGTAGGCCAGCCGTGACAGCGAAAGCGCGCGAGTGTACTCCCCCTCATCGGGCAGCACCGAGGGGATGACGGCCTGAAACGCTGGAGTGAACGTCGCCGACGCCGACTGGAGCAGAAAGATCAGGATGTAGATCTGCCAGGCCTCCGTCACGAACGGAAGAGATACGGCGACCGCGGCCCGGATCAGGTCGGCCCCGATGAGCAGTGCTTTGCGGGGCAGACGCGCGGTCAGTGCCGTAGCGATGGGCGAGACGGCGACGTAGGCGACCATCTTGATCGTCATTGCTACCCCCATCACGATCCCGGCGTCACCGCCGGCGATGTCGAAGGCGAGCAGCCCGAGCGCAACGGTGAGCAGGCCCGTGCCGAGCAGTGCGATGACCTGCGCGCTGAACAACTTCGCGTAGGTCGGGTTCCGCAGGACGGCGATCATGAGGTCGGGCCTAACAGGTCGAGAATGAACAATGCGACAGCCCTACTGCGGGGGCGGGTGATGGTGCGGCGGGATCTGTCCGTTCGCCACGGCGTGCTCGGCCTGCTTGATCGCCTCGACCACCAGTGCCACGGCATGCTCATCGGTGAGGCGGTAGAGCACGCTCGTGCCCTCCTGACGGGTCGTGACCATCCGCGCCATCCGCAGCCTGGCGAGGTGCTGGGAGACCCCGGACGGCTTCTTACCCACCAGTTCGGCCAGCGCGTTCACCGGGAGCTCCTCAGCCTGCCGCAGCGCGAGCACGATCCTGATTCTCGTCGGGTCGGACAGGATGCCCAGCACCTCAGCCGCCAGGTCGACGTACTCCGATGACGGGTCCATCCCGCAAGACTTAGTGCCTGCATTCATACGCAGACACTAACACGCGCCGTGTGGCACTGTCCGCGGACGGGGGATCCCTTCGTACCACGTTCCATAACTCTCCCCCTCGGACGAAAACCTGGCAACACGCTGACATCGGGGTTCTACCGTGAATTCGGCGGCGATCGAAACCAATCTCCGGAGCGTCCGGCGTGTTTTCTCCAGCGATGTAAAGGAATCAGGCAACGGGGCTTGTCCCACGCAACGGTGTGCTACCCGGGCGCGATCCAACTTATGCCACCCGTATGAATCCACCGAAGACGAACCTTCTAGTTACAACGACGCGGGTGCTCGGCTTCGCAGACTGCACGGAGAACGGGTCGCTGGCACACAAGCCGTACCCCGTGGGGAATTTCGTGCCCCATCGGCTGTTTGCGTCGGGCGCGGTTGTCGCGGGCCGTTAGTCCCAGGCCTTTGCTCTCCGTTGCCCGTAGCCTGGAGGCATACGACCACTTTGGGATGTGACACCATGACGACCTTCGACGTCCAGCCCGATCTCCAGCCCGCGTGGCGTGGGTTCGCCGAGGGGCCGTGGACACGGACGATCAACGTGCGCGACTTCATCGCACGCAACTACCAGCCGTACCACGACGGGCCGGAGTTCCTGGCCGGTCCCACCACCAAGACCAGTGACCTATGGGAGACCCTGGAGCGCGACTACCTGTCCGTGGAGCGAGAGCGGCGGGTCTATGCGGTGGACACCACCACCCCTGCAGACATCGACGCGTTCGCTCCCGGGTACATCAGCGCCGACGATGACGTCATCGTCGGGCTGCAGACCGATGTCCCACTGAAGCGCGCGATGATGCCGGCCGGCGGCTGGCGGATGGTGGAGACCGCGATCGGTGAGGCCGGCGGCGAGGTTGATGAGCGGATCAAGGAGATCTTCACCAAGTACCGCAAGACCCACAACGACGCGGTGTTCGACATGTACACCCCACGGATCCGCTCGGCGCGTTCGGCGCACCTGATCACCGGGCTGCCGGACGCCTACGGGCGCGGCCGGATCATCGGTGATTACCGGCGGGTGGCCCTGTACGGCGTCGATGCGCTGATCGCGCAGAAGACCCAGGCGCTAGCGGATCGGGCCGGAGATGGATTCTCCGAGGAGTGGGCCCGGTCCCGAGAGGAGCACGCCGAGCAGATCAAGGCCCTCCGTAAACTGATCACGCTGGGCACCCAGTACGGGTTCGATCTGACCCGCCCGGCGGCCGATGCCCGGGAGGCGGTGCAGTGGACGTACCTGGCCTACCTGGGGGCGATCAAGTCCCAGGACGGTGCCGCGATGAGTTTCGGTCGGCTCTCCGGGTTCTTCGACATCTACATCGAACGTGACCTCGCCGAAGGGGTGCTGACCGAGAGCCAGGCCCAGGAACTCATCGATGCCCTGGTGATCAAGTTGCGGATCGTACGGTTCCTGCGCACGAAAGCCTACGATCAGGTCTTCTCCGGAGACCCCTACTGGGCCACTTGGACCGACGGCGGGCTGGGTGAGGACACGCGGACCATGGTCACCCGCACCTCCTTCCGGCTGCTGCAAACGTTGCGCAACCTGGGCCCGGCACCGGAGCCGAACATCACGGTGCTGTGGGACGAGTCGCTGCCGTCGGCCTACAAGGACTTCGCCGCAGCGATCAGCGTGGAGACATCCTCGCTGCAGTACATCTGCGATGACCACGTGCGAGAGCATTTCGGTGACGACGCGGCGATCGCGTGCTGTGTCTCGGCGATGCGCATCGGCAAGCAGATGCAGTTCTTCGGGGCCCGAATGAATATCGGCAAGACGTTGCTGTACGCGCTGAACGGCGGCCGTGACGAGAGGTCCGGTCAGCAGGTGGTGCCCGGCTTCGAACCGGTGGCCGGGACCGGACCACTGGACTACGAGGAGGTCTGGGCGAAGTTCGACGCCATGCTCAACTGGGTGGCTGAAACCTACGTCGAGGCACTGAACATCATCCACTACAGCCACGACAAGTACGCCTACGAGGCGATCGAGATGGCCCTGCATGACAGCCAGATCGTGCGCACCCTGGGTTGCGGGATCGCCGGGTTGTCGATCGTGGCGGACAGCCTCGCGGCGATCAGGTACGCCCAGGTCACCCCGGTGCGCAATGAGGCCGGGCTGATCACCGACTACCGCACTGAAGGGGACTTCCCCCGCTACGGCAACGACGACGACCGGGCCGATGACATCGCCCGGCTGGTGGTTACCACGGTGATGAACAAGATCCGTGGGTTGCCCCGCTACCGCAACGCGGTGCCCACCCAATCGGTGCTGACGATCACCTCCAACGTGGTCTACGGCAAGGCCACCGGGTCTTTCCCGTGTGGGCACCAGGCTGGAACTCCGTTCTCCCCCGGCGCTAACCCCGGCAACGGCCGGGACACCCATGGCATGGTCGCCTCGATGCTGTCGGTGGCCAAACTCCCCTACGGCGACGCGCTGGATGGGATCTCCCTGACCAACACGATCACCCCTTCCGGGTTGGGGCAGACCAAGGACGAGCAGGTGGCGAACCTGACCGGGGTGCTGGACGCCGGGTTCGGCTCAGGGTTGTTCCACGCGAACATCAACGTGCTGAACAAGGACACCCTGACCGATGCGATGCAGAACCCGGAGAACTACCCGAACCTGACGGTCCGGGTCTCGGGCTATGCGGTGAACTTCGTCAAACTCACCCGTGAGCAGCAACTCGACGTGCTGTCCCGTACCTTCCACACCTCCTCATGACGGCCCTGAATGGTGCGTGCGGGGCGGCCGCGCCGGGCGATGAGGGCTTCATGGCCCCCCGGCAGCGGCTGGCCGGCGCCGGCCTGGCCGGACTGCCCGAGGCGGCACTGGACCAAGGTGAGCGCTTCGCGGCCATGCGCAGTGGCGAGTTGGGCTCGGTGCACTCCTGGGAGTTGTCCACCGCCGTTGACGGGCCGGGCACACGGCTGGTGGTGTTCCTCGCCGGGTGCCCGCTGCGCTGCCAGTTCTGTCACAACCCCGACACGCTGCGGATGGAGGACGGGCACGCGGTGATGGCCGACGACGTACTCGCCCTGGTGCGCCGGTACCGCAAGGTTTTCGCTGCCACGGGCGGTGGGCTGACCCTCTCCGGCGGTGAGGTGCTGATGCAGTCGGCGTTCGCGGCCCGCATCCTGGCCGGGGCCAAGCAGATGGGCGTTCATACCGCGATCGACACCTCCGGGTACCTCGGCGCGGCCTGCACGGAGGCGATGCTGGGCGATGTCGACCTGGTGCTGCTGGATGTGAAGTCCGGTGATGAACAGACCTATGAGCGGGTGACCCGCGCGTCACTGGCGCCCACGCTTGAGTTCGGCGATCGGCTGGCCGGCGCCGGGGTGGAGATCTGGGTGCGTTTCGTGCTGGTGCCCGGGCTGACCGATGCTGCCCAGAACGTGGATAACGTGGCCGGCCACGCGGCCCGATGGGACACCGTGAGCCGGGTCGAGGTATTGCCGTTCCACCAGATGGGCCGGGACAAGTGGACCGCCCTGGGCCTGGATTACACACTCGCGGACACCGAGCCGCCGTCGCCAGAACTGACCGAACGGACGCGCGAGCAGTTCCGGGCCCACGGCCTGACCACGTACTGAGTAGTCAGCCGGTTTCCCTCACGATTGGTCGATGCAGGCCGATAGGACGAAAGGAGACAACGAACGGAGGACGGTGGACCGGATCCTCGCCATCTCTCATCGCGTGGCGCAGATCGAGGCGACCCTCGGCTCGGTCTCGGTTCCGCGCGTGCAGCCATCCGCAGGTTCTGTCACATCGTTCGCCGGCGTCCTCGCCAACGCCGTCGCTGACACTGCCCCGGCTGCGATTGCCGCACCTTCCAACTTCGGACCGTCTGGGTTCCAGGTCAACGCCGACGGTGTGCCGGTCGATCTTGCCGCGTACGGAAACGGCCGCATCCCTCGTGAGGCTCTGGAACCGGTAGGCAACACCGGCCACAGACTGTGGGCACCCGCCGCCCAGTCGTTCGAGAAACTGCTGACGGCGGCTGCGGCCGACGGCGTGAGCATCGGCGTCACCGACTCCTACCGCCCGTACGATGTGCAGGTCGACGTCGTTCGACGCAAGGGCCTGTACTCCGAGGGCGGCCTGGGCGCCAGGCCGGGCACCAGCCAACACGGCTGGGGAATGGCCGTGGACCTCGACCTGAACGCACCGGCGCAAGCATGGATGCGCACAAACGCCGCACAGTTCGGATTCGTCGAGGACACCCCGCGCGAGCCCTGGCACTGGGCATTCCAACCCTCCTAAATACGGAGATCCGGTACCCGCCGATTTCAGCCCACACTCTGGGTGTTGCACGCGCCGGTAACGCTTGTGGATGACTGCCCGCGAGCCTGGGACCAATACCTGCGCCGACCGCGAGAATGAGGGACATGAATTCTGAACCTTCTGAGGTGAACCTGCCCCGAGTACTTGTCGTGGACGATGAGCCACCGCTGGCACGACTGGTCGGGAACTACCTGGAACAGCACGGTTTTGAGGTCCAGGTCACTGGTGACGGCAGCGACGCAATCCAGCGGGCTCGCCAGTGGCATCCCGGCGTGATCGTGCTCGACCTCGGCCTGCCGGGAACAGATGGTGTCGAGGTTTGCCGCGCGGTACGCACCTTCTCCGACTGTTACATCATCATGCTCACCGCCCGGGTGGAGGAGGTAGACAAACTCATCGGGCTGTCGGTGGGCGCCGATGACTACGTCACCAAACCCTTCAGCCCGCGTGAGTTGGTCGCCCGGGTGCGGGCCATGCTGCGTCGCCCACGCCAGGACACCGGGCCGCGCGGGGCGGGCGTGTCCTTCGGCCCGCTGAGCATCGATGTCCTGAGCCGGGAGGTATACATCGAGGGGGAGCCCGTGGGGCTGACCCGCACTGAGTTCGACGTCCTCGCGGCGCTGGCACAGCGCCCGGACATGGCCTTCTCGCGCCGTCAACTCATCGAGACAGTGTGGGGACCGGGGTGGGTGGGTGATGAGCGCTTGGTCGATGTCCACATCGCGCAACTGCGGCGCAAACTCGGGGATAGCGCCTCGGCGCCGAAGTTCATCAGGACGGTGCGGGGCGTGGGCTACCGGATGGGCCGCGGGGAGTGATCCCCGCACCGCGCGGTCGGTGGGGCTCGGCGCCCGGCTCCTGGCCACCCTGCGGCTGTCGGTGGCAGCCGGATCGCTGCCGCACTACCGCATCTCTTCGAGCGCCTCGACCGCGCCGACGCGGCTTGCGACCGCGCCCATGAGGGGCAGGCATCGGGCTCGCCATCATTCACTCCATCGTCCGAGCCCACGGCGGCACCGTGACCGTGGACAGCGCAGGCCCAGAACACAGCGCTGTCTTCACCGTCGAACTGTCCCTGGACGCCTCGAACCGGCCGCAGCACCGCTCAACCTGACGGCGTGCTCTCCTTGGCGATCCTGATCGGGCAACTCGGGAGCCGATCGAGTCTCGTCGCGTGCCTCGGCGCCGGGAAAGAGAGCTCTGATGGCCCACATGCCAAGGGCCATGAAGACCAGGCAGATCGTGAGAAGCGGTATCCAAACGCCGATATCCATGACGGGTCCTCCTGCCTTTCCCGGTCCGGTCACCTGACGGGTTGAGACACGCCCGGCTCGGGGACCACGTGGTCTGCAGACCGCTGATGAGTGCCGCTGCGAACAATCAGGACGATGCCGACGGCGATGCTGACCAGCGCCCACAACTGGGGCTGGGTCAGGCCAAGGATGACCGGGTCGTTGGTCCGCAGGAACTCCACCAGGAAACGTGACAGGCCCGACAGGCCCAGATACGCCCCAAAGACTGCCAATGGCGCCCACCGCCGGACAAGCACCACCAGGACGGCGGCGGCAACCGCTGCCAGGATCGCCTCATACAGCGGGGTGGGGTGGACAGGCACATCTGTGGCGACCACGCCGGAGGGGAAGGCCATCCCCCACGGCAGATCGGTGGGACGCCCGTAGGTTCCATCACCACTGACGAAGCAGCCCAGCCGGCCGATGCCGTACGCCACCGTCAAGGGTATGGCGACCGCCCCGGCGACGGTGTCTACCGGTAACTGATGGCGCCGAATGACGACTAGTGCCGCAATGACGCCCCCCACCAGGCCGCCGTACCAGGTGAAGCCCATCCCGCCCAGGTCGTGCACGGTGATGGCGGGATACTGTTCGAGCAGGTAGTAGATCTTCGCGCCGACGAACCCCCAGAGCGTCGCCCACAGCACCAGCGCGTGGGCGGATTCCTTCTTCAGACCCTGACGTTCGAAGGCCCGCCCAAGCAACCACGCAGCCACCAGGGCAGCGGCCGCCTTGCTCACTCCGTAACTTTGAACATCGATCCCGAGGATCGTGAACAATTCCGGACGCATGCTCTCCCCACTTCTCGTGTCACGCATCACCGCTCCGCCGGCGGTGTCTTTCACACCACGATGACCGACGTTCACGAAGAAGACTTGCGCCGTTGGATGAAGGTTCGCTGAAGACACTGAACGCCCGCTTTGAGTAGTCACGGGCGAGTTGCCGCGCGACTGCGCCCACCAGGCCCTCGAGCCCTTCGGCGCCTCCCACCGCGGGGCGGCGGTCGCTTCTTCGAAGGTTCTTCGCTCTGAATTCTCGAATGGGGGTCTGGCCGTGGCCCGGAGGCACCGCTCCCCCGTTCCTTCAAGCCGTGCAGCAACCGCCACCACGTCTTCATGGTTTCTTCATCGTCCCTTCGGCGGTATGGACACATTCGGGTGGTTATCTGGTACGCATACCCAGCAGGGGTATAGGAGGTGTGGGACTGTGAAGACGAAGGTGTATCGAGTGTGGGGGCTGACGTGCGAGGTGTGCCTGGCGCGGCTGCTGGAGCGGGTGCGCAACTTGCCCGGTGTGAGGACCGTCGCGCTCGATCTGGTCAGAGATGGTGAGTCGCGTCTGGCGCTCACCGCCAGCCCCGCCCTCCCGCCGCAGGCCGTTCGTGCCGCGGTCGAGGACACCGGGTTCTCCCTGTCCGCCCCGGCTGCCGAGTCAGCAGCATCTACGGAGGTGTGATCGTCATGAGTGTGCTCGATTGGTCAGTGATAGTCGGCGGTGTTGTGTTGACCGCGTTGCTGGTGTGGTACTTCTTCGGCCCGAAGCAGTCGCGCCGCGCCGAAGTCGCCGGCGGCGTGCAGGAAGTGACGGTAACGGTCAGGGGCGGCTATAGCCCCGACCTCATCGAGGTCCAGGCCGGGATGCCGGTGCGGTTGCTGTTCGACCGGCAAGAAGGCGGGGACTGCTCCTCCCGGGTGATGTTCCCCGAGTTCAAAATCAACCAGGGCCTGCCGGCCAACACTGTCACCGCGGTGGAGTTCACCCCCACCTCCACCGGGGAGTACGGCTTCGCCTGCGGGATGAACATGCTCCAGGGCAGGGTGCGGGTCGTGGGCGAGCCGGGCCACGAGTCCGCCGACGGGCGCGCGGCAGTTGCGGTGGCCGAACGGCCCGGACATGACCACGGCGGGGTGGCCCCGCGCATCCAGGACCACCACGGCGCACCGAGCGGCGAGGTCGGGCACGGGGAGCTGGTGGATGGTGTGCAGGTCGCCGAGGTCAGGATCCGTGGCGGCTACCACCCGCAGGTCCTTCGACTGGCCCCCGGTGTGCCGGCACAGTTGGTCCTGGTCAGGCAGGAGAGCGGGGCGTGCTCTGAGCGATTCACCATCCCGGCACTCGACGTGGACGTCGCCGTCCCCGGCTTTGGCAGCACTGTCCTGAACGTTCCCGCCCTTGCCGAAGGGCGGTATGAGTTCACCTGCGGGATGGGGATGCTGCACGGTGCCCTCGAGATCGGTGACCCACCCGGCACAGACACCGGCACCGGCACCGGTTCCACCGGTGCCGAATCCCCGGCCCCGGTGGCGGTTTCACCGCCGGTAGCACCGGAGGAGGACGCTGAGGAGCAGGAGAGAGCCGCAGAGATCACCGACCTGCGCCGGCGGGTGCTGCTGGGGGCCGTGTTGAGCCTGCCGGTCGTGCTGGCGGTGATGGCGGTGGAGTTCTTCGCCGCAGCGTGGGTCCCGGACTTCTTGATGAACAATTGGGTGCAGTTGGCACTGATCACCCCGGTGATGTTCTACACCGGCTGGCCCATCCACAAGACCGGGTGGCTAGCCCTGTCCCACCGCACCGCGGAGATGAACTCCCTGATCACCCTCGGCACGATCGCCGCCTACGGCTACAGCCTGGTGGTCACGTTCGCCCCGGGGCTGCTGCCCGTGGAGACCCGGGAGGTCTATTACGAGGCGGTCGGGGTCATCATCACCCTGATCTTGCTGGGCCGGTTATTGGAGACCAAGGCCAAGGCCGGCACCGGGGAAGCGATCCGGACTCTGATCGGTCTACAGCCGCGCACCGCTCGGGTGGTACGCAGTGGGCAGGAACTGGAGATCCCTATCGATGAGGTCGTGGCCGGTGACGTGGTCGTGGTCCGTCCCGGGGAGAAACTGCCGGTGGACGGACAGGTTGTGGAGGGCACCTCCACGGTGGATGAGTCGATGGTCACTGGGGAGCCGATCCCGGTGACGAAGTCCTCCGGTGATGAGGTCATCGGCGCCACCATCAACCAGACCGGTTCTTTCCGGTACGCCGCTACCAAGGTCGGTGCGGACACGATGCTGGCCCAGATCATCAACCTGGTGCGCCAGGCGCAGGGGTCCAAGGCCCCGATCCAGCGCCTGGTGGACAAGGTCTCCAGCTACTTCGTGCCCGCGGTGATCCTCATCGCGATCTGGGCGTTCGTGGTCTGGACTCTCGTGGGCCCCTCACCGGCAATCATCTTCGCCCTGGTCGCCGCGGTCTCCGTGCTCATCATCGCCTGCCCCTGCGCGCTGGGGCTGGCCACACCGCTGTCCATCACCGTGGGCACCGGCAAGGGCGCTACCGCCGGCATCCTCATCCGGTCGGCCGAGGCCTTGGAGACTGCGCACAGACTCGACACGGTGGTGCTGGACAAGACCGGCACGATCACCAAGGGCGCCCCGGCCCTGACCGACGTGCTGCCCGGCGAGGGCTTCACCGACATCGAGTTGCTCACCCTGGTCGCGGCGGTGGAACGCTCCTCCGAGCACCCGCTGGCCAGCGCCATCGTCGCCGGCGCCCAGGACCGCGGCGTGCGGCTTCCCGAGGTGGCCTCGTTCGACTCGGTCACCGGGCAGGGCGTGCGTGCCTTGGTCGAGGGCCGGGAGGTCCTCGTTGGTAACCGGCGCCTGCTGGGCAGTGTCGGGGTGCAACCGCAGACTGACGCCGCGGACCGTTTGGCCGCGGACGGCAAGACCCCGATGTTCGCCGTCGTCGACGGGCGTTTCGCTGGGGTGCTCGGCGTGGCCGACACGCTCAAGGACGGGTCGGTGGACGCCATCGCCGCCTTGCAGAAGCGCGGCCTCGACGTGGTGATGATGACCGGGGACAACCGTGCCACGGCTGCGGCCATTGCCCGCCAGGTTGGTATCACCCGGGTGGTGGCCGAGGTCATGCCCGAGCATAAGGCCGCCGAGGTCACGCGCCTGCAGGGCGAGGGCCGGGTGGTAGGCATGGTCGGTGACGGCATCAACGACGCCCCGGCCCTGGCTCAAGCTGACGTCGGCTCGGCGATCGGCACCGGCACCGACGTGGCGATCGAGTCCTCCGACATCACCTTGATCTCCGGGGCACTGTCCGGAGTGGTCACCGCGGTGGACCTATCTCGGGCCACGATGCGTAACATCCGGCAGAACCTGGTCTTCGCGTGGATGTATAACGCGATGGGGATACCGATCGCCGCTGGGGTGCTCTACCCCGCCCTGGGCCTGATGCTCAGCCCGATGATCGCTGCGGCCGCGATGGCACTGTCCTCCCTGTCCGTGGTGGCCAACGCCAACCGCCTGCGCGCTTTCACCCCTTCGACTGTCCCCGAGGTCACCAACATCCCCGCCTCCGACCCGGTGGTGGAGGTTGGGCTCGACGACGAACAAGGAACGCAGAACACCATGTCCAACAACTCTGCACAGGTCACCGACCCGGTGTGCGCGATGAGCATCGACCCAGCATCCGCCGCCGACAGCGCCGAGCACGAGGACAACACCTACTACTTCTGCTCCATCCACTGCGCGCAGACATTCCGGGCAGACCCGGCCAGATACGCCACCTCGCTGGCTCCCTAACCCACACACCCCGCGGGCGCCGGCATCACGCCGGTGCCCACGAAGATCCCGGGAGGCGATCACGATGACCACCGACCAGCACACACGGGCCCTGCTGCTCCGGCTGCGCCGGATCGAAGGCCAGGTCCGCGGCATCGCCCGCATGGTCGAGGACGACAAGTACTGCATCGACATCCTCACTCAGGTTTCGGCCGCTTCCCGGGCGCTGCAGAGCGTGGCATTGGTGCTGCTTGAGGGGCACATGGCCCACTGCCTGCTTGACGCCGCACAAGTTGACGAACTCCAGCAGGAAGCCAGGCTCAAGGAGGCCTCCGATGCCATCGCCCGCCTGGTCCGCAGTTGAGGGAGGGGGAAGTTCGTGGCCATCGACTATGACGCCCCACGCCCCCGCGAGGAGGATGGGCCCGACACGATGCCCCTGACCGCGCTGACCCGGGCAGCGCCGGCGCACCAGGAGGAGGCCGACGAGGCCCGAGTTAACCGAGCAGTATGAGTTGCCCGGCGCGGACCTGTCAGGTGAGGAGCTGGCCGTGGCGGTGGTGCCCCCACAGAAGGACGAGTTCCTCTGCACCCGGTGCTTCCTCGTCCACCACCACAGCCAACTGGCCCACCACGACGCTGGCCTGCCGGTGTGCGCCGAATGCGCGTCCTGACCGCGGGGCCATCGAAGGCATGATGACAAGAACGAAACGAAGGAGAGTTGAGATGAACGTTCAGGTAGCCATCAACGGTTACGGCGTGATCGGTAAACGAGTGGCCGACGCGGTGCGGGCCATGCCCGACATGGACCTGGTGGGGGTGGCGGACGTGGCCACCGACTGGCGAGTGCGTACCGCGACCGAGCGGGGCATCCCCGTCTTTGCCGCCACCGAACAGGCCGGTGCAGCCATGGCCCAGGCCGGGGTGCCGATGGCCGGCACCCTGGATGAACTGCTGGCCCAGGTCGATGTCGTGGTGGACACCACTCCCAAGAAGGTCGCCGCCACCAACGCCGAGGTCTACCGCGCTGCCGGGGTCAAGGCCGTGTTCCAAGGCGGGGAGTCCCACGCCACCACCGGGCACTCCTTCGTCGCCCAGGCAAACTACGACACAGCACTAGGCCTGCAGGCCACCCGGGTGGTCTCCTGCAACACCACCAGTATCGTGCGCGTGCTCGGCGCGCTGCAGGATGCGGGCCTGCTCGCCCGTGCGCGTGGGGTGCTGATCAGGCGGTCCACCGACCCCAGCCAGTCCCACCAGCGCGGCATCATGAACACCGTGGTCCCCGAGGGCTCCATCCCCTCCCACCAGGGTCCCGACGCCCGCACAGTCCTGCCGAAGTTGGACGTGGTCACCATGGCCGCCAAGGCGGCCCACACCCAGACTCACAACCACTTCTGGACGCTGCAGTTGACCCGCCCGGCCAGCCGGGAGGAAGTCCTGGACGTCCTGCGGGGCGCACCCAGGATCGCGTTCATCCGCATGGCCGACGGCCTAACCGCCTTGAATACCACCGTCGAACTCATGGGCGACCTAGGCCGGCCCCGCGGTGATATGTGGGAGGTTGCAGTCTGGGAGGACGTCCTGACCGTCGAGGGCGACGAGGCCTACCTGACCTACCAGGTCAACAACGAGGCCATCGTCACCCCCGAGACCATAGACGCGATCCGGGCCCTGACACAGACCGCCACCGACGGTGCAACGTCGATCGCACTGACCGATGAAGTCCTCGGGATGCGCCGCGAGTTCCTCCCCAGCCCTGTCCCCGTGACCGACTGACACCAGCCGGTGCTCGGCGCCCAGCACATCACGGCCGTGTGGCCGAGAAGGAGGCGATCATGACCACCACTGGTTCCACGGTCATCGTCACGATCAATGCTCTGCTGCTCAAACGGCTCCGGCTGCCCGCCCAACAAGCCCCGGACGCACCCCAGCGCGCCGTCCGGGAGCCGAAGCCCACCGCACCGGTGCCGGCCGGCACCCGCTGACCGGGGTCGACGTGGAAGTACATTCTGGCACCACCGCTTCGGCCGCTTCGGTAGCCGAAGCGGTGCCGCAGCGGCCGCGGCCGTTGCGGATGCTGTGGATCACCGCAGCCTGGGGGGCGTGCTTCGTGGTGATCGAGTGGGGCCTGCGCGACGCCCCGCTGCTGTGGTACGCCGCACTGCGTGCCCTGGTCGCCGGCGCCGCACTGGTGGCCCTGGGAGCCATCCAGCGCCGTCCGACCCCCCGCAGCGCACGTGCCTGGGGGCTGATCACGGTCCTCGGGCTGGTCAACGTCACGCTCGCCTTCTCAACCATGTTCGCCGGGGTTGCCGGTGGTGCGACCGGCACCGCCGCGGTGCTGGCCAACGCCCAGCCGCTGATGATCCTCCTGCCCGCCTGGTGGCTCTACGGGGAGAAACTCTCCCCCCGGACCACGTCCGCCCTGGTCGTCGGCTTCGCCGGGCTCGTCCTGGTCGCGCTGCCCGGCGGCGGGGGTAGCGGCGCCGCCCTGTCGCTGCTCTCGGCAGTGGCCGTGACCGCCGGCACCCTACTCTCCCGCCGTCTGGTCGGACTGGACCTGGTCACGGCCACCGGCTGGCACCTCCTCATCGGTGGGGTGGCCCTTGCCGGCCTCGCCGCGGCCGTGGAGGGTGCTCCGGTGATCAACTGGACCCCCCGCTTTGTTGTGTCGCTGGCGTTCCTGGCGCTGGTGGGCACCGCGGCGACCACGGTGGCGTGGTTCGGCGAGGCCCGCCGCAGCCGACTGGACACCCTGACCACCTGGACTTTCCTGACCCCCGTCCTCGGCATCGCCCTGGCCGCCGTCCTGCTGGGCGAACGCCCGGGCGGGTGGACCGCTGCCGGGCTCCTCGCCGTGCTGGCAGCCATGTGGATTACCCTGCGGCCACCACGCCGCACCACGACTCCCGCGCAGACCACCGGCCCGCCAGAAGTGGGCTTCGTCCCAGACCCGCGCCCGGGCATATCCGACAGCCGCCAGATGGCCACCGCACCGGACTTACCAACCGAAGGAGAAACGTGACGCACCCGACGACCCACCCGAGCCCGTCACCGGCGGCACCGGCCCCCACCGGGGCGGTCCCCCCGCAGGAGGCGGTGATCTTCGACTTGGACGGGGTGGTGACCGACACCGCCACACTGCACGCCCAGGCGTGGCGACAACTCTTCGATGAGGTGCTCACCGACCCACGCGCCGGCGAACCCGGCACCCACGCCCCGTTCGACGAGGTGGGTGACTACCGCCGCTACGTCGACGGACGCTCCCGCCAGGACGGTGTGGGCGCCTTCCTCACCGCCCGTGGCATCGATCTGCCCGCAGGGACACCGCAGGACCCGGGCGGGTCCTGGACGGTGCACGGGATGGCCACCCGGAAGAACGAGTTCTACCTGGACCTGCTCACCGAGCACGGCACCAAGGCTTTCACCGGCACCGTGGACCTGCTCGACCGGCTGCGGGCCGGTGGGGTGCCGGTGGCGCTGGTCACCGCCAGTCGCAACACCAGCGCGCTGCTCGGGACCGCAGACCTGGCGGGGGTCTTCGACGTGATCGTGGACGGGGACCGTGCTGCCGAGTTGGGCCTGCCTGGCAAACCCGACCCGGCGATGTTCCTCACAGCAGCCGCTGAACTGGGCGTGAACCCGGCCCAGGTCGCCGTTGTGGAGGACGCTGTCGCCGGTGTCCAGGCGGCCCGTGCCGGCGGGTTCGGCCTGGTCGCGGGCATAGCCCGGGCCGGGCAGCGGGCCGAGTTGGAGGCCGCCGGGGCCCACCTGGTGGTCGAGGACGTCGCCCAACTCGATCTGGGTGCGTTACGCGCCGACCCCTGGACGCTCGTCTACGAAGGTTTCGACCCCGCCCACGAGGGCCACCGCGAGGCACTGACCACCTTGGGTAACGGCTATCTCGGCACCCGGGGCGCGGCCCCGGAGCGTGCCGCCGACGGGGTGCACTATCCCGGCACCTACCTGGCCGGTGTCTACAACCGGCTCGTCTCCTCGGTCCATGGCCGCCAGATGGAGGACGAGCATCTGGTCAACGCCCCCAACTGGCTGGTCCTCGACCTCGGCGCACAGGACGAGCAGTCGTGGTGGTCCACCGGCGGCCTCACCGTGTCCGGGGAGAGACGTGAGCTGGACTTGCGCCGCGGTGTGCTCACCCGCACCGCGGTACTCACCGACCCGGGCGGGCGACGGCTGCGGCTGCGGCAGCGGCGCCTGGTCTCTATGACCCGGCCGCACCTGACGGCGCTGGAGACGACCGTGCTCACCGACGGTTGGAGCGGGATACTGAAGGTGCGCTCCGGCATCGACGCTGGTGTCCGCAACGGCAACGTCGCCGAGTACACCGCGTTGGCCGACCGTCATTTGCGCACCACCGGCACCGAGAAGGCCGGGCCGGGCACTCTTCTGGTGGAGGTGGAGACCGTCCAGAGCCAGGTCCGCATCGCCACGGCGGCCCGTACCACCGTCAACGGGGGCATCCCGGACGCAGACTTCGAGCGCGACAACGAACTGCACTCCCTGGTACTCGAAGTGCCGGTCACAGACGGTGAACCGGTCACCATCGACAAGGTTGCCGCCGTGTACACGTCCAAAGATCCGGCGATTGCCTCGCCCCGGTTGGCGGCCCTGGGCGAGTTGACTGCCGCTCCGCGAGGGTTCGACGGGCTCCTCGACGAACACGTGGCGGCGTGGGAGCGGCTTTGGGACCGCTTCGGGATAGAACTGGAGGCCGACACCCAGACCCGGCTGGTGCTCAACCTGCACGTCTTCCACCTACTGCAGACCCTGTCCACGCACACCGCCGAGTTGGACGCCGGCGTGGCGGCCCGCGGCCTGCACGGAGAGGGCTACCGCGGGCACGTGTTCTGGGACGAACTGTTCATCCTGCCGGTGCTCACCACACACCTGCCACAGGTCAGCCGCGGACTGCTGGACTACCGGTGGCGTCGCCTAGACGCCGCCCGTCGCGCCGCAGCGCAGGCGGAACTGCCCGGTGCGATGTTCCCCTGGCAGTCCGGCAGCGACGGGCGGGAGGAAACCCCCGTCATGCTGTTCAACACCCGCTCCGGACGGTGGATGCCGGACAACTCCCACCGCCAGCGCCACGTTGGCCTCGCTATCGCCTACAACGCCTGGGAGTACTACCAGGCCACCGGCGACCTCACCTGGCTCGCCCGTCGCGGCGCGGACCTGATCATCGAGGTCGCACGGCTCTTCGCCGCCCTGGCCAAGCACGACCCCAGCACCGACCGCTTCCACATCAGGGGTGTGATGGGACCCGATGAGTATCACGACGGCTACCCCGACGCGCCCGGCGAAGGCCTGACCGACAACGCCTACACCAACGTCCTGGCGGCGTGGGTATGCCAGCGGGCACTGGACGTCCTCCAGACCGTGGCTGGCCACGAGTGCGACGACCTACACGCCCGCCTCGACATCGCCCCAGACGAGCCCACCACCTGGGAGCACCTCAGCCGGCGCCTGGCCGTGCCGTTCCTGCCCGATGGGCTCATCGCCCAGTTCGCCGGCTATGAAGACCTCGCAGAGTTGGACTGGGACCACTATCGGCGCACCTACGGCAACATCGGGCGCCTGGACCTGATCTTGGAGTCCGAAGGGGATGCGACTAACCGGTACAAGCTGGCCAAACAGGCAGACGTCCTCATGCTCATCTACCTCCTGGGACCCGGCGGGCTATTGAACATGCTTCACCGCCTCGGCTACCCCACCACCCGCCAGGTACTGGCCCGGACCGTGGACTACTACCTCACGCGCACCGCGCACGGCTCCACCCTCAGCCGAGTCGTGCACGCCTCGGTCCTGGCCCGCCTAGACCCTGCCCGCGGGTGGGCCACCTTCCGTGAGGCCCTTGCTGCAGACCTGGACGACACCCAGGGCGGCACCACCCAAGAGGGCGTCCACCTGGGCGCCATGGCCGGCACCATCGACATCCTCATCCGGTCCTTCGCGGGCCTTCACACCCAGGGCCCAACCGTTGTCCTGGACCCCGCACTACCGGCCGGACTGCCCGCCATGCGCTTCCGTATCCAGCACCGCGGCCAACGCCTCCACATCATCCTCGACGAGAACACCCTGACCGTCACCGCCGAGCCGTGCGCGGCCAACCCACACATCCGACTGCGAGTCGGGGAGCACGAAAGCGCCCTACCAGCCGGCACCACCCAGCGCTTCTCTGGGATCCCGGGCGCCGCGGTGACTCGGTTGTCCGGCCTATCTGAATAACTCTGGCGTTGTCTGGCCGGGGTGTGGACAGTCTCGAACGCCAGCGACACCAACACCGAGCCACGTGGCGCCACCGCCGCGCGATCACTCATGTCCCCTGAGCGGTCAGCGTGCGCGGCGCTCGAGCATCCACCCGTGCGGACCCGTGAGACGCTCAGCCTCCTGCGGCCCCCACGAGCCGAGCGCGTAAGGCAACGGGGGCGGGCGCTGGGGGCCCTGCACCGGCGCGAAGGCGGTGAAGGCCGCCCGCAGGCAATGGGAGGTGGTGAACAGCGAACGGTCCCCGACAAGAACATCGTGGAGCAAGGAGGCATAGGCGGAGATCGGCTCCCCGCCCGGCACCTCAGCCAAGTCAAGTTCGGTGTGCGCGAAACTCAACGCCCGACCCGGTCCGGGGGTGCTGACAGTCACACCGACAGCAAAGGCCCCGGGTCCACTGAAGTCGATCTCGATCGTGTTACGCCCAGTGACGGCCGCGCCCAAAGGACCCTGGGGCGGACGCATGATCAAGGTGATTCGCTGAGCCTTACGAGCCATGCGCTTCCCGGTGCGCAGCACGAACGGGACGCCCCGCCACCGGTCGGTGTCGATCCACAGCCGGGCAGCGACAAACGTGTCCTGCCCGGAACCAGCCGCCACCCCGGCTATATCGGTATAGCCCTCGAACTGCCCCAGCACGACGTCCCTGACCGGATCCAGTGGCCGGAACGCCCCGATGACCGCATCCCGTGCGGCCACAACCGACTCCGGGTCCTGCACGTCCGCCGGCGGATCCATCGCCACCTGGCTGGCCACGTGGAACAGATGGGTGACCAGCATGTCCAGCGCCGCGCCGGTAGCGTCGTAGAACCCAGCCCGCTGGGCGACGTCGAGGTCCTCGGGCACGTCGATCTGTACCTGCTCAATCCCGTGGGCATCCCATTGCGAGCCGAACAGCCGGTTCGCAAAGCGCAACGCGTAGATCGCCTGCACCGCCTGCTTGCCGAGGAAGTGGTCAATGCGGAAGACCTGCTCCTCGGTGAGCACCTTCTTCACCAGCGCGTCCAACGACTCAAAGTCTGCCAGCGACCTGCCGTAGGGTTTCTCGAAGACCACCCGGGCGCCCACCGCCAAGTCATGACGTCCCAGCCCCCGAGTAATCACCGGATACGCCGCCGGTGGCACGGCCAGAAAGTGCACGACCAACGGCTCACCGCCGCCCTCGGCCGCTAACTCACGCCGCGCGCGAACGAGAACCTCAGGCAGTGCACCGGGGTCGTCATCGGTGAACCCCCCGCCCGCGTAGCCGACCCGCAGGCATACCTGGTCCCAGTCCTCGGGCAGACCCAACTCGCTGCCCAGCAGGGAATCCCTCAGCCGGGCACGGAAGGCCTCCTCATCCAACCGGTCTGTGGAACAGCCGATCAAGCGCCACCTCTGGGGCAGCAATCCGCGCTCGTGCAACTCCACCAGGGCCGGCATCACCATGCGGTGAGCCAGGTCACCAGTGGCACCGAACAACACCACGATCACAGACTGAGTGGTTCCGGTCGCACTCCCGGGCGGTGATAACGATTCCAACTTAGACCTCCGTCAAAGATACCGGCGGAACGCTCAGGTTGCCGTGGTGTAGGCCTGCGGGTCGGCGTCGAATTCGGCGCAGCGCCCGCAGCAGACGCAGTAGCGCTCGCCCTCGAAGTCTCGCACGAACCCGTTCACCTCCGACTGGGACTTCGCCTGCGCGCCTGCGCGGTGCCCCTCACCGGGCAGGTGACCAGTACCTCACCCGGACCGGCGTGACGTCGTAGTGACCACGCTCACGGTCCCCGCCACCACAACACCCGCCGCCACCATGATCTTCCTGACCGTGGCCCCTCACGCTCCTCCTTCTCTTCCTCCCTACCTGAGGACGGCGACCTGCCGCCCATCACGTAGGCGGTTGCTATCCCGGGAACGACATCCCCGATCCTACCCCCAGGGGGTACTGTACGGGTGCGTAGGCGCCTGCCAGAGAACTCATCACCGTAGTTTCACAAAGGGTCGTTGCGGGCCGAGTCTCGATGCTCATTGTGGGGCACGAGGGGCCGGGACAATAGCGACAATCGCGCATGGCCCAGTGGTGCCACTGATGAAAACCCTGTTACGCACAGATCGTTCGAGCGGTGGGCCATGGCAGTTGCAATTTGGGATCGGCGTGTCCACACCAACGTCATCAGCGCACCGACGAACACCACTGCGCCCGAGACGAGGACTTCGCCGCCGTAGGGAGCCAGCTGCACCAGCGGCGCGTCGGTCTTGGAAAATGCCAGGATGCCCCACGGGAAACCGCCAAACGGCCAAGAGCCCCGAAACTGCTCGACAGCCACCCAGATGAGGGCACCGAGACAGGTCTGCACCACGGGGTGATCCCGTACCCAGACCGCCCGCCAGCAGATAGATCTTCCCGACCGACAGGTAGTTCGCCGCGCGCTACCACCCGTCGATCCGAGCGATGGTGGCGTCGTCCGGGTCCTGCCCGACGCCGGGGTGCCAGATAGTCGGGGAAGCACTTACGCTCGTCATGATTCAGCACTCCTGTGCCATGGGCCCGCCAAGCGGCAGGCTGGTTTCCATCACCATGGCCCACTTCGCCCGCCTCTCTCCTCCTACTTTGGTCTCGGTGTGCCTCAGTTTCTGCATCTGCTCGCTGTCACCCAGGCGTCCTTGTGTCCGATCGCGTGACCGCCGAGTTCACTGGGAAGGTTGCCATCATGCCGACCATGTCCGTTCTTGAAGCCTTGCTCTGCCGCAGCGGACCATGGCGGTGCTTGGCGCGGCGAATCCTGCCGTGGAGTACTCAAGGGTTTTCGCTTGCAGGTGAGGTGCTCGAGATCGGCGGCGGAAGTGGTGCCATGGCAGCAGAGCTTGGCCGCACCAACCGGCAGATTCGTCTCACCGTGACCGACCTGGACCCCGCCATGGTTCGTGCCGCACGGCAACGGTTGGTACAACTACCGCACGCCGTGGTTTACCAGGCCGATGCCACACAACTGCCGTATGGAAATGGGTCCTTCGACGTGGTGATGAGCTTCCTCATGCTCCACCACGTGATCGACTGGGAAAGCGCAGTGAACGAAGCGTGCCGTGTCCTGCGGCCCGGGGGAATGTTCCTGGGATACGACCTGGTCGCCTCCCCCGTGGCATCAGTGGTGCACCTTGTGGACCGTTCCCCCCACCGACTCATCGAGCGCGGAACACTGGAGCCCGTCTTGGCCCAGGCCGGCCTCCAGATCGTCAACGTACAGTATTCGCTGCACGGTCTTGTTCTACGCTTTGCCGCCCGCAAAACGTGCCCGCCCTAGCCCGGTGCCGGCGCGTTCGGGCCGACCTATCCAGCCACGGGCCAGGATGCTCCTATGGATGTCAAGTCCGGTCCGGGGTGGTGGTGAGGTCGGTCTTGATGGCTTGGTAGACCTCGCGGGCGATGGCTCGTTTGAGGATGCGCAAGCGTCTTTTCTAGGACCGCAAACGCGCCCAAGGAAAGAAGCACAACGCCGCCCCTATTCGCCTCGCCCGCCGCCGCATCGACGTCCTACACGCCATGCTCAAAACGGCACCCTCTACGAACCCCGACCATCCCCCAAGCCGCTTGACACAGGACATTGGGACACCCCCAGGGAACGACTTCCATCGGATGCACTGAGCGGCTGGATCCCGAGCGCGATCAGTACCCGACGAACTCCTCGAAGTGCACCCTGGAGGCGTCCACTCCCACGACGTGTAGAGCGCTGCGGACGGCGTCGACCATCATCGGCGGCCCGGCAACATACCACGTGCGCTCCAGGTCATCGATCTTCTTGCGGATGAACGACTCGTCGAGGAGACCGAACCGCGTGCACAACGTCAGCCGGGCGTTGCCGCGCGCCATCTCGTCGAGCTCATTGAGGAATACGGCAGACCGGGCGTTCTTGTTGGCGTACAGCAGAGTGATCGGGGGCCAACCGTCCTCACGGCCGTCCAGGGACCGCAGCATGCTGACGAAGGGCGTGACACCGATGCCTCCGGCCAGCAGCGCCACCGGCCGCACCGGTTCGCGTGGCAGCGTGTAGAACCCGTGCGGCCCCTCGATCTGCAGTTCAGACCCGAGGTCGAGCTCTCGCAGGGTCCGCTTGAACCCGCTGCCGGTCTCCCGGTAAGCGATCGAGACTCTCTCCTCGTCATGTGACGAGGAGACGATGGAGAAGACGCGCGATCTTCCCCTGGCGTCTCGGTGCAGCAGTTTCGGCGCCCGGACCTGCAAGTACTGTCCGGCATCGAAGACGAAACCGTCGGGCCGCGCGAACGACACCTCTAGGGTGTTCTCCGCAACCTGTCTGCGGCCCGTCAGCGCGGTGGTGAAGACTCGCCGCCGTCCTCGCAGCCTCACTCCGCTACCTTCCCACCGCGCGCCGCTGGCGGACCGTCTTCACGAATGCGGCGGCCTGAGCCCCCATGACCGAGAGCACCATCACGACGTAGGCGAAGCGCAGGATGTTCTCCGGGTAGGCGGTCGGCAACCCCATCATGACTCGGTACGGGGAAGGCGTGTAGTGCATGAAAGCGAAGTACAAGGTGTGCAGCGCCATGGTGTAGAAGACGACGTAGGAGAAGGTGTGCAGCCATTTCCATGACGAGATTCCCAGGAAGCTGACCGCCCGGTCGAACGACGTCGCTGCCAGGACGAGCGCGAACAGCAGCGCGAGGAGACCCATGAGGTTGGCGAGCCCGAATCCTGGCTCAAAGCGCAGGTAGGCGTCCAACTCGGGCACGTACTGGAACCCCAGCAACTCCCGGACGGACCAACGCGCCCAGCCGTCCCAGACGAGGGCGAAGTGCCCGAGCACCACCAGGGTGAACCAGACCCCGGCCTCCCGCCGCCAACTGACGAGCCGTGTCAACGCCGGCCACAGCCGCGCGGCCGGTCCCACGAGGGCGACGAACCAGATGAGCGCGGCGGCGCCCACGCCGAACGACTTCCACAGGCGCATCTCGCGATCCCATTCGCCGTTCGCCTCCCAGCCCCCGTAGACCGCCAACCCGGCGAGCCCTCCGACGAGGAGATGGCGCAGCACAACCTCCCTCGTGCTCTTGACCCCGAGCAGCATCGTCGTGGTTCCACCTTCCATTATTCGGGTGTGTGCGGGGCCGGATGGCCGACGCCCGTCGGACCCCACCCTCCAGTGTGGAGTGGTGGACGTAGGCCGCTCGCGCGCGAGCGGCTCTGCTGTTGTCGTCTATGCCGTCTCTAGTCCGGTGTGGCGTCTCCTTCCTCGTATGTGTCGGCCAGTGGCCGGCGTACTCTCAGGCGAGTGCTTCGGACCGGATACGTGCGCGCGGCCGTCGCCTGAGTCCTGACAGGGCGCGGGAAGTTTCTTCCCGGCTCCCCAGCACGAGGAAGGCGAGCAGGACACCGTAGAACGGAAGGTGCCCGAGAAGCTCGGTCGCCCCGAAAAGCGCCAGCGTCGCGGTGAACGGCACAGCCGCCAGGAGCGCGACCACCTGCGGCAGAGCGCCGGAAATGACGAGCAGCCCGAACAGGAGCTCGACGGACCCGGCAACCACCGCGAAGGCGTCGGCGCTCACCCCGAACGGGGCAAGGAGATTGAGGAGGGGCTCCTGCTCGAGCATCGCCCGCGCCATCGCGGGATTAGCGAACTTTTCAACGACCGCGAGGGAGATGAGGGTTACTCCCGCACCGAGTTTGAGGCCCAATGCCGCGCGGCGCAGTGTCGGCGGGTCAAGGTCCGTGCGGCCTCCATCCTTCAGACGCGGCGGCAACATAAACAAGAACGCCGCGATGCCGACGAACACTGCCAGGGTGACGAGCGCCTCGGGACCCTGCAGAGCCACGAGCAGCGGCCCGGTGAGCATGATCGCCACACTCGCCGCGCGCACCAGGACACCGGCGATGAGCAGCCCGCCCACCACGGCCTGCGGCACGAGCAGCAACGTGCCCCCCGCGCCGTCCGGGACATGGATACCGGGATCCAGGACCGCCCGGTCGAACGCCAAGACCAGCAGGCTGACACCCAGATGCGCAGCGAGCAGCCGCGGCACCCACGGCACGAACGACGCCAGCCGCCGTGCCGGCTTGATCACCGCCAGTTCGGGAGCCGGGAGCCGCGCCGCCACCGGCCGCAACAACACCGTCACCGCGACGGTTGCGGCCACAGCGAGGACGACGCCGGGTCGCAGCAGCGCCCCCAAGTCCAGTGGATAGGCCTCCGGGTCGCTGACGAACCACTCCTGGTGAGCGCCGGCCGGTACACCGCTGCCCACGACGACGAACCCCACAACCAGGGCAACCACGGCCCCTCGAGCGACCACACGCACGGTATGACGCCTCCTAGGAACAATCGAGGGGATTAGGGTCAGCCACGCGAGTCCAGCGCCGCCGTCGTCGACGTGGCCGACACGGTGGCCTGGCCCTGGGGGATCGTCAGCACCTCACCGACGCAGATCAGCGCCTGCGCGTTGAGGCCGTTGGCCGCGACGCTCGCCGAAACGGTGCTGTCGTGGCGCTGCGCCAGTTTCAAGACCGTGTCACCGGAGACGACGGCGCGGGTGGACCTCCGCCGTCTCGGCGCCGCTCGCCTGGAGGCCGCAGCACGGCGCGCAGCCGGACCCGTCAGGTGCGGACCCAGCGATGAGAAAACGGTGACGGGACGACGCTCGGGACGGTGCCGCCCAGGGTTGCGGCTAGATGTCACGGGTAAACCTCTCCAAGGCGCCTACGAGGCCAACTGTCGGGTTCGGGTATGAGCACACCCGGCTCAGGCATCGGACTTCATCCCAAGGACCTTGAAAGCGGGCCCACATCGGGTTCCCCGTCCCTGCCACGGACGATCAAGGACCACGGTGCGGTGGCAGGGCTCGGCGTCCGCACGTGGACTTCCCGTGAAGGGGGACGAGAAGCAGAAGCGACGTTACACAAACGAACCCCCACGATCACGGTCCGCCAGCGGCTCCAGGTGAGAGTTCATCAAACCTTCATCGTCGTCACGACTCCTGCCAGGCACCCCAGGGTCCTCGCGTAGCGTCGCAAGCCCGCACCGTCACGGAGCAAGAAACCGGAGCTGGAGGAAAGAAATGAGAACCACTGAGACGATCACCACCCACCCAGGCGAGATCCTCGACCGCGACCTGCTCGCACGGGATCGACACCCTTGTCGCCTGTTCCCAGGCCTGTACCGCCTAGACGCCTGCCTCAGCGAGGACATGGTCGACCAACTGCGCAAGTGCATCCGGACCAACCTCGACTGCGCCGACATCTGTGACACCACAGCGGGTGCTGTCCCGCCACACCGGGTACGACTCCAACCTCACCCGAGCCATGCTCCAGACCTGCCTCGAGGCGTGCCGCTCTTGCGGGGATGAGTGCGCAGCCCACGCCGGCCACCATGAGCACTGCCGGTCAGTGCCGAGGCCGACCACGCCTGCGAGCAGGCCTGCACCGAACTCCTAGCGGCGGGACGCGCCGAGGTGTCGCAGATCCCCGGAGTTCAGGCCATCGAGGTCAGCGCGGCGGCGGGCCGCCTGACCGTGGCCGCAGATGGCCAGATCGACGACGCGGCAGTCATGGCCGCCATCGACGAGGCCGGCTACCAGAGCACCCAGCTGATATGCGAGCCCCGGCACGGCTCGGCTCGTACGGGCTGCTCCTCGTGGCCGTGTTTGCCGTAGAAGCCGGTGACGTCATCGCCGGCGTCGGTTCAAACGGCAGGTCCACCGGGCCACATGTGCACTTCGAGAGCCACGCCGACGACAAGTTGACCACCACAGCTGGTCTGGCTGCAGGTTTAGGGCGCAGTGGACGTCATCGCACTCCAAGAGCGTAATCCCAGCCACAACGTATACCGTCAGCGGCCGAGCACCTCGCACCTCACCTGCCGGTCGCGGCGCTGACAGGTCGTTGCGCGGTGAGGTCCTCGTGCGGGCGGTCCTCAGTGAATGCCTCAGGGTGTTGACCTGAGACGCGGTGCACCTGGCTACGACGGCGGCCCAGAACTCCGGCTGCCACGCCGACTCCAGCCAAGACCCAGACGGCCACTACGGGCACCGAGCCAAGCCGAGCGGCTAGTGTCAGGGTCGTGCGCAGCGGGAGGGTGGCAGCCATCTCCTCCGCCGTGAACAGTCCGGTGCGTGCAACGACGCTCCCGTCGGGCAGGATGATGCCGCTGACCCCGACCGTGGAGATCTGGATTGTTGCCCGCCTGTGTTCCACCGCACGGAAGCGTGACATCGCCAGTTGCTGGGTCGACTCCTGGGAGTACCCGAAGGAGGCGTTGTTGGTCGGGATGATGATGAGTTCCCCGCCTCCCACCACGCCCTGGCGGATCAGTTCGGCGTAGGCGACCTCGAAGCAGATGCCCACCGCGACATCGACCTCACGTGACAGTCGCTCCATCGGGATAGGCATGAGCCCCGGGCTCTGCCCCGCAGCCATGTCGGTAGAAACCCGGTCCACCATCGGGGTGATCCGCCGGAACAGGTCCCGGTAAGGGACGTATTCCCCGAACGGAACTGGGTGTTGCTTGGCGTAGGCGCCGCCGACCGCCTGCCCTTCCTGCCACAGCACCAACTCGTTGTAACGGATGTTCTCGCCGGTGGGGAACCGCTGCGTGCCCAGCAGGACCGGGGCGCCCGCCGCTTCGGTGGCCGCCTCGACCAGCGCGGCCTGCTCAGCGTCGGTGCGCGGGTCGATGTCCGCGGCGCTCTCCGGCCACAGCACCAGGTCCAGCCGCTCCTCTACACTTTCGACCAGCCTGCCGGTGCCCCGGGCGTGGTTCGCCGTGATCTCCCGGGCCTGCACGGCCCAACCGGCACCCTGCTGGGGCACGTTGCCCTGAACGGCACCGACACGAAGGGTCCCCACCTCCGCTTCGGCATCCAGCGGCAGAAGCGCCGGGCCCAGAGCCAAGATGAGCACCACTATCGCGACGCCCATGGCAGCCGCAAGTTGGGATCGTCGCGTCCACACCAACGCCATCAGCGCGCCGATGAACACCACTGCGGCCGAGACGAGGACTTCGCCGCCGTAGGGAGCCAGCCGCACCAGCGGCGCGTCGGTCTGGGAAAAGGCCAGGATGCCCCACGGGAAACCGCCAAACGGCCAGGAGCCTCGAAACTGCTCGACAGCGACCCAGATGATGGCACCGAGACAGGTCTGCACCACCGGGTGATCCCGTACCCAGACCGCCTGCCGAGCAACCGTCCACGCGGCGGCGAAGCCCGCGATGTACAACGCCTGCATCACGCTCAACGCAATCCATGGCACGAGCGAACCTGTCGCATGGACGACCCAGTACACGTGTGGGAGGAAGAACGCCACACCCCACACCCATCCGGTCGCCGCTGCCGGCGCCATCCGCGCCCCACGCACCGCGAGCAGCAGCAGCGCGATGCCCAGGTAGGCCAACGGCCACCATCCACGATCGGGAAACGCCAGGTTGGTCAGCACCCCACCGCCGGCGGCCATCATCACCGGCCACACAGCCTCCGAGAAGACCGGTGCCGGCGAGTCTCCAGGTGACCGTGTGGACGACGTCACGGCCACGCCCACACCACCTGCAGCCTTACCAGGCACACGGATCCCTCGACGATCGTGCTTGGCCCCGCACGCGGCCAATCACCCCGAGGACTGCGACAGTCAGTGCCGGTGCCCACGGTCAGCGTGGTCGCCAGCGCTATGCGGGAGCACATCGTCCAAGGGTGGCGACTCCTGCGATCTCCGTCGATCCCCATGCCCTCTGTGGCCACCGAACATCATCATGACCATCATCACCGGACAAGCCAGCACAGCCGCGTACAGCAACGCCTGCCCGCCGGGCAGGCCGAAGAGCCGCAGGGCGATGAACAGTCCACCCATGAGCAAGACCATTGCCTTGAGGTGACCCCTGCCGCTGTGGTTCATCGTCACTCCTTCTCAACAATGCCTCACCGAGCGGTAGAGGCAGTCCCGCACGCAACGCCTGGGCTTTCCCCTCATTTTCTGACGCTCACCTGAATAACGGGTCTCCGTTCTGTAGCGTTTTGGTGAATCCGTTGCCCCACAGCACATCACAGCGTGGACTCGCACGACCCACTCCACCCAGGGGTATCTATGCCGGGCGGCGTGGAGTTCTCGAACCGCGCCCGGCGTGGGCGAGGTGGCGGATCTCTGGCGAGCGGGTGGAGAAGTCCGTGTGCCTTCAGCGCGGATCGGGCCGACCCTCATACAAATTGGCGTGCGGGCAGAGCCGCTACTCGTTGTCACCGCCGGTGTCGTACTGCGGACCACCGACTGCGGTGCCGGTCTCTCCGACGTCGGGCCACTGCCACTCGGCGACTTCGGGAGTGTCCATGCCGTGCTCGCGGGTGTACCGGCGGGCCGCCAGCCGCGCGTCGGACATCCGCTGCCGCAGACCCGCGTAGCGCGCACCGAGGCCCGGGACGCGATCGATGACATCCATGACGAGGTGGTATCGGTCCAGGTCATTGAGCATGACCATGTCGAAGGGCGTGGTCGTGGTGCCTTTCTCCTTGTACCCGCGCACGTGGAGGTTGGCGTGGTTGGTGCGCCGGTAGGTGAGCCGGTGGATGAGCCAGGGGTAGCCGTGGAAGGCGAAGATCACCTTCTTGCTCGTGGTGAAGATCGCGTCGAACTCCGAGTCGGGCAGCCCGTGCGGGTGCTCCTTGGGGTCCTGCAGGCGCATGAGATCGACGACGTTGACCACGCGCACCTTCAACTCAGGCAGGTGCTGGCGCAGTAGGTCGGCGGCGGCAAGCACCTCCAGGGTGGGGATGTCCCCGGCGCACACGAGCACGACGTCGGGTTCGCTGCCGTCCTCCTCGGTGCCAGCCCACTCCCAGATGCCCAGGCCGCGGTGGCAGTGGTCCTGTGCCTGCTCCATGGTGAGGAAGTCTGGGCCGGGCTGCTTGCCGGCGACGACGACGTTGACGTACTGCCGGGTGCGCAGCACGTGGTCGTAGGTCGCCAGCAGAGTGTTGGTGTCCGGCGGGAGGTAGACGCGCACGAGGTCGGCGCCCTTGTTGACGACGTGGTCGATGAACCCGGGGTCCTGGTGGGAGAAGCCGTTGTGGTCCTGGCGCCACACGTGCGAGCTGAGCAGGTAGTTCAGCGAGGCGATCGGTCGGCGCCACGGCAGTTCGTCGGTGACCTTCAACCACTTCAGGTGCTGGTTGACCATGGAGTCGACGATGTGGATGAAGGCCTCGTAGGAGGTGAACAGACCGTGACGGCCGGTGAGCAAGTAGCCCTCCAACCAGCCCTGACATTGGTGCTCGGACAGGATCTCCACCACCTGACCAGCGCGGGCCAGGTTCTCGGCGCGGTCGCTGTCCAGCAGGTCAGCGTTCCACTGCTTGGCGGTGACGTCGTAGACCGCCTGGAGCCGGTTGGAGGCAACCTCGTCCGGCCCAAAGAGGCGGAAGTTGTCTGGGTTGAGCCGCATCACCTCGGTGAGCCACCTGCCCAATTCACGGGTCGATTCGGTGATCGGGGCGCCGGGGGCCGGCACGTCGATGGCGAAGTCGCGCACGTCCGGCATCCGCAAGTCGCGCAGCAGCAGGCCCCCGTTTGCGTGCGGGTTATCGCTCAGCCGCAGGTGGCCCTCGGGGGCCAGAGCAGCAACGTCCTCGACCAGCCGACCCTCCTCGTCGAACAACTCCTCAGGTCGATAGTCGCGCAACCAGTCCTCGAGCACCTGCAGGTGCTCGGCGGTGTCGCGGGCGTTGGCGAGTGGCACCTGGTGGGAACGCCAGGAGCCCTCGGTGAGGGCACCGTCGACCTCCTTCGGCCCAGTCCACCCCTTGGGGGTACGCAGCACGATCATCGGCCAGCGGGGACGCTCGACCTCCTCGGCGTCCAGCCCTGCGGCATGCTGTTTGATGTCGGCGATCTCGTCGAGTAACTCATCCAGGAGGGCGGCGAACCGGGCGTGGATAGAACTGTGATCCTCCTCGTCGAAGCCGGCGGTGAACACGTACGGGCGGTGGCCGTAGCCGCGCATGAGGTCGGTCAGTTCGTCCTCCCCGATGCGGGCGAGCACGGAGGGGTTGGCGATCTTGTAGCCGTTGAGGTGCAGGATCGGCAGCACGACACCGTCGGTCTTCGGGTTGACGAACTTGTTGGCGTGCCAACTCGCGGCCAGCGGCCCTGTCTCGGCCTCACCGTCGCCTACGACGGTGAAGACGAGCAGGTCCGGGTTGTCGAATACGGCGCCGTAAGCGTGAGCTAGGGAGTAGCCGAGTTCTCCGCCCTCGTGGATGGAGCCGGGCACCTCGGGAGCGACGTGGGAGGGAATGCCGCCGGGGAAGGAGAACTGGCGGAACAGGCGGCGCAGGCCCTCGGTGTCCTGGGAGACGTCGGAGTAGATCTCGGAGTAGGTGCCCTCCAGGTAGCCGTTGGCAACCGGCCCAGGCCCACCGTGACCAGGGCCAACGACGTAGATCGCCGACTGCTCGCGCTCCTGGATCACGCGGTTGGCATGGGCGGAGACGAAGTTGAGACCCGGCGTGGTGCCCCAGTGACCCAGCAGCCGCGGCTTGATGTGATCGCGATGGAGCGGCTCGCGCAGCAGCGGGTTGTCCAACAGGTAGATCTGCCCGACCGACAGGTAGTTCGCGGCACGCCACCACGCGTCGATCCTCGCGATTGTGGCGTCGTCCGGACCCTGCTCGCCGCGGTGGCGCCAGGTAGTCGGGGAAGCACTTGCGCTCATCATGGTTCATTACTCCTGTCTCGTGGATCCCCGCCAAGTGGCAGGCTCGTCGACTTCCTCATGGGCCAGAATTCGCCACCGTCCCGCAGGGGTGAATCAGTGGCGGTGCGCTGAAACCTCGTCCTCGCGTGGCGCAGGGACCTCTGCGCCACCGGCGGAGGGCACCTTGGGGGCGCCGTGCGCGGCGGCGGTGCTGGCCTCGGGGCTGAGGTCCAGCCGGCGCAGCAACTGGGCGTTAAGCGCCACCACGATGGTCGACACGGACATCAGGACGGCGCCCACCGACATCGGCAGGATGAACCCGATCGGCGCCAACACCCCAGCCGCCAGTGGGACGGCGGCAATGTTGTACCCAGCGGCCCACCACAGGTTCTGCTTCATCTTCCGGTAACTGGCTCGCGAGAGCTGGATCACCGACAGCACCGAACGGGGGTCGTCTGAGACCAGGATGACACCGGCCGAGCCGATGGCCACGTCGGTGCCGGCCCCGATGGCTATCCCCACGTCGGCCTGGGCCAACGCCGGGGCGTCGTTGACGCCGTCCCCGACCATGGCCACGATGCGGCCCTGGTGCTGCAGTTCAAGGACCTTGTCGCTCTTGTCCTCGGGCCGGACCTGGGCGAAGACCTGGTCGATGCCCAGGTCGGCGGCCACCGTACGGGCCACCGGCTCGGCGTCACCGGTGATCATCACGACCCGGATGCCCAACTGGTGCAGTGCCTCGACCGCCTGGCGGGACTCCTCGCGGATCTCATCGGCCAGCGCCACGGCCCCGGCCACCTTTCCGTCGATCAGCACATGCAGGACGGTGGCCCCGGCCTCCGACCACGCCGTGCTGGCTCGCAACGGCTCAGCGGAGTGCTGGGCGAGCAGCGCCGGGCCACCAACCTGGACCTCGTAACCCTCGACGGTGGCGCGCACCCCGACAGCCGTCGCGGCGCGGAAGTCGCTGGCCGGGGGCACCTGCAGTCCTCGGTCCTCGGCCGCGTCCACGATCGCCCGCGCCAGCGGGTGCTCGCTCTCGGCCTCCGCGGCCGCCGCCAGACGCAGCAGGTCACCGGCCTCGTAGGCACCGGTGGTGGTGATGTGGGTGAGCGCGGGCTCGCCCTTGGTCAGGGTTCCGGTCTTGTCGAACAGCACGGTGTCCACCACGCGCATGCGCTCCATCGCGGCGCGGTCCTTGATCAGCACTCCGCCACGGGCGGCACGCTCGGTGGAAATGGACACGACCAGCGGGATCGCCAAGCCCAGGGCGTGGGGGCAGGCGATGACCAGAACGGTGATGGCTCGCGCAAGCGCGCTCTCAGGTACCCCCAACCACAACCAGATGACCGCGGTGACGATCGCAGCGATGACCGCGTACCAAAACAGCCAACCGGCGACCTTGTCCGCCAGCAACTGGGCCCGGCTGGTAGAGGCCTGGGCCTCGGCAACCAAACGCTGAATACCGGCCAATGCGGTGTCCTCACCAATAGCGGACACCCGCACCCGGAGCGCGTTGTCAGTGGCCACGGTACCGGCCACCACGTGGTCTCCGACGGTGCGCAGCACCGGCTTGGACTCACCGGTGATCATCGACTCATCCACATCAGCGCCGCCATCGACGACCTCACCATCGGCCGGCACACGGCCACCCGGACGAATGATGACGACATCCCCGAGGCCAAGGTCTGCCGGGGCGACGGTGACGATCTGATCGCCCTCCACCCGCTCGGCCTCATCGGGCAGGAGCGCGGCCAGGGAGTCCAGCGCGGAGGTGGTCTGCGCCAAAGAGCGCATCTCCAGCCAGTGCCCCAGGAGCATGACGACCACCAACAGGGCCATTTCCCACCAGAAATCCACCTCGTGGGAGAAGATCCCCAAACTGGCGCCGAGCGAGGCGATAAACGCGGCGGTGATCGCCATCGCGATCAGGAGCATCATTCCCGGCTTGCGGGCACGCAACTCGTCGACGGCGCCAGTGAGGAAGGGGCGCCCACCCCATACATAGATGACCGTCCCAAGAACCGGGGAGACCCACTCGACCCCCGGTACGTCGGGCAGGGTGTACCCCAGGAAATCCGCAAACATACCGTTGAGCAGCACGGTGGGAATCGCCAGGACGAGCATGATCCAGAACAGGCGCCGGAACATTCCCACATGATCCCCATGTCCCTCGTGTCCGCCGTGCCCTCCATGGGCGTCATGACCAGCGTGAGATTCATGGCTGCCGTGGCTGTGGTGGGAGTGGTCCTGGCCGGAGTGCGCCGCGGCGGTCAATGGGTCGGTGACCTGGCCGGTCCTCGTCGGTATCGCCTGCCCATGGGTGGTCTGGCTCCCGTGTCCGGCGCCATGGGCGGTGTGGTGGTCGACGGGACCGCTTCCATCAGGCGTGATCTCGCCGTGCCCGTCATGGTGCTCTGGCGTGCTCATACGTTCCCCTCGTCGACAATCTCCATTCATACCCCTACAATGCATCCCTGCTGGGTGCAAAGGGGCCGAGGTGCGGCTGATCTTCATGGGTTCTTCATGAGAAGTTGCCGATTGGCGGGATCAGGCGGTCGATGATTTCGGTGGTATGTGGTGTGGTACCAGTCCGGCTCGGGTAGCGACTACCCCTCGATGTGGTTCGAGCCAATTCAGATCCTCAAGGAGGCAACCTTGCGCCTGGACTGATGCGCCACAGTTGGTGAACCGCCGGGTGGCACGTAAGCCTGAGACCCTGAGGTCCTGGAGGCTTGGCAAGAACGGCTGTGCCGAGGTAACTGACTGGTTCAAGACCTCCGGCCAGAGATCGCGCTGTGCGCAGGAGTCCTGCGCGTCGTCAGTTGGCGATCACGTTGTTTCCACAACGGCCATCATGCCGGCGTCTTCGTGGTCGAGGATGTGGCAGTGGTAGACGCTGCGACCTGGGTGGCGGGTGAAGTCGGCCAGCACACGGACCTGCCCTTGGGCGGGGACGTTGACGACGTCGCGCCAGGACGGTTGGTCAACGGGCTCTCCGTTGTCCTCGATGAGCTGCATGGGCCAGACGTGGAGGTGGAAGGGGTGGTCCATCGGGGTGGGATTGGCGATGGTCCATTCCTCTACAACCCCGGCCGTGGCGCGCTGGTCCACCCGGTTCGCGTCGAAGGCTCGGCCATCGAACCCGAGGTCCATCATGTCTCCCATTCCGCCGGGCCCCATCATCCTTCCGCCCATGCTCATGGTGAAGGCAATCTCCCGTCGGCGGTCTACGGTCCGCTCACGTAGATCCGGGTCCACCGGGCGCCCGGGCACCGGGCGCACAGTGCCCGCGTGCTGCCCGGTGACGGTGAGCGTGGCCAGGGTGACGGGCCCAGACATGCCTGCGCCCATCATGCCCATCCCGCCGCGGTCGTAGCCGAGCGCGCGGAAATCGCTGGTCCCGTTGCGCATGGTCACGAGCAGGTCCGCGCGGTTGCCAGGGGCCAGCACGACATCCTCCACCATCCGGGGCGTCGGCTCGTGACCGCCGTCGATACCGAGCAGTTCCAGGTCTTGACCGGGCAGAGCCAGGCGCAGGTAGCGGGAGGTGCAGGCGTTGATCACTCGCCACCGTTCCCGCTCACCGGGCCGGGCGACCAGGCGTGGCTGGTGCTGGCCGTTGACCAGGACCAGGTCTCCTTCGCGGCCCATCATCACCTCCTGAGCCGATACGGGTGCGATCTCTCCGTCGGCGGTCAGGGAGATATCGGAGATGATGAGGACACGTTCCGAGCTGACCGGGATCTCATCTCCGGTGACGATGATGGCCCCGTACAGGCCGCTGAAGATCTGCTCGGCCACCGTGCCGTGCCGGTGGGGGTGGTACCAGAACACCCCGGTGGGGTGATCTGGTGGCAGGTCGATGCGGTAGTCGAAGTTCTCGCCGGGCTCGATGCTGATGAACGGGTTATCTCCGTTGCCCTGCGGGGAGACCACCAGCCCGTGGGTATGCAGGTTCGTGGCCGTGTCGAGTTCGTTGCGCAGGCGTACTTCGATGCGGTCCCCGGGCCGAACCTGCCAGGTCTGCCCCGGGAGGGTGCCGTTGTAGGTCAGCACCTTTGCTTGCCGCCCGGCGATCTTGTTCACCTGGGCTGCGGGCACGAGATCCACGCGCAGCAGACCGTCCCGGCTGGCAACTAGTTCCGGCTCCACCAGTTCTGCGGCCGCGCCAGCACGTCCTGCGGTTGGAGCCAGCGGGACGCCTCCGGGATCAGTCCACGGCAGACCGGTTTGGGACAGGCCCACCCCGCCGACCACAACACCGAGCGATCCGGCTACTCCTAGTTGGAGCGCCTGGCGGCGCGTGATCGGTTCCACGTCTAGTTCTCTGAGTCTTCATCGAGTCGCCGACGCCGCTCGTCGTACTCCATGGCGTCGATCTCGCCCCGAGCGTACCGTTCGTCAAGGATCTCACGCGCTCGACCACGTCGGGCCCGGACCGGGTCTGACCGGTGGCGACGGCCGCCCAGACCTCCGACCAGCGCCACCACCAGCACCGCGATGCCGATCACCAACAGGACCAAGAAAATCCAGCCCCAACCCATTCCCCACGATCCCATGTGGCGCCAGTCCACAAGCACACCTCCGCTGTGGTTCGCCGCCTCCGGTTTCCAGAGAGGTCCAGCTCCCCGATCACTCTTGCCTCACGGCGTCGAGCATCTGTTCCATCTCGGCGATCTCGGCTTGTTGGTCATCGATGATCTTCTGAGCCAACTCCAGCGCCTGGGGGTTCTCCCCGCCGTCGAGCTCGGCCTGGGCCATGTCCACCGCGCCGCGGTGGTGAGCGATCATCAGTTCCAGGAACCGCTGGTCGAACTCGGCGCCGGATAGGGACTCCAGTTCGGCCATGGCCTCCTCCTGGCTCATGCCTTCCATGTCCATGCCATGGTCCATACCCTCCATGCCACCCGCCGGGGAGGTCTCCTCCCCCCAGGTTTCGAGCCAGGAGGTCATCTGTTTGATCTCCGGGTCCTGCGCGGCGGAGATCCGCTCCCCGATGGAACGCACCTCTTCGCTGTCAGCCTGCTCCTGGGCCAGGTCAGCCATCTCGATGGCACCCTCATGGTGGATGATCATCATCTGCGCGAACATCGTGTCTTCGTCGTTATGCATGCCCTCTCCTTCCGTCTGCGAGGTGTTGTTGGTTGTCTCCTCCGCAGCCGGCTCATCCGGCGTGCCCTCCCCTCCGTCAACGCACGCGGCGAGGGAGAGAGTCAGAGCGATCCCGCCGGCAACGGCCGCGAGTCGGGTCCTGCGTGTCACGGGGTTCTCCATCTGCTGAAAGTCGGCGACGAGCAACGTAGGCCCAGCCGCAGCCGGCAGACCTTTCGTCCGCGGCTAAAGGAGCCTAACCACGCACGACGCACCGACACCAAGGCCCGAGCGGCCTCACGGGGATTCTTCATCGAGTCTTCATCCCCTTTACCTGCTTCGGCCCGGTGGGCGCAAGGGCTGAGTCGTTAAGGCGTGAGGCCGTTGTGGGCAGGGCTGTTCAGCCTGTTCCCCGGTAGTTGCCAATGCCCTGCGAGCGGGTGGTTGGGTCAAGGGGGCGCGGTAGCGCTCGCGTAGCGACGCCGTAGGCGCCCTTGAGGCGGCCGCCCGGGAGCAGATCATGATGGCCTTCGGGGGGCAGGATGCTGGGAGTGGAACTGGTCCACGGTTGCAGGCAAAGGGGTCAGGGGGCCTCCTGGTCGTTGGTGGTCTTCGGTGTGATCGATGGTGTGGTTACCTGGGGGTGCGGATCTGGTTCGGGCCGAAGCATCCAGCCTTACCTAGGTCCGCGGAGCCCTTCCTGGCTCCGGTGACATGATGATGGATTGGGTGTCTCCCGCCAGCGGGAGACGCGGCCGCTCAGTCTTTTGAGGCCGTCCGCATAGTCCCTGCGCGGCAGGGACGTCAAGCAAGGCGGACAGGGGGCTTGCTGGAGCTGGCCGCGTGGGCACATCGGTTTGATGATGGCGCCACTGCCCGTACCGATCCTCACTCGCCAGTGACCACACCGCTGCTCACACCCGGGTGAAGGCGTCGTCGCCGAGTTCGGAGAGGATGTGGCAGGCCCGTCGAGTGATCTTGCGGGCTTCCGACAGCGCCGCGCGTTTGCCGTCAATACGGTCCTTGACCTGGGCGTAGTAGCCGTGGTCCGGGGCGCTGACCCGAGCGTGAGTCTTACCGGCCTCATAGACACACCATCGCAACACCGGCGGACCTTGGCGAGACAGGTGTCCCGGTGAGCGCTTCCCGGCCGAGGAGTACACGGTGATGTCCAGCCCGGTGAAGCGGACCGCCTTACGGGTCGAGGAGAACCGATCCGCACCCGCGAGCCAGCAGGTCAGCGCCAGCGCGGTGACCTGCCCGACCCCATAGATCGAATCGGCCAACACCTTCGAGCCCTTGAGGTGGCGGGCGATACCACCCAACTGTCGACGCAGTTGGTCCAGGTGTGCCTCAGTAGCCTCGAGCATCTCGGTCCCGGTCCCGACCTGGACCTTGCCTACGGCCGAGAGTTGGGCTGCGGCGATCTCGGTCAGCCGCCGGCGACCCTCCCAGGTGCTCAGCCCTGCCTCACCGAGCCCGGTGGCGCCCTGATGGAACAACACCGCATGGATGCGCTGGACCCAGGCGGTGTGCTCACGCCGTAGGTCGTGGTACAACTCCAGCAACGCCCGATACTCCAAGATCTGGCTCGGGGGGATATAGCACTCGGGCAGCCGGTCATCGGTGAGTAGTTCCCGGATCAGCCGCGCGTCGGCCCGGTCGGTCTTCGCGCGACGCTTGGGCCCGCGCGCCGCCGCGGTCTCGGCCGGCTCAGCCAAGTGCGCCCGCACCCCCGCCCGGGTCAGTTCCTCGACCACATATCGCCACCCGGTGCAGCCCTCGGTAGCGAACTCAACATCGTCGCGACCGGCGAACCGTTCCAGCCACGACCTCAGCCGGGATCGATCGGCCGGGACGATCTGCCCGGTCTGAACCTCACCGGTGAGCGTATCGAGATAGTCGAAGGTGATCTGCTTTCGGTGGACATCGAGTCCGCCTATGATGGACATTGGGACCTCCTCAAGCTCCAAAGACACCACGTTGTCGAACGCAGTCTCTGCTGACACCAGCAATCATCCTGCGTCTGAGCTGAGGAGGCCCCGCCATTCACCCCCAGTCCACCGAGGCCCACCCGGCTCAACCAGCCACCTAGGCCGGATGCATGTCATCTTTGTCAGGGCAGGGGCGGGAGTGGGTCGGCAAGCGGGACTGGCTGAAGGTCAAGCACCGCCACACCCGGGAGGTGGTCTGCGGGGCCGTCACCGGCAGCCTGTCCCAGCCCCAAACACTCGTGGCGGGCCTGAAAGTCGGCGGCCGCTTGCGCATCGTTGGGCGCACCACCCCGCTGCGGCCCGAGCAGCGCCGCGCCCTGGCACCACTACTGCGCTCCCCCACCGGCACCCACCCCTGGCCCGCAGAAGTGCCCCCATCT
This sequence comes from Pseudactinotalea sp. Z1748, assembly GCF_049725185.1. NCBI lineage: Bacteria > Bacillati > Actinomycetota > Actinomycetes > Micrococcales > Cellulomonadaceae > Pseudactinotalea > Pseudactinotalea sp. Z1748. The sequence goes on along the minus strand of NZ_JBMPQB010000003.1, from coordinate 46,278 downwards.
GCCATCGACCGCTTCACCAAGGACCGCTCCCCGGTCCACCTGGTCCTGGTCGATCCGATAGTCATCGAGGTCAGTGCCGACACGGCCTGGTCCGGTTCGTCCTTCCGGCACGCGCTGCGGTTCATCCGGCCTCGCCCGGAAGTGCAGCCAGGTGACGTGCATCCCTGAGTTTCCGCAAGCGGCGTCGCTCGGTGCCTGCGCATGGGTATAGGTAGACCCCCTTAGTGCGTAGCAGTGGAAGGAGCGACCCCGGTGGCCAGCAAGATCGAACGCATCAGCGTCAAACTCCCCGCGGGTTTCGACGCCCGCAAGCACACCAATGCGGTGCTGGCCAAGATCAGCCAGAAGCACGGTGAGGGCTGGGAGGTGGACTCCATCGATCCCAAGGCGGGGACGCTGACCGCTTCCCGGTTCGCTCAGGTCACCGAGGTCAGCGCCACCGAATCGGCCAACACGATGGTGCTCGGGTTGGCCCGGGGCACCAAGCCCAGCGACGGGGAGAAGATTGCCGCAAAGTTCGAGGACGCCCACCCGGGGTACAAGTTGACCAAGTTCGACCCCTACCTGGGGCAGGCGACGATGACGAAACTGACCGGCCCGGTAATCCGAGCCCGTGAGGCCATCCGGGTCGCCCTGGGCGTCAAGCCCTGGGATGTGCAGGTGCGCCAGACCCGCGACGGTGGCTTCGCGGTGGAACTGCCCAACAGTTACGTCCCCTCCAAGCACGACGACAAGCTCACCGAGGTGGCTGAGGGAGTCATCGGCCGGCCAGGGTGGTTCGTCACCACCGACCCCGCGAAACTCAACGCGAAGATCACCCCGGCAGACCCGCCCACGTTCCCTGCCGCGATCCCCTACCCAATGGACAAGATGAGGGGGTTGGACCACAACTACATCCCGATCGGGATGGACCTGCCCGGCAGCGGAGAGAAGACCGGCAGGGACACCACCATCTCCTTCAAGGCCGCCTCCTACATGCTGCTGGGAGGTATCCCCCAGTCCGGTAAGAGCGTCACCCTGGATACCATCGTTGCCGGCTCTCTGGCCTCGGGGTCCGAGCTGATCCTGGTGGACACCCCCGAAAAGTCAGTGGATTTCCTATGGTGCCGGGACTTGGTGCGCCCCGGTGGGTGGGGGTGCGACAGTCTGGAGGCGGCAGTGACGGCCCTGGCGTTGATGTACGAGGAGGGTCAGCGGCGCGCATCGATCCTGCGTGAGCACAAGGTGGTCAACTGGACCGAGTTGCCCAAGTCGGTCCAGTTCTCCCCGCTCATCGCCATCGTCGATGAGTACGCCGCGCTGGTGGGCGCTGAGAAGGTGCCATCAGGTATTCCCAAGACCCATCCCATCGTGCAAGAAGCCTTGCAGACCAACCTGCTCAAAGCACAACTGGAGCGGTGGGTCTCCAAGATCACCGCTGAGATGCGGTTCGTCGGGCTGCGCATGGTGCTGTCCTCTCAGGTGACCAACGCCACCACCGGGCTGCCGCCGGCGATGAAGGCCAAACTCGGTCACCGGTACCTCATGGGGGCCAACCCATCGAAAGCAGCCCGCAACCAGTCCTTCAACGACGAATCGGCCGTCCCTTTCACACCGGAGTACATCCGCAAGGATGAGGCAATCTCCCGCGGTGTTGGCGCCTACGAATCTGAAGGCCGCTCTCCGTCTGTGTTCAAGTCCTACTTCGCCTCCAGCCAGGAGTACCGCAAGGTGCTGGGCAGGCTTGGAGTCCCCACAACCAACCAGCCTGCGCCGACCGCCGAGCAGATCGCCCGCCACACCCCTTCCTTGGACGATGACGGTATGGACGATGGCCCGCCACCTTCACGCCTGGATGGGAGTGGATGGGGTGAGCAGGACGGACGCGATGCACCACCGCCGAAGTTGAAGGGGGCCGCCGCAGCCGCTCACCAGTTGCGGGTGGAGGCCGCCCAGACCGCGCAGCGTGGTTGAGCCCTTCCCGGGCTAGCACTCGGGAAAGGAGTAGAAGATGAGCCGTTACGCAGAGAACACCAAGGTGCCCGTTGACCGGTCCCGTGCCGAGATTGAGCGCACCCTGGAAAGGTATGGGGCCGACACCTTCGCTTACGCCACCACCTCCGACCGGGCGATGGTGGAGTTCTCCGCGCACAACCGGCGGGTGAGGTTCCTGCTGCCGCTGCCGGAGGCATCCGAGCGGCGTTTCACCCACACGCCCACCGGTCAGAAGCGAACCGCACCGGTCGCCAAGGCCGAACGGGACAAGGCGGTGCGGCAGGCGTGGCGGGCACTGGCGCTGCTGATCAAGGCCCAGCTGGAAGCAGTGGAAGCAGGAATCGTAACCTTCGAGGTCGCCTTCCTGCCCTACACGGTGCTGCCCTCAGGTCGGACCGTGGCCGACGACGTGGAACCGCTGGTGCAGCGCGCCTACGCCGATGGGCAAGTGGCCCCGCTGCAGATCGGGCCACCGGGCACCTGAAAGCGCGCTACACCCACAGCCCGGACACATCACCGACATGAGCACTCACGACGTCGCCTGGAGGTCTCCAGCCCGCCAGCCCTCCGGCCAGCCCACTGGGGGCCAGTTCGCCGAGACCAGCAAGCCCGCTTCGGGGGTGAACCTTTCGCCTCCGGGCCAGGCCCCTGAAGGCATCCAGCCCTGGGAGTTGATGGAAGCCATCCGTAGTGGCGCCGTCTGGGACGTGGAGACCGTGGCAATCCGCGACAACTGGGGGGCCAAGGACTGGGATGAGTGGGAGGACGCCCGCGAGCAGGCCGAGCTGGAAGAGGCTCGCGCTGAGTCCGTGCAGTATGAGGGCCTCACCGCCGGCGTCCACACCTCAGAGATCGACGGCGCCCTGGTGGTCCAGGTGGACACCGAAGAGGGGGCCAAGGGACGCAACATCCGCATCGTGGTCAATGACGGCGACCCGGTGTACGACGGTAACCCTGAGCAGGACGAGACGGTAGAGCAGAAGGTCTACGGACACTCCCCCGCCGGACCGGCACACCAGTTGGACAAGGTGATGGATGAGTACCACCGCATGACGATGCGGATGGAGCAACTCTCGGCTCAGGTGGTGGCCGGAGCGGTCAGGGCTGAGTTGCCCGAGGCCAGGTACGTGTCCCTGGAGGAGTCTGACCAGGGTGACTACTGGGACGGTGCGGCAATCCTGGACGCCGAGCGAAACGTCATCGGACACTGGTCGGACATCGACGCAGAGAATGACGACGCGATCGCGCTGTCGAACCTTCGCCCCGATGCCTCCTATGAGTTCATTCCGCCGCGGAGTGATGACCGCAAGTTGCTCGACCTGGACCTGGCCGGCCAATACGGGCGCAACTGACCGACCCGCAGGAGCAGAAGGACACCCCTGGACGCCGCCTGGACTGGAGTGCCCGGCTACGCCTTCTCGGCGGTGTCCCCATCATGTTGGTCAGGTCGGCGTGAACGGCCTCACGCGGCCACGTCCCCCTCCCGTGGAGCACCGGCCAGTGATACGTGCAGGGGCACCTCGCGCCACTTCGACTGCGGTGCGTCCTGCGCACCTGCCGGAGTGGTCCAGCGCACCCCGGCGCGGCCGGTGTAAGTCGGCAGGAATGGGGCGAGGATAAACAGCACCGGCTCCTCGGACTCTTGGAAGCGGTTGTCAATGTCCCGGCTGCGCCCCAAGGTGGCGCGCAAGGTGAACCGGTCGGAAGCATCCACCGAGATCTCATCCACCGACATCGAGTTACGGGCCGCGGTGTCGGCATGCTCACCAGGTAGTGGGAGCATGACGATGTTCTTGCCCTCACGCACCTTGAACGGCCCATTGATGCGGTAGCGCTGCCGGCCAAGTCGAGACAGTGGAAACACGGTGCCGTCCAGCATCGCATGGTGGCGCCCAAGGGTGTCGGTCTGCGTCAAGAACTCCCACCGCGAGGTAATGCCGACCACTGAGTCGAACCGGCCGCAGTCATGTGACAGGGACCCCGCCCCGGCGTAACGCATCAGTGCTGACTCCTGGGTAGCCATCTGGCGGGCGATCTGACCCATGCGCTCGGGCTTCTTAGCAGGAAGGCCGACGCCGCTTGTGCCTCCGAGCCCGGCGTAGACCGTTCCAGCCAGCTCACGTGCCGCACTGACCGAGCGCGGTGAGGCGATGCCGAAAGCCCTGGCCCAATCGGACAGGTCTTCGGTGTCGTATCCGGTCGGGGCGAAGAACTTCGCCGACAGCGCCTTGGGCAACTCCACCAGGCGGGTGGAAGCGGGCAGGGCTGCGGCCAGTTGCAGCGCCCTGCCAAGGTGCGACCCGGCCTCAGCGGCACGGCGGATCAGGTAGCGGGTGGTGGGGGCATCGGGGGTGAAGATGACACCACCGATGCTGGTCAGCCAACGCCCATCCTCTTCCACAGTGCGGGTGGGCAGGAACTTCTCAGCCAGCGCGGGAAAATCAACCGGTTCCCACTGCGAGCTGTCATCAGCCGGGTCGCGGTCGACCAACTTGCCACCCTTGCGAGTGACGAAAGTGAAGGACGGCACGGTGGCACCTGGGTCCAAGCGGGAGGTGTCGGGGTACATCACCGATGGGATCGCCAGGCGCTCCAGCGGGCGACCGGCGTGGGCGGCGCGGTTGCGGTTATCGATCTCGAACCGCTCGAATCGAGAGGTGGGGCGCGAAGGGGTGATGGTCGAGGTGGTCATGCCTCATGGGTGTGCGGGTGTGCCGCGCTTGTGCCACCGGTGCTACTGCTGGCTGGCGGCATGCAGCAGTTCGGCGATGCCACGAACACCCTTGGCCCAATCGGTGGTTCGCACCGGCGGTGGCACCTGGCCGTCGTCGTGGTGCTGGATGAGCGCCCGCACTTGCGGCATGCGGTAGTCGCGCACCTGCTCGACCACTTCCTGAGTGCTCACCTGTGGGGCGAGTTTGATGGCATCTGCCACCAGGTGCACCAACTGCACGTGGGCCTGGTCGTACTGGCCGGCCAGGGCGTGGTCCAGCACCGAGAAGTAGTAGGTGTAGTGGGCCTCATCTACCCATGTGGCGGCCGTGTCGGTGGCGCTCACGGCTTGATCCTGTTCTTCGTCAGCGCCTTACGAACCGATAGGTGGCCTGCGGCCTCCTGTTCGTCCATGGCGGTTGCGGTAATGACCTGGCGCCAGTCGTTGGAGGTCACCCACGTCAGGTGCGTAATGTGCCGGGAGGCCATCACACACAACCTGCCCAGGGACCGGGAGTGGGAGGAGCCGACCGGGGAGCCGAAGAACGGGTCCACGGCCACCACTACTGCCCACTGCCCGCCCTGCAGGCGGTCTGCGGTGCCCACAGTGACCTTGGCCAGCCCCCTGGCGCGCAGGAGCGCAGACAGGGCCGAGGTCTGCTCGTTGCGCGCGGCCACCACCGCCACGTCCTCAGGGGCGACAGTGAACTGCCCACCATCGGAGGTCACGGTACGTCCAATCAGGTCCTCCACCCGCTGCGCGGTTGCCTCCATCGCCTTGCGGTCCGACACGCCCTCAGAAGGGTCCACAATGAGGGCTTCCAGTTCCCGGGCGCCGGACAGTGCCACGTCGGGGCGGGCCGAGTCGAAGGTGAAGTCGTACAGCGGTGTGATGGCTTTGACGGTTTCCGGGCCGAGCCGGTAGGAGTGCGGCAGCCGTAGTTCCACAGCATCGGCGCGCCGCAGGAACCCCTCAGGTGCCCGGTGGTGCGGGGCGATGCTCAGCCGGTCCCACGGTGCGGTGTCCACCGTCGTTGGCGGGCCGATCTGGCCGGGGTCGCCCACCAGTAGCACCTGCTCGGCGCCTTCGGCCGCGGAGGTGGCATCAGCGAAGGTGACTTGGTAGGCCTCGTCGATGATGAGCAGGTCGGCCACTGGGGGGCTCATCTTGCAGGAAGCCACTGTGCGCACGATGAGGGAGTTGTTGCGCTTGGCCAACTCCCGCTCCACCGTTGACCAGCCGGGGGTGATGACATCGCGCAGATCCTTGGTGAAGGAACGTCCGGACACCTCCACCGCGCCAATGCCTGCACGCTGGGCGATGCGCACCGCCAGGGCTTCACCGGCTGCCACGGTCGGGGTCGCCAGGACCACCTTCAAGTCCGTCTCGTGCTGCAGTCGGTGCGCCACGGCAGCCACCAATGAGGATTTCCCCGCCCCTGGCGGACTGTTCACCACGGTCACCGGGTTTCCCCGCCACGCCTGCCAGAGCGCCTGGGCCTCCACCGAGCCAGGGGCCAGTTCGCCGGGGGCATTGGGGTCGGGCTGTTGGGATGGGGGCAGTACCTGCGTCGGCTCGGGGGTCACAGCGGGCTTCAGGCCCAGATCTTCAAGGTTGATCACGGGGTGCTCCACAAGTTCTCGGCGGCGGTGTCTTGCCCCTTGGGTGTGCGACCGGGCCTTGCTCGCGCCACAGGCGACCGGCCTGAGCCCAGCGCCGGGGCGCGTGGCGCCTGCACGAAGCCTCCGCACACCTTGGGTGCATAGGCAGACCAACCCCCCAAGGAGCAATCATGGACACCCACCCTTCCCACCGGGCGATTGCCGCTGCGATAGCCGCAGGCGTGCCCGCGCATATCGAGGGTTCCCCTGGCGAAGCTAAAACTGCGTCGCTGACCGCGTGGGGAACCCAGTGGGGCCGTCAGGTGGAAGTCGTCACCGGCTCCTCCCGCGATAAGGGCGACTTCATGGGCATGCCGGTGGAGGCCGACGGGAAGGTCGTGTACTCCCCGCCGGCGTGGGTGCGGCGCCTGCAAACGGCGAAGGCAGGTCTGCTGGTGCTCGATGAACTCCAGTCGTCCTCGGAGTCCTTTGCGATCTCCATGCGTATCGTGCAGGAGCGTGCAGTTGGTGAGGCGCCGCTGCCCGAAACCACGTCCATCGTGGCGATCTCCAACCCGGTCGATGAGGCCGTGGACGGCCAGGAGTTGCCAGCTCCGGTGGCCAACCGGTTCCTGCACATCGACTGGTACTTCGACTTCGATGCGTGGGCTGAGGGGATGCTGACCGACTTCGCCGAGACGCCCGCCCCGGCGCTGCATCGCATCCTGGCCGGCGACGATGATGAGGTCGCGGCGAACCGGGCGCGCATCCAGGGTTCGGTGCTGGCGTTCCTGACCCGCCGTCCCGACCTGCGCAAGGCCGTACCGACCGACCTGACCAAGGCAGGTAAGGGGTGGCCCTCACCGCGGTCTTGGACCAACGCGATTCGGGCAATGGCGCAGTTGAAGTCCGGTGATGAGGATGCCCGTGACCTGGTGCTGCGCGGGTGTGTGGGTGAGCAGGCGATGGTGGAGTACCTGTCCTGGCTGGCCACCTCTGACCTGCACGACCCGGCCGAAGTGATGGCTGACCCCTCCATCATCGACTGGTCCGGTGAGCGTCCTGACCGGCTGTTCGCGCTGGTGTCCTCGGTGCGGTCCATCGCGCTGTCCTCCGGGGATGTCAAGACGTGGAAGCAGGCCATGGCGGTTATGACCGCTTGCGCCGAAGGTGGAAAGCCGGATGTGGCCACCCCTGGTGCCCGGTCGCTGTTCTCCCGGATGCCCAAGGGTGCCAGGGTTCCCGCTGCTGCCAGCGCGGCGTTTGAGGACATGTTCGCCAAGATTGGCGGGGCGGAGCGGGCGCGCATCTGACCTGCTGGCCTACTGCGGTCAGGGGTGGAAGTCGTCTACCTTCCACCCCTGGTCGGTGCGCTCCAGTTCGACCATGGCGTACACCGAGTCCGCATCGGCCAAGTGCCGGTTCTGGCGTGGGGAGTTGTCCACCACTGCGCCCTCCACCCGCACGAGCACCCGGTCGGCGGTGAACGGCTGGTCCGGCTGGAAGGTGGCCTGGCGAACCGCGGCATCAGTCACCCGCTCATCGTGCGCCCATTCCACCCACCACACCTCCCGGCCGGAGCCTTCAAGCAGTTCGGCGCGGTGGTCGTAGTAGCGGTCGGTGACGTGCGGGCGTATTTGCTCCAACACCTGAGCAGGGCCATCGGGGTGGTCCCACCGGCGTTCGGTGTTGGCAACCCAGAAGTCTCCGGCCATCTGGTGGATCTCGTCCAGTTCTGCCACACCGGGGGCATCATCCAGGTCCCCGTGGGTGTGGTCGTGCATGTCGGTGCCGGTGTCGGACTCATGGTGCCCGGGGTCGGCACCGCCATCAGCCTGGCCACCGTCGTCGTCCGGCTCTTCGCCGTTGCCCCCATCCTCACCGGGCACTTCGATGATGGCTTCCGACCCCGGAGAGGTGGTCTGCTCCTCCGGCTCGCTAGTCGTACACGCCGCAGACAGCATCAGGACCAGCGCCCCGGTGGCGGCAATCAGTGCCCGTGGTGTTCTCATGCATAGACCCATGCGCAGGTTGCGCCCGGTCAACGCTCGATGGGCACCCCCACGCCGGGCAGAAACTGCTCGGGGTCCACGAACTGGTGCGGTCCGGTCAGCACTTGGAAGTGCAAGTGCGCCCCGGTGGTGCCCCCGGAGAGTCCCACCTGGCCGATCTCATCTCCAGCCGACACCTCCTGACCCAGCGACACCGTGGTGGAGTTCACCAGGTGGTTGTAACTGGTGTGCACCCCGTCGCCGTGGTCGATGGCCACTACGTAACCGCTCACCCAGTAGTCGGAGTCCATATTGAGGTTGTCAGCTCCGCGAGCAGCCACCACCACACCGTCCTGGGCGGCCAGCACCGGGGTTCCCACCGGGGCAGCCCAGTCGGTGCCGTTGTGGTTCATGTACACCCCGAAGATCGGGTGGAACCGGGGCCCGAACCCGGACGTGAGGGTTCCGCTTGGCAGTGGGTGGCTCCACCCTTCGGCGGAGAACTCCGGGCTGGCACATGTGGCGCCGCCCACGTTGCCCACGATGTCGGTAGCAGCAGACTCCCACTGATCGTAGGCGTCAGGGAAGGCACTGATCTGCACCGCTTGGGCGGCCTGGCCCGGCCCCATGCCCTCCCAACTGTCCACGTCCAGGAGCCGCTCGAAGAACGTGCCGGCCGAGTAGCGCGGGTCCATGACTTCTTCCACGCTGCCCCAGCCCATTGACGGGCGCTGCTGGAACAGTCCGACCGAGTCCCAGTCCGCGCCCACCCCGTCGTTGGGTAGGTTCAATGACTCGATCACCACGTCCCGGTCGGTGGCGCTCAGGCGGGTATCTGAACCGTCGTTGGCCAGGTTGCGCAACACCGACTCCTGCAGTGCGGTCATCAAGGAGATGATCATGCCCTGCTGGCTGATACCTATGTCGTGTCCGGCGCCGATGATCTGGGCGGCGTTGGCCACCTGGGTGGCATCCAGGATGAGAGTGCCGCTGCCGTTACGCCCGGCTACCTCCAGTCCCGCCAGGTTCCCATCCCCAGAGATGGTGCACTGGCCACCGCCTGCGGAGATGTCGGCATGGATGCCCAAGTACCAGTTGCGGGCAAGGTCGAAGACCTGCTCGGCGCGCTGTTCGTCCATGCCCTGCACCGGAAGTTCGGAGATGGCCGCCACATAGGAGGCCTTCACCCCTTCGGCCGCGGCTGCATCATCGGCGCTGATGTGCTGCCGGTCTGCGCCGGTGGCATCCTCGGGGCGAACTGCCAGGGCCCGTTGGTGGTTGTCCAGTCGCACCGCCCCGGTGTCGAGGCCCAGCCCGTGCACGCCCTGATGGCTCTGCAGGTCCTGGTGCAGGAGGTTGGCCACGAACCGGCCAGCGGCTTCAGGGTCTTCAGCCTGTTCTGGGGGCAGGCCGGCGTCATCGGTGAGGTTGTACGGGCCGAGCCCGCCACCGCTGGCCCCACCGGAGCTACCGCCACCGCCGCCGAATGAGCCGCCACTGTTCACTGAGACGTGGATGTGGTCCAGGTGGTCCAGCGTCGGGTTGGACCCACCGGAGGGGTGGGAGTAGTTGGTCCAATCACCGCTGCCTGCGGTCCACTGCTGGGCGTCCCACAGTACGTAGTTGATGTTGAACGTCTCGGCGTGCTGGGTGTACCAATTCGCCATCTGCCAGCCCATCTCGTTGCCGGCAGTGGTGTCCCAGCCCGGGATCATGGCATCCACGGCATGGCCGGTGGGGTGGTCAGAGTTGGGGTTGTTCGTCCGGTCCCCCACCCCGTGCCAGGTGGTCACCTCAGGGAACGCCTCGGCACCACAACGCAGCACCAACAGGGCATCGGAACTGAGCCCCTCTTCGGCCACGTGCCCGGTGTCAGGGCACTCCATGTCCTCCGGCGGGCTGATATTGGCGATCCCACCGGGGCGCGCTGAACCGGACCCATCGGTGCTCAGTGCGGCCAGCACCTGCCAGGGCACCAGGGTGGCGTCGGTGGCGTACCCGAACTCCAGTTGCTCACGGCGATCGATATCTAAGTCGGTGGCGACGGTCTCTGCTGACTCAGCCTGTCCAGCCTCCTCTTCGGCCAGCGGGGCAAGGACACCTACCAGTGAGTTGAACGCCAAGATCCCCATCAGCGGGATGGCGGCCATGAAACCGGCAACCACGACGATCGCCTTCCGAGCCCGCTTCGACTTCAGCGTCGCCTTTCCCAACCCCTTCAGGGCACCGGCGGCCATCCCAGCCCAGCCACCAGCGGCCCCCTTGGCTGCACCTTTGACGACTTCCTTCGCCGCGTCGGTGGCCTCCTGCTTGCCGGTCTTGGGTTCGCGTGCTTCCCGCACACCACGGGCCACGTTCCCAGCCTTCGCGAACTTTCCGGTGCCAGCGGCCTTGCCCAGCGAGGCCGCACCAGCAGCAGCCTTCCCAGCGCGTGCTGCCTTGCCTGCGGACTTGGCGCCCTGCGTTGCGCCCTTGGCCTTGGTGGCACCACCATCTTTGCTCTTGGCTGGTCGGCGGGCAGCAGAAGCGGCCCCTGGGCCGCGGCGGGTTGTTGAGGGTTGCTCGGGCTTGCTGGCACCACTGGAGTCAGTCTGCCCCCTGGCGCGGCCACTGCCTGCGGCGTGGTCCGGAGGCGCTGGTGGGCGGCGCGAACCGGGTGCGGGCTGCACCTGCTTCGGTGTGGGGGTCGAACCAGGGGTCGGGCGGGAGAGGGGTGAAGTTCCTCGTCCGGCCCCTGGGGCTTGTGGCGCAGGCCGCTGCGTCTTGCGCGGCGTGCCGGGGGCTTGCGGAGTTGCCGATCTTACCCGGGCAGTGGGACCGGGCGCTGGTGGTCGGCGCTTCCCCGAAGTTGGCGGGAGCGGCGGTTTGCGGGCAGGCGAAGATGGCGAGGTGGGCTTATCGCCGTTTCGCTCCGGTGTCTCCTGCCCTGCCAAATCCCGCTACCTCCGCCTGCTCCTACTAGGACTCATGCGCAGGTGATGTGTCCGGGCTCAGGCAAAAAGGGAGGGCTGGCGCCACTGCACGGTCGCATCGTGCCCGGGCGGGAAGTACCTTCGGCGGCGGCGTTGCAAGCGCCAGAGATACAGCGAACTGGGCACCTTGGCACTCTTACGGGCGTTGTGCATCTGGCACAGGCTCTGCCCGTTGGCCAGCGTCGTCGCCCCACCGCGGGCGTGAGGGTAGATGTGGTCGGCCTGGGTGCCAGGCGAACGACAGCGGCGCCACAGCGGGTGCTTGTGCTCACACCTGCCCCCGGCGCGAGACTTGATCAGAGACCGCTGAGCGGAGTCGAACAATCGCTGGCCATCACGGGGCGCCCCACCAGCCTGCCGGAGCCAGTAGACCCCGAAGGCCACCGCCACCAGCACCACGAGCACCAGCAGTAGTCGCGGGTCATCCAGCACGGCGTCGATCACGGTTTGCACGCTTGTCCTCAACTGCAGTTTCCGTTGCCAGCCCACTCGTTGGCGATGTTCACGTTGCCGTCCGCGGTTGCGATGGCGCTGACCGTGCCCCCGCCGCTGACGCTCGTCGAAGCGGACACCGACCCCGACCCCGAGCCGCTGACCGAACCGGACAGGACTACGTTGCCCCCACCGGATGCGTGGAAGGTGATGGTGACATCACCTGTGCAGGTCAGGCTGGTTGTCTGGGACACCCGGGCCGGAGCCGGCGGCTGCGTGGGCTCCGACACGGCCTCCTCGTCTTCGTCTTCGGACTTAAATTCGGGTTCTTCACCCACACTGATGGTGCGCCAGTGGTGGGTGGTGTTGCCGGCAGAGTCTTCGATGCCATACCGGATGACTTGGCCCCCAGAGGTGGTGGTGTCCACCTCACCGCGTATCTCGATGTCGTCGGTGATGTCCCCGTCTTCTGGGTCCAGTGCTCGCACACCGTCCATCGGGTCGAAGTCGGCACCGAAGTCCGCTTCGATGTCCTCCGCCCCGTACAGCACCGGGTCGCCGTCGATGATGACCGGGTCCTGCGGCTCGGAGGGCGACGGCTGGGGGTTCGTCTGCTCCTGCCACCAGGCATCGGCAGCCGGGATGGCGTACAGCGTCACGGCAGCACCGGCCAGGGCGAGAGTGAGGATGGCGGCCAGGAGTTTGGTCGCCGGGGCGGTCAGGAACCACACCAGGTCCGCTCGGCGGGTGCGGATCAGTGGCGAGGACTCCCCCTTGTCGGTGTAACCCGGCCGCCCGCCTGAAGCGGCAGGTGCAGGCGTGGGCTCAACAGGGATGGGCGATGAGGCGGGGGTCTGCCGCTGGCTGTCACCGTTGTGGGTGGGCAGGCTCAAGCCATCGAGCACATCGTCCCAAGTCGTCTCGGTGTTGTTGCTCATGGTCTCCTTGAAGCCCTCCAGTTAGACCCATGCGCACACCAAAGGGCCGGCACCTGGTGGGACCGGCCCCTTAGCGTGCGCATCTTCAGGGAACGTCAGAAGACGTCGTCATCCTCATCGGAGGCCTTGGCCTTCGACTTGGACTTGACCTTCGACTTGCGCTTCGGCTTCTCCACCTCCTCTTCTTCGTCGTCCTCGTCCTCGTCCTCGTCACGGGGCTTCGGCTTGACCCTGGTCACGTCGGCTTCTGCCCAGCGCAGGTCCGGGCCGATGGCCGAGACGGTGAAGGACGTCATGGTCAGGGAGACATCGTCCCCGTCGATCTCCACGTCCTTGTCGTAGGTGTTGACCCGTCCGGAGGCCACCACACGGGTGCCCTTGCCCAGCGAACCGGCCAGGTTCTCCGCCAGCGTTCCCCATGCAGTGCACTGCAGGAAGTGGCTGCGGCCTTCGTCCTCCCCCTCACGCGGACGCTCGTTCTCGGCGATGGTGAAGATGGCCCGCGGGGTCTTGCCCTTGGTGAACAGGCGCGGGGCGTCGGTCAGGTTCCCAACGATGGTGATCTGAGCCATGGTGCTTCTTCTTCCTATTCGTTGCTCATAATGAGCACTCGGTTTGCCGGGTTATCCCGACACTTCTTCTAGCCCGGCTGTTGGTCGGCCACCTGTCATTTGCTGGTTGCCGGCTACCGGTTGTCCCCGGACCCGGACAGTGCCCCACGGGCAGCCCGCGATGCGAGTTTGTCCAGGTTCGACTGGGCCACCGCTGCCAGGTCGGTGTCGAACACCGCCGCCAGGGATGCCAGGTTGGCCAGGAACGTGCACAGGGTGGTGGTGATGTCTGCATCGGGCACCGAGTCGTGCCCATCGCGCAGGCGCTTCTTGATGCGGCCAGCCACGTAGCCACTGGTGCCCCCCAGGTCGTCGAAGATCTGGTCGGGGTGGCCGATACCAGTGCGGGCGGACAGGTCCCATTGCAGGCGAAGTGCGTTGGTTCGGGCCACCATCGCCACGTACCACAGGCAGTCGCCCATCTCGGCCACCACTTCACTTCCCGATGCATCACCGGGCAGCGTGATCAGTTCGGCCACCTCTGAGCACAGGCCCAACGCGGTGTAGGCGGGCCCATGCTCAGTTGGGAAAATGGCGGTCGTAGCCGCCTTGGCGGCATAGTCACTCAGCAGCATCAGGCCGCGGCCCCCTGGTCGGCCAGGCCCAGCGCCTGGCGGTAGGTGCGTAACTCGTGCAGCGACGCGCGGATGTCCTCCATCGCCTTGTGCGAGGAAGCCTTGTTCGCCTCGATGTCGGCCACCACTTGCGGGTGCCAGTCGCGCAGGGCCTCCTTGAAGGTGGACACGTCGATAACGCGGTAGCCGAGGCGAGAGAACACCCCCGGCATGTGCCGGCGCAGGAACTCGAAGTCGAACTTCACGCTCGACCCCGCCAGGGTGACCCTGTTGTCCAGGCCGTGGTCGCCCATCCAGGTCGCCATGGCCTGGTCGATCGCTGGCAACGGCTGGGCGGCCGGGGAGTCGACCTGCTCCAGCAGGCCCGTTTCGGTGTGCATGTTGCGCACGAAGTCATCCATGCGGCGCAGGTCGGCCTTGCTGGTGCGCACTGGGAAGGGACCGAAGACCGAGATCTCGTTCAGGTGCGCGTCGGTGATGATGGCCGCCACCTCCAAGATGACGTCCTCGCGGTAGTTCTGCGGCCTGGACATCTCATAGCCCAGGCCGGTGGTCTCTAGGTCAACCCACAGCCAGCGCCTGATCTTGCCGGTCATTATCCGTTCTCCTTGCCGTCGTCATGCCGCCACCAGGGCGGCCTGTTCGCCGGGGACATAGACCGTCCAGGCGCTGAAAGGGATCTCTTCCCAGTGCTCGTCATCTGGGTGTGCGGGCAGATGAACCTGACGCCACTTGGGGTCCTTGGGGTCGGCCCCCTTGGGGACCACCACTAGGTGCAGCGGGGCACCCGTCCGTCCGTCGTCACCCACCTGCACCGGCAGCAGTCGGTAGATGCGCAGGTGCTCCCGTGGCTTCAGGAAGTCCGTCGGCAGGCCCACCATGTCGGGGTAGTTCTTCTTCAGGTGCGTCATCCCGCGCCACGGTGGCTTGCCGGCGGTAGTGACGATTGTCTTTGCGTGGTGCTGCGCGCTGGTTTCCGGGCGGCGCCGCTTTCCTGGTGCCGTGGCCTTCTGGGTGCTGCCCGTCGTGGCCGGCTCACCCCCCGACTCCGTGGGCACCGGGGCGATAGTCGCGGCTGCCCGATCGGGGTGGAACAGGTGGGCTGCCAAGTCCACACCCAGTCCCGGGTCAGCGGTGGTGGCTCCGGTGTCGGTGTACTCGATGGGCCACATGTTGACCACCGTCAGGGAGTGCATCGTGGTGGTGATGGTGTTGCCCACTTCGTCCTGGTGGTCGATCTCGCGGGAGCGCACCCGGGCGTGCACGCCCACCACCGACCCGACACCGACCTCGCGGGCCTGCTTGCGCAGCGACCTCAGGGTGTTGTTCCACACCACCGCCTCGATGCGGCCCCTTGACCCCTCCAGCCGCAGGTCAGCGCGCTGGCCACCGCGGTTGTCGGCCTTGACCTTCCACCCGGTGACCAGTCCGATGGTCACCACGTCGGTCTTGCCCGATGCCAGCACCTTGTGCAGGGGCATGGGCTTGGACCCGATCGGGTTGCCGTGGTCGTCGTGCAGGTCGGGGTTCCAGCCGCGCACCTGGTCCGACAGCACCCGCATCGGGTGCTGTCCCAGTGACAGACCAAGTCGTCCGTGCTGACGCACAGCCCGCTCCACCTCGCCCCACTCATCACCGGGAACGGTGACCTCGGAGCGACCGGACATGCCCCGAAGCGCCCGCGCCTGGCCCTTGCGGGGCCCGAACTCATCCAAGGCCCCAGCCTCAATCAGTGCCTCAACAGTGGTGACGGTCAGCCTGGAGTGCTGCCCTGACTCGTTGCCTGGCATCCGTGTGCGCTTCAGGATGTCCGTGGCGCTGGTGAATGGTCCGTTCTTGTCTCGTTCGGCCAAGATGTGAATGGCCGCTTTGCCCACACCGCTGACCTCCTGCAGGCCAAGGACCACCGTGTCGGCGTCCAGAGCGGTGGTGGACACCTGCGCGGAGTTCACTTCAGGGGGTAGGACCGTGATGCCCTCGCCGACCAGGGAGTTCAGTGCGTGGGCACGCTTGTCGTCATCGTCGGTGTGGGACAACACAGCGGCGCCGTAAGCAGCCCGCCAGTTCGCTTTCAGGAACGCTGTGACGTAGGCCAGTTGCCCGTAGGCGACCGCATGGGAGTTATGGGACACGATGCCGTTGGCCAGGAAGTTGTGGTCGGTGCCTTGCGCCATCTCAACGTCATAGACCGGCTCTACGCCGTCCGCGACGATGGAGACAACCAGGGAGGCAGCCCTCAACCTGCCCTTCTCGAACCGGCGGCGCCGGCCGTTGTGGCGGTAGTCGTGCGCCTTGTGGTGGCTGACGCACTTCCAGTGCAGGTTCGATGGGGAGTTATTGGTCCGGTCCCCGTCCAGGCGGGCACGCTCTAGCCTTCTCTCGGAGCGAGTCATGTTGCACTCATCGCACGAGGCTGTGCCGATGGTCTGCCTCGTCCACGCCTTCAGGGCGCCCGATCCCCCATCGACGTACCCGATGTTCTCCTTGCCGGGGGTGTAAACCCGACCGACGCCTCGCCGCGGTCCACGGGTTAGCCGGTAGTCGCCCGGTTGGTGCTGTTGCGGCTCAACTCCTCCGTCTACTGACAGCACCGTGTGTCCGGGAATCATGTCGTCAACCGTGATGTAGGTCTGGTCGTGGGCCATGAACCGGTGGTTGCCGGTCGCCCGGACAGTGCGCCCGTCCGCGAGCGTGACCCGGTACACCTGGTGGTGTCCGTTGAAGTGGACGTCGGCGACGCGCTGGGGGCGGATGCGGCCATCTTTTGCGTCCACCGCAAGCAGACTCAGCCCGCGCTCGGGGTCGTTGAACTTGAATAGCCACGAGGCGCACGCGGCGCAGCGCTCCCCTTCGGAGGCGGGACGTGCGGGCCGCTTATGGCAGCGCGGGCATGTGTCCCCCGGGCCTCTGCCCTGACCGTGTAGGCGCCTGTACAACTCGGCGATGGTGTAAGTGACATCCCGCCCGCCGGTTTGGACCACTGTGTCTGCGGTCAAGCATTTGTTGAACACATAGTCTGCCCCGCCCTTGATGGCGTCCCACACCTTGTTCGCGGTGCGCGGGGAGAAGGCAAACTTCGCAGAGCCGTCGGAGGTCACATCGGAGGTGGCACCGGCGATGAACAACTCACCCACGGCGTTCACCTCTCCGGGGTCCTTCTTCGACACCGCTTTGCGTAGCCGGTTGCGTTCGGCCGGCCCAAACCCGGCCACCACATCACCCAGCAGCATGTACTGCTCCTGGTACACAGCCACCCCAGAGGTGGCGTCCAGCACGCGGGCGATCTGCTCCTGCTCGGCGGGGTTATTGGTGAAGATGCCGTAGTCCACCTTCTCCCGGCCGTTCTTGCGGGCGGCATATCGCGTGTGCATGTCCGCTGACAGCGGGCCGGGCCGGAACAGGGCAACCAGGGCGGCCAAGTGCTCCATGGACGATGGGGCCACATCCTGGGCCAGTTCAGTCATGCTGCGCGATTCCAACTGGAACAGCCCGGCGGTGCGCCCACTGGAGATCAGTTGCCAAGTCTTGGCCACCCGCTCGTTGTCCAGGTCATCGCCATCGGGCAGGTTGTCGATGTCGATGTGCTCACCGGTGAGTTCCTCCACGGTGTTGGCCGCGGCGGAGACGATGTCCATGGTGCGCAGGCCCAGCACGTCCAACTTCAGCAGCCCGATGCCGTCATCGACACCGCCGGCGTCCCACTCGGTGACCAGCGGATCGTCGGGGCTGGAGTCCTTGCCATTGTCCTTGCGCATCGGGATCAGGTCGGTCAGCGGTACGTCAGAAACCACGGTGCCGCAGGCGTGAATGGAGGGACCGGTGGTGACGTTCTCGAACTGCCGGGCCAGGTCCACAACCTCCTCGGCGCGTGAGTCGGAGTCCACGACTTCCCAGAACCCTGCGCCGGCCTTGTCCCGTTGGGCGTCCAGTTCAGCGAAGGCGAAAGCCTCTGCGCCCTTCATCGGCACGACCTTGGAGAGTCGATCGCCCAGCGAAGCCGGGTGGGACAGCACCCTTGCTGCGGACTTCAGGGATGCCTTGGTCTTGGACACTTGGAAGGTGCCGATGCGGGCGACGAAGTCCTCGCCGTACATGTCCACCAGGTGCGCCAGGACCTCATCGCGGCGGCCCTTCTCGAAGTCGATGTCGATGTCGGGCATCCCCACCCGGGTGGGGTCCAGGAACCGCTCAAACAGCAGGTCGAACCGCAACGGGTCCACACCCACGATTCCCAGCGCGTAGGAAACTGCACTTCCGGCTGAACTGTTGTGCACCACGTAGGAGTCAGTCATGTAGGAGTGGTCGACGGGCACCTCGATATCGAAGATCTCCCCGGCGTGCGGGGTGCGCATGACGCTGGTCACCTCAGCGGAGGCCTGGCCGTCCTCACTGACGTGGACGAGCTGGTCCCCCACTGCCACCTGGCTCGCCGCAACCCACTCCCGGCGGCCGCCATCGCCAATCCGGAGCACCTTGTGGTCGGCAGTCATGGTGTTTCCGTGGCCACTGGTTTCAATGCGAACCAGCGGCTCGTCGCACTCGTACCGCATGGTGTTCGCAACCTGGCGCAGTGCACCAGTGTGGGTGCGGACCGTGTCCCCGATGCGAACGTCCCGCAGCGCCTTGTATCCGCCCGGGGTCCACACCAGATCATCACCGGTGAGGCACCCTCTCCCGGGACCCACCCGGATGCCCCGAGAGCGGGCCCAAGTGATGAGTTCGTGCACGATGAGGGAGTAGTCGATGACACCCAGTTCGGCGTACACCTTCAGCTCGGTGTTCAGCCGCTGCGCGACCTCCTTCGGGTAGGGATCACCCCACCTCTGCTTCGCGCCTTCCTTCACCAGGTGGATCAGGTACGCCCGGGAGTCGGCAAAGCCCTCAGGGACAGGGAACTTCGGCAGGCGCAGATAGTGCCCTGGCATCAGGTCACCGGACACCCGCTCGGCGAGTTTCACCGTGTTGTCGCACGCCTTGGCCCACCACTTCTCGGTGCGGACCGCGCGCATCTCCTTCTCGGTGCGTACGTGGTAGCCGGTGCCGTCGAAAGCGAACCGGGGCGGGGTCGGGTCAGCCAGGGTCTTCTGGGTCTGCATCGCCAGCCACGCCTCGTGAGCGCGCGCACCATCGGCGTGGACATGGTGGGAGTCGTTGGTGGCAATCAGCGGCAGGTCGTAAGCCTCGGCGAGCTTGGCCAACTTCGGCAGCGTTCTGGTCTCCTGGGCGATGCCATGCTCCATCACCTCCACGTACACGTTGTCCTTGCCGACCGCGTCGATGAGCGCCTCGATGCCTTCTTTGGCGCCTGGTTCATCGCCGCGCGATAGTGGCCCCATCACCGGTCCGCCCAGGCACCCGGTGAGCACCACCAGACCCTCAGCGTGTTCGGTCAGCAGGTCGTGGTCGATGCGCGGGTGCTTACCCCACATGGTGTGTTGGGAGGCGTTGTGCATCGCGACCAAGTTGGACCAACCGGCGGCGCTGGTGGCCAGGATCGTCAGGTGGTCGTACTTCTTCACCTTGGTGTTGCCCTGCACCTGGTCACCGGAGTCGGTGGCGGCGCCATCAGCGGGAACCTCGATGGTATTTCGTTCGTGGCGAGAGCCGATCGCCAGGTACGCCTCGATACCGGGAATGACCTTCACACCAGCCTTGGCACCGGCCCGCACTGCGGTGTAGATGCCGGCCAGGGTGCCGTGGTCGGTGATGGCGATAGCCTGCTGGCCGTCGTCCTTCGCGGCGGCGATGATGTCGGGCACGCGCGCGGTGGAGTCCAGGCCGGAGTGCTCTGAGTGCACATGCAGGTGCACGAATCCGCGGAACATGACAGTTCTAGCCCGGAAGCGACCCGGCGGCCGGTTCAGGCCGCCCGGCGAGGCGTCAACTGCGGCAACTCAGTCTGCAGGTCCTCACCTTCGCCATACCAGGGGCCCTCTGTGTCGTACATCGGGTCCTCAGTTGAGTCCAGGTCGGTGTCCTGCTGCCGGTGGTAGCCGGCCCACTCCACATCGGCAGCGTGGAAGGTCAGATCCACCTCTGGCAGCACTCTGGCATCGTGGTCCGATAGCACCGGCAGCGCTTTCGCCGGCTCAGCGGGGCTGGCCAGGGTCAGGCCGGAGGCCGCCTTGGGCGAGGTGGTGAACTGTCCGCCGGCGGGCTGTCCGGAGGGGGTACGGGGCTTGTCCATGATTCGGCTCCTCACATGTGGCTATGAACCCCATGTGTGCGGGCCAGCACCGCTGGCGCCACGGACGCCGCCCCACCCCTGGTCCAGTTAGACCGTTGCCGCCATCTGGTCCAAGTTATCCAGCGCCTGGGCGTAGGCGTTGGCCACGACAGTAAGGGCGTCAAGAACCTCAGCCAGTGGGCCCTCCCGCAGTTCCTGCGGGTCATCGCCGACCGTGTGGAGCCCGTCGGAGATTTGCTCCAGGCGCTGCGCCAGGCTCAGGTCAAGGTCGATGACAGCATCCCCTGCCCACAGGCTGCCCATGCGGATGATCTCTTCGATGTCAGTGCGGGTCGGCCCGGCTTCGGCCATGCCCTCGGCAATGAAGATGAGGTCGGTGGCGGTGATCGACCAGGAGCCCGCGATGACGTCTGCGAAGATCACCGCAGCAACCTGCACTGCCCAGTCGGGCTGGTCGGAGGAAGAGATGTAGGCATCCAGGTCAATGGCGTCGAGTTCAGGGTCCACCGCCCCCTGCAGCCAGGCTTCGATGCGGTCCACCTGCCCAGGGGCTTCAATGTCGATGTCGTGCAGGGCCATCACGTCTAGCCATCCGCCGGTCTCGGGGTCGTACATGCCCGAGGCGGTCATCTCCAGGGCCACCCGGATCGCCCACTCATCCACGGTTTCCAGACGCTCTTCGTCCTCTTCGACGATCATGTACGGTTCGGCGAGGCGCTGAGGCATCCACATCAGCGGGTGCCACATGACGTGGGGGCGCAACCCGTCCCAGCGGCGTTGGCCGGCCTCGATGCGCCCGGCGTACGCAGGCAGCGGGGTGGCAACCAGCGGAGTGGAGATCACGTCAGCCTCAGCCAGTCCGGTCTCAGCGGTCCACTGCGCCAGTCGATGAGCCTGCTTCACGATCGCCGGGGTGCCGCTCTCATCGTCCGTGTCGGGGTCGGGGGTGGACAGCAGTAGCCCCTCCCCCGGCTCCAGGAGGTACTTCCAGCGTCGGTTGTCGTCCATCGTGCATCTGCCTTCCGTGTAGGTCTGCGGGAGGCCGGGTGTGGGCCATCTCCTACACAGACCCATGCGCAGTTCCTCACAGTCGCGTCAACTGCCAGGGCCGGGCGTCGAGGCTTTCGGGTGTAAAACTCCTAACGGCGCCCGAACTGCACCACTACTTCCTGGTTGGCCGGGTGCACTCCTGCACGATCTCCAGCAGTCGCTGGCGCACACTGAGGAGGCTGGAGCCAAGAACGTCCGGGTGGTCGTCGGCCACCGGCTCGGCGAGCCGGGTCCAGGGTGTGGTGCTCGGCTCTGCGCCCTCGAACTCATCTGCCAGGAACGCATCGGCAATCTCGGCGCCGGCATCCCTGTTCAGCCCAGCCCGGTGGAAGACCCGGCCTAGGTGCACACGGAACTTGCGGCGTACCGCCCGGGACACTCCTGGCATTGGGGAGAGTGCGACCAGGGCCAGGGTTTGGGCTGCTGCGACTGACCGTGGGGACTCCAGGATGACCCGTGCGTCCCACTCGGTGTAGTCCGACCACAAAGGCGCCAGCCTCTTGGTGCTGGTGGCACGCTCAGGGCTCAACCTGGCCTGAAGGGCCCGGTGCGCGGAGGTGAAGTCCTTGCCGACCTCATCAAGCATCTTCGCCCTGCTGGCCGCATCCAGTGGCCGGGTGGCCGGCGGGACCTCGTAGTACGCCCGCAGCGCTTCGCCACGCTTGTGGGTGCGCCCAGAGGCGGACTGGCCCCGGGCTTCGTCTAAGTAGTTCGAGCGGGTCACATCGGCGCGCAGGTCATCCAGACGATTCTCCTCGCCGCCGGTCGCATCGTCCCACTCCCGCAAGGTGGCTGCCAGAGCCGGCGTCAGGCCCGCGGTGGAGGCCCCGGAGATGAGGTTGGCGTCAACCAACTCTTGATCGTTGCGGCCGAGCCCTGAGCGTCGTTCGATGGTGCGCAGGAACTTGCGCATGTCCATTAGCAGGCCCTTGCGTAGGTATCCGACCGCGGAGGCCCCGGACCGGATGCGGTCCAGGTCCATCAGTGTGGCCATCTGCTCACCGGTGTCGATCATGTACTGGCCAACTGCCCGGCCGGTGATGGCTCGGATGAGCCACTCCTCGGCGGCGAACACTAGGTCGTCGTGCAGGTATGCCTGCTCCCGGCCGCGTCCGGCGAGCCAGTACCGCACCGTTGAGGCCAGTAGGTCACAGGAGTAGACGGCCACCAGGATGTCGTCACGGGCTTCAGCTTCGTCCTTCAGCCCGGCGGCTACCGCGGTGGCCAACTCCCGGATCTGTGCCTCCAGGTCGGGGTACTGGGGCAGACCGGAGTGTCGGGATTTGCTCTTCATGCCCCCTCGGTGTGTGGCGGGCAGGGTCTTGTGCCACGAAGGCATCGATAAAGCAGTGTTGATACACATGGTGAGCGCGGGAAGGGGCCGCTCACGCCACCCCGACGCGGCCGGCAGTGGTCAGACGACCGAAGACAGGTGGGGTGCCGGTACGGGTCAGGACGTAGCGGGCCAGCCACGCCTCATACGGGGCGACCATCACCGGGGTTCCGGTGCCGGTCAGGTGGGCCACCCGGTGCTGCCGTGGTCGGGTCAAATAGCCATAGGGCCCCTCGTCGTCACGAACCCAGTCCAAGGCCTTGGAGACCATCTTGAACTCCACCGCCTCATCGCCCAGGTCGGCCGGTGAGGTCAGCCAGGATGCGATCCAGCGCACGGTGCCGGACCGAGCGCGGGGGTAGGGCACCAACCCCAGGGCGTAGTCCAGGTCGCCGTTGCGGGCCTGCGCCACGGCGTCGGTGGCTGCCGATCGCAGCGCGAGGCCAATGTCTTTCAGGGCCAGGTTGCGCACCTGGATCGCGACGTCAGTAAACACGTGCAGGTCACCGGTGTCCTCCTTGCGCCCGGCCCCTAGTTTGCGCATCGCCCTAGGAACCACCAGGGGTGGGGACTGTTCGATCAGGAATGCCACAGCCTCACGCTCAGCGCGGTCGCCTTTGGCCTTCGATGGGTTAGCCATGGAGGTTCTAGCCCGGCTCAGTTGGCCTGCCGGGGGTCTTCCTGTACCAGCCGGTAGTCCACGTGCCCAGTGTCGGCAACATCAACATCTTCCACCCCGAGGGAGCGGGACACTTCGACACCGAGGTGGGTGGCGTACTCGAAGTAGGCGTCAGCAGAGGTGTTGGCCGAGGGTGCCGACCACTCCCCGCACGAGCAGGTCACCACCGCCGGTCCGTACCCGGTGGAGGTCTGCGGCTGGTGGTCATCCAAAACACCCCCAAGGGCGAACTGCCCGGGCTCCCCCGGCTGGACCAGTCGCAGCCCGGAGGAAGGTTTGATGGTCTCGGCGAACTGGCCCCCTTCGGGGCGTCCGTGGGGCTGACGTGCGATGCTCTGACTGTTCATGCAGACGATGTGTGCGGGACAGCCTGGCTCACGCCACGGCCCGTGCCCGCTGTACGTGAGATCGGGGGCGCAGCGATAGCACGCGGGCCAGGTCGGCATCAGCGATCTGTGCGATGTGGGTGAACATTTCCGCGGCGAACACATCTCGCGCGGACGCCCCAAAACTGGCTGCGATGCGGCGCAGCACCGAAGGCCCCAGCGGCAGGCCAGTGGCGAGGTCCACCAACTGTATGCGGTATCCGGTCAGTACTTGCCCCCGAACAACCTGGCCGTCCAGCGCGTAGTCGATCAGGGACAGTCGCCCATCGGGGCGGGTTAGAGCGCCTACGAACCTGTGCAGGTCTGTGGCGCCCATTTGGGAAGCGGACTGGCGCACGATGGCCAGCGCCTCATCAGGGGTGTGCATGGCGATGGGGTGTGAGGGCGGTGGCTCGGTCGCCACATCAGGCCGCCGGCCGGGCGGCCTGCTCAGTACGGAACGTGGTGGTGACGAGTTTGCGCCGGATCTCTTCGGCCACCGCAACGATGGGGTCGCCATCAGCGGCGATGGCGATGTCGTCGTAGTCACTATCGACGATAGCGCCGGCTGCCCCAATGGGTCCGCGCAGCGAACCATCAGGGCTGACACGGAAGGCGGCGGGCAGGTGGTTGTTCAGCACTTCCATTTCGTCGTCGTACAGGGCCGGGCCACCCCATGCTGGGAACTGGGTGAACTGTGTCAGTTGGACGGACGGGCCAGAGGCGTCGTCGATGCGCCGTCCCTCCACCCACCACTGCTTGGTCATGCGACCAGCCGGGGTGACGCGCACCAGTGCCGGGCCGTCGGTGCGGTGCAAGCGACCGAATGCGTCGGTGACCTGCACGATGTTCGCCCCGCACTCCTCACGAAGGCGCAGAACCACGTCCTGCGGACCCTTGGCGTGCTCGCGGGGGTCCTCCAGGGTGCCGAGCACCTCGGTGGCCTTAAGCCCGCTCGGTAGCCGCACTGGCAGGGCATCCTGCACGGGCTCGGCGAAGGGCGACTTGGGGGCGATGTCGATGAGTGTCATACCCATCAGGTGTGCGGGGTGGCGCGCCTCGCGCCACACGACAGAGGCCCCGCCCGCGTGCCGAACGAAGCCTTCCGTCAGAACCCTGGTCAGAAGTCCCAGCACCAGTCGTCGTCGGATGTCTCCTCCGCGGTCCCCACGACGTAGCTGGACCCGCTGCCGGAGAAGAAGTCGTGGTTCTCATCGGAGTTCGGACTCAGCGCCGCCACGATAGCCGGGTTCACGTTCGTCTCAGCGGCCGAGAACCGGCCCGGGTAGCCTAGGTTCATCAGCGTCTTGTTGGCGTTGTACCGCAGGAACGCCATCACGTCCTCGGTCAGACCCAGCGGGTCGTACAGGTCGCGGGTGTAGTGCTCCTCCACCTCGAACATCTCATCGAGCATCTGGTTGGTGAACCGCTCCAGTTCGTCTTGGCGCGCGTTGGTTTCCCGTTCCAGGTTCCGCTGATACTTGTAGCCGATGTAGTACCCGTGGATCGCCTCATCGCGGATGATCAGGCGGATCAGGTCGGCGGTGTTGGTGAGTTTGGCCCGTGAAGACCAGTACATCGGGGCGTAGAACCCGGAGTAGAACAGAAATGACTCCAACATCACCGAGGCGATCTTCCGCTTCTGGGGGTCATCGCCCTCGTAGTAACTCACGATCGTCTGGGCCTTGGCCTGCAGGTACTCGTTCTCAATCGACCAACGGAACGCCTGATCGATCTCCTCGGTGGACAGCAGTGTGGAGAAGATCGAGGAGTAACTCTTGGCATGGATTTGTTCCATGAACACGAGGTTGGACAGCACCGCCTCCTCGTGCGGGGTGATGACGTCGGGGATGAGGCTCACCGCCCCGCGGGTGCCCTGGATGGTGTCCAGCAGCGTCAGCCCGGTCAGCACCCGGGTGGTCATCGTCTTCTCATCGTCGGTCAATGTGGCCCACGATTGGATGTCGTTGGACAGTGGCACCTTCTCCGGCAACCAGAAGTTGGTGGTCAAGCGGTTCCATACCTCCAGGTCCTTTTCGTCTTCCACTTTGTTCCAGTTGATGGCGTGCAGGGGGCTCATCAGGTCGTAGTTCAGGGTCCTGCCGGTGATAGTCATGGGTCCTTCTCTTTCGCAGGTCTGTCGGGGACGGGGTCACCAGTAGTGGGCGACCCCGTCCAGTCGGCTCAGCGGATCACAGCGTGCAGGAGATGCACTCACTCTCGGTTCCGGCCAGGGCCTGCTGCCGCAGGCGCACGTAGTACAGGGTCTTGATTCCCTTGCGCCAGGCGTAGATGTAGGCACGGTTCAGGTCACGAGTGGTGACGGTGTCAGGGAAGAACAGCGTCAGGGACAAGCCCTGGTCCACGTGCTGGGTAGCAGCGGCGTAGGTGTCGATGATCTTCTCGTACCCCACCTGGTAGGCATCGGAGTAGTACGGCAGGGTCTGCTCCGACAGGTACGGCGCCGGGTAATAAACCCGGCCGATCTTGCCTTCCTTGCGTATCTCCACCGGCGCGGCCACCGGATGAATCGACGACGTGGAGTGATTGATGTAGGAGATCGACCCCGTGGGCGGCACCGCCTGCAAATAGGCGTTGTAGATGCCGTGGGCCATCACCGAGGCCTTCAACTCCCGCCAGTCATCGACCGTGGGGATGCGCACCCCCGCATCGGCGAACAACTGACGGACCCGCTCGGTCGCCGGCTCCCAGGTCTGCTCGATGTACTTATCGAAGTACGCACCGGAGGCGTACTTGGAGTCGGCGAACCCCTCGAAGACCTCACCCTTGTCGATGGCCAGCCGGTTCGATGCTGCAATCGCGTGGAAGGCCACGGTGTAGAAGTACATGTTGGTGAAGTCGAGGCCCTCATCGGACCCGTAGTGGATGCGCTCCCGGGCCAGGTACCCGTGCAGGTTCATCTGCCCCAACCCGATCGCGTGCGACGCATCGTTCCCGCGACGAACCGACGGCACGGAGTCGATGGTGGTCATCTCTGAGACCGCGGTCAGAGTGCGCACCGCCGTGTCTACCGTGGCGCCAAGGTTCCCGCCGTCCATGGCCTTGGCGATGTTCAGCGACCCCAGGTTGCAGGAGATGTCGCGGCCCACCTGCTCATAGGACAGGTCGGCGTTGAACGTTGAGGGGGTGGACACCTGGATCACCTCGGAGCAGTTTCCAGTAGCAATCCCGTTGAAGATGACGCTGTGCCCGTTCTCAACGGTCACGTCGTAGACATCCTCAACGCCGTCGAACTCAATCGAGGCCACCGTGGCCACCCAGCCATGGCGGGCCTTGACGCGCCGCTTCGGGGTGCAGCCGTCGATGACGTCGCGGTGCTGAGTTGTCCAGTCAACGATCTGGTCCAGCCTCTCCCGAGACTCCAAGTCGGAGACGATCAACCGCCACGACGCAGACCGGTTCCACATCTTGGTGCCGCCGTTGCCATCCGAGAGCATGGCTTGGTCAGCCTCAGGGTTCACCACATGGATTCGTGAGTAGATACCGAACTCCAGCAGTAGCACCTGCAGCCTCCCCAGCAAGTCTCGGCCGGTGGAGGTGATAGATGCACACCAGTGGTTCCCACCCGGCGTAGCCCACACCGAACCGTCCATCTGCATCAGACCGCTGATGAACGACTTGCGGGTTTCCGCGTCGCCCTCCATGACGAACTCGGGCACCTGCAACTTTGAGTCCCTGGTCACCCCGTAGTGAGCCAGCACCTTGGCCAGGGCTGCGGAGTAGAGCCGAGACAGGTCCTGGTCGTCGTGGTGGGTGAACCTGGGCAGTTCGCCGTTGCGAGGCCCCACGAGTTCCCCGTGAGCGGCGATAACCTGAGCGATCTCTTCCTCCAGCTGTGCGGTGAACTGACGCTTGGCGCCATAGATCGGCAAGTTCACTATCGAGTGGTTTTCGCTGCGCTCACTAATCGAGCCGTCTGCAGCGACCACGCCGGCGACGTGCGCCAGGGCCGGCTGGTGGATATTCCCATGCACTCCTTCACCCGACTGGATGAGGAGCTTGTCGCCAGGGATCACTTCGGCAAGCGGGATCTTGACGACCTCGCCGTGCCGTTCGACGTACATCTTGTGCCAGAGCGTTCCACGCAGGCTGAAGCCCTCGGCCGTGGTGACCTTATACACCTCGGCATCCTGAGCGGTCATGAACATCCTGGTGGACTTCTCCACGCTGGTTCCCGTCTTTTCGATGTCCATGTCACGGGCACGGGTGTCTACCAGGACCTCGAAGTCCTCCTGGGTTTTGTACAGGTCGTCAAGTCGGCGGTAGCCCCTGGTGGTGTTGATGCGCACGTCCCCGGTCTGGCATAGGTTGCTCATGGAAATTCGCCCGGCGATCGGGTTCGCCTCATTCACGGTGTCCTCGAAGACCAGGTAGGGGTAGCCGGACTCGAACTGAATCTCTGCCAGGGTCTGGAAGAAGCCGCGGGCCTTGATCTTGGTCTTGCGGATGCGCTTGTCGCCCACCATCTCGTCGTACTTTTCCGACACCGAGATCTCGGTCATCGCCCGCCCGTAGACGCGCTCGATGTCGTAGGGGGAGAACAGGTACATGTCCTCGTTGCGCCGGGCCAATTCGAAGGTGATGTCGGGGACCACCACACCCAAGGACAGGGTCTTGATGCGAATCTTCTCGTCGGCGTTCTCCCGTTTGGTGTCCAGGAAGCGCATGATGTCGGGGTGGTGGGCATGCAGGTACACCGCTCCCGCGCCCTGGCGGGCTCCGAGCTGGTTGGCGTAGGAGAAGGAGTCCTCCAGCAGTTTCATCACCGGGATGATCCCGGAGGACTGGTTTTCGATCTTCTTGATCGGGGCGCCCGCTTCGCGGATGTTGGTCAGGGACAGGCCCACTCCCCCGCCGCGTTTGGACAGTTGCAGGGAGGAGTTGATCGCGCGGGCGATGGACTCCATGTTGTCCTCAACCCGTAGGAGGAAGCAGTTGTGGACGACGTTTCCTGCGGCGGAGTAGGTGTGATTCCCATCGACTTCAAGGTTGAAGACCTTGTTGGTACCCGGTTCGTGGTTGATGCTCTTCACCCTGTAGGTGGGCTGACCGTCCACAAAGCGGTACTGCGTTGCGATTCCGGAGGAAGGTGTGAAGCGCTCGATGTTCTTTCCGACCTCCCGGATGAACTGCTCATTTGCTCCGGGAAGGCCACGAACCGTGACCTGCCCGGTGGGGTTGCCTGCGGCGTTTGCATACTCGCGGAAGACCGGGAGGATGCCAAGGCCGAGGGCGATCTGGCGCACTTGGCGCACAAGATCCACATTCACCAGGTCAAGAATCAGCCCGGTGCCCCAGGTGCACCCGTCCCCGCGGAACAGCCCGACAAGCAGGCCACGCCGGAACTCATCGGGACCGGTAGCGACCGAGGCGGGCAGCCACTTGCGATTGTGTCCGGTTCCGACCAGGGAGTTGACGAAGGCCCCGACGATCGTCGAGTTGACGTTGACCGTCGTTGAGCCGTCAGCGCGCACGTGCTGCCTGGCGCTCACTCCGAAAATGCCCGAAGTGAGGGCCTTAGTGTCCTCGATAAGGTGATGGTCGGCACTGTTGAAGGTGAAGACCACACCGCTAAACGCACCGTTGTTGGTGCGGCGGGCGACATGGCCTTCAGCGAGGTAATACCCGAGCCAGCGGCCGAAGTCGTAGTTGAACTTGACCTGATCGTGCACCGGGACGGTCTGGTTGGATGAGTCGTCGCCCTTCGCGCGATTCCTCTTAGCGTCGGTGGTGATGCGCACGACGTCACCCTTACGAACCTCGAAATCCAGTCCAAGGCCGCCGGTTTCACGCACGCTGACCACTTCCTGCCGGTCGGTCTGCAGCAGGCGGGCCTGCACGACCTCATCGCCCACCCGGACGTCCTTCGCAGCGGCCCAGAACAGGTTGGCCGTGGCACCGTCCCCGTCGATGATGACGTCAGGGCGCAGCCCCTTAGGGCGGAAGATGAGTACCGGGTGTTCGGGCGTGCACCGCAGTGGCTGAGATCCGACCACGTCGATCTGGATGATGCCGGTATCGTCGATGCGGCTCATCACGTCGGTGACAGCCTGGTGACGACCGTTGTGGCTAAGGACCTGATCTCCTGGCCGGATGTCGCGGATGGCACGCCGCCCCAGAGGGGTGTCAATCAGGGTGTCGCCCTCGAAGCAGGACACGAACTCCCCGCGCTGCTTCTTGCCGGCGTTCAGGAACGTGGGCGTGGCCGGCTGGAACCGGCCGGTGATGATCTCATCGATCACACGGGAGGCCATGTCAGCGTCCCCGCGGGCCAGGGCCAGGGCCACCATGACCACGCGGTCCTCGAAGCGCTCCAGGTACCGGTTCCCGTCGAAGGTCTTCAGCGTGTAGGAGGTGTAATACTTCAGCGCCCCAAGGAATGAGGCGAAGCGGAACTTGTGGCCGTAGGCCTGCTTGAACAGGTCCTTGATGGTCTCGAAGTCGTAGGCCTCCAGCACCTGCGCCTCGTAGTAGTCGTTCTCCACCAGGTAGTCGAGTTTCTCGGCCAGGGTGTGGAAGAAGACGGTGTTCTGGTTGACGTGGTCCAGGAAGTACCGGCGGGTGGCTTCCTTGTCGGCGTCCAACTGCATATGGCCGTGCCCGTCGTACAGGTTCAGCAGCGCGTTCAGGGCGTGATAGTCCAGCCCTTGATACTTGGCGGGGGCGGCCGGCTTGGTCTGGTCAGGCGTAAGCGTGGTCAAGGGTCTTCTCCAATGCGTGATGGACCGCGTCGATGTCTTCGGGGGTGCCGAGCAGTTCGAAGCGGTGCAGGTGTGGGACGCCCAACTTGCGGGCGATGATGTCTCCGGCGAGGCAGTAGCCGGGTCCGAAGTTGGTGTTTCCGGCCGCTACCACCCCGCGGCACAGGGAGCGGTTGTGGGCGTCGTTCAGGAACTTGATGACCTGCTTGGGCACCGCTCCCCGGGGTGTGCCATGTCCGTAGGTGGGGGTGATGAGGACGTACTCGTCAGTGCCCACGTGCAGGAACGGCTCGGTGGGCCGAAGCGGAATGCGCTCGGCCTGCACGTCGAGCCGCTGCACGAACCTGTGGGTGTTGTTGGATACCGAGGAGAAGTAGATGACCCGCGCCATGGTCACTCAGGCCGCCGCGGGCACCAGGTCGTTGGCCTGGGCCAGTGCCTTGATCTTGTCCGGGCGGAACCCCGACCAGGAATCGTCGCCTGCGAATACCACCGGTGCTTGGACGAACCCGAGTTCCTTCACCCGGGCCAGAGCTTGGGCGTCGGCGGACATGTCCACCACCTCATAGGGAAGTCCGCGCTTGGTCAGTTCGCGGGTGGTGGCGGTGCACTGGGTGCAGGCGGGCTTGCTATAGACGGTGATCATCGTGCTTCCTTCTTTCTCAGGTTCGGTAGGTGTCAGTTGCCCGTCGTCGGGTGAGGGGAACTGGTGTGTGTGCGGGTGGGTGACCGGCAGCCGGTAACACTCGGCGCGTCTTGGCGATCGCCCTGGTGTCCGTGAAGGTGGTCTCCTGTAACTGGTGCCTCCGGCAGCAGGGATCAGGACCAGGGCGGCCAGATAGCCAAGCAGGCGGCCCGGACCGCTGCACGGTGGTGGCTCTGGGGCGATTCGGTCAAAGGGCATAGGTCTTCTAGCCCGCCCGCCCAATGCCAGTGCGCCGGCCGGTTGCGCTCTAGCCCGGGGCCTTCGTTTCGCCCGGACGCACCCGGTTCGAAAGGACTAGCGCACCCCATCTGCGCATGGGTCTAGGTAGGCCCGAGCCGAAGGAGAAACATATGGGAACCGTCGATTTTGTCAGCGCCTGGAACAACCTGTGGACCCCGATCCGGTCCGCCGTGGGCGGGCAGTTCATCACCATCCTCGCCGTCATCGGCGTAGCCCTGATCGTCCTCAGCCTGTTCCAGTTCTTCTGGCAGCGGCGCCGTGGCGGAGGTATGAACGGGCTGGGCAGCCTGACCATGCCCCTGATCCTGGGGGCGCTCCTGGTCGCACCGGACGTACTGGTGCCGACCTTCCTGTGGTGCGCCCAGGGGGTGGTCAACGTGTTCGTGGCCCTGGCCAGCACCCTGACCACCGGCTGACCGCCCAGTGGCACCGATCCGCCTAGCCCACTAGCCACCCGGAAGGGAGGTAAGCCCTGATGTCTGAGGACGCCGTGCGAGCCCCGCACCTGTTTACGCTGACCAAGATCACTGGCCGTCGTCGCACCGACGACAGGACCATCATCGTGAGTTCCTTCGAGTTCAACAGGCGCCAGTTCAACGTCTTCCTTACAGGGCTCGGGCCCACAGTGCTCATTGCCGGCATCGCCGCCACCATCATCGGCATCTACGCGCTGCTGGTGGCGGTGGTGGTGATGGTGGGTTGGTTCATCCTCGTTGAGCGGCGCTCCAAGAGCGGGTTGCGTACCCGTACCTGGCAGACCCTGCTGGACAAGCGCCGCACCCTGGCGGGCAAGTTCATCCAGTCCGGTGTAGTTATCACCGATGACTTCTTCGACCACTACCAGGTGGTGCACTCGGCGGTTCCGCTCAGCCGGGTCTCCCTGGCCCAAGAGGCCACCGAAGTGCTCGCCGGCTCCGACGGCCCCGCCCTTGTCGGCCAGCCTGCCGCACCCCAGCCCGCGCAGGTTCCTGCTCGTCGGCGCCGCAGTAAGCGCAACCCCGAACCGGACGTTGCGGCGACTTCGCCGGGCTACGACCTCGACGACATTCTCCCCGGAGGGTCCTCTTGATTGCTGCGCCCACCACTGTCCCACTGAGCAGGCACCTGGTGCGACTGCTCGTGCTCGCCATCCTCCTGGTGGGCATCTTCGTGGGCTCGGCCGCTGGGGCTACGGCCACCCCCGACCAGATCGACGACTCGCCATCACCTCAGGACCAAGGCACACCGGCATGCCCGAGTGGGACCTCCGAGTGGAGCATCGGGCAGGACAACTTCCTGCCGGTGAACCGGTGGAGCGGGGAGACCTCAAGTTTCCACTCCCGCACCGCCGGCGGGCTGTCGCTGGACATCTTCGGCAAGGTTCAACGTGACATCGGTGCAGGCACGCTGCTGTCGTTTGGCGACATGCTCTGGGCGGGCACCTCAGGAATCGCCACCTTCGCCACCGGGTTCTGCGCCCTGGACTCCTTCGGGCACACCGTCGACCGGATGGGCGCCACCCTGGGCACCGCGCTGCTGCACCCTTCCGGCGGGGGACTGCTGGTGACCGGTCTGCTGGTGATGGGGGTACTCGGCTCGGTGGTGTCCTCCTACCGGCGCACCGGTCAGGCAGCCTGGCGCGAGCTGGTCTCCAAGGTGCTCGTTGTTGGCCTGTTCGCCGTGATGCTCAACGGCGCCTCCAACACCACAGAGGAGCGCTTCGGCCAGTTCTCCCCCGGATGGATGATCTCCACCCTCAACGGGGTAGTGACGGTGGTTGCTTCAACCCCGGCAACGGCCCTGAGCATCGGAGACATCACCGGTGAGCAAGGACCTGAGGAGGCCAGCGGCGATGCCATGTCCTGCGAGAGGTATGTCAGCGAGTTGCGCCAGCGGTACTGGAGCACCTATGGGCACTACGGGCCTGCGGCATCCATGCCGCTTGTGCTGAACAACATCTGGGAGTCTACCGGGCTGGAGGCTTGGAAGTCTGCCCAGTTTGGCCACAACGAACATGCCGACTGGGTCTATTGCCGGATGCTGGATGACTTCGCCGACGTCCGGGTGGGTGAGTTGGGTCCGGCGGGCTCGGGACGCCTAAACGTGATGAATGCCTACTGGGGTAACTCGATGCCCGAGCCGAACCCGGATGCGATCGCGTGGCTGCCGGTCAGTGACAAGACCCGGGACGTGTCCATCATCGGGTGGGCCGTGTGCGAACCGGACGGCAGTGGCGGCTGGCGGTACCGCTCCGCGGCCACAGGTGATGGCGACAGCGACTACGGGCTCCTGAGCAACCGCGGAAACGATGTGCTGGATGAACCCAACCACGGCACCGGGGACGAAGACGGTGGCAAGGCGTGCGGCGGATGGTGGGAGCAGCCCGCCGTCGCCGGTCCCGGTGGCTTCAACGACGGGTCCTCAATCCTCAACTGGCGACCGGACCAGGAAAGCATCATCGCCAGCACCGATGGTGATGACCGCGACTTCCTGCTGACGTTGCACTCCAACAAAGCCGGGAACTCCACGATGATAGCCGTGGGCTACCTACTGTCGTCACTGGCCATGTTCGCAGTCTTCGGGTTCCTGTCGGTGGCAATCATCGTCACCAAGTTGCTCATGGTAGTCATGGTCATCTCCGTGTTCGCACTCCTGGCGATCTCACTGATTCCCGGGGTGAGCGCCGGGCGGCAGTTGGCTGGTTTCACCTCCAAGTTGCTGGGGATCATTCTGCTGTCGGCTGGGGCCACCTTGATCTTCTCCCTGGTGGGCGCTTTCACTCGGATGATGATCATGTTGGGTGAGACTGGCTTTACCCGGGGTTCGGTGGTGCACATCCTGTGGTCGGGAGCGGCACCCGTTGCTGCCATCTTCGCCCTGTCCTACGTCTTCACCAAGGTGCTCAAAGTGCCCAACCCGATGTCCCTGAGGGGGGCAATGGCATGGAGCAGCGCAGCCGGGGCCGTCGGAGGCGCCGTTGGTGGTGCTGTGGGCGGAAGCATGGCCGGCAACCGCATCAGCAACGCCCTGCGCGGTGGCGCACGGCGCGTGGGTGGCGACGCGGTGGACTCTGCGGTGCACAAGGCCACCGGCGGCCGGCTGGGCCGCCCAGGCGGTGGGCAGCGGCGCGGGATGGACCCGTTGCGTCGTCGCCACGACCGCCGCGGTAAGGCGTTCAACACCTCAGCCGCAGGTGCAGCAGGTGCCGGCACACCTGAGGGCGAGGAGCAGACCGGCAAGGGCGGCAAGAAGAGTCATGGCCTGAGCGCCCACCAGCGCGCCGAGGGTCGCCGTAATCGGGACCAGGAAATCCTCGATGAGCTCGGCATCAGCCGTGATGCCGATACCGCGACGAAGAAGCAGGCATTGAAGGCTCATCGCAAGCAGCAGGTGAAGGAGGCCCGCGAACTCACCGGTGAGCAGTGGCGGGCCCGCAACGGTGACTCGGTGCGCTCGGCGATCGACACGCGCCGCTCTAAGGACGCCGCCGCGATGAAGCCCACCTCGGGCAAGCCGCTGCGTAGGGCTACTTTGAAGCCGCGCCACATCGCCGGCGGTGCCAAGGACGTGGCCGCGGACCGCCTGAAGGATGCTAGGGACTCCTTCAAGGCGGCCCCGCTGACCAGCATCGGCCGGGGCGCGAAGAAGACCGTGAAGACTGCCGCGAAGGTCGGCGGGGTGGGCCTAGCTGCAGCAGCACTGGGTCCGGCTCTGCCATTCGCTGCCGCAGGCGTTGGTGGCCTCATGGCGGCCAACAGGGTCCGCAAGACCCAGAAGTACGACCGTCTCACCGGTAACCGCCGCGCCCTGCAGGCACTGTCCGACCACAAGGCAGCCGAGCAGTCCCAGGACCGCGGTGGCCTTGAGCCGGCGCCTGCGCCGGGCAGTGGAGATTCCTCCGACGGCAGTGAGGGTGATGGCACGCCACCGACTGCCGGAGGTGGCACACCACCGCCACCCCCGCCCACAGCCGGGGGCAACCAGCCACCACCACCAGCATCTGGCGGTGGTGGCACCCCGGGTGGTCCGGACAGGACAGCCGCACCTGGGCACACCACCTCAGACAGGACAAACGCCCCCAGGCAGCCTGAAGGAACCCCTGCACCCAGGGTGCAGCGCCAGTCGGTGATCAACCGGCAAAGCGGTGCCCAGAAGCCTGCCGACATCGGCGCCAAGAAGCAGGCACCAGGCGGGGACGGAGATCATAGGGCGTCGCCCAACCCAACTCCCAGTCCCAACCATGAGACCAGCGCGCCAGGAGAGCCATTACGATGACCGGATCTGCCACTATCAACCGCCATCCAGTGGGACGACCTGAAGGTGGGCAGTTCACTGGGCTGGCCAAGCCGGGAGCCGAAGTGTCACTGGATCTGAGCGATGAGGCGTACAACGCCGACGGCACCTACCTCTTCCCGCCCATCCCGCGTTCTGTGGAGCAGCACATCGCGTTCTGGGAGAAGGTGCCGATCCATGATGAGGTGATGTCCAACGTCGCGGTGCAGTACAAGCACAACCGCGAGGAGCAGGTCACGCAGGCCTGTGAGCGCGCAGCCGAGGCATGGAAGGAAGAGAACCCCGACCCCACCCTGCCCCACATGCCGCGCATCAAGGACAAGGACTACCACCGGGTGGTACAGACCTGGAAGGACAAGGGCCGGGCCGTATGGGACGAGACCGAGGCACGTGAGCAGGCGGCCCGGCCGGCCGGAATCCCCCACACGCACATGCGGACCATCCTGCGCGCCCACGGCATGACGCACTACGCCCACGTCATCGGCGATGAGGCGGTCGATCAGGTTGTACAGCATGAACTGCCCTGGAACGCCGACGAGACCGCAAGTGTGGGATGGATCAACGACACCTACCGGCTTTGGGAGATTGGCGATGAGACCCGCACCCCGATGCGGTGAGCACGAGGAGGCACACATGAAGAGGACCGCTCAACTGGCAACCCTGGCCGCCGGTGCAGCACTGCTGCTGACCGCGTGCGGGCACCCCCGATGTGGAGGTCGACACCTCATCCGCTGAAAGTGTCGCTGCCGGAATCATCGTCCTGGCCGCACACGAGCAGTTCGAGCAAGCGTGTGAGCACGCCAGCAACGACTTCGAGGACTGCCTCGCCGACCTGGAGGCTGCTCACACCCGGTGGGCTGCTGACGCCGGCTACCCCTCGCGCCTGGAGCAGGCCAGGGGGGTCACTGCCGAGGACTTCTGGCCGACCAACGCTGGCCTGACGGAACTGGACAACCTCCCAGGCTTTTCCTACGACGGTACCCACTGGAAGCCCACCTACAGCGACGACAGCGACGGGCCCATCCAATTGAGCACCTACTATCTCGGAGACGCAAGCCGCTGATTCATTAGCCACCCGGCTCTGCCGGGTCGTAGAACCACCGCATTTCGCCCCGTTTTCTGGGGCAGGTGATCGGTAGTCGCACCTGATGGTGGGGCCTGAAATCGCCCGGACACATCTGGGTCATGAGCACCCAGAACCCGGTTCAGCCACGCCAACCCAGTGGTATCCCGATCGGGGGTCAGTGGGCCGAGAAGGCACTGGCCTCCTCCGGCCTGACCCTGGACGGCGCTGTGGCCCGTATCGACGGGGACCTGTTCCCCGCACGCCGGGAGCAGTTG
This sequence comes from Pseudactinotalea sp. Z1748, assembly GCF_049725185.1. NCBI lineage: Bacteria > Bacillati > Actinomycetota > Actinomycetes > Micrococcales > Cellulomonadaceae > Pseudactinotalea > Pseudactinotalea sp. Z1748. Next base: position 9,576 of record NZ_JBMPQB010000003.1, on the reverse strand, counting down.
GCCGCCGGCGGGTATGTGCCCGCAGTCGCCGCTGAGGCCGTTGTCTCCCCTACCACCACGGCCCGGGGTGATGACTGGTGGGACACCCACTTCGTGCAGGCTGAGTACAACGCCGAGGACGGCGGGTACGCCCAGATGCCCGATGACTACACCCCGGCGATGACCTCGGGCCATGCGATGTCGGGGCACCGGCGCACCCACCGCATGGCCTACTCCGCCGGCGGTGTGGCCGTACGGATGCCTTCACGCACCGCGATCAACCGGTTCGCCACCGAGAACAAGGGCAACACCTTCGACGTGCCCGTATCAGCCTCCCTGCCCTCCGGGGATGTGCAGGGGTGGGTGCGGGTGACCAAGGTCGGCCCCGGACGCTGGGAGACCAGCGGGGTGGGCTTCACCGGGGACGCCGAAGTTGGTGTGGCTGAAGCGGTCGGTGCCACCCTGGAGGGCCGTTCATCTGCGATGAAACCGCAGTCGTTCAACGACCTCATTGAGCGGCGCAAGCAGCGCATCGCCGAGCAGGGCTTTGAAATGAGCGAGGTGACCAGCACCTGGATCGAGTCCGTCGGGTATGACAAGAACAGCGGCGTGCTGGCCACGCTGACCTCCGCGGGCCGCATGTACGGGCACAAGGTGCCGCACAAGACCTTCGACGCCCTGAGCCAGTCCCGCTCCCCCGGTGCGCTGTTCAACAAACTCGTCAAGGGCAATGAGCGCACCGAAGTACACCGTTGTGGTGACTGTGGGCGTTACACCACCGCCGGCGCGGCCCACACGTGCCCCGCCGGCCACAAGGCCCCCACCGGGCAGGTGGACACCCACGCTCAGGCGGCAATGGCGCGCGCCACCCGCGTGGCCGCAGCCGCTCGCCCGTCCAGCCCCACCCCTGGCCAGCCAGCACCAGCCCCGGAGCAGATGCCCGACCCAGGTTCGCAATTCGGACCGGCCGGGCACATCTTCGACCCCGATGCCAAGCAGATGGACCTGAAGCAGTGGCTGACCGACGCCGGTGACCGCGATCTCCGTGAACCGGGCGACAACGGCATGTACGGCGACCGCGGGTGGACCCAGAACGTGGCTGAAGACCTGCAGCGCTTCACCTCCAGCACGTACAACAGGTACGCCTACTCCGACGCACTGAGTCCCACGATGCCCGCGATCAGCAACGGTGACATGGGTATCGCCCGTTTCAGTGGTGTGGACGGCCAGGCAGCAACATCCCTGGCAAGCAAACTGCCTGAAGGTGCCGGTAAGGACCGGCAGAACAACGGCCCGTCGTTGAACGTTATGCTCGCCAGCGCCGCACAGAACCCCGGCACCGTCGAGTTGTCCGGGTATGTGGTGGGCCAGGACCGCACCGATGAGCGCGTCAGTGTCGATGGGGTCCTCATCTTCGATGCCGAGTTGACCAGGACCGAAGACCCGGTGGCTGCGATGCACGCCGCCAAGAACGTGTACGGACTGGTTGACGCTAAGCGCCGCCCAGATGAGATTCACCTGGTGGACGTCCCTTGGCGTCCCGGGCAGAAGGCTTGGAGACTCTGGTGGGACTGAGGAGCAACCGAGAGGAACAGGTACGCCAGCCCTCTGGGCGGCCTACCGGTGGGCAGTTCGCTGAGCACGCCAAGTCCTCCTCTGGGCTCACCCTGAAGGCGGCCGGTGAGCAGGCTGATGGCAGGCTATTGGAGTTCGATGGTCCTGACGGGGCTGCCTACGAGGTGACCAACCTGGAAAATGACCTGTACGCCCTGAGCCGCGATGGCGATCAGGTTGGATACTTCATCCACTCCGATGACCCTGAAGACCATCAGACCATTGAAGTCGCCGCAAGGGGGCTCTTCCCGATCCGCCGGCGCGGAACCCCGGGGCAGGCACGTGCCCGGGCGTTGGCCAAAGAGTTGACCCAGGCCCGTAGGCGCGGGCAGCGCCCTGACGCCGACCGAGCCTTGCTGTCCGATACCGACATGTCCGGTGCGGACCTGCGGGGCGGGGACTTCTCAGTGACTGTGCTGGACCGCGCCAAACTGGTCGGGTCCGACCTTCGCGATGCCGACCTTGGTTCCGCGTCGATGTACCGGGCTGACCTGACGCGGGCGAAACTGGGCGGGGCGGACCTGACCGATGCGCAACTGACCAGCGCCACCATGGTCGAAGCGGACCTGGAAGGCGCCAACCTCACCAATGTGCACCTGGCCGGGGCTGACCTTCGCCGGGCCAACCTGCGTGGCACCACACTGAGCGGTGTTGACCTGGTGGGTGTGGACTTTCGCGGTTCGGACATGTGCGGGGCGAATCTGGAAGGCGCCCTCATCGACGGCAACGAGGTGGATGACCAGGGCGGACTGGGCGCGCTACCCGAAATTGATGCTGGTCTGACCCGCAGCGAAGTCGCAACCAAGACCGACTTCATTGGCCGAGCAGCCGGTGCCTGCATCAACTGCTGGGTTTGGCCGATCTGGTGTAGGTTCCGCCGCATCTTGTCCACAGTGCACGACGCCGACCTGCGACGTGACAAGTTCGCCGCGTGGATGACGTCCAGGCTAAGTTGTCCGGATCCTTGGCTGATCCCGAGGCGAGCGGGCAAGGCCGCACTCAACTCCTGACGTGCGCCCGGCTCGCATGAAAGTGCAAGGTCGAGGATGACTATTCGCCATCGGCTGAGGACCGCCCGGCCGGTCGAGCCGTAGCGGTCGATGGGACGCACAGGCGCATGGTCACACATCCGCACACATTCGTTCCCTTCTCGGTCGTGTCCCGCAGAGGGGTCTCAGCGAGAATCTTCAACGGGCGGGGGTTACGGGATGGCCGGACGGACGCGTGCACGCTGGCCTGCGCTGTTCCCGTTTGGGGTTCCCTTTGTGGGACTCGCGAGCCCTTCTAGTCGGCGTGGCGGCCGCTCAGTGCTGCGGCGGGATGTGGAAGTCGATGGCGTTGTCGCGCACGGTACCGTTCTCATCGCCGACGGTGGCGATGGTGTATGGATCCAGGTTGATCGTGTCCCCCGCGTATAGCGGCATCTGACCGGCGGGATCCAGCATCGAGGTGGGTTCGCCGCGGCGGATGGCGTTGATCCACTCGAGGTAGGGGTAGTGGTCGATGCAGAAGCGAGCGGCGATGGCGGTCATGGTGTCACCGGGTGCGGCAACGTAGGCGACCGGCTGGCCGTCCTCGTTATCAATCGCCTCGCCAGTCGCGCCGGTGATCGGGCCGACGTCGCGCAACTCCGAGTACCAGTACCCGAAGACGCGGTCCTCGTTGTCGTTGGACCGTGGCTCCAGACTGGGCAGGCCCTCGCAGCCTTCCCCGGCTCGCTCCGGCACCATCGCCTTGCCGTCGTTGACGACGTAGTACCCCTCAGGAACGTCCTCGAACGCCGAGGACGGCGGGTCGGTCGTGGTGTCTGTGCCGGCAGATGGCCGGGGTGTGTCGCTATCCGGGCTCGGCGGGGGCGAGTCAGTCGCGCCAGCATCCTCAGTGACCGACACCGGCGTGGTCGTCGACGACGGTCCCTCCGTGGATGACGGCGCCTCCGTGGAACTGCACGCCGTCACCACCGTGAGTGACAGGACCACGGCTGCCAGGCCGCAGGTACGGCCCAACTGACGTCCCCGGGCGGTCACGACATGCCTCATCCGCCGGTGAAGACGTTGATCGCCACGGGAGCGCCGAGGTCGTCACAGGCGGCACCGAGGACGCCCTTAACGTCATACCACTCCTGGGAGCGCACACCGGCCGGCTCATACCCTGCTCCGGCCGGAATGGCGGGCGCGATCTCCTGCAGTTGGGCGATCGCAGTGTGGACGGCGCTGTCCCCAGTGGAAGACAGGCGATCGAGAGTGCGGGTCGCGAGCCGGTACCAACCCTCATGCTCCTGCGCCTCCATGCGGCCGTCCGCCAGACCGAGGTCGGCGTTCTCCACGATGGTCAACACATCGCCGAAGGCGGTGCAGATTGCGGCGCTATCCATGCCTTGGTCCGCTCCAGGCGCGGCTGCGTCAGATTCCTGCCTGACGTCCTGCGTCGCCCCGCTCTGCTCTGCTTGAGCGTCGCCATCAGCGCTGCACCCGCTTACCACCACAGTGCCGAGCACCGCCGCCGAAACCACAACCCTTTGCCTAACCCGCATCCCTGCACGCGCCTAACGTCGACACCTGATGGGTCGAGACTACGGTCTAAGAGCCATCGACGTGCGGGGAAGAGCAATGGGACCGGCGAGTCCTGGGTAGTTCCTGCAATTCGCGCCTCAGCTGCGTGGTCGGCAATGCTGTACGCATGGAGTACGTGTCCAGGGCGCCGCGGCCGCCGCTCGACGGCCTGGTCCACGACATCTACTACCTGGCGGGCGAGCCGCCGTACCCCCGGTTGACGCTGCCGGCGGCGCCGGCGCCGCTGCTCATCGTGAATCTCGGGGCGCCGTTTCACATCCGTGCGGGCAACGCCGTCGAGGCGGCAGAGTACGCCGACGGCTGTGTGGTCAGCACGCCCACCCGTGCGTGGGACTTCAGCTACCCGATTTCCAGCCGGTCGGTCGGCGTGCACTTCAAGGCGTGGGGGCTGGCACCGTTCCTGCCGATGGCCGCAGACGAGTTGCGCGACCGGCCGGCGACCATCGAGCAGGTGTGGGGCCGGCCCACCATCACCGAGTTGCGAGACCAGCTGGCTGCAGTGGCCGAACCCGACCAGATGCTGACCCTGCTCGAGGCGGCGCTGACGCGTCAGTTGCGGGATATCCCCGGGCTGGATCTGGTTCGCCATGCGAGCGCCGCCATCGCGGCGACCGGTGGGACGGTGCCGATCGGCGATCTCATCGTGGCGAGAGGTGTCAGCAGCACCCTTCTGGCACGACGTTTCAAGCAGGTCATCGGCGTCACGCCGAAGCGGCTGGCCCGAGCCCACCGCTTCTCCACCACCGTGCTCGCCCTCGATCCCGCCGACCCGATCGACTGGGCAGACTTCGCCGCTCGCGCCGGCTATTTCGACCAGGCGCACTTCGCTCACGAGTTCCGAGAGTTCACCGGCTTCACGCCGACCCGGTACGTCGAGGTCCGGAGGCGTTTCCTGCGCGAGCATCCCGGCCACGTGCTCGACGGCTGGCCGTTGCCGGCCGATTGAATTCTTACAAGAGCGAGCAACTCGACGCGCGCAGACTGCAGGGACAGATCCCCCCATCGAAGGAGTCCCCATGAGCAAGGTAGTCATGTACGCGTCGGTGTCGGTCGACGGCTTCATCGCAGCCGAGAACGACGACCCCGGGCCGTTGTTCGAGTGGCTGGTCAGCGGTGAGGTGGCGCTGGATGAGAGCGGCGTGTTGAAGGTGTCGCAGGCGTCTTACGACTACGTCCGCCCCTACTGGGACGAGCTTGCGGTGACGATCGCCGGGCGCCACGTCTTCGACATCACCGACGGCTGGGACGGGCCGCCGCCGGCTGGGGTTGACCACGTCGTCGTCGTCAGCCACCGCCCGCCCCCCGAGGGTTGGGACCCAAGGCCGCCGTTCCACTTCGTCGACGGTATCGAGGCAGCGGTGGCCAAGGCGCGGGACCTCGCGGGTGACCGCACCGTCGAGGTCGCGGCCGGAGACGTCGGCGGCCAGTTCCTCGCCGCGGGCTTTGTTGACGAGGTGCGCATGGACGTGGTCCCCGTCGTGCTCGGCTCGGGCAAGCGCTTCTTCGGGTCGGTCGATGTTCAGCACCTGTTGGACGATCCCGACCTGATCATTCAGGGCAACCGAGTGCTCCACCTGCGCTATGGCGTACGCCGGCTGCCGAACTGAGTACGTCACGTGCATTCGTAGAGGCCGAGAACCCCAGCCTGCCATGTCCGGATGTCCCGCGGCCGGATCCGCCTGCGGAACGTTGACCTATCAGCAGGCTCGTTGAAACTGGACGCGCGTCACTGCGCCGGAACAAGATCTCGGCTGGGCGCGCATATCAGTCTGCGTGTCCCGCAGTATGAATCTGCTCCTGATCGAGGTCGACGGAGGAGCCGTCAGCCAGGTGCAGCCGTAGGGTGATGTCCCGCGCGTCAGATATCCATGAAGGCACCCAGGCTGCCAGAATTCCATCGTCGATGCTGGCATGCACGGGTTCAGGTGTGCCGGGCACGTGCAACTCAGCACCTTGGACCAGATGGCCGGATCGGGCACTGATGAAGACCAAGTGCTCCCCGTCGTGTTCGCTGTTCGTCAGGACTGCTGCACTGATCCCATCTGGCTCCGGCTCGTCGTAGTTGCCGACGTGCATGAGCGAGCCGGAGTACGCGGTTGGGTCCTCAAGGTCACCCTCAAATAGGCAGCCCGCGCGAGCAGAGGCAGAGTGCAGCACCACGTAGGTGAACACCCCGCGATGTTCGACGATTTCCGCATCGCTGCTGCCGGGCACCGCAGTGGGACTGCCAGAGGCACTTTCAGCCGCTGCATTGACCTCGCCCATCAACATACTGCAGGCTTCGGCGGCGGCGGAACTAACATCAGCGCTAGCTGGCGTGGGCACTGCGGTCCACGTGGCATAGGCATCGTCACCGGTCAGCCCGGGGACGAAGACCAGCGCGCCAACTACCGCCGCGGCGGCTGCACCTGCCAGCAGCAGGATGCGCCTGGAGCCTTGGCGCCGGATGGTGGCAGGCTCAACCGGGTGCGCCATGATCTGCTCGGCAAGTCGTTGCGCTTCGGGTCGCTTGTGCGCAGCCGAATCGGCAGGTCCGGCCGGATCAATGCGCCTGAGTTCATCGAGGTACGTCATAACTGCTCCTCAGAATGGGTGTGGGGGCTGAGTGGGGTCGATGCATCCCAACTCGTAGTCGGCGACGGGCCCGATGCAGTCGGACACGGAAGGCACGTGCCGTGATGGACAGGACCGAGGCGGCTTGGGCCGAGGTCAAGCCTTCCCACACGACCAGTGCCAGGACCTCCTGGTCCTCTGGGCTCAGTCGGGAGAATGCGCGGGAGAGGTCGATGCGGGTGTCTGCTGCTTCGAACTCGTCCTCGGACGGAACATCTGAGGGCTCCCACGCCACCAAGCGGGCATCCTTGCGGCGTTGGTTGGCCATGAGGTTATGCGCCACGGTGAACAGCCAGGCCCTGCCTTCACCCTCACCGAGCGGGACCTGCTCCAGCGACCGCCAGGCAACCAGGTAGGTCTCGGCAACAACGTCATCACCCTCACGGATTCGCCGCCGGACGAACCGCGTGAGGTCGTCAAAACTGGCATCGAACAAGGCCTGAAAGCGTTGCTCGCGCGAGCCATCGGGCACGTCAACTCCTCCCTCGGACGGACTTACCCTGTACATGTCCCCAGGACCGTAAGTGTTACCCACCATCGCCCAACGGCACGGTGGCTCCCTCCGTTGTTCAGTGTTCGTGCGGGAGCCCGGTTACCAACCGCTGCAAGCAAGATAGATATCTATCGACTTTCGATCGAACGCTAGTTACGCTCGAGGGCATGAGTAATCGCTTCGTCGTCGTTGCCCTGCAAGCCATGCTGGTGGCTGCCCTGGTCGTCATCGCTGCGGTCCAACTAGTTGGCCTGCCTTGGCTGTCTGGGGTGGTGGCGCGCGATCTGCCAGATGAGGCCCATATGCGCTGGCCCATCCTGACGCTGGCGATCTTGGGTCTGATCTGTGTCCAGGTCGGCATCATCTGCACCTTGCGGCTACTGGGGTTTGTCCGAAGCGGTGAGGTATTCTCAACCCGCGCCTTCGGCTGGGTCGACGGAATCATTGGAGCCTTCCTCGGCAGCAGCCTCGTCTGCATGGCGACGATCGCCTACCAGTCAGCGACTGTAGCGGGCCCGCCGCTGTGGGGCCTGATGTTGATCGGTGGTGCCCTGACAGGCTTGGGGCTTGCTCTGCTGATGACAGTTATGCGCACACTTTTAGTCCGTGCCACCACGCTCAAAAGCGAAATGGATGTAGTCATCTGATGGCCATCGTCGTTCGCATCGATGTTGAACTGGCCAAGAAGAAGATGCCGGTGGCTGAGTTCGCCGAACGAGTAGGGATCACCCCGGCGAACGTCGCAGTCCTGAAAAACGGTCGGGCGAAGGCGATCCGGTTCAGCACCCTAGCGGCGATGTGCGAAGTACTCGACTGCCAACCGGGTGACCTCCTGGAATGGGTAGCCGACGGCGACCCTGAGTGACAACCCTCGCGCCAAACAATGCACGCGAGCGGAGTTGTGTCGTAGGGCCCAGTGGCAGATGCGCCCCGGGGACTGCTCGCTGTGTTCGCGAGCGGCAAAGGATGCCCCTCGTAGGTCTCATCGAATTCGTCTCGTAAGCGGAACGTCAACCGGGATGTCAGTTTGTGAAGTCCGCGATCGGTGCGAAGTCGGAACGGACGGACGCCGACCTGCAGCGGCGACAGGACCTCGCCACATAACCGCCAAGCAACATTTCGTCCGTTCGAATGGAGGATGCAGCGGGGTGCACCCTAATGGGACGGGCCTCGTTCTGAGCCGGTGGACAACGGCGAGCGTGATGAGATCTCCAGGAGGTCGAGTGGGGCGAGTTCGTTCGCCTGGACCTCCGGAAGGGTCTGCAGGAGCGGATAGAAGTGTGGATCGCTGAGATGGCCATCGAACATCACCGGAACTCCGGCTGCCTCCTCGAGGACTTTGGCCATGCACGCAGCGACAGCCCGTCGAGCACCTGGGTGCTTCGGTACCAGGGCCTCGGTGATGGCCTCGAGTTCGGTGTCGTTTGACGTGCCGAAGACGAAGCACGCGGCGACCAGGCCCCCTTCGATGAGGCTCAGGGTCGAGCGCTCGGTATTGAGTTCCTCGGCGATCATGGGTCCAAACTCGGCGAGAAGCGCCGATCGTTCGGCGGTTGGCGACCATGAGGCATGCACGACCTCATAGAGGCGCGTCCACGCGTCGTTGAGGTTCTCGTTCGTCCACCCAGAGGCAGATTCAACCGGTGCATTATGGTTGGCCTCACACCAGGCCTGGAGTGATTCCGATCCAGTGGACACGAGTTCGGCTGGGCAGTGCTGGTACCGGATTCCTCCCACCGAGAGCACCGCGGCCTGCTCTCGACTGCACGGCCGCGTTTTGATGGACATCGGTAGGCCACCAACGTCCACGAGCGCATCGAGAAGGCCGCTCGGCCCTGTCCTGGGTAGCTGAAGCCACGCGATTTCTCGTGTCGGGTGCACGCGGTTCGGACATCGCATTGCCGCACCCACGATCTGATCGCCCGCCAACTCCACGAACGAGTGACCGTTCGGCCGCCAGCCGTCCGGCTTCAGCCACGGTACGTGGGCCTGGGCCAGGTCCTCAAGGGTCGTCCGTCGGATCACTGAAGCAACGATCCCAGACTCACCCCAATGCGTACAGTTCGCTTGGCCCTGGGGCGTTTTAACTCCGACCGCCCGCCACAGGTCTGTGGCGCAGGGTGTACCCCAACGCGAGGCCGGCTCCTCAACCTGCTGCCGCGCTCCCTACCGGTGAAGGATCCTCATGCGGGTGCTCAACCGGGTCGATGGAGTGCTCATCGCGACTCGGGTTGTGATCCTTACACTCCTACTTATGGACCTTCTAGACCTGGGGCGGATCATTGTCGGGTTGGTGCTGCTGGT